>NZ_FKII01000048.1 GCF_900078745.1 Candidatus Ichthyocystis sparus | reverse complement strand
ATAGCTTTATACGTTTCTGAAAGCATTAAATACCATAATAAAGCTAAAAAACTTAGAGTCCATGATTTACTGGGAAGTACGGAATCAATAAGGAGAGCTGCTCCTGGTAATATTCATGATCTGTATGGTCAGATGTTAAGTAAATCATCTAATAGATATATTATAGTTTGCGATAGATTTGGTTGTTTTTTGCATGAAATTGCTACAAATACCGCTGTTAATAATCAAAGATTGTTTTTGTTGAGTAGTTGTAGCCATGTAATGGCATTAAGGGTTATTTGTAAATTAAAAACTGATCAATTAGGCAACAGTGAACGTAGATATGTAATTCATTTTTTTGATCCAAACAAAACTAATGTTGTTTCTCGTAGTGAAGTTAGTGATCCGAGTTCATTCTTGAATGAAGATAAGTTTTCTTTACGTAGGTTTATTGGTAATAATTATTACAGTGAATATTTTCAACGATTACTAGATGCTCCTGAAGAATGTGAATTAATGATCTGCGAATGTAGTGGTGATGATGTTGTAGGAAGCGAGTGTCTATCAAGATTAGAAACATTGTTACATGATGGTATTTCAGAGTGCGCGTTATACCATTTAATGGAGAAGGGAGTATGCAGTAAAAATATAATGATGATGTCTGAAAAACTATCTTTACTTCCTTCTAGTGTCAGAGAAACTGTTGTTTTAGGTAGAGGTAGTAATAATGTTTCAGCTTTGCATGTTGCTTTGTCTAATAATAATTATAATTCCATATTGGCATATTGTTATCTGTTAGACAATTTATCTGACGCTGAAAAGATAAAAGTATTGCCACGTTTACTTATTGCTAGTAATGAACGTGGAGAATCAGGACTTTTTTTAGCTGTGCAAGAAGATAAGGCTGATTCTATCTGTGCTTTTGCTAATTTGCTGGATATGTTGCTTTCGTTGAGGGTAGAAATACCTGCTAGTAGATTGGCTGATATTATATTTGATTTGTTAACTTCTAAGTCTAGTGGCATTGAACCTAGTACTGCATTGTTTATAGCCATGCAGGAGGGGTGTTCGTCTGCAATTGTTGCTTTTGGGATACTACTAGATAGATTAATTAGTCTTTCTTATGAAGTGCCAGCATCAGACATTGCTAAAATGATTTTTACTGTACTAAAATCTGATGATGGATATGTAAGTGGATTATTTATGGCTATGCAGGAGGGACGTGCATCTGCAGTTGCTGCTTTTGGTGGTCTACTCGATAGATTAATCTATCTTTCTGATGAAGTTCCAGCATTAGATATTGCTGGAATGATTTTTAATATACTTATGTCTGTCAACAGTAGAGGTATTACTGGACTATGTATGGCTATGCATAATGATAGGCCATCTACAATTTGTTCTTTTGGTAAATTATTGGAAAGATTAGTATCTTTGGGTAATTTGGTTTCTGGGGACCATATTGAAAGAATGGTGTTTGATATATTGTTTGCAGGATCCGGCCGTGGTAGTAATGGTTTATTTGAGGCTCTCAGAAATAATAATGTAGATTCTATCAGGGAATATTGTTCTCTATTAAGTATGATTAGCCAATCTAAGTGCCCAGATCTCTTGGCTGCCAAGGATTCTTGTGGAGTTACAGGCATATTGTTTGCAAATGAAGGAACAGTTGATTTTTACCTTAGTATATTGAGGGGATTTACTGTTGATGTGTTATCAGAATTGCTGTCTATATTAGAAGATACGAGGCATACAAATGAGTATGCAGAACTTGCAAGTGATGATGGAGCTAGGGCCTTAAAATACGAAGGTTTTCTTCTGCAATTAGGAGAAATTGTAAATTCATAATACGCTAAATCCTCAACTTTTGTTGTATCTAAGCACCGTAAATATTATCTCTGTAAACACTGTATTGCGATTTTAATTTTGGTCAATTATCATAATGATAATTGCGTAATTCGAGAATTATCTAAAAATAACTAAGCTTAATCTAGGAAGTAAAAGTTAGTATAGTGTGACTTTATTGTACTTATCATTAATTATTAGTACCGCTATTGCTACTTTCTTTGAAGATTTTTTACCCTCTACTAGGGAATAATAATTTTATATTATGTGGTATGTATTATATCTTTTATTGGGTTTGGGTGTTTTTTTATGTAAGTTTATTACAAGCACTAATATTAAATGTGTTTATTAGATAGCAGTGATGTAGCGTCTGCCGTTGTAGACAAGGCTAGTAGTAGATATTTTTTTTGTAATTGGGAGGTAAAGATTTTTATGTCGCGTCTGTATAGGTACGTATCATATAATATTTATCCATAGTATAACTGACACAATTATCTCTTTCTCTGGTGAGGTCGGGTACTTGCTTAACAAGCACATAGAATTAGTTGATGTTTTGGGTTGATGCTATTACTATATATAAATAGTAATTATAAGTAAGGTATTGATTAATTTTTTAATTATCCACTATCCACATGTAGTAATCACGATGGTGCTTCGTGACCATTGTTTATAGTTTTTGATAATGATCGTGATCGGGATAATTTTTTTATTTTATAATATTAATTAATTTATTAAGTTATATTAACTATACTTTGATTCTTACCATGTACACCTCGTGCTTACGTAATTTTTACATATATCTTTTGTGCATATGAGTAATATGAGTAAATAAATTATGAATATTATTGCAGTTGTTTTTTTTCTGGATTGGGTGACCTGCTTAGATCATTGCTACCTATAGTTATAAGTGTAAGTATTTTGGGGAGATAAGATGGCGTGCTTTAGTGGTTTTCCAGTACGGATTTCCTCTTTCTCTGGTGAGGTCTTGTCGTCTTCTGACAAGAGTGATCCATACATATCTTATAATAAGTACGTCAGTGAAATTGCTCCGTTAAACTCTAAGGTCCAGATAGATGGCAATAGTATTGTATGCTCTCAGTTATCAGCTATATACGTTTCTGAAAACATCAAACACCGTGATGATACTAAAAAACTTAGAGTACATGATTTATTGGGAAGTATGGAATCAATAAGGAGGGCTGCTCCTGCCAATGTTCATGTTCTGTATGATCAGATGTTAAGTAAATCATCTAATAGATATATTATAGTTTGCGATAGATTTGGTTATTTTTTGCATGAAATTGCTACAAATACCGCTGTTAATAATCAAAGATTGTTTTTGTTGAGTAGTTGTAGCCATGTAATGGCATTAAGGGTTATTTGTAAATTAAAAACTGATCAATTAGGCAACAGTGAACGTAGATATGTAATTCATTTTTTTGATCCAAACAAAACTAATGTTGTTTCTCGTAGTGAAGTTAGTGATCCGAGTTCATTCTTGAATGAAGATAAGTTTTCTTTACGTAGGTTTATTGGTAATAATTATTACAGTGAATATTTTGAACGATTACTAGATGCTCCTGAAGAATGTGAATTAATGATCTGCGAATGTAGTGGTGATGATGTTGTAGGAAGCGAGTGTCTATCAAGATTAGAAACATTGTTACATGATGGTATTTCAGAGTGCGCGTTATACCATTTAATGGAGAAGGGAGTATGCAGTAAAAATATAATGATGATGTCTGAAAAACTATCTTTACTTCCTTCTAGTGTCAGAGAAACTGTTGTTTTAGGTAGAGGTAGTAATAATGTTTCAGCTTTGCATGTTGCTTTGTCTAATAATAATTATAATTCCATATTGGCATATTGTTATCTGTTAGACAATTTATCTGACGCTGAAAAGATAAAAGTATTGCCACGTTTACTTATTGCTAGTAATGAACGTGGAGAATCAGGACTTTTTTTAGCTGTGCAAGAAGATAAGGCTGATTCTATCTGTGCTTTTGCTAATTTGCTGGATATGTTGCTTTCGTTGAGGGTAGAAATACCTGCTAGTAGATTGGCTGATATTATATTTGATTTGTTAACTTCTAAGTCTAGTGGCATTGAACCTAGTACTGCATTGTTTATAGCCATGCAGGAGGGGTGTTCGTCTGCAATTGTTGCTTTTGGGATACTACTAGATAGATTAATTAGTCTTTCTTATGAAGTGCCAGCATCAGACATTGCTAAAATGATTTTTACTGTACTAAAATCTGATGATGGATATGTAAGTGGATTATTTATGGCTATGCAGGAGGGACGTGCATCTGCAGTTGCTGCTTTTGGTGGTCTACTCGATAGATTAATCTATCTTTCTGATGAAGTTCCAGCATTAGATATTGCTGGAATGATTTTTAATATACTTATGTCTGTCAACAGTAGAGGTATTACTGGACTATGTATGGCTATGCATAATGATAGGCCATCTACAATTTGTTCTTTTGGTAAATTATTGGAAAGATTAGTATCTTTGGGTAATTTGATTTCTGGGGACCATATTGAAAGAATGGTGTTTGATATATTGTTTGCAGGATCCGGCCGTGGTAGTAATGGTTTATTTGAGGCTCTCAGAAATAATAATGTAGATTCTATCAGGGAATATTGTTCTCTATTAAGTATGATTAGCCAATCTAAGTGCCCAGATCTCTTGGCTGCCAAGGATTCTTGTGGAGTTACAGGCATATTGTTTGCAAATGAAGGAACAGTTGATTTTTACCTTAGTATATTGAGGGGATTTACTGTTGATGTGTTATCAGAATTGCTATCTATATTAGAAAATGTAAGACATACAGATGAGTATATAGATCTTGCAAGTGATGGTGATGCTGGGATCGTGAAATACGAAAGTTTCCTTGTGCAATTAGGAGAGGTTATAAATTCATAATACACTGAATTTGCGTTCTTGGTGTCTACTGTATTATTCCTATATTTATTATTGTTTCCTGAAATTTTGTTGTGTTTAAGCACCATAAATATTATCTCTGTAAACACCATATTAGTTTTAATTTTTGTTGATTGCCATAATGATAATTGTGTAATTTGATAATCATTTAAGAATAACTAAAATTAATATGCAAATTAAAAGCTAGTATGGGGGAACTGTTTTGTACCTGTCATGAATTACTAATACAGTTATTACTATTATCTGTTATTATAGCAAGTCTATGTCTAATTTTTAGAAGTTATTTTATTTAATGGATGTGGTGTTTTTTTGAAGGCTCATACACTCTATTAAAGCATGACAATTTGATATTATGTGGGATATATTATATTTTTTGGCTATTTTTGTGATTGTGTAACAAACACTATTATTACACATGTTCATTAGATAGCAGTGATGTAATGGTTGCTGTTATATGGCAAAGATAATGGTAAATATTTTTGTTTAATTGGATAGCAAGGATTGTTATGTATGTGGGTATATGTCATGTAATGTTTTACATATTAACTGGTGCTTTTCCAATGATGTTAAATACTTAAAAGGTACATAGAATCAATTGGTATTTTTGGCTGCATTATATATACATGGATAGTAATTATAAATAAGATATTGATTAATTTTTTCATAGTATTGATTAATTGAGTCATATTTTACTACACTTTGATTATTGCTATGCCGGCCTCGCGCCGGCATATCTTTTGCGCATGCATGCAGATAACTAAAAACTATACAAATTATTGAGGTTATTGCATTTATTTTTTTCTGATGATTATGTAACCTACTGGAGTTATTATCTATTTCCTACAGTTATAAGTATTTTGGAGATGTAGTATGGCGTGCTCCAGTGATTTCCCGGTACGAGTTTCCTCTTTCTCTGGTGAAATCTTGTTATCTTCTGACAAGAGCGAGCCATATATGTCTGATAAGCACGTCAGTGGTATCGCTGAATTAAACTCCAAGGTTCAGGTGGATGGCAAGGGTATTTTTTGCACGCATTTATCCGCTTTATATGTTTCTGAGGGCATTAAATGCCATAATAGTGGTAGAAAATTTAGAATTCATGATTTGTTTGGAAATATAGAATCAATAAGGAAAGCGGCTCCTAGTAATATTCATAGTCTATACAATATTTTGATAAATAAATCATCCAATAAGTATATTATAGTTTGCGATAGATTTGGTTGTTTTTTGCATGAAGTTGCCACAAATATTAATGTTAATAATCAAAGATCATTTTTGTTGAGTAGTTGTAGTCATGTAATGGCATTAAGGGTTGTTTGTAAATTAAAGACTAATCATCTGGGTAATGATGAATATAGGTATGTAGTTCATTTTTTTGATCCAAACAAGACTAATGTTACTGCTCGTAGTGAAGTTAGTGATCCAAGTTTTTTCTTGGACGAAGATAAATTTTCTTTACGTAAGTTTATTGGTAGTAATTGTTATGCTGAATATTTTGAGCGATTACTAGATGCTCCCAAAGAACATGAATTAATGGTCTACGAATGTAGTGATGGTGATATTGTAGGAAGTGAGAGTTTATCAAGATTAGAAACTTTGTTACATGGTGGTATTTCAGAGTGCGCGTTATACCACTTAATGGAGAGTGGAGTATGCAGTAAAAATATAATAATGATGTCTGAAAAACTATCTTTACTTCCTTCTAGTGTTAGAGAAACTCTTGTTTTCGGTAGAAGTAGTGGTAATGTTTCAGCTTTGCATATTGCTTTGTCTAATAATAATCATCATTCTATACAAGCATATTCTTATTTATTAGACAGTTTGTCTTATGATGAAAAGATAAGAGTATTACCGCAGTTACTTCTTGCTAGTAACGCAAGTGGAGAATCAGGACTTATTTTAGCTATGCAGGGAGATAATGCTGATTCTGTCTATGCTTTTGCTAATTTGCTAGATGTGTTGCTTTCGTTGAGGGTAGAAATGCCTGCTAGTAGATTGGCTTATATTATCTTTGATTTGTTAACCTCTAGGACAAGTAGTAATGATGGTAGTGGACTATTTATGGCTATGCAGGAGGGTAGTTCGTCTGCAATTGTTGCCTTTGGTAGCTTAATAGATGTACTAATTAGTCTTTCTAATGAAGTTCCAGCATCAGAAATTGCTGAAATGATTTTTACTGTACTTAAATCTGATGTACTAAAATCTGATGATGGATATGTAAGTGGATTATTTATGGCTATGCAGGAAGGACGTTCATCTGCAATTATTGCTTTTGGTAGCCTACTAGATAAATTAGCCTACTTTTCTAATGAAGTGCCAGCATTAGATATTGCTAGAATGATTTTTACTATACTTATGTCTGTCAACTATAGAGGTATTACTGCACTATGTATAGCTATGCATAGAGGTAATTCATCTTCCGTTTGTTCCTTTGGTAAATTATTGGAAAGATTAGTGTCTTTGGGAAATATGATTTCTAGAGATCATTTTGAAGAAATGATGTCTGACATATTATTAGCAAGCTCTTACTATAGTAGTGGTTTGTTTGAAGCACTTGAAAATAATCATGTAGATTCTATCAGGGAATATTGTTCTCTATTAAGTATGATTAGCCAATCTAAGTGGCCAAATCTATTGGCTGCAAAGGATTCTTATGGAATTACAGGCATATTGTTTGCAAATGAAGGAACAGTTGATTTTTACTTTAGTATATTGAAGGAATTTACTGTTGATGTGTTATCAGAATTGCTATCTATATTAGAAAATGTAAGACATACAGGTGAATATATAGAGCTTGCAAGTGATGGTGATGCTAGGATCATGAAATATGAAAGTTTCCTTGTGCAATTAGGAGAGGTTATAAATTCATAATACGCTAAATTTACGTTCTTGTTGTCTACTATATTATTCCCATATTTATTATTGTTTCCTAAAATTTTGTTGTATTTAAGAACCGCAAATATTATCGCTGTAAACACTGTAATTGTCATGATGATTGTTGTGTATTTTGTGTAAGTCTATTACAAGCACTAGTATCACACATGTTTATTGGATAGCGATGATGTAGAGGTTGCTATTGTATAGCAAGGGTAGCAGTAAATATTTTTGTGTAATTTGCTAGTAAAGATTGTGATATCGTATATTATTATATAGATGTATCTTATAGTATTTTTACATGTTAGTTGGCGTAATTATTTCTTTTGGCGGTGTTAAATAATTTAACTAGGCACGTAGAATCAATTGGTCTTTTGATTGATACTTAGTAAATAATTATAAACAAGATATTGATGAATTTTTAATCATCTGCTATTCACGTGTAGTAATTACGATGGTACTTTGTGACTATTTATAGCTTTTGATAATGGCAGTGTAATTTTTTCATAATGCTAATTAATTCATTGAGTTATATTTAGTTATACTCTGGTTCTTATTGTGCCGGTCCCTCCCGTGTCGCCTTTGTGCATATGTCTTTTGTACACCTAGATAACTAACTATACAGGTTATTACGGTTATCTTTTTTCTGATTGTTGGGTAACCCAGCTGGGGTTATTATTGATTACCCATAGTTATCGGTATTTCGGAGATATAATATGGCTTGCTCTGGTGATTTTCCGGTACGAATTTCCGCTTTCTCGGGGGAGGTATTGTCACCTTATGATAAGGGTAATCCATGCACATCTAATAAGCACGTCAGTAATGTTGCTTCATTAAACTCTAAGGTTCAGATAGATGGCAAGAGTGTTGTTTGCTCTCAGCTATCAGCTTTATACGTTTCTGAAAGCATTAAATGCCATGGCATAGGTAAAAAATTTAGAGTTCATGATTTATTTGGGAGTGAAGAATTAATAAGGAAAGTTGCTCCTAGCAATATTCACAGTTTATACGATATTTTGATAAGTAAATCATGCAATAAGTATATTATAGTTTGCGATAGGTTTGGTTATTTTTTGCGTGAAATTGCTATAAATACTGGTGTTAATAGTCAACGGGTATTTTTGTTGCGTAGTTGTGTTCATGTAATGGCTTTAAGGGTTATCTGTAAATTAAAAACTGATCAGCTAGGTAACAATGAATATAGGTATGTAGTACATTTTTTTGATCCAAATAAGACTAATGTTACTGCCCGTAGTGAAGTTAGTAACCCAAATTTTTTCTTGGATGAAGAAAAATTTTCTTTGCGCAAGTTTATCGATAGTAATTGTTATGGTAAATATTTTGGGATGTTACCAGATGCTCCAGAAGAACATGAATTGATGGTCTACGAATGTAGTGATAGTGATAGTCAAGGAAATGAGTGTTTGTCGATATTGGAAACATTGTTACATGATGGTATCTCAGAGTGCGCATTATACCATTTAATGGAGGACGGAGTATGCGATAAAAATATAATAATGATGTCTGAAAAACTATCTTTACTTCCTTCTAGTGTTAGAAAAACTATTGTTTTCGGTAGAAGTAGTAACGATGTTTCAGCTTTGCATGTTGCTTTGATTAACAATAAGCATAATTCTATACGAGCATATTGTTATTTGTTAGACAGTTTGTCTTATGATGAAAAGATAATTCTATTACCACGTTTACTTATTGCTAGAAATAAAAGTGGAGAATCAGGACTTGTTTTAGCTATACAGGAAGATAGGGCTGATTCTATCTATGCTTTTGCTAATTTACTAGATATGTTGCTTTCATTGAGAGGAGAAATACCTGCTAGTAGGTTGGCTGATATTATCTTTGATTTGTTAACTCCTAAGGCAAGTAATAATGAAATTGCTAGTGGATTATTTATGGCTATGCAGGAGGGACATTCATCTGCAATAACTGCTTTTGGTAGCCTACTAGATAGATTAATTAGTCTTTCTAATGAAGTCCCAGCATTAGAAATTGCTGAAATGATTTTTACTATACTTATGTCTGATAGTGAAAGTGAAAATGGATTATTTATGGCTATGCAGGAGGGAAATTCATCTGCAATTATTGCTTTTGGTAGCCTACTGGATAGATTAGTCTGCCTTTCTGATGAGGTTCCAGCATTAGATATTTCTAGAATGATTTTTACTATACTTATGTCTGTAAATGAAGGAGGGATTACCGGACTGTGTATGGCTATGGGTATAGATAATTCATCTTCAGTTTATTCCTTTGGTAAATTGTTGGAAAGATTAGTGTCTTTGGGCTCTATGATTTCTAGAGATCATTTTGAAAAAATGATGTTTGATATATTATTAGCAGACTCTGGTTATGGTAATAGTGGTTTGTTTGAAGCGCTTAAAAATAATCATGTAGATTCTATTAAGGAATATTGTTCTTTATTAAGTATGATTAGCCAGTCTAGATGTCCAGATCTATTAGCCGCCAAGGATGTTGATGGAGTTACAGGAATATTGTTTGCAAACGAAGGAACAGTTGATTTTTACTTTAGTATATTGAAGGGGTTTACTGTTGATGTATTATCAGAATTGCTATCTATATTAGAAAATGTAAGGCGTACAGATGAGTATATAGAGCTTGCAAGTGATGGTAATGCTGGGGTCATGAAATATGAAAGTTTCCTTGTACAATTAGGAGAGGTTATAAATTCATAACAAGCTAAATGTGAGGATTTTTATATTCTATTGAAGCATGATAATTTGATGTTATATGGGATAGATTATATCTTTTAGTAAGTTTAGTTATTTTTTGTGTAAGTCTATTACAAACACTAGTATCACACATGTTCATTAGATAGAGATGATGTAGAGGTTGCTATTGTATGGCAAGGGTAGTAGTAAATATTTTTGTGTAATTGGGTAGTAAAGATTGTTATACCGTCTATGACTATAGATGCTTGTAATATAAAATTTCTACATATTAACTAGCGTAGTTATTGCTTTACTTGATGTTAAGTACTTACATAACAAGTACGGAGAATCAGTTCATAATCCCAGTTATCAGATAGGGCATCATTCTAAATTAGAATAAGTGATAAGTGAAGTGATATATATTATAAATAAGTGATATATAAGTGATAGGTGATATATAAGTGATAATAATTTTTGGCCATTTTCCATTCCCGTATGATGATCATAATGGTGTTTTTAAGTGTGATGGTTGACTGGTTTGGGGTGTATTTTTTCTCTTAAAATAATTACATGATTCCTTCTGATGCTCAACATAAGCAGTTTGTGTTTTTGCGGTTTTTTTTCTGTTGTCCATTATTGGCTGTCTAATAGGTTGGCTAACGTTAGATGTCTGATAAAATTTTTGCTTGCTCCTGTAGAGATAGATGTTTGGGATAAATAGTATGGATTGTTCTAGCAGCTTTCCGGTGCGGATTTCAGCTTTCTCGGGGGAGGTATTGTTATCTCATGATAAGAGTGATCCATATATATCCAAGAAGCACGTAAGTGATATTGTCTCGTTAAACTCCGTGGTTCAGATACGTGGCGAGGATGTTGTTTGCACTCATTTGTCAGCTCTATATGTCTCTGGAAGTGTCAAACACCATAACAATGCTGAAAAACTTAGAGTACATGATTTGTTGGGAAGTAAGGGGTCAATAAGGAGAACTGCTCCCGATAATATTTGTGATCTGTATCGTGAAATGTTAAGCAAATCATCCAATAAAAGTATTATAGTTTGCGATAGGTTAGGTTATTTTTTGCGTGATGTTGCTACAAACACTAGTGTTAATAGTCAAAGGTTATTTTTGTTGAGTAGTTGTAGTCACGCAATGGCATTAAGGGTTGTTTGTAAATTAAAGACTAATCGTCTGGGTAATAATGAACATAGGTATGTAGTTCATTTTTTCGATCCAAATAAAACTAATGTTACTGCCCGTAGTGAAGTTAGTGGTCCAGATTTTTTCTTGGATGAAGAGAAATTTTCTTTACGTAAATTTGTTGATAAAAAATATTATAGTGGATATTTTGAGAAATTAGATGATCTCAAAGAACGTGAATTGATGGTCTACGAATATAGTGATAGCAATATTAGAGGAAGTGAGTGTCTGTCGAGATTGGAGACGTTGTTGCATGATGGTATTTCAGAATGTGCTTTATTTCATTTAATGGAAAGCGGGTTATGCAGCAAAAACATAATAATGATGTCTGAAAAACTATCTTTGCTTCCTTCTGGTATTAGAGAAACCGTTGTTTTTGGTAGAAGTAGTGACAATGTTTCAGCTTTGCATGTTGCTTTGTCTAATAATAATCATAATTCTATACAAGCGTATTGTTATTTATTGGACAGTTTATCTTATGATGAAAAGATAAGAGTATTACCGCGGTTACTTTTTGCTAATAATGAACGTGGAGAATCAGGACTTATTGTAGCTATGCAGGAGGGTAATGCTGATTCTATCCATGCTTTTTCTAATTTGCTAGATATGTTGCTTTCGTTGAGGGGAGGAATACCTGCCAGTAGGTTGGCTGATAATATCTTTAATTTGTTAAGTTCCAGGATGAGCGGCAGTAATGGTGTTACTGGACTGTTTATGGCTATGCAGGATGGGCATCCGTCTGCAATTATTGCTTTTGGTAGTCTACTGGATAGGTTAATCAGTCTTTCCGATGAGGTGCCGACATCAGACATTGCTAACATGGTTTTTGCCATACTGAATTCTGGTAATAGAGATGCAAGCGGATTGTTTATGGCTATGCAGGAGGAAAGTGCATCTGTAATCGATGCCTTTGGTGGTTTGCTAGATAGATTAATCAGCCTTTCCTATGAAGTGCCGGCGTTGGATATTGCTAGAATGGTTTTTACTATACTTATGTCTGTCGACCATAGAGGTGTTACTGCACTATGTGCAGCTATGAGTTGTGGTAATTCATCTTCTGTTTATTCCTTTGGTAACTTATTGAAAAGGTTGGTATCTCTTGGTAATATGATTTCTAAAGGTCGTTTTGAAAAAATGATGTTCGACATATTATTGTCAAGCTTCGGCCGTGTTAGTAATGGTTTGTTTGAAGCGTTTAAAAATAATCATGTAGATTCTATTAGGGCATATTGCTCTTTATTGAGTATGATTGACCAGTCTAGATGGCCATATCTATTAGCTGCCAAGAATGGTAATGGAATCACAGGTATATTGTTTGCAAAGAAAAGAACGGTTGATTTTTATCTTAGTATATTGAAAGAATTTACTGTTGATGTGTTGTCAGAATTGCGATCCATATTAGAAAATGTAAGGTATACAAACGAGTATATAGAACTTTCAAATGGCGGTGGTGATTGGATTGAGAAGTATGAAAGTTTTCTTCTGCAATTAGGAGAAATTATAGATTCATAATACTTACGCCCTCGCTATTTACTATACTGTACCTGTATTTGTTGTTATTTTCTTAACTTTTTGTGGTAGTTATATTACTTGTTAATTATCATAGCGGGGTTGTAGCGTAAGAAATAAAAGTTGGTGTGGTGGATCTGTTTTGTGCTTGTTATGAATTGCCAGTGCCATTATTGCTGGTGGCCGTCATGATAGATAACAGGTCTATATCTACTGATGTGCTGAAAATAACTCAATGGATGCTATATCTTGTGTTAGTGTTTTTGCACTCTCCTAAAACGCGATAATTCAGTACTGTGTGAGGTATATCTTACCTTTTACCATATCGTGCATACTTATTGTAATACAATATTTTTACATGTGGACTAGCATAGTCATTTCTTCCAGTGAGGTTGTGCACTTAAATAACAGCTATGCAGAGCCAACTGATAATTTTAATTAATACGCCATTCTAAATTGGAATAAGTGATGATAAATTTCGGTATATTTTCTGCCCCATACTAGGGTATAAATGGTATTTTATCATTGTAATTGAGTAAGATACACTTTTTACTTTGTATCTGAAGGTACCACGGGTGGTACTTTGTTGTGTTCAATATAAGTAGCCGCTCATGTTTTTGCAATTTTTGCTATCACCATTGGTTAGTATTGGTAGTATTGGTAGTATTGGTTATCTTATATAATGATTTACTCCTCGGTAAATATTTTGGATAAATAGGATGGCATGTCCCAGCAATTTTTCGGTACGAATTTCAGCTTTCTCGGGTGAAATATTGTCATCTTCCGATAAGAGTGTCCCGTACATATCTAGGAAGCACGTTACTGATATTGCTTCATTAAACTCTGTGGTTCAGATATGCGGCACTAGTGTTGTTTGTACTCATTTATCTGCTTTATACATTTCTGAAAGCATTAGATGTTGTAACAGTAATGAAAAATTTAGAGTCTATGATTTATTGGGAAGTGCTGAATCAATAAGGAGAATTGCTCCTAGTGATATTAATAATTTGTTAGATAGAATAGTAGATAAATCAAGTAATAAATACATCGTGGTTTGTGGTAGACTTGGTCATTTTTTGCGTGAAATTGCTATAAATACTAGTGCTAATAGTCAACGTATATTTTTGTTGCGTAGTTGTGTTCATGCAATGGCATTAAGGGTTGTTTGTAAATTAAAAACTAATCGTCTGGGTAATAGTGAATATAGCTATGTAGTTCATCTTTTTGATCCAAATAAGACTAATGTTACTGCTCGTAGTGAAGTTAGTGATCCAAGTTTTTTCTTGGATGAAGAAAAATTTTCTTTATGTAAATTTATTGGTAATGACCTTTATGATCAATATTTTGGAAAATCAGATGATATCAAAGAACATGAATTAATGATCTACGAATGTAGTGATGGTGATATTAGGAGAAGAAGAAGTGAGTGTTTATCTAGATTGGAAACATTGCTATATGATGGCATTTCAGAGTGTGCATTATACCACCTAATGGAAAGTGGGTTGTGCAGCAAAAATATAATAATGATGTCTAAAAAACTATCTTTACTTCCTTCTAGAGTTAGAGAAGCTGTTGTTTTCGGTAGAAATGGTGACGGTGATTCAGCTTTGTATGTTGCTTTGTCCAATAATAATCATCGTTCTATACGAGCATATTGCCGTTTGTTGGACAGTCTATCTGTTGATGAAAAGGTAAGAGTATTGCCACGGTTACTTATTGCTGGTGATAAAAATGGAGAATCAGGACTTATTGTAGCCATGCAGGAAGATAATGCTGCTTCTATCTATGCTTTTGCTGGTTTGCTAAATATGTTGCTTTCGTTGAGAGGAGTAATACCTGCTAGTAGATTGGCTGATGCTATCTTTAATTTGTTAACTTCTAAGATAAGTAGTACTGAAGGTGGTACTGGGATGTTTATGGCTATGCAGGAGGGGTGTTCGTCTGCAATTGTTGCTTTTGGTAGCCTATTAGATGGATTAATTAGTCTTTCTGATGAAGTGCCAGCATCAGATATTGCTAGAATGGTTTTTGCTATACTGAAGTTTGATAATGGAGATGCAAATGGATTGTTTATGGCTATGCAGGAGGGACATTCATCTGCAATCACTGCTTTTGGTGGCCTATTAGATAGATTAGTTGGACTTTCTGATAAAGTACCAGCATTAGATATTGCTAGGATGGTTTTTACTATACTGAATTCAGATGGTGGAGATGTAACAGGATTATTTATGGCTTTGCAGGAGGGACATTCAACTACAATTACTGCTTTTGGTGGCCTATTAGATAGATTAGTTGGACTTTCTGATAAAGTTCCAGCAATGGATATTGCTAGAATGATTTTTACTATACTGAAGTCTGATAGAGGGGGTGTTACTGGGCTGTTTATGGCCATGCAAGATGGTTGTTCATCTGCGATAGACTCATTTGGTAGCCTGTTAAATAGACTGGTATCTGTGGGTAATGATATCCCGAAGAATGATCTTGAAACAATGGTGTTCAATATATTACTGGCAAGGTCTAGTGGTTATGGTAGTGGTTTGTTTGAAGCTTTTAAAAACAATCATACGGGTGTTATTAGAGCATATTGTTCCCTGTTGGGTGTGATTGATACTTCTAGGTGGCCAGATCTATTGGATGCAGTTGATATTAGTGGAATTACAGGAATATTGTTTACGAGCGAAGGTGCTATTGAGTTTTACCTTAGTATACTGGAGAAGTTTGAAGTTGGTGTATTATCAAAATTGCGTTCTAGATTGGAAAATGTAAAGCGTACAAGTCAATATACAAGACTTTCAAATAGTCGTAGTCCATATGTTGTTAGATATGAAAATTTTCTTATGAGACTGGAAGATATTATAGATTTAAAGGTTACTACGTGGGCACAGTCATATAAGAATTACATATGCCTATATATTGTAATTACGCTGCTGTCCGCCCAGATTTTTGGTATTTAAATTACTCTGTACATAGTACCATCCACTAATTGATGTGCTTTAATATAGTCATTGTGTTAATCAAGTATCCGCTGCATATTAGCAATAATTAATAATTTTTTACTCTCCTTATTACTTATTTTTATACTTACCTTGTTATAGGGATATTACTATGATCGTTAATATATTGCCCTTTAGCAATTAGTATAGGTAGTAGTTATAGTTTGATAAATATTTGATAATAGTAATTTTTACTTTATATTTTTCCCAATATGTTGTATCTCTACTTCGGAGCTTATTTTTTTGTCTAGCATGAGAGTTGTATTTGTAGGGATCATATTAATAAATAGCACATGAAAGTCTGTGTAATAATTATATTCTATATTATAAGTTATTAACTATTATGGTATTAACTGCCCATGAAAATAATTAATAATAGTGGAGAACAAGAGTGGCTATTTCTGCCAGTTCACCAGTTAGGGTGAGTGCATTTTCGGGGGAGGAGATGCTACCTGGTGATAAAAGCGTTCCTTATATATCAAAGCTGTCCCTCCAACAAAAGGAGGTAGCCTTGAATTGCGAAGTAAATGTTAGGGACATTAATGTAAGTTGTTCTCACCTGTCAGCTTTATATATTCGTAGGGCTATTAGTTGCCATGTTAAAAATGAAAAATTAGTAGTTAGAGATATTTTTGGAAGCGCTGCTTTAATAGAAAGTCTTATTCCTCAAGATATTGGTTCAATATATGAAGACATGCTAGATAGGTCCTGTGGTAGGTATATCGTAGCTTGTCGTAAGTTCGGTGGTTTTTTGTGTGATATTGCCAAAAATACTAGTATTTACGAACAGAGATTGTTTTTATTAAGTAGCAGTAATCACATAATGGCTGTTAAACTTTTACATAAGATTTCTTATAAAACTTTACAGAGTAGGTACGTAGTTTGTTTTTTTGATCCCAATAGAACGGATGTTGTTGCGCGTGCTGCGGTTAATGATCCTAGTGATTTTTTGGATGAATCTAGATTTTCTTTACAGAATTTTGTTGGTAGTTCTCTTTACGGAGGGTACTTTAAAATACTTGCTGGTCAACCTGAAGAATGTGAATGTCTTGTATATGAGTATTGCGAACTTAAGGATACTAGTAAAGATTTTTTGGTACTTCAGACTTTATCTCAATGCAGAGTTTCTTCGTGCATGTTGTTCCATTTGATGTCGGAGGGCAGTGCAAATGATGTGATGGAGGTAGTTAACGTAGTATCATCATTAGATCCTGGTAGTGATTTTAGAAGAGAGATTTTTTGGGGTAGGAGTAGTGCAGGTATTCCGGCACTTAACGTAGCTTTAGGATTAGGTAGGCACGAAAATATAGTTGCTTATGGTTCGTTATTGGATACTATGTCTGATGATGAAATGCTTAGACTTCTTCCAGATTTGTTGCGATCTGAAGATATGGAAGGTACGCCAGGGCTTTTCCTTGCTTTAAAGGAAGGTCATGCGAAGTCTGTTGGTGCTTACGGTAATTTGCTAGATAGATTGTTACTCAATATGTCAGGCAAAATGACCGCGCGTAGTATTGCGGGTATGGTTTTTAACTTGCTTATGGCCAGAAGAAATGATGGCCTACCAGGATTGTTTAGGGCCCTTCAGGGAAACCATCACGAAGCAGTGACTCAGTTTTGTTCGTTACTGGATAGATTATTGGCTATGACTATTAGTGATGAGCTTTCAGTATCTGAACTTTGCGGTATGATTTACAGTTTGCTGGTATCTAAGCGCAGAGATGGTGTTACAGGTCTACAAATTGCTATTTCTAAAGATAGTTCTGAGTCTGTGCGAGCTTTTGGTGAACTATTAATGGGACTGACTCGTTTTAGTAATTCTAGCTATTCTAGAAATGTTACCAAAATGGTTTTTAAATTATTAATGGCAGAATCTTTAAATTGTAAATCAGGTCTTTGTTTAGCCTTATCTGAAAATAAGAGTAATTCTGTTGATGCTTATGGTGAATTGTTAGTAAAGTTTACTTTTTTTAGAGGAGGGGTGTCTGATTACGAATTTCAGGATATGTTTCACGAATTGTTGATAGCAAGATCTAATGGTGTAACTGGATTATTTATGGCATTGCAGAATGGTTGTAAAGATTCCATTGAGGCTTTTACTAAATTGGTAAATCATTTTATATCGTTAAGTGCTCAAATGCCTCGTGGTAGATTATTAGTTATGCTCTATGAGCTGTTTATGTCAAGTAATTGTGATGGTGTACCAGGATTATTCATGGCTTTGCAGCAGGGAAACGGAGATTCTATAGTTGCTTTTTCTGTGCTACTGGAACAATTATTCTTGTTAGCGGGGGGAGTTATTTCAATAGAGGAGATTTTTAATCTTATCTCTGACATATTAGTGGCTAAGGATAATTTTGGTAGACCTGGATTAAATGCGGCATTGGCATATGATCAAGAAAGTTCTGTTAGTGCCTTTGGTGTGTTATTAGAGAAGCTTGATTTTTTTGTGGGAAAGATTTCTGAAAATGAAATTTTTAGTACTATGTATGGGATAATAATGTCCATAAATCATGATGGTTGTCCTGGGTTGTTTTCGGCTTTACGAGATAATTGTGCCAGTGTTATTACTAAGTATTTTTTATTGGTTAGTAAACTTCCTAGGATTTATTGGGCTGGTCTTTTGATTGCTAAAGATATACGCGGTGTTCCTGCCGTATTTATGGCTCATAATAATGCTGTTGATGAATACTACCGGTTGTTGGTACGACTGCCAATGGATGTATTTTTAGAGGTACATGCAAAATTGACTGAAGTTACAAGGCGCAGGGATTATTTAGATGTTGTTAATAGAGGTGGAGGGTCTAGAGTTGCTAGATATGAGCTTTTTCTAGGTAGGCTTGCAGCTCATAAAAATGATCAATCTGGGGCGTCATGTAATCCTAGAGGTTGCCGAATTGCGTAAGTGTTGTCTGAAGCTCTAGGTTATTACAGCGACATTTTTCTACTATATATCTAAAAAGCTTGATTTCAACAATTTAGTTACATAACCAATTTTAACCTACACTATATTTTGTTAAAATCTGTTATTAATAGATTGGTCTTCTTTTTTAGCATATTTTCTTGCAAACTCATGTTACAGAAAAAAATAATTGAAATAATTATCTAAGCTGTAATCAAGAAATTGATAGTTGTACATTCATCATTATTTGATCTTAGTGGCTTCTCTTCTTCTGCTTTTTTCTCTACTTTGATATGTTGTGCCATTTTTTATAATTAATGTGCCTCAATTTTTGTGTAACAATTATAAATTAAATAGTTAATTATTAATCATAATAGCATGAACGTATCCCTAAAAAATAATAATAGAGGAGAACAAGGGTGACTATTTCTGCCAATTCACCAATTAGGTTGAGTGCATCTTCGAGGGAGGAGATGCCACCTGATGATAAGATTGTTCCTTACATATCAAGTGCATATCTTGAGCAAGAAGAGATAAACTTAAACTGCAAAGTAAATGTTGGTGTTATTGATGTAAGTTGTACTCATCTGTCAGCTTTATATCTTCGTAAAGCTGTTGATTACCAGATTAAAAATGAAAAATTAATGGTTAGAGATATTTTTGGAGGTATCTATTTAATAGAAAGCATTCTTCCCGAAGACATTGGTAAAATATATAAAAGCATGATAGATAGGTCCTGTGGCAGGCATATTGTGGCGTGTCGTAAGTTCGGTGATTTTTTGTGTGGTATCGCCAAAGATACTAGTCTTTACGAACAGATATTTTTTTATTAGGCAGCAGTTGTCATGTAATGGCCTTTATACTTTTACATAAAAAATCTTGTAAAACTTTACGAAGTAAGTACGTAGTTTGGTTTTTTGATCCTAATAGAACGAATGTAGTGGTACGTGTTGCAGTTAGTGATCATAATGATTTTTTAGGTGAATCTAGATTTGCTTTACAAAGTTTTGTTAGTAACAATCTTTACGGAAGATATTTTAAAAAAATTACTGATCAACCTGAATAATGTTAATGTCTTGTATATGAGCATTGTGAACTTAAAGATACTAATAAAGATTTTTTGACGCTTCAAACTTTATCCGAATACAGAGTTTCTCCATGCATGGTGTTCTATTTTATGTCAGATGGTAGTGTAAATGATGTGATGATGATAGCTGACATAGTATCATTATTAAATCCTGGCAGTGAATTTATAAAAGTAATTTTTGGCGGTAAAAGTAGTGAAGGGATTCCGGCACTTAACATAGCGTTGAAATTAGGTAATCATGAAAATATAGATGCTGTTGGATACTATGTCTAGTGATGAAATGCTTGAATTTCTTCCAGAATTATTGCGAGCTGAAAATGTAGAAGGTACGTCAGGTCTTTTTTTCGCTCTAGAAAGGGGTTATGTAAAGTATGTTGCCGCTTATAGTAGGTTGCTAGATAGATTACTGACCATTCGTGATGGACCTTCAGTGTGTAAACTTTGTAATATGAACTATGATTTGATGATGTCTAAGAGAAGCGATGGTGTTCCAGGTCTACAAGTTGCCCTTTCTAGGGATAGATTCTGAATCTGTAAGAGTTTTGGGTAAATTATTACTAAGATTTACTCGTTTTGATAATTATAGCTATTTTGTAAATGTTACCAGAATGGTTTTCAAATTATTAATGGCGGAATCTGTAAATTACAAATCAGGTTTGCATTTATCGTTCTATAGAAATAAGAGTAATTCTGTAGCAGATTATGGTGAGTTGCTAGAAAATTTTACTCTTTTTAGAGGAGGGGTATCTGATTGTCAGTTTTATAATATGTTTCACGAATTATTGATGGCAAGATCTGAAGGTGTACCTGGGTTTATGGCATTGCAGAACGGCTGTGAAGATTCCATTAAAGATTTTGCTAAGTCCGTACTACTAGACCAATTGTTTATGTTAGAGGGTGGAGTTCCATAGAGGAGATTTTTGGTCTTATTTATGACATATTAGCGGCTAAAAGTAATTCGGGTAGACCTGGATTAAATGCAGCATTCCTGTACGATAAAGAAAGTTCTGTGCGTGCCTTTGGTATGTTCCTAGACAAGTTTAATTTTTTTGAGGGGAAAGTTTACGAAGATAAAATTTTTAATGCTATGGATGAGCTAATAATGTAGAGAGATTCTAATGATTATCCTGGATTATTAGTGGCTTTACGATGTAATCGTGTCAGTGTTATTGCTAGTTATTTTCTATTGGTGAGTAGACTTACTAAGAGTCATTGGACTGATTTAACAGAATTTACAAGACACAGAGAGTATTTGTATATTGTTAATAATGGTGGAAGTTCTGCAGTTAATGACTATGAGATTTTTCTGGGCAGGCTTACAGATCATAAAAATGATCAATGTGATAGGAAGGTCGTCAAATTGAGTAGGCTTTAGCTAATGTTACTAGTTATTGCGATGATATTTTTTCAAGCACCTTGTAAAGCTACAGGGAGAATTTTAACCTATACTATAACTATATTTTGTAAGGCCACATTTGACCTTAGTGGCTTTTCTTCTTCTGCTCTTTTCTTCGAGTTCGGCATTTAAATTGCTCTCTATCGTACCATTTCTTATAACTAACATGCTTGTCATACCCTAATATTAATTTAATACCTATTATTGATGTAGCCAATGGTTAATAGTTTTTTATTCCTGATTTTCCTTGTCATAGCTATATTACTATGACCATTAATTATTGATTTAGTATTGTAGAAAATAATTATAATTTGATAAACATTTGACCATAGGATGATAGTAATTTTTACTTTATATTTTTTTCCAATATTTTGTATCTCTTCGTTGGAGTTTATTTTTTTTATCTATCATAAGATATATGTTTACAAGCACCATATTAATGATAAATAGTATGTTAAAGTTATTCATAATAACTATAAAATGCATCGTAAATTATTAACACAAATAGAGTGAAAGTATTCCTAATGAATAGTAATAGCGGAGAACAATAGTGGCTATTTCTGGCAATTCATCAATTAGGGTGAGTGTACTTTCAGGAGAGGAGATGCCACCTGGGGATAAAAGTGTTCCTTACATATCAAAGCTGTTTCTTCAACAGGAAGCGTTGAACCTAAACTACAAAGTAAATGTTAGTGGCATGAAAATGAATTGCACCCATCTGTCAGCTTTATATCTTCGTAATGCTGTTGATTGTCATCTTAAAAATAAAAAATTAGTAATTGGAGACATTTTTGGAAGTGCTACTTCAATAGAAAGTATTGTTCCTGAGAACGTTAATTCAATATTCGGAGACATTATAGATGGGTCTTGTGGCAGGCATATTGTGGCTTGTCGTAAGTTCGGTGGTTTTTTATGTGGTATTGCCAAAGATACTAGTCTTTACGAACAGAGATTGTTTTTATTAGTTAGTAGTTATCACACAATGGCTTTTAGACTTTTACATAAAATATCTTGCAAGACTTTACGAAGTAGGTATGTAATTTGTTTTTTTGATCCTAATATGACGAATGTTGTTGCACGTGTTGCAGTTAACGATCCCAATGATTTTTTAGACGAAGCTAGGTTTTCTTTACAAAGTTTTATTGATCGTTCTCTTTACGAAAAATATTTTAAAATACTTACTGATCAACCTGAAGAATGTGAATGTATCATATATGAACATTGTGAACTTAAAGATGCTAATAAAGATTTTTTGACATTTCAAACTTTATCTCAATACGGAATTTCTTCATGCATAGTGTTTCATTTGATGTCAGATGGCGGCGCAAATGATGTGATGGGTCTAGCTAATACTTTATCATTATTAAATTCTGGTAGTGATTTTAGAAGAGAAATATTTCTTGGCAAGAACAGTGCAGGGGTTCCAGCACTTTACGCAGCTTTAGGATTTGGTAGGCACGAAAATATAGATGCTTATGGTTCATTGTTGGATACTATGTCTAGTGATGAAATGCTTAAATTTCTTCCAGAATTGTTGCGAGCTGAAAATGTGGAAGGAACGCCAGGTCTTTTCCTCGCTTTAAAAAAAGGCTATGCAAAGTCTGTTGCTGCTTATGGTAGGTTGCTAGATAAATTACTCGGTATGTCAGACAAAATGCCTAGGTATACTATCGCTAGTATACTTTTTAATTTGCTTATGGCTAGAAGAAGAGGTGATGGCTTGCCAGGACTGTTTGTGGCCCTTCAGGGAAATCATTATGAAGCAATCAGTGAATTTTGTTCGTTACTTGATATATTATTATCTATTCGTGATGAACTTTCAGTGAGTGAACTTTGTAGCATGATTTATGATTTGCTGATGTCTAGTAGAAGAGATGGTGTTTCAGGTCTACAAATTGCCCTTTTTCGGGATAATTCTGAATCCGTGCAAGCCTTTGGTGAACTGATACTAAGATTTACTCACTTTAATAATTCTGGACATTTTGGAAATGTTACAAGGATGGTTTTTAAGTTGTTAATGGCAGAATCTTTAGATTACAAACCTGGTCTGTGTTTGGCCTTATCTGAAAATAATAATAATTCCGTTGCGGCTTATGGTGGATTGTTAGAAAAGTTTACCCTTTTTAGAGGAGGGGTACCTGATTGTGAGTTTTATAATATGTTTCACGAATTATTGATTGCAAGATATGGAGGTATACCTGGATTGTCTATGGCATTGCAGAATGGTTGTGAGGATTCCATTAAAGCTTTTGCTAAATTGGTAAGTCAGTTTATATCATTAAGTCCTCAAATACCTCATGATAGATTATTAGTTATGCTCCATGAGTTATTTATTTCTAGTAGTGATGAAGGTGTATCAGGATTATTTATGGCTTTGAAGCAGGGACACGGAGGTTCTGTAGTTGCTTTTTCTGAGATACTAGAAACATTATTTATGTTAGAGGGTGGAGTTGTTTCCATAGAGGAGATTTTTGATCTTGTTCATGAAGTATTAGTTGCTAAGGATAATTTAGGTAGACCTGGATTAAATGCAGCATTGATTCATGGTAAAGCGAGTTCTGTCCTTGACTTTGGTGTATTACTAGACAAGTTTAATTTTTTTAAGGGAAAAATTTCCGAAGGTAAAATTTTTAATACTATGTATGAGCTAATAATGTCCAGAGATTCTGATGGTTGTCCCGGATTATTTTCGGCTTTAAGAGATAATTGTGCTAATGTTGTCGGCAGCTATTTTTTGTTGGTGAGTAGACTTCGTAGGAGATATTGGGCTAACCTTTTGATTGCTAGAGATGGGCGTGGTGTTCCAGCCATATTTACAGCGCATGATGGTGTTTTTGATGGATACTATAGATTGTTGGTACAAATGCCTATGGGTGTGTTTTTAGAGGTACATGAAGAACTAACAGAATTTACAAGGCACAGAGAGTATTTGGATGTTGTTAATAGAGGTGGAGGTTCTAGAATTACTAGATATGAAGCTTTCCTAGATGGGCTTACAGATCACAAAAATGATCAATCTGGGGCGGCATCATGTGATCCTAAAGGTTGCAAGGTTATGTAGGAATTAGCTAAGGTTATAAGTTATTATAGTTATTCTTCCCCTTATTTTGTAAGTCTTAGTTTCAACAGTTTGTCTATAACCTAATGTTTTTTTGTGAGTAGCTGTTACTGTTAGGTTGGTTTTCTTTTTTTAGTATATTTTTTTTGCAAATGCGTTTTGCATGCAAAGAGCAATTGTAATGACCATTGAAGCTTGAAGCATTAGTGCATAATTATGCACTTGATACCATAGCTTTGTGAATTATATTCCTCTGCTCTTTTATTCGAGTTTGACGTTTAGTAATGATTGATAATCATTTATTCCTTATTTTTTTATACTTCAATTGTTAGTGGATATTACCTATGGTCATTAACATATTGACCTTTACTGAGTATGATAGTGATAATTTAATAATAGTAATTTTTACTTTACATTTTTCTCCACATATTGTATCCCCTACTAGATCTTGTTTCCCTTTATATATCATAAGATGTGTATCCACAAGCAACGATAAATAGTAGGTAAAGGTCTGTATTATAATTATATAACTGTATCAGAAATTATTAGTCGCGATGGTGTGAATATACACCTAAAAAATAATAATAGCGGAGAACAAGGATGGCTATTTCTTCCGATTTACCGGCTAGGTTTAGTGCGTTTTCAGGAGAGGAGATGCAGCCTGGGGATAAAAGTGTTCCTTACATCTCAAGTCTCTCTCTTGAACAAGAAGAGACAAATTTAAACTGCAAAGTAAATGTTGGTGGCATTGAGGTAAATTGTACTCATCTGTCAGCTTTATACCTTTGTAAGGCCGTTGATTGTCATGTTAAGAATGAAAAATTAATGGTTAGAGATACTTTTGGAAGTGTTAATTTAATAGAAAGTATTATTCCTGAAGACATTGGTGAAGTATATAAAAGCATGATAGATAGGTCATGCGGCAGGCATATTGTAGCTTGTAGTAAGTTCGGTGATTTTTTGTGTAGTATTGCCAAAGATACTAGTCTTTACGAACAGAGGTTGTTTTTATTAGGCAGCAGTGGTCACGTAATGGCTTTCAGATTTTTACACAAAAAATCTCGTAAAACTTCACAAAGTAAGTACGTAGTTTGGTTTTTTGATCCTAATAGAACTAATGTAGTTGCACGTGTTGCAGTTAGTCAGCCTAATGATTTTTTAGATGAATCTAGATTTTCTTTACAGAGTTTTGTTTATGTTGATGCTTATTTAGAATATTTTAGGAAACTTACTAATGAACCTGAAGAATGTGAATGTCTTATATATGAGCATAGTGAACTTAAAGATACTAACAAAAATTTTTTGACACTTCAAACTTCATCCCAATACGGAGTCTCTCCATGCATGGTGTTTCATTTGATGTCAGAGGGTAGTGCAAATGATGTGATGGGGCTAGTTAATGCAGTATCTTCACTAAATCCTGGTAGTGAGTTTAGAAAAGATATTTTTTGGGGTAAGAGTAGCGCAGGGATTCCAGCACTTAATATTGCTTTAAGATTAGGTAAGTACGAAAATATAGATGCTTATGGTTCATTGTTGGATACTATGTCTAGTGATGAAATGCTTAGATTTCTTCCAGAATTGTTGCGGGCTGAAAATATGGAATGTGCGTCGGGTCTTTTTCTTGCTCTAGAGAGTGGTTATGCAAAGTCTGTTGCTGCTTATGGTAGGTTGCTAGATAGGTTAATTAATATGCCATGCAAAATGACTGCGTATACTACGGCTAGTATACTTTTTAATTTGCTTATGGCTAGAAGAAAAGGTGATGGTTTGCCTGGACTGTTTATAGCCTTTCAGAAAAATCATCATGAAGCAATCAGTGAATTTTGTGTATTGTTGGATAGATTATTGATTTTTCGTGATGAAGTTTCAGCATGTGAACTTTGTAGCATGATTTATGATTTGCTGATGTCTAAGCGAAGTGATGATGTTCCAGGTCTACAAATTGCAATTTTGAAAGATAGTTCTGAGTCTGTACGAGCCTTTGGTGGACTATTGCTTAGATTTACTCATTTTAGTAATTCTAGCTATTTTGGAAATGTTACCAGAATGGTTTTCGAACTATTAGTGGCAGGATGTCTAAATGGCAAATCTGGTCTTTATTTTGCCTTATCCGGAAATAGGAGTAATTCTGTAGCAGCTTATGCTGAGTTGCTGGAAAAGTTTATTCTTTTTAGAGATGGGGTGTCTGATTGTGAGTTTTACGATATGTTTCACGAATTATTGATGGCAAGGACTAGAGGTGTACCTGGATTGTTTATAGCGTTGCAGAATGGTTATGAAGATTCCATTAAAGCTTTTTCTAGGTCTGTAAGTCAGTTTATGTCGTTAAGTGCTCAAGTGTCTCATGATAGGTTGTTAGCTATGCTTCATGAATTATTTGTGTCAAGTAGCGATGAGGGCATATCAGGGTTATTCATGGCTTTACAGGAAGGACATGTAGGTTCTGTAATTGCTTTTTCTGAGTTACTAGAAACATTATTTATGTTAGAAGGTGGTGTTATTACCATAGAGGAGATTTTTGGTCTTATCTCTGATATATTAGTGGCTAAAAATGATTTGGGTGGAACTGGATTAAATGCAGCGTTGATTTATGGTGAAGCAGGTTCTGTTAGTGCCTTTGGTGTGTTATTAGACAAGTTTAATTTTTTTGAGGGAAAAATTTCCGAAGATAAAATTTTTAATACTATTGATGGGCTGATAATGTCCAGAGATTCTAATGGTTGTCCCGGGTTATTTTCGGCTGTACAATATAATTGTGTCGGTGTTATTGCTGCTTATTTTTTATTGGTGAGTAAACTTCCCAAGAGATGTTGGGCTAATCTTTTGATTGCTGGAGATATGCGAGGTTTTCCTGCCATATTTACGGATAGTAATGACGTTATTGATGAATACTACCGATTGTTGATACAACTGCCGCTTGATGTGTTTTTGGAGGTATATGCAAAGTTAGTGGAGTTTACCAAGCACGGAGAGTATTTGGATATTGTTAATGGTGGCGGAAGTTCTAAAGTTACTAAATATCTGTCTTTTCTAGATAGGCTTACAGATTATAAAAATGATTAGCCTGGGGACCAATGTGATTGGGGCTTCTCATATGATACGGAAGGTCGCCAAATTGGCTAGGCTGCTTGGTGTGAGTCATTAACTGACATTCTTTCCTTATGCACTTCGTAAATACTAGGTTCAATAATTTGGCTACCCGGTCTTAGCTGATTAATAAAATAATCATTTATTCTTGATTATTACGTTTTTTTTCATACTTCCATTGCTATGGGGATATTACTACTATCATTGGCATATTGTCCTTATTTAGCAGTATAGAACATAGTGATGACTTGACAGACATCTGATCATAATAATTTTTACTTTACATCTTTCTCCACATATTGCATCCTTCGTTAGATCTTGTTTCTTTATAAGATATGTGTCTATAACGATGAATAGTAAGTAAAGGTGTGTGTTATAGTTTATAAAATATACCATAAATTATTATTCTCGATGGCGTGAATAAACACCTAAAAATAATAATAGCGGAGAACAAGAATGGCTATTTCTTCCGATTCACCAGCCAGGGTGAGTGCGTTTTCAGGAGAGGAGATGCAGCCTGATGATAAAAGTGTTCCTTACATATCAAGTCTCTATCTTGAACAGGAAGAGATAAATTTAAATTGCAAAGTAAATGTTAGTGGCGTTGAGATAAATTGTGCTCGTCTGTCAGCTTTATATCTTCGTAAGGCCGTTGATTGTCACGTTAAAAATGAAAAATTAATGGTTAGAAATATTTTTGGAAATGTTGCTTTGATAGAAAGTATTATCCCCGAAGACATTGGTAAAATATATAGAAGCATGATAGATAGGTCCTGTGGTAGGCATATTGTGGCTTGTTGTAAGTTCGGTGATTTTTTGTGTGGTATTGCTAAAGATACTAGTCTTGACGAACAGAGATTTTTTTTATTAGGCAGCACCGATCACGTAATGGCCTTTAGAATTTTACATAAAAAATCTTGTAGAACTTCAGGAAGTAAGTACGTAGTTTGGTTTTTTGATCCTAACAAAACTAATATTGTTGCACGTGTTGCAGTTAGTGAGCCTAATGATTTTTTGGATAAATCTAGATTTTCTTTACAACGTTTTGTTAGTAACAATTTTTATGGGAGATATTTTAAAAAACTTACTGATCAACCTGAAGAATGTGAATGTCTTGTATATGAGCATTGTGAACTTAAAGATACTAATAAGAGTTTTTTGACACTTCAAACTTCATCCCAATACGGAGTCTCTCCGTGCATGGTGTTTCATTTGATGTTGGAGGGTGGTGAAAATGATGTGATGAGGTTAGTTAATATAGTATCGTCATTAAATCCTGGTAGTGAGTTTAGAAAAGAGGTTTTTTGGGGTAAGAGTAGTTGGGGGGTTCCTGCGCTTAATATAGCTTTAAAAGTGGGTAATCACAAAAATATAGATGCTTATGGCTCATTATTGGATATTATGTCTGATGATGAAGTGACTAGATTTCTTCCAGAATTATTACGTTCTGAAAATGTTGAAGGTACATCAGGTCTTTTCGTTGCTCTGGAGAGAGGTTATGCAAAGTCTGTTGCTGCTTACGGCAGATTACTAGACAGATTAACTAATATATCATGCAAAATGCCTGCGTACGCTAAGGCCAATATACTTTCTAACTTGCTTGTAGCTAGGAGATATGATGGCCTTCCAGGACTGTTTGTAGCCCTTCAGGAAAATTATTATGAAGCAATCGATGAATTTTGTTTATTATTGGATAGATTACTGATTTTTCGTGATGAAGTTTCAGCATGCGAACTTTGTAGCATGATTTATGATTTGCTGATCTCTAAGAGAGGCGATGGTGTTCCAGGTCTACAAGTTGCCCTTTCTAGGGGCAGTTACCAATCTGTAAGAGCTTTTGGTAAACTATTACTAAGATTTACTTATTTTAATAATTATAGCTGTTCTGGAGATGTTACCAAAATGGTTTTTAAATTATTAATGGCGGAATCTGTAGGTTGCAAATCAGGTTTGTATTTATCCTTGTCTGGAAATAAGACTAATTCGGTTGATGCTTATAGTGAGTTGTTAGAAAATTTTACTCTTTTTAGGTGTGGAGTGCCTGATTGTGAGTTTTATGATATGTTTCACGAATTATTGATGGCAAGATCTGGAGGTGTACCTGGATTATTTATGGCTTTGCAGAACGGTGGTGAAGATTCCATTAAAGCTTTTGCGAAGTCTGTAAGTAAGTTTATGTCATTAAGTTCTGAAATGTCTCATGATAGATTGTTAATTATGCTTCGTGAGTTATTTATTTCAAGTAGTTATGATGGCATATCAGGGTTATTTATGGCTTTGCAGGAGGGATATGGAGGTTCTGTGATTGCTTTTTCTGAGTTACTAGAAAAATTATTTATGTTAGAAGGTGGAGTTATTTCCATAGAGGAGATTTTTGATCTTATCTCTGACATATTGGTGGCTAAAGGTATCTCGGGTATGCCTGGATTAAATGCAGCATTGCTGTATGATAAAGAAAGTTCTGTTAGTGCCTTTGGTGTATTACTAGACAAGTTTGGTTTTTTCAAGGGAAAAATTTCCGAAGATAAAATTTTTGATGCTATGGGTGAACTAGTAATGTCGAGAGATTCTGACGGTTATTCTGGTTTGTGCATGGCTTTGCAATATAATTGTGTCAGTGTTATTGCTGCTTATTTTTTATTGGTGAATAAACTTCCTAAGAGTCGTTGGTCTAACCTTTTGATTGCTGCAGATGGGAGTGGTTTTCCTGCCATATTTACAGGTCATAATGACGGTATTGATGAGTACTACCGGTTGTTGGTACAACTACCACTTGATGTGTTTTTAGAGGTGTATGCAAAGTTAGTGGAGTTTACCAGGCATGAAGGTTATTTGGATACTGTTAATAGCAGCAGAGTTACTAAATATGATGATTTTCTAGCTAGGCTTACATATTATAAAAATGATCAACCCGGGTCATCATGTGATACTTAAGGTCGCCAAATTTGTGTAGGCTTTAGTTGTAATTATTAGCTGATATTCTTTCCTTATGCACCTTATAAAGCTTGGTTTTGTCTACAGAGTTGTTTTTAACCTAATGTTTTTGAGTGACTGTTACTGGTAGGTTGATTTTTTCTTTGGCACATTTTTTGCAAATCCATGTTACATGCAAAGAGCAATTATAGAATCAACTGTAGACATGTCAGATATTTTGTACCGTGCGTAATAAATAATTTGGTTGAGCGTTTCTTGCTCTATTTCTTGCATTTGTAATAGTTAAGAATTAAATATTTGCAATTTAGTTGCATTTCTTGCTCTGCTTTTTTTTCTTCTATTCTAATTTGGTACTTAAATTGTGCTTGCTTTAATATAACTACATTATATTCTGTAACTAATAATACATATAATAGTGTTAAACATATCCTATAGTCATAAATGACTAATAATTTTTTATTCCACATTTTTTGTACTTACATTCTTATAGGGATATCACTATGATCACCAATATATTGCTTTTATCAAGTAGTATAGAGAATAGTGATAATTTGATAAATATTTGATTATAGTGATAGTAATTTTTACTCGATGTTTTCCCCAATCCTTACATTTCTCTGTTGAAGCTTGTTTTTTTATCTTAGTAAAGGTTTACAAGTATCACATTAATCACAAGTAGTATGATAAATGTAATAATTATATTAATTATTTACTATAAAATATTAACCACGAATAGTACGATAAAGTTTATGTAATAATTATAATTATATTATTTACTATAAAGTGTTAACCATAGTATTAATGTATTCCTAGAATAATAATTAGTGGGGAACAAGGGTGGCTTCTTCCAGTTCGTCGGTTAGAGTGAGTGCACTTTCTGGGGAGGAGATGCTACCCGATGATAAAAGTATTCCCTACATATCAAAGCTGTCTCTTCAGCAAGAAGAAATAAACTTAAATTGCGAAATAAATGTTGATGGCGTTAATATTGATTGTACTCGTCTGTCAGCTT
>NZ_FKII01000047.1 GCF_900078745.1 Candidatus Ichthyocystis sparus | reverse complement strand
TTCTTCAGATAGATCAGTGTCTGTATCACTATCAAAATCTTCATCAGTATCAGACTTTGATTCAGTACTTACTTTTGTATCTTCTTCAGATAGATCAGTGTCTGTATCACTATCAAAATCTTCATCAGTATCAGACTTTGATTCAGTACTTACTTTTGTATCTTCTTCAGATAGATCAGTGTCTGTATCACTATCAAAATCTTCATCAATATCAGATTTTGATTCAGAGTTTTCTTGTGTATCTTTTTCATCTATATCTGATAATTGATCATCATCAATGAGATTTTTATTATCATTTGTGTCTTCGATACTATAGTGTTTATCGTCAGGGCCAGATGTTGTTCCACCACTTTGCGGATCATCAGGATCATTAACATTGAACCATGCTGCATATAGTGCTGGTAGAAAAGTTATAGTTAGTACTGTAGCTATAGTTAATCCACCAATTAAGGCTACCGCCATAGGCCCCCAAAATAAATTGAAACTCAGAGGAACAAAAGCTAATACAGCCGCAGCAGCTGTTAAAACAATTGGCCTAAAGCGCCTTACTGTGGAATCTATAATGGCATTATAGATTGGAATTCCATCACCAATATCCTGATCAATCTGGTCAATTAGGATAATGCTGTTACGCATTATCATACCAGCTAGTGCTATTATTCCTAAAAGAGAAACAAAACCAAATGGCCTGTTTGTTATTATTAAAGATAATGTACTTCCTATTATTCCAAGAGGTGCAGTAACATAAACTAAAACAGATTTTTCAAAATCTTTTAAATGAATCATTAATAATAAAATTGTTAACAGAATAAATACCGGCAGGTTAACATAGACTGACTTTTGAGAAATTTTTGATTCTTCAAATGATCCTCCAGCAGTAATGCTATACCCACTAGGAATATTTTCCCTAATTTTATCCATTTCTTCGTTTAATTTTATAGCAATGGAGTTTATATTGTTTATATTTTTGGTCTGGGCATTTATAGTTACCGTTTCTATACCATTTCTATGGTGAATTGTATTTTGTTCTTTTAGCAATGACCAATGCCCAAGGTCTTTCAAAGGTATCCAAGTGCCGTTTTCTGATTGTACATAAGAAGATTTGAGGTCATTAAGTGATATTACCTTTTTAGGATCATATTCCCTCAAAATTATAGCTATTCTCTCTTTTCCTTCGCGAAGTTCACTTATGGGTAGACCATTGGTAATATATTTAATAGTTGATTGTAGTACTTTCATGCTTACTCCAAGAGCACGTAACCGCTCTTGGTCTGGATTAAATCTAATGGCTATTGTCTGTATTTCAGAGTCGTCAAATACATTATAAGTATTCTTGTCAGATTTTATTATCTCACATACTTGTGATACTATGTTCCTTATTATTCTATGATCTTGACCTGACACGCGAAACTGTATTGGCCATCCTACAGGAGGTCCTGAGTTTAGTAATGATACTCGGAAGCGTGCACTTTTAAGGTTTTTTGATAAATCATGCTCAATTTGATTTGCCAAAAATTCTCTAGAAGGTATATCTTTGGCTAGTACTATAACTTCAACAAGTTCGTTAGCTGGTCTCTGTTGATCGAGAGGCATGTAGAATCTTGGTGCCCCCTGACCGACATAAGTAGTAACGTTTATAATTTTATCTTTGATTTTTTGTGTCCGTAGCAGGTAACTTTCAGTTTCTTTGGCTATCTTTTCCGTTTGTGCTTTACTGCTATTTGGACTTCCCCAAAGGTCAATTACTATTTCTGGACGGTTACTAGCTGGAAAAAATTGCTGAGGAACAAACTTTATAAGCGCAAAACAGGATAAGAAAAAGATTAATATGGTCGATATTATCACTAAGTAACGATTTTTAAGACACCAAACAACACATGTTTTTACCTTATTTTGATTGTTAGATATTGTGTTGTGTTTTGTTTTAATTTTATCTATTGATCCCCTCAGTAGCTCATATCCAATATACGGGGTAAAGTAAATTGATACTACCCACGATATAAGCATTGAAACTGCTACCACAACAAATAGTGAGAATACATATTCCCCAGCTGAAGAGCGAGCCATACCTATGGGTATGAATCCGGCAATTGTGATCAAAGTTCCAGTAAGCATAGGAGCAGCAGTTGTGTCATAGCTGTGTCCTACAGCTTTTACTATTTCCCAACCCTCCTCTAATTTATGAGTAATCATCTCCGCAGAAATGACGGAATCGTCAACTAATAGTCCTAAGGAAATTATTAAAGCACCAAGGGATATTTTTTGAAAACTTATTCCCATATAGTGCATAACTACAAATGTAGCGGCTAAAACTATAGGAATAGAAATAGCAACCACAAATCCAGTTCTAATTCCTAGTGAAAAAAATGTCACCATCAAAATTATTATTACTGCTACGGATAACTTGTATAGAAAGGTCTTTATATATGAGCGCACAGAACTTTCTTGATTTGTTACTGTTTCTATATCAACTCCAATAGGAAGATTTTTCTTAATTTTTTCAACAGATTCAGATAAATTTCTGCCAACATTTATAATGTTCTCTTCATCATTCATTACTATGCCTATGATTACAGCAGGCTTGCCTTGGAAGAAAATCTTACTATCTGCAGGAGTTTTTAGGTGCTTTTTAACCTTTGCTACGTCTTTTATGTGCAATGTACGATTGTTTAAAGTAAATGGAATGTTTTTTATGTCTGTTATAGAATAAGCAGAAGTATCAGTGTATATTGGCCAATGTACGCTCTTACCGTCCAAAGAACCGCTACCTACTACATTGGTGTGATCATTTATGAGTGATGCTATAGAGAATAATGATAGCCCCATGTTGTGCATTTTTTGAGTAGGTATAACTAAGCTTACTTCTTCTGGTATTTTACCAATTATTGATACTTTTTTTACTCCAGCTACTTCAGATAGAGATAGCTTTATTTTCTCAGCGATATTGTTAATCTGTGCTAGATTGTATTTGTCTCCGCTTACTGCATAAAGTGTTATAAATGTGTCACCATAATCATCATTTATAAATGGCCCCAAAGCTCCTTTAGGCAGCAAATATCTCCTGTCCATAAAGATTTTTCGCATGTTGTACCAAGTACTTGATATTTCTTCGTGTGTAGTGTCACCTTTGACATAGAATGTAAATGAAGCCCTCCCGTTTCTTGATGCGCTGTGTATGTAACGCATGTTGGGCAAATCTTTAAGGTAAGACTCCAATGGAGAAACAACCTGCTTCTCCACCTCCTTTGGTGATGCTCCAGGCCAAATAATTTCTGCAATGGCAACCCTGAAGGTGAAATCTGGGTCCTCTTTTTGTCCCAGTTGTAAGCCACAATAAATGCCAGCTACAATAATGGCAATAAGCAAGAATCTCGTTAAAGATCTTGTTTCAACTGCCCATATAGAAAAATTAAAATCTTTGCAAATCATGACAAATGGCCAACTTCTTTAGATTGACGGAGTTTTTCGTTTGACATTTCTCTTGTTACGCGTACATTTTGATTATTATGAAGCATAAATATTGGGCCAATGACTATATTACTATCAGGTGGTAACTCTGCACTCTCAATTACGTAGTGATCGTTATCGTCACTTCCTATTATAGACACGTTGTATTCATGTAGTTTATTTTTTTCAACAGTAAAGATAAAGGTTGGCCCCTTTTCTCGACTGCTAACTGCCGTTACAGGAACAAGAAAATAATTGTTTTTATCTAGTTTGTTGGAGAAATTTACATACCCTGTCATCCCTAATCGTATTTTTGCATCACATTTCTCTAATGCTATGATAACTGGATATGTATTCGATCTTGGGTCTGTATTGCTTCCTATGTGCTTTATTTGACCCGAGCATGATCTTTTATTGTTAGGCGCATAGTCTATGGTGATCTTTGCATTAGAGGTATTTTTTATTAACCCTATGTCACTTTGTGGGATATCGATAGTTATATCAAAACTATCATCCCTGGCTATTACAGCTACAGGAATTCCTGGTGCTACATTTTGTCCATCTTCGGCCATTATTTGTGTTATGGTTCCATCGTATGGAGCAAGTAATCTGGTATCAGACAGACGATTTTGTGCATCAACCAGTTTGGCCTTGGCTTTAAACATTTCTCCTTGAGACAGAAGCAGTTTTGCGTGTCTTCTATTTAGGTCAGGCTCTGTGATAAATCGGTCAGATAACAGTTTTTTGCTATTGTCATAATCAACGGATGCGGCCTCAAACTGGGCAGAAGTTGCTTGATACAGATAGTTAGCAGCTTGTGTTGCTGCTTGATAATCATGATCATCAAGCTCGAAAAGCAGGTCACCCTTAGAAACCACTTGCCCCATGCTAGCATGGCGTTTTTGTATATGTCCAGGGACTTGGAAGCTAAGAATGCTATTTTGCCTTGGAACTACGCGGCCAAAATAGGTACGGTATCGCGTCATACTATCAGCTATCTCTAACTGTACTACCGACACTAAAGGTGTAACTTCTCTTTCTGTATGGCTTTGTTGCCCACAAGCAACCAACATTAAAAGTACTAAAGGCGACAGAAACGGTATTTTTATTCGCATAGAGTGGGTACCTAGGAAAGATGAATTACTGCTACTATTATAGATCTTAGTCAGTAACAAGTGGTACTAACACTACTTAGTTGTGTCTATTATTATAATTGACAATCGGTTTATTACCCGTGGATGCTACACTCTTTCATATGATGCATTGGGTATACCAATACTAACAGTAAGAAAATCACTAATTTTTAGAAATTTAGGTAATAAATAACCCCTATAAGTACAGCATGATTTGATTATGCTGTATGGGTGAGATTGTAATGTCGTGTTTGTGTAATTAATAAAAATTCACACTATGCAAGGTCCTACCGTCTTGTGCAGGAGAAAATTTGTTCTTATGAAAATTTACTAGCAGCTGAATTAAAAAATTACGCATAGATTTAGAATTTATACCATCTAGAGAAAAATGGCCGAGACTAAATCTAAGGATAGATTTAGACTTTTCCTTTTGTAGGTAAGTTTGTTTAAGGGAAACAAGTTTACTTTTCCTGGCAGAATGGCATGATAGAATTTTGCTGAGGTCGCTGCTGTGTTTGCCACTATTAACTTAATTTTCTACTATTTAGACGGATAGGTATTGCATGCAAAATGAATTTAACCTGATTTGGGTTGATCTAGAAATGACAGGTCTTTCTCCGGAGAATGACAAAATCTTAGAGATTGCTATGATTGTTACTGATATGAATCTTAATATCATTGCAGAAGGTCCAGTGCTAGCTATACACCAAAGCGCAGAAATCCTAGATAAGATGGATGCTTGGAACCAAGGAACACACCGCCGCTCCGGATTGATAGACCGTGTTAAATCTTCCACTCTAGACGAGAACAGTGTAAAGGACAAGTATATGGAGTTTCTTAACCAGAATGCACTACCCAACAAATCTCCTATGTGTGGAAACAGTATATGCCAGGACCGAAGATTCCTCGCAAAACACATGCCAGAGCTAGAGTCATTTTTTCACTACCGCAACCTAGATGTGAGCTCGATAAAAGAGCTTGTTCGCAGATGGAGGCCGGAGCTTCTAAAGCTTAGAAAGAGGAACTTGGCTCACCAAGCACTGCTAGACGTTAGACAATCCATAGCAGAACTTCAGTTCTATAGAACAATGTTTATTGCCAACTAGAAGGGGAGGGTATACCCCTCCTTTTCTATTTTTTCAGCATTAAATTGATTCCTGAGTAACGTCTGTTAAATTTCTCAACTCTTCCAGCAGTGTCGACTATTTTTTGCTTACCAGTGTAAAAAGGGTGACAATTAGAACAAATTTCTATGTTCATGGGTTTGCCCTTGGTTACATATACAGACCTAGTTACAAACTTTTCGCCACAACCACATATAACCTCTACCTCGCCATACTCAGGATGTATGCCTTCTTTCATACAACTCTCCAAACTATACATTTGCTATTAGCCGCGACGCATCAAATCGAAGAACTCATCGTTGTTCTTCGTTGAACGCAGTTTCTCCATAACGAACTCTAAAGCCTCAATATCATCCATTGCATAAATTATTTTGCGTAATATCCAAATTTTTTGCAGTATATCAGGTTTGAGTAAAAGCTCCTCACGTCTGGTTCCAGAGCGCGAAATATTGATAGCAGGATACACTCGTTTTTCAGCCAAGCGACGATCCAGATGTATCTCCATATTTCCCGTTCCCTTGAACTCCTCATATACTACTTCATCCATTCTCGAGCCGGTGTCTATTAGAGCAGTAGCCAGTATCGTTAAACTACCACCTTCCTCGATATTTCTAGCCGCTCCAAAAAAACGCTTAGGCCTGTGAAGAGCATTGGCATCTATACCACCAGTTAGAACTTTCCCCGATGCTGGAATAACGGTGTTATATGCACGGGTAAGTCTTGTAATTGAATCCAAAAGAATAACCACATCTCTTTTATGTTCTACCAAGCGCTTGGCTTTTTCTATAACCATTTCAGCAACTTGTATGTGTCTTACAGCCGGTTCATCAAATGTTGAACTGACAACTTCACCCTGCACCGAGCGCTGCATTTCTGTAACCTCCTCAGGGCGCTCGTCGATCAGCAGCACTATTAGGGAAACCTCAGGGTGGTTAGAAGTTATAGAGTGAGCTATGTGCTGCAACATCACCGTTTTACCGGATTTAGGAGGAGCAACTAGAAGCCCTCTTTGACCTTTACCTATAGGAGCGATCATATCCACGGTACGGCCAGTTAAATTTTCCTCTAACCTGAATTCCCTTTCAGCATTCATGTCTCTTTCAAGGGAGAGGTGTTCAGTAGGATGAAGAGGAGTAAGATTTTCAAACAGTATCTTGTTCTTAGTAGACTCAGGACTTTCCCCATTAACTGAATCAACCTTTATAAGAGCGAAGTATCGTTCACCATCCTTGGGCATACGGATCTCACCCTCTATGGTGTCACCCGTGTGCAAGCAGAAACGCCGTATTTGCGACGGACTGACGTAAATATCATCCGTACCCGCCAAATAAGAAGTATCTGATGAGCGCAAAAAGCCAAAACCATCTGGCAACACCTCTAGCGTGCCATCGCCATGTATAGTGTCACCCTTTTTAGCATGATTCTTGAGGATAGCGAAGATGAGTTCATGCTTTCTCAAACGGTTTGCGCCCTCAATTCTGTTAGCGGCAGCTATTTCTAGCAGTTCGGTTACATGGAGAGCTTTTAATTCAGATAGTCGCATAGACATTACTTTAAACAAAAAAACGTTGAAATATGAGAAGGACGGAGCAACCCTCTATACGATGGAAGATCAACATAGAGCGTGACCAACTATACGCGCGGGTCCGCCGCGCTAATGGCTATATATTAGAGTCTATGAAAGTAGTTAACTGAGACTTATTCAAGAGACCAACTTTATGCGACTCAACCTCGCCATTTCTAAAAAAAATGATTGTCGGTATTCCCCTAACGGAGTATTTTGCCGCCAAATCTTGGTGGTCGTCAACATTGATACTGACGAAAGCCACCCTTTGAGAGTATGTAACAGCCAACTCCTCAAGTAAAGGAGCAATAACCTTACAAGGTCCACACCAGGGAGCCCAAAAATCCGCGATAACCGGCATAGTACTACCTAAAACAGTTTTTTCAAAATCACTTGCATCTTTAATTGCATTTACAGTGCTCACAATAATCTTCCTTACTTTATCGTGCAGACAGGCTTATCCCAAAAACTATATGAAAAGGGTTATTACGGTGGCGAGTACAGGCCTGCAGGCTACATGACGACCACTAATGGACAGGAACTACTGCCATCGTGGAAAAACAAACAGAAGGCGATTATAGCACTTAAAGCTGAACAATGGGAATTAGTAGCTACGCTATTTTAGCATTTAATTTGGGACTACATTAAAATTGGTATTCCAAGGTATTTCGAAACTAAAAAAATCTATTGCAACAAAGATCAAAATTTATATCCTATGGTATCACTATGTTAGCATAGTCTGTGAGAGATTTTTCCCCATGACTTATGTAGTTACCGAGTCTTGCATTAACTGTAGGTATACGGACTGTGTTTCCGTGTGTCCTGTTGACTGTTTTCGCGAGGGTGTTAACTTTTTAGTAATAGACCCTGATGAGTGTATTGATTGTGGTTTATGTGTAGCCGAGTGCCCGGTGCAGGCAATCTTCCATGAGGACGAACTACCGGAAGATATGAGATACTTTTTAACACTAAACGAACGCTTGGCCAAGAAGTGGCCTTCAATATATCATAAGAAAGACCCATCTGCTGATGCTAAGGAGTGGGAAAATGTGGCCAAGAAACTCCATTTATTAGAGGAGTAGTTATATTATAGTGACTTTTTGTTATCTGTGTGCAACCATTCTTCCCTAAAAAGATGTCTTGCTTGTATTGTAGTTTATAGTTTGTGGTCTTTAATTATTCTATTGAGTGATAAATATTTATCTCAAACTGTCGTAGTATAAAGAGAAGGTTGTAGTTTGTTTTTCCTGGCAGAGGACTTTTTTATGAATAAACCCTGGCTTAGTAGTTATGGGAACATTCCTGAGTACATTGGCGAGATTCCTTTCAACTCTCTTGCTGATATGTTTACTTCCCTAACTAAAGAGTATGGCGATAAGGTAGCGCTGCATAGTTTTGGTTGTACTATGACATACTCTAAGCTTGCAGATTTGGCTTATGCTTTTGCTGAATATCTTCGTTCCGACAGGGGTCTTAGTCCTGGTGACCGAGTTGCAATTATGTTGCCTAACACCTTTCAGTACTTTGTGGCTTTCTTTGGATCTATGCTTGCTGGGACAATAGTGGTCAATGTAAATCCTCTTTACACCAGTTCTGAGCTTTACCACCAGATGTTGGATTCTGGATCTTCCCTACTGGTTGTGTCTGATAGATTTGCACCGGTTGTTGAAGGAGCATCAAAAATGGATGGCTTTCCGGTACGATCTGTTGTTTTAACCAGGGTGGGGGACTTGTTGACTTTCTCTAAAAGACAGGCTTTGTCTTTGTACATGAAGTACATTTGTCGTGTACCTAGCATAAAGAGAATTTGCTACATGAATGTCGATCGTCTCAGGGACATACTATTTAAAAAGAAGAGAGTGGATCGTATTTCTCATCAGGCAAGTTTGGGTGATATTGCTGTTTTGCAATACACAGGTGGTACTACTGGCAGATCCAAGGGTACTATGCTTACCCACAGTAATTTCTTATCTAACATCATGCAAATAGCGCTTTGGTTTCGCGGGTCCACGTTAGATGTAAAGAAGTCCATGATGGTTACTGCGCTGCCTGTGTATCATATATTTTCTTTGACGGTAAATTGTCTCACTTCTTTTTTTATTGGTTGTGAGAATTTACTTATAACAGATCCAAGAAATACAGCAATGCTGCTTAAAACGCTGCGAGTGTATCGCTATCGTGCCAATATTTTTTCTGGGGTTAATACTCTTTTTAATTCCATGATGAATAATAAAGATTTTCGGGGTTCTGATTTTGCAAATTACGATTGGATTATGAGTGGAGGTGCATCTACACTAGAGGTTGTTTCCAAAAGATGGTCTGAGCTTACTGGGACTGTTATAAATGAGGCGTATGGTTTAACTGAGACCAGTCCTGCCGTTTGTTGTATGCCTATGAATTATGGCAAGTTCAAGTCAAGCATAGGAATTCCTATCTCTTCCACTGATGTAATTTTGCTTGATGAAAATGACCAACGGCTTGGTCCGGGTGAGCCGGGTGAGATTTGCGTAAAGGGTCCTCAAGTGATGCTAGGGTATTGGAATAATGTCAAGGAAACCAAGAGCACTTTTACTTCGGATGGGTACTTGCGTACCGGTGACATAGGAGTAATGGATGAGCAAGGATTTTTCCGTATAGTTGACCGTAAGAAAGATATGGTTGATGTGTCAGGATTTAATGTTTATCCAAGCGAAGTTGAGGAAGTTATTAGCAAATATCCAAAGGTTTCAGAAGTAGCAGTTGTTGGTTCGAATGACCCCAATGTCGGAGAGATACTTAAGGCAGTTATAGTACCAAAGGATCCTTCCTTAACCGAGGAGGAGGTTATCTCTTTTTGTAGTCAATTTCTTACTAGGTATAAGATTCCTCGCAAAGTGGAATTTAGAGATTCTCTTCCAAAGTCTGCCGTCGGCAAAGTTTTGCGCAGACTTATTAAATAAGACCTTTTGCTGTTTTGTGGGCAGCTCTTCTTATTTGTACTAGTAGCCGTGATAATCCTCAATAGAATTCAGTCTTTATTCATAGTCTGCTAATTTGTGTTAAGTTTCGGCTGTACGTGGATAATAATAATGGCTAAACCCCCGGGTATCGTGCTGGGTGTGCTTTTTTAAGTGACTGATTATGCACAAACGAACAAAAAAAACTTGCTGTGGAACACGTAGTTTGTTGTCTTTTGCTATATTTCTTTTACCCGGGTTGTCGTCTGCTTTTTCATTAGGCCCATTGGATGTAGAAAGTTATTTGGGACAACCTTTATCTGCTAGGGTAGCCGTATACCCATCTGCCATGGAGAATATAGATGATATAAAAGTAGACTTGGGCGATGATTCTGGTCTCGAGCGTGGAAATGGAGAGTCTCGCATAGATTCTTATGTTTCCAAATCCTCAATACCTAATATGTCTCAAGTTACATACTCTTTAGAAAAGCAGGATGGCTACTACTTTGTTCACTTTAGTTCGACCTCAGTTATTGATGAACCGTTGTTCTCTTTTTCTGTGAGTTTTTCTTTAGGTCCTCAGACTATAGGTAGAGAGTTTTTAGTATCTTTGGATCCACAGGGCTTTTCTAGTCCTATACTTACAGATAAAGGTGTTGGTTCCTCAATTTATGATGATAGCAATGCTAGTAAATATTTACATCATGCTAATGTTACTACTGAACACTACGATTCAGATAAGCATGAAAATCATGTAAATACAAACCATTCCATGAAAATTATCGCAGATGATGCTCACGAAGATCATCCGGTAGAACATGGAAGTGCTGGTAGAAATTTTGATGCACGGGATTCTTCCCCATCTAGCGGTTACATATTCGAGTCTTGGAATTTAGACTATGACATTGATTCATTTGCTGACTCTGATAATTGGTCTGAATTGACTCAGGACCTAGATGCTGCTGTATTATCTATAGATGTAGATAAACTAGATAAATATACTGATTCCTCTAGTCAGCCAGCATATGTTGTGCAGCAGGGAGATACTATTGATTCTATAGCTAGTAGATATGTGTATCCAAGTACAACTACAGAGGATATGAGAGATGCTATTAATCGTATTAACGGATCCTTGCGAACTGACGTTGAAGGTTATTTAGTTCCTGGCCAAGTTGTAGTGCTTCCAAATGTAAGTCAGTTAAATTTGGCTGCAGAAGATGTAACTTCCTCTTCACCAAATGCGGAGGAGCGCTTTACAAAAAAGAAATATACTCCTCAAAAACAAAAACCATCGTATGGAGGAGGGAAGCACCATCATCTGAAGAAATATGGTAATAGTAAAAAGGTTTCTAATTCATCTAATCTTGATGGTAAGAGCGCCCATCATTCTAGAAAAGATGTTGTTAGGGTTGAGCCAGCCGTTTTATCCTCGTCTGGATTGGATGATGTAGAAGAAGATCGTATTGCTAATAACAATAAAGCTTCGTACGGTGCCTCTAGGAGTTCCAATTACGCCAAGATACAGATGCTGCAAAAGGAAGTTGTAAGGCTTACCAGAGAGCTTAAAGAGTATAGTAGTAAGTTGGCGAATATTGCTAATTCTTCTTCAAGTAATAAAGTTATCTCCTCTCTAGACAGTAAATCAAAAAACAAACGCTTTCCCACTGATTTGACTGCCAGTGCTGCTTCTGTTGAAAGCAAAGTAGCAGGATCACCAGATCTGTCGTCTGCATTGAATCCTTCTGGAAAAGGTGCTGTAGCTCCTACTACTCCCTCAGTTCCTGTGGCGAACATCGTTGCTACGTCTAATGATGATTCTTTAGGTGCCATGCTTTCAAACTTATTTACTTTAGATCAGCTGCCAATGATCATTGCAGTTGTGTGTGTGGCATTAATAGCTTCCTATCTTTTGTTTGGTAGGAGGAGTGGAAATTCTGGTAAAGTTTCGCCAAAATCTGGCAAAGCTCCCTTAGATAGTGATACTAACAGGTGGGCTAGGGCGTATGATTCTGAAAAAAGAGGTGATAATAAAGGATCTGATAAATCTTTACATAATTCTGAACATACTGGTTCTGGTTTGGATGGCGGTTCACACGCAGTTTCAAGCTCTGTGGTTAATCCTATAGATGAAGCAGATGTTTATATACAGTATGGTCGTATAGGTGAAGCTGCAGATATCCTTAAAGCAGAATTAGAGAAGTCATTTAACTTAGATGTCTCACTAAAATTGGCTGAAACATACGGACTTATGGGACGCCATAAGGACATAGAGGATTTGTCTAATAAAATATTGTCAATGCATGATTCAGAAAGTCCAGTTTGGTCAAAATTTGTTAATGGTATTGATAAGCTAGGGCTAGGCAACTACCTACCGCAATTAAGTAGTAAAGGTGCTTATAATATTTCTACAAATCTAGGAGATACTAAGCATGACATCCCCGAGCACTCAACTAATGTAGATGAAGTTAAGCTCACACCCAAAATATCTGATGATATTTTGCCAGGACCTGTGTTTCCATCTAGCAAGAAACAAGTGGATAGTAGTGGCCCTGTTGCATCACCCCAGAATTCTAGTACGGGAAGGGATGAGTTAACTACTAAGTTTGTTAATGCAGAAGAGGATATGTTGGAGTTGGATCTGGACCTAAGTGAGATAGATGATATAGATACTAAGAAACAATAGCCGCTATAATACTGGGAAATTTTACTAAATTTTTCCTGCGTAGTGAGGTTTTTTGGGTAGCATATGTAGTTTTTTCAGGGAGTTACATCCCGCACTCTTTTTGTGGTTTTTTGTGTCTTCTGTCCTAACCACTAGGTCAGTTCAGGTAAAATTTCCCTTTCTTCTTCTGATTCCTATTACGCTTGCCATTGTTTTTTTTAGGCGAAGATTTATGCAAGCTTTGTGGCGCGTTAGGTGGGTTATTTTTATTTCTGGGTTGGTGTTGCCATTTACCACTCCAGGTTCTGTTATTTTTTCAGTGACATCAGTACCATTTTTACCTACCAAAGAGGGGCTTTTATTTTACTGGAGACAGGTTTTATACTTAATAACCATACTGTCTTGGTGGGTTATTGCTCTATCTTGGATGGAGCCTGAGGATATGCTAACTGGATTCCTCCATTTAATGTCTATATTTAAATTCTTTGGTTTAGAGTATCAAACTTTTGCTGTTAGGCTTTTCCTAACATTTAGGTACTCGCAGGATTTTATATTAGGGTCAGCATGTTCATTACAGAGTCTTAAGCTGCGCCTAGAGCAATTTTTGTCAGAAGCTTCTACGGTTAATTCTGATGCTACAGATAGTGTTATTTACCAAGTTCCTCTCTTACTTTTGCATGAGAAAATATCTATTGCAATATGGTTAATTTTTTGTTCCACTCTTTGGCTGGTCAGGTAATTATCTTAGAACGGGGCAGGTTGTATGCGATGGGCTCTACAGGTGGAGTATTTAGGATATGGCTTTTGTGGATGGCAGAAGCAATGTTCTGTTCCAACTGTTCAGGAATGTTTAGAGCTAGCGTTGTCTAAAGTTGCTGGAGAGAGTGTTTCTATTGTTGCAGCAGGTAGAACAGATACAGGTGTTCATGCAGTAGGGCAGATAGTACATTTTAATACAGATATTGTTCGTAAGCCTGTGGCTTGGGTGAGGGGCGCTAATACCTACCTGCCTGACTCCGTGAGGGTTGTTTGGGCAGAACAGGTTCCTGATATATTTCATGCTCGTCGTAGTGCTATATCACGTGTGTACAGGTATGTTATATACCAGGGACCAGTTAGGCCGGCGCTTTATTCGCACCGTGTTGCTTGGACTCACCATAAATTATCTGAGGAGGCTATTAGGGAAGCTTTACCAATACTAATTGGTTGCCATGATTTTTCATCTTTCAGGGGTGCTGAGTGTCAGGCTGTTTCTGCGGTGCGCGAGGTTAAGGACATATCGTTGTTTAGAGTAGGGTCTTTTTGGATATTTGACATTGAGGCCAACTCGTTTTTGCAACATATGGTACGAAATATCATGGGTACCATGCTTTATATAGGCCGCGGGTTGAGGGATGTGAATTGGTTAAGTGAGCTGTTGTTAAAGCGAAACCGTTTTTCATCTTCCTCTCCTACGGCTTTACCTGATGGTCTGTATTTACTCTCCGTGAAATACCCTGCACAATACCGATTCCCAATGGAAGAAAGTGCGTGTTTATTTCCTCCGCTTGTGGTTTAAAAATATTTGCTAGGAGAGGTGAATGAGTTGGCTAGACAAGATCTTGCCACCAAAGATTAAAAGAAACCCTGACCTTAGACGTACCGTTCCAGAGGGTGTTTGGTCCAAGTGTTCGCACTGTGATGCTGTTTTATATCAATCTGATATAGTTAAGAACATGTACATTTGCCCAGATTGTTCTCAGCACCAACGTCTCAGCGCCTCCTTGCGATTGGATCTTTTCCTTGATCCAGATGATCATGAGTTCATAGGGACAGAGGTGCACCCAACTGATCCACTAAATTTTAGTGATACTAAACGTTATAAGGATCGTTTGTCTGTGTCCTGTACTGAAACTGGTGCTGTAGATGCTATCCAGGTAGTTTTTGGCAAGGTAAGGGATTTTCCGGTAGTGGTGGCAGCATTTGATTTTTCATTTATGGGCGGATCAATGGGATCCGTAGTAGGTGAACGTTTCGTACGTGGTATCCGCTATGCTGTCCAGCAAGGTTGTCCATTTATTTGTTTTTCTGCATCAGGTGGTGCTCGTATGCAGGAAGGTATGTTTTCTCTTTTCCAGATGGCTAAAACCACAGCAGCTTTGCATATTTTACGTCAGGCTAAGTTGCCTTTCATAAGTGTTTTGACTGATCCAACAATGGGTGGTGTGTCTGCGAGCTTTGCTTTTATGGCTGATATAGTGATTGCTGAGCCTGGCGCACTGATTGGTTTTGCTGGTCCTAGGGTAATTGAGCAAACTGTGCGTAAGAAGTTGCCGGAAGGATTTCAAAGATCAGAATTTTTGCTAGAAAAAGGTGCTATTGACATGATTGTTAATAGGCGTTTTCTAAGAGATAAAATCAGTAATATCATTGGCTTATTGATGCCTGTTAGTGGTGTTAGCGATGCTCCAAATAAATGAGGCTTTCTTTGGGATTTGATAAGTGGTTTCAGGATCGTTTTTATCAGAATAATCTGCGGATAGATTTATCTTTGGACCGTGTTATGGAGGCTAAAGGAAGGTTGCACCCTCTTTCAGTTCCTATAATTTTAGTCGGTGGGACTAACGGCAAAGGATCAACCTGCTCATACCTGGAAAATGTCTATCATAGGGCTGGATACCGTGTTGGCTCTTTTACCTCTCCCCATATTGTTACAGTGCGTGAGCGTATTCGCTACAATTGCTCTGTTTTTTCGGAAGAGGTTTGGTATGAAATTGCAGAAAAGTTTTTCCTGCAATTTTCTGATCTTGAGTTGACTTTCTTTGAGGCCATTACTGTTATTTCATTTATTTTTTGGCAAGAATATTCAACTGATGTCCTTATATATGAAGTTGGTTTAGGGGGGAGATTGGATGCGACCAATGTACTGGATGCCGAGTGCTCTATAGTTACAAGTATTGATCTAGATCACCAGCATTATTTGGGTAATGATCGTGAGTCCGTAGGACTTGAAAAAGCTGGAATATTTCGTAAAAATAAAGTTGCTGTTTGCGGTGATTTGCGTCCTCCCTCCTCTTTATTACTATACGCTAGGGAAATAGGCTCCAACCTTTGTTGCTTACAGAAGGATTTTTACGTTTATTGGGAGCAGGTTGACAATAAACAATGGTGCCACTCCTCTTCTTATGGATTATGGAAAGCTCTTCCAGTACCTTCGATGCGAGGCAGGCATCAGTTAAGGAATGCTTCATGTGCTCTTATGGCTGTCCAAGCGCTGTTTGATCGCCTTCCAGTATCTTTAAATGATATTCGTTTCGCTTTAACACACGCAGTTATTCCTGGTCGCTTTCAGGTTATTCCAGGTCAGCCTTCAATAGTACTAGATGTAGCCCATAATCCAGCTAGTGTTAATTGTTTGGTTGATACTTTAACTGATATGCCTTACTCCAGAAATGTCAGCGCAGTATTTTCCTGCCTTGCGGATAAGGATATACAAGGTATTATAGAACTTATTAAGGTCCAAATTGATAGATGGTTTATTTGTGAGTTACCATCTCTGCGTGCTTGTTCTGTTGCTGACATATCAAAGTCGCTTTGTGCGATTGGCGTAGACATTTCCAAAATCAATGTTTTTTCTGAACCTTTGGATGCTTACAGAGAAGCCTATAGATCTTCGCTAGAATGCGATCGCATAGTCGTTTTTGGGTCATTCTACTTGATAGGTTATTTTATGAAGATACCATCTTTTTCATGGCATAGGTTATAAAGTATGAAGGAAAATAATGCTTCAACCTTGGGTGATAGGGATGACTCCCAAATTATTTTAGCGCGAAGAAGGTTGTTGGGTGCTGGTGTATTGGCAGTATTGGCGGTTGCACTACTACCAGTAGTTTTTCGTGGACGTTCTTATTCCTCCTCCAGTCAGGATAAGCCATTGCAGCTTTTTGTGCATAATTTGGTTGAGACGGATAATATGGAGTCCGATCCTCATGTGGTACAACCCATACAAACTGTTGTTATTTACCCGCATGATAGATCTAAGAATGATGCTTCCACCGAGCCTTTAAGTTCGTCCAGTGACTATCATGTTCCTCAGTCATCAACTACTCGTAGTCCTGTTGGTAGTGATTTGAGGCATCATCGCACCGAACATAATGGTGCACCCTCTTCTTCTGTGGTCCATAATTCTGATCATTCAAAGCTTGGCAGTGCTGCTGCTCATAATTACCCGTACAAACACGATGCGGGCCGATTAGCTACACAAAAGGTTAAAAATAGATCTTATTCTTCTTCTAATAATATTAAACATGTGGGAAATTCTTTTCGAGAAAGGGAAGAAAAAGAAGTATGAGTACTGAATATCTTTCTTCTTTGTCATTTTTGGATTGGTCATTTGTCGTTATTTTTGCTATTTCCTCTTGGTGGGGAGGGTATCGTGGCTTTGTGCGTGATTTTTTTTCGCTATTGGGGTGGTTTGCTGCTTTTTGGTTCTTAAAGTGGCACTCAGATAGTGTAGTTTTATGGTGGAATAATCAGCAGCTACCTCAACCCAAAATATTAGTGCCAGTATTTGCATTTTTGCTATCTCTCCTTGGATTTAATACCTGTGGCTTATTTTTTTCTGCAGTTGCAAAAAAGGCCGGCATGGGAGTTATAGATACTGTATTTGGTTTATTTGCAGGAGTGTTCCGGGGATTCATTATTTCTTTTATCTTGATAGCATTTTTGCAGCGGACCAACTTTTCGGATAAGGTCTTTTTTAATAAGTCAGTCTTGCGTGAGCCTATAGAAACTACGTTTAACAAATTTTTTCCATACTTTTATGGTGATATCCATGAGTGGATGAATGGCAGTTAGAAATGTATATTTTATTCATAAGGCTAAATGATGTGTGGTGTTTTGGGTGTTATTGGTCACTCCTCGGCTAGTAGGGTTTTGTACGATGGATTGATTGTTCTTCAGCATAGAGGTCAGGATGCAGCTGGTATGGCTACTCTTGAGAGTGGATGTTTTCATTTAGTAAAAAATTCAGGGCTAGTGAGAGATGTATTTCTTGATGAGGAGATTTCTTTGCTGTCTGGAGAGTCTGGGATTGCTCATTGCCGCTACCCTACCTCTGGTTCTCATGATTTAGCTAGTGAAGCCCAGCCATTTTATGTTAATTTTCCTTATGGATTGGTAATGGCTCATAACGGCAACTTGGTAAATCCAGATGAGGTGCGTCATGATTTGGTGAATCGTAACTTTCGTCATATCAATACCTCTTCTGACTCTGAGTTGCTGCTAAATGTTTTGGCTCATGAATTAGGTTGTGCTGCACAAGGGCGCGCTTTAACGCCTGATCACATTTCAAATGCTGTATTAGCGCTATCTAACCGTGTTAAAGGTGCTTATTCTGTAGTGTGTTTAATAGCACATCACGGGCTATTGGCCTTTCAAGATAGATATGGCATTCGTCCCCTAGTATTGGGACGCTCAAAGGATAATGCTGGGAATATATCCTACATGGTGGCCTCTGAGTCTGTTGCCTTGGATGTTAATGGCTTTGAATTAATGGGGGACATAAAAGCTGGTGAGATAGTGTTCATCGATTTTTCAATGAATATCTACAGGTTTCAGTATGAGAAAAATGTGCTATCGCGTCCATGTTTGTTTGAATACATTTATTTTTCTCGCCCTGATTCTATTTCATATGGTCACACGATATCAGACATTCGCAGAAGAATGGGAATTCTTCTTGCTGAAAGGGTTAGAGAAGCGGGACTGCATAGTCGTATTGATGTTGTGGTACCGATACCGGATTCTGCATGTCACTCAGCTTTATCATTATCCTTATCCCTTGGACTTCCTTATCGTGAGGCATTTGTTAAGAATCGTTACATTGGCAGAACATTTATTATGTCTGGTCACTCTTTTCGCAAAAAATCAATAAGGAGTAAGCTTAATCCTATTGTGCAAGAGTTTCGTGGCAAATCAGTTTTATTGGTTGATGATTCAATAGTTAGAGGAACTACTAGTCGAGAAATTGTGCAGATGGCCAGGCATTCAGGAGCATCTAATGTTTTTATGGCTGCTGCTTCTCCTCCAGTGAGATACCCAAATTGTTATGGAATTGATATGCCAACATATAATGAACTTATTGCCCATTCACGTGATGAAGATGATATTTGCAAAGAAATTGATGCAGATGGTCTTGTGTATCAAGATTTGTCAGACCTGAAAAATTTAATAGCTAACTTGTCCCCTGACATATATTCAGCTGAAGCATCATGCTTTGACGGAGTGTATATTGTAGATTAGATTTCAAAATATCTAAGTGAACGTCTTATGTTATCTGGAAGAGAGTTGCATATGATCTCTCTTACTTCAGGTGATTTTATGGATGATATTGCTAGTTTAATATTTTCCAGCATATGGTAGTTGTCTATATTTTTTTTGTATCCATATGGATTGCTAGCCCTAACTATAGCAGACATCATGATGGAATCAGATTTTTCTGGGTTTTTGAGGATGTTCTTGAAACTATCAATTATTATTTTTTTAGATTCTCTTTTTGTAATTAATATATCGTAAATAAAAGGAGGCATTTTCTCTATTACACGTTCGTAATCTTTAGCTTCCATGCTATTAAGACATTTCAAAATATACTCTTCAGATTTTGTTTTTATTCTAAATAAAATTTTATGCCCACATTTTTCTGGTATTAGCGAAATCATAGTTTCTTCATATCTTTCTTTCATTTCCTCAGGGTTTTTGCTTTCTAAAATTAGACCCATAGATATTTTTTGTTTTTTGAATAAACTAGATATAGTTGCCGATATAAATTCTGATACTAGTTTTTCATACTCCTTTGATGGAAAAATTAAAATCACTTTATTTTTTTTACCATCAATCATCTCAGAAAGATACTTTGTAAATCTGATCCAGATACCAACAGATTTTTGATTTTCAATTTTTTCTTTGTAGTTTGTAATATTATTAAATATATCATGTAAATAGCCGGTATATCTAACCTTAGATACTATATCTCTAATTATGAGACAAATAGTGGTGTGTGAATCAAGGTGACGTTTTATTATTACTAGAATAGATAAAGAAGAAAAAATATCTTTTTTTAGTACAGAATTATTTATTATCTCAAATACTACTGATTGTATATAATCTTCTAAAAGTACTCTAAATCTACTTGCAGGCATTAATTTTTTACAAATACATAAACAAAACCCTAATAACGATAGGTTTTTATTCTTGCCACTACATATATAAGGTAGGGGCACGGGACTCACCGTTCCATCAACATATATATCACTAAATCTTTTATCTTCCCTGTTTTTTCTTAATAATGTCAACATAGAAATGTTTCGCATAATATAACCAAGTATATATTATGTCTAACTGTTGTTGTTTTCAGATTAAGACCATTCTAGCTTTCCAGAGAAAAGTTTTACCTGCGCACAGAGGTACTATTTTCTTCATATTAGATAGGGTTATTGCTTCCGGTACAGTCCATTCTTCTGGCTCTATGATTAGAGATTCCTTATTTGTATTATGGCCATAGAAATTTGCACCAGCAATGCTACTGAAATACTCTAGCTTATCCATATTGCCATGGGTATCAAAAATGCTTGCATATAACTCAATTGCATGCGCCGCTGTGTAACATCCTGCACATCCACACGAAGATTCCTTATTGTCAGAAGTGTGAGGAGCTGAGTCAGTTCCTAAAAAAAATTTTGGACTTCCAGATATGGCGGCTTCTATAAGTGCTTTTCTATCATCCCATCGTTTCATTATTGGGAGACAGTACAGGTGGGGACGTATTCTTCGGTCTAGTAGATCACGTCTATCAAATGCCAAATGATGGGCTGTTATAGTGGCTGCAGTATTTGGGGTTTGCATAACATATTCTACAGCTTGTCTTGTAGTTATATGTTCCAAAACTACTTTAATTTTTGGGAAACGCTTTTGTAGAGGTTTAAGCTCATCTTCCAAGAAGATTTTTTCACGATCAAATGGGTCTAGCCCAGGTAAAGAGCTTTCTCCATGTACGCATAAAACAATGTTATTTTTTACTATGGCATCTAGAACATCATCTTTTATTAAGCTACTATGTGCAATTCCATTACAAGAGTTTGTTGTTACACCCTTTGGATACCATTTTATTGCCAAAACATCATCATTTTTACCTACTTCATACACATCTTTTACTGACAGTTTATCTGTAAGATAAAGGGTCATAAATAGAGTGAAATTAGGGTGTGGTTGGAGATTTTTTATTCTGTTTTGGTAAAGTATAGCATCACTTACCGTAGTTATTGGTTTCTCTAAATTAGGCATTATTAAAGCTCTGCGAAATTGACGGCAAGTATCACCGATAACAGCCCTAGCAATATCTCCATCACGTAAGTGAAGATGCCAGTCATCTGGTGCCTTTATTGTTATGGTTTTCATCATACAATTGGCCAATCTGCATAGTTAATGCACATCATTTTACTGTAATGCTTATCTTTTTCCAAATGCACCACCGTACCGTGTATTATAACATAATCTATAGAAAACAATATTTTTTTGAGACGGAGGTGTACACTAGTATTATCACTTATCCAAACTATGTAGTGATATCCATTCCTTTTTATAGCCTGTAGCCTAGAATTTATAATACTTCTATATCTCTCAATACTTTTCAATGTTCTTTCGTATTCAATAGCATATATTTTTCCATCTGGGGATTTGCAAATCCCGTCAACTTTTGCATCTTTATTTCCTATACCGGTAGAATATCCACTTTTTTCCCAATTTTTCCATCCAGCATGTTGAGCCCGTATCCTTATTTTTTGAAGCATTAAAGTATGCTTATACTGCCTAACATTTCTTGATACTCTTCTTATAGATGCTGATTGTATAATATTTTCTTCACTGGATATCATAATTCTTCCATGTAGAGTTAGGCCATATACAGTCAATTTTTTTAAAGAGGAAATGGCTATATTTTTTTCCCAAATAATATTATTAGTTTTTAGGTTATACATAATCTTTTTAATGGATTCTGTTTTTCTTAGTTTTAAAAGCATTTTTAAAATTTCTATAGTTGTATAAGTTTCATCTAACATAAATGACAAAATCATATTTATCTTTTCTTTATTAACAGCACGAGCCTCTGAAATACGTAGTAAATTTTTTCTTGATTTTTCTTTAGATGAGATCATGTGGGGAGTAAATTCCATTATTACATCTTGGATGACTATTAATCATTATTTTATTTAGATCCGTACATGATGATAGGTGTAATGGAGCACATCGAACAATATAAGCTGGCCCATCACCAAATATAATGCCTACACTTGCATGAGATGAGTTTTGAGGTTTAGGAAGATGACTTATAAGACCAGCAGGTATACGTGGTATAGCAATATTTTTTGTGTAAATACATCCTGATATTTTTTCAAGTGTAGATAATGTTTGAGCATGTGATATGCGATACACAAATTTTATGGAAGTATTAGTCATGATTATAGATTCAACTGCCTTTGGATTTACGCATGTCGCTTCCAAAAGGTTACCAACATCCTGAAAAGCAATTAAAAGGTGAACATTTTTGTCCCTAATTGTTGAAAGAGATGTAAGCATAACCTCTGATAATACATAGCGAATTTCATCAATAAATATGCCAATAGATTTACAATATTGCTGATCTCTTTTCTCAGCTATTTGAATAACTCTTTGTAGTATTAGCCTAATAGCAGCTTGTACACGAGGTTGTGAAGTGTTGCCTATTACATACAGGATATTGCCTGGTTTAATTGTGTCAGCTATGGATAGGCCAGAATGAGCCTGAAGGGCAGGTATAAATCCTAGTTGTTGACAGTCTCTCCAGAAAGCATGTTTGCTGGAGATGGCCTTTATGGATCCAGCTATGCTTAGAAATTCTGGGAAACAAGTCTTTTTGTTGTGTATTATATCAGCAGATAAACGCGCTGCATCTCTGTCCTCAGCGCGGTAAAAATCTACACCAGAATTTCCGGAGTTGAATAATTGTAGGGCTGATATAAGCATCATTTCTACCTCTGCCGCCGATGCCCCATGAAAAGGATTTATTTGTGGTGGAGCGTCTGGAGACAAATCGAGGACATGAAATTTACTGCTATCATCATGGTAATTGTGTAGAGTATTGAGCATGTATTTGTCATTTTTGGGATCGAAAATTATAGAACACTCATCAAAGTGTTTTGCACACTGAGCTAATATTGATGTTGCTGCCATAGTTTTTCCACAACCGCTTTCACCTATAAAAGCGATATGATTTTTTTGAATCATCTGTAATGGTCTAAATATAGGGTCACCGTAATTACTTAGGCCAATGAATATACCCTTCACAGGATCTATATATTTCTTGGGGTCGAATGTTTTTTGGCAGCTATCTCCTAACATAAATACAGTAGAAAAAACACCATCCGTTGTCCTACTGAAAATATTTTTCCTGAAGAAATAGACCAATTTTTTTAGCAACAATAATGCAGATCTTACTATATCAGCTAGCACTGCCGGTAATTCCAATCGTAGCGGCCAGATGCGAGACTATATTTGGTATCAGTTTAAGTCAATGATATTTGATGGATTTTATTTGTTAAAAATTTTAGAATAGTATGGTTGGTTATATTTCATTAATTGTAATATAATCCGCTCTTTCGTACGGAGAGTTGGCAGAGCGGTCTAATGCGGCAGTCTTGAAAACTGTTGTGGGTTTACTCCCACCGTGGGTTCGAATCCCTCACTCTCCGCCATGTCTTTGTGTGCTGTCCAATGTAGATTTGGTACATAACTAGCATCTTACTGTGTCCTTTATGTGAAGATGTTTTTTTAAGGCGCTTCTGTATCGGTGTTCGTCGTCTTTCGTATGCGATCTAACCCTATGATATTTAAGAATATCTTAATAAGATAATTACTGTATTTAGTCTCTAATGTGCTCTTTAGCCGCTACTTTTACCAAGTTTTCTATACGTTCTTCAAATACTTTTCCCAAAGTAGATTCTATATCGGTACTTACTCTTCCATCAATTATAACGAGAGAATCACGTTGTACATAGCGGGATCCTTCTACAGCAGATTTTACGTCTGATTTGAAACTATTAATTAAAGACAGCATTTTGTGAGTTTCTAACAAATGTTGAGAGAACATGCCTTCTTTATGCTGCTTTGATATATGTTCATCCATATGTTTTGAAACAAAAATTTCACACTCTTTTGAAATAACAGCGGCTGCTTTTTTTTCAAACCTACTTAATATGACTTCAAGCACATTTTTTACAATCCTTGTTACTTTTACTCCATGAAAATTAGCAGTAATGAAACTATATGCTCTGTATGTTTCCTCTTTAGCCATTTCTAGTGACAGACTAATAATAAGTTTCCATGTTAGAAATACAAATTCTGCTTTGGATATAGGTGATATATTTTTTATTTCTGTATATTTACCTAACACAGATGATACATTTGATACTACATCGTGTGAGAGAAATGCCGACATAATTGACTCAGAAATCGGGTGCTTATAGGTATCTTGTGCCATCAAAATCCTTCTTTCTGAGCAGGTAGAAGATACCGCGATATCATTCTTGGGTGTTATGAGTTTTTTAAACCTATATTCTATACTCTTAAACACTTGTAGTGATATTTTTTGTAAATATGTAGTCGTATTGACTGCGCCAAAATGGTTCCTTGATCCTAAAACATTCTCTAATGAGCTGCCTATTTTTTTTAAGATATCATTCCTATTATTATTAATCAAAAGACTATTAAAGTCGTATGTATGCAAAGAATTGCTTACTTTAAAACATTCGTTTTCTACTAGCTCAATTCGAGCATCATCGCTACAGATGTTAAATATTGATCTTGCTTCTAATTCTATAATTGTCATTATTAGAGATAAAGTTGATTTAAGGTTAAATTTATCAATAGCATACCTACGGTATTCCTTGCTGGCATGCTCGCAGCAATCTTCTGAGAATTTGGGTAGTAATGTAGGAATATTTGGTGATATAGGAAGAGCGGATATTAAATAATTCATTACTGCATTTGTTGTAAATTGACCTATTTTTTCTAGCTTGCCATTATTTCTATAAGAAGATTTCCATGATGTCGGTGCTTTTTCCAAAATCGATTCGCACTTGCACTTCCATGTATTGGCCATTTTTTTCGCTGTATTAATAGCTTTTATTACTTGTGTAAATTCTGTTCCTTCATTTGTGAGTGCAGCAGCTTCTTTTTTAATTTGTCTGATTGTTCTCATGCTTTCAATTTCTAGCGCTATCGTATATTTTTTGCCGTTGCCGTTGCCGTTGCCGTTGCCGTTGCCGTTGCCGTTGCCGTTGCTTGGATACGTTTTTGCATTTGAGCTAGAAGACGTGTTTTGCTGGACTGAGTGACTACTTTCGACATCTGATTTAGATGATAGACCATACTGCAGCAATGGGGTTTGTTTTCTTTTTTTGTTAACAACTGTTGGATCTATGGTAATTTGTACCGATTTATTTAATGCTGGCGGAACTTCTTTTCTTGCTATGCGTATGACTATAGGTTTAGTTACAGTTCTATTATTGACTATTTCATGTTTTGAATTAGTTTTTGATTTGTCAGCATTGTCCGACCTATCCAACACAAGCGCACAGCCACTAGTTGAGGGATTACATTCTTCAACTGAGTTGAGATTTTCTTTTACGTAGTTTGAAGTGCTTTGACTTGATGAATCGATCGATTCCAGGCCATTTAAGCTTACTATTAGTATTCTGGATTTCTTAGGTGGTGTGATGTGGCTTTCATATTCAAATTTTGTAAGACTTCGCTTCGATAAACCGTTGGTATCATAACGATATGAAATTATTGGGACCGTTAATTGTGGCGTTTGTAACTTATCAGGTGATGTAGCAACGCCCTCATATGATGATGCTGTAAGATTTAATTGTGTGGGACTGTCCTGTTTCAGTGACTCAATATTGCAATCTTCTTTTCCACAATCTGAAGCGCTTTGTTTCGATAACAAGTCCCCAGCATCATAACAACATGAAACCGTTTCAGTTTCTATTGACATTAGATCATTTGAGCTGGTTAGTTGTAGTATTTGTGACTTATCAGGTGATGTAGTAACGCCCTCATATGATGATGCTGTAAGATTCAATTGTGTAGGACTGTCCTGTTTCGGTGACTCAATATTGCAATCTTCTTTTCCATAATCTGAAGCGCTTTGTTTCGACAATAAGTCTCTGTCATCATAATGACATGCAACCGTTTCAGTTTCTATTGACATTAGATCATTTGAGTTGGTTAGTTGTAGCATCTGGGACTTATCATCAGGTGATGTAGCAACGCCCTCATACGATGATGCTGTAGAATTTGATCTTGACACGGTATAATGTTGCTTGTCATGTTTTAAAATAAGCCCAATATCCCAGTCTTCTACATCAATGCTTGTATCTGCTATCTCCTCCCACGTAGGGGTAAAATCATATTTCACATCGGTTGATGCTACGTCTATACTACTTACGGTAGCTTCAGATGCATGACAAGTTCCAGGACTATTCATTTCTAATATGGAATCTAGTTTTATTTCACTGCCAAACACTTGGCTATCGAATTGATATGCTTCATGCGGCATAAGATCTTTGTTGGTATCTATCCACGGTAACGATTCTAGATCACATAACGATAATGTTTCTGATAGATATGCTTGGTTAAGTTCAGTACTCCAGTCATGGGAGCTCGTGCAAGAATCCATATCAGAACAGATATTGCTTCCGCATTCTTCTATAATGACCCCATTGTTGTAACCATTTGATAGCTTTTCCATTTATCTGATAACTTTTTAGTTAGCTTTTTAGTTGGTGAAATAGTGATACAAAAGAAGGACACATAAACTGTGTGTGGCCGATTATATATCACAACATGCAAGCACAAAAATTGTTACTATCTGCCGGTGGAGTATATCACGTTAATTGTTATTATTATATTATTCAATACATAATGTATCTAAGTATATTTTAATTTAAGTACATATTTACTTACTAATACTTACTGCACAGGTTAGAGGGGGTAGTTTTAGTTTCCAGAATTTTTATGGTCTTTATGATCCGTTATTTACTAGCACATGGAGATAAAAAGAGAAGAGGAAGAGAGATGAGGATTGTTTATATTAAAATTGAGTAGTAATGTTTGTAAGGATTGTGTAATTGTATTAGTTTAGTGGTTATTAAAATTTTTGTTATTGATTATTCAAGTTTGTAATTGTAGTAATAATTCAAGTGTGTTTCATGACAACAAGTGTGGTGCTGCAGGTTGGACTTAGGTTAAGTGTCTTACGGGTAAAATAGAAAATTTCTTATTACTTTATGGAAATTGTTTTTGACTATGGCTTAGTAGAGTAAGCAATCTGTCTTTAATATGTTTCTCTGAGAGAGACTCTGAGAGAGATATTATGTGCCCTTTGCTGGATATTTGTGATATGTGACAGAGTTTGCGCTATTGAATTGCCTTATACTCTGCTCATGATGTTGGGCCTGCTTTCGGCAATTGTTAGTTTTTTTTGTTTCGGGGTGTGTTTTTTGTCCTCTTAGGTGGTATGATCTTCTCACGTCTGGGACTGTCTCTTCCTGTTCTATTGCCGGTTCTTGGCTTTTTTTGTTGGCCTCGCGTTGATATTTTTTCTTTCCCTGTTGGTTACTTTCAGTCCTGCCCTCATCCTGTTTTGATGATGGATTTGGGCGGTGAGGATTGTGTGCATGAATGATTTTGGTTCGTTTGGTATTCCTAGTGCTGTGTTAAAGTCCCTAGATAGGATCGGTTTCAAAACTCCTACTTCGGTTCAGGCTGCTACTATTCCCCTAGCTATGGCTGGTCACGATATTTTAGGCTCAGCCCAAACTGGGGCTGGCAAGACAGCGGCTTTCGGTATTCCGTTAGCTGCTAATCTGGTGTCTAACATTGATTCTGCGGCTTTGGTTGTTACTCCTACTCGTGAGTTAGCGGCTCAGGTCATTAAGGCTTTGCGTGACCTGTTACGTGATTCGTCTGTAAAGACTGCTCTCTTGATAGGTGGTGATTCCATTGAACATCAGTTCCGTCAGTTGAGTCTTGGTCCCCGTCTATACGTCGGTACTCCTGGTCGTATAAATGATCATCTTTCTAGGGGTAAAATTTGTTTTAAGAACGTCAATTTTTTGGTTTTGGATGAAGCTGATCGCATGCTTGACATGGGTTTTTCTGTCCAAATTGAAAGGATATGCAAGCATTTGCCGGTTACTCGTCAAAGTTTGTTGTTTTCTGCTACTTTGCCGCACAATGTTATGCGGTTGGCTGGAGAGTACTTGTCAGATCATAAGCGTATCTCCATCGGATCTCCATTCAATCCGGCTGAAAATATAAAGCAAGAGGTTGTTTTTATAGATGATGATGATAGAAAGTATGATACTTTAATAGATCAATTGAAAGAACGTACTGGCTCTGTTATCGTTTTTGTTAAGACTAAGTACTCTGCTGATCGTATAGCCCAACTCGTGTCCAAGAGTGGTTATGATGCTAGGGCTATACATGGTGATCTACGCCATAACAAGCGTGAGCGCGTAATGAATGCTTTTCGTAATAAACGTTATCGTGTATTGGTTGCTACTGATATTGCTGCTCGTGGTTTGGATATTCCACACATTCAGCATGTAATTAATTACGATTTACCACATTCTCCGGAAGATTATATCCATAGAATTGGTCGTACTGCTCGCGCCGGTTCAGATGGTGAAGCTGTTTGTTTTGTTTCTCGCTCTGACAGAAAACGTTGGCATGCTATAGGCCGTTTTATGAATCAAAGTGCTTCTAAACCATCTTCTCCTGATTCTTGTAATTTTTCTTCAGATAGGAGACCCTCGTCCTCTCGTCGTCCTTCTTCGCAAGATTTGCGTTATGCCTCAAAGGACAGGTCAGGTGGAGGAGGAGGGCGCTCCCAATTTCGTGGTGGTGCTGCTGGTAGTGGGGGTGCTCGCGGTCAAGGTCAACAGAAGTTGCCCGGTGGACGTAAAAAGTCTTTTAATTCACGCGCATCTTCCCGTTTTTAGTTTTTTAGGAAGATGCAGGTGGTCTGAGTTGGTAGTATGATGCTTTATCTTTGTTTTTGTTTACTACGGCGGAGATTGTGTGTCCGATACTTCTATACTTAAAAAAGGTGTAATACTTCTTTCTGGAGGTATGGATTCTGCTGTGTTGTTGGCTTATCTAGTGAGTCTTGGGTATGACCTTTGTGCTCTATCGTTCTACTATGGTCAAAGAAGCAGGCGTGAAGTTGATTTGGCTAAGGACTTGGCTAGCAGCTATGGCGTATCTGATCACTGGATACAGAGCATATCTTTGCCTTGGGGTGGATCGTCGTTGATGGACAGTACTAAAGAGATTGCTCATGAATTACCCCAGAAGGGTGAGGTTCCCGATACTTATGTTCCTTTTAGGAATTCTATATTCCTGTCATTTGCTCTATCCTGCGCCGAGGCTATGGGGATTAATAAGGTTTTCATAGGTGCTAATGAGCAGGATTGCGCCAATTATCCAGATTGTAAAAAGGGCTATTTTGATGCCTATAATGCATTGATTATGCACGCTGTGCCTCTAGGTATTGCTTCTGTTCCCGTAAGTATCGAAGTACCGTTTATTAGTTTTTACAAATCTGATATCGTTTCTCTTGGACATAAATTGGGTCTAGATTTCTCTAAGACTCTGTCTTGTTATCAGGCAGTTGATGGTATTTTTGCCTGTGGTAGTTGTTCCTCTTGTCTACTTAGGCGACGTGCTTTTGAACTTGCTAATGTTGCTGATACTACTTGTTATGCCTCTTTATGTTACTAACCTAGATTATATATAATCAATGGGGAAGGGTGCAATGAATGATTGATTTGGATCTTGTCTTGTTCTTAAAATCCTCTATTTCTTCTGCTCAAAGGAGATTGTTTGAGATCCGGGGGTGCCTTTGATGTAGATAGTCGGAGGAACCGTGTTGCTGAACTTGATGAAATTTTGCAAAGTGAGTCTGTTTGGTCTGATGTTAAGCAGTACCAGGAGCTTTCTAGGGAAAAAAAAAGGCTGCAATCTTCCGTGGAACAGTTTGACTGTATAGCTGCTGGTTTTAGCGATGCTTTTTCTCTTTTGCTGTTGGCAGAAGAGGAGTCCGACGCTTCTGTAATCTCATCTATCAAGGATGATCTGTTTCGTCTTCAGCTTGCCCTAGATGACGTAGAGATGCGGTGTCTTTTTTCTCATCCGATGGACGAGAATAGTTGCTTTTTGGAGATTCAGTCTGGTGCTGGTGGAACAGAAGCGCAAGATTGGGCCGCTATGTTGTTGCGTATGTATCTTAGGTATTGTGAGAAAAAGTCCTTAATTGTTGAAGTTATTGCTTGTGATGAAGGAGAAGTTGCCGGAATTAAGGGTGCTACGATACATGTTAAATCCCCGTATGCAACAGGATTGTTGCGTACAGAGACTGGAATTCACCGCTTGGTTAGAAAATCCCCTTTTGATTCTAATGCCCGTAGGCACACGAGCTTTGCCTCCATTTTTGTATACCCAGAAGTAGATGATAGCCTGGGAATAGAAATTAATCCTGCTGAATTGAGAATAGATACGTATCGTGCTTCCGGTGCTGGCGGCCAACATGTTAATCGTACCGAGTCTGCAGTTCGTATTACCCATCTCCCCACTAATATAGTTGTTCAGTGCCAAAGCGATCGTTCTCAGCATAGAAATAGAGATGAGGCTATGAAGGTTTTACGTTCCCGCCTTTACGAGCATGAGCTAAAAAAGAGGCAAGAAGCCCAAAAAATCTTAGAAGATGCTAAATCTGATATTGCTTGGGGACATCAGATTCGTTCATATGTTTTGGATCAGTCTCGTATCAAAGATTTGAGGACTAACATGGAAACTGGAAATACCCAGAATTTTCTAGATGGGGATTTGGATGATTTTATTATGGCTAGTCTAAAGCATGAAGCTATTCTCTCTGGTGCTTTTGATAAAGATGGAAGGTAGTTTTTATGGAAGAAGATAACGATGTTTCCGATAACCATGTTATTCGCGAACGCTTTGAAAAACTGGCTCTTATCAAGCAGAATGGCATTGCCTATAAGAATCACTTTCGTCCTAAATATACGATTTCTCAGATAATAAAGCTGTGTGAAAATCTTTTACACGAAGAACTTGATAGTAAGGAAATTCTTGTAACTGTAGCTGGTCGTATTATGTTAAAACGCCTAATGGGCAAGGCCAGCTTCGCAACCATACAGGATTTTGGGGGCAGGATACAGATTTATATTAATGAGAATAGCGTTGGACATGATCTATATGGTGACTTTAAAACCTGGGATCTTGGCGATATCTGTTATGTTGAAGGCAGAATGTTTTCTACTAGGACGGGGGAACTGACAATAAATGTTACTAAATTGGAGCTAGTTTCAAAATGTCTTTGCCCACTACCAGATAAGTTCCATGGATTAGCCGACCAGGAGATATGTTATCGGCAGCGTTACCTGGATTTGATAGTCAATGAAGAGACAAGAGAGGTATTTCTTAAGCGCTCTAAAGCTATTTCCTCAATGAGAAATGTATTGCAGGCGAATAATTTTCTAGAAGTTGAAACCCCAATGATGCATGTTATACCAGGTGGTGCTGCTGCTAGGCCTTTTGTTACTTATCACAATGCTCTTAATCGTGACCTATTCCTGAGAGTTGCTCCTGAACTATATCTTAAGCGCCTATTAGTGGGTGGATTAGATCGTGTTTTTGAAATTAATCGTAACTTTCGTAATGAGGGCATCAGTCCGCGTCATAATCCTGAATTTACCATGATGGAGATGTACGCCGTATATACAGATTATGTATGGATGATGGATTTTACAGAGAAGCTAATTCGCCAAGTTACTATGGATGTTTTAGGAACTGCAGTTTTTACTTACCAAGGTCGAGAACTTGATATTTCTCGTAGATTCCAGCGTATAAGTATGTTGGATGCCATAAAAGAGTATACTTCATTTACTGATGAACAGTTGTCAGACTCTAGGTTTCTGCTTGCACAGCTGGAGTTGTTGGGTGTAAAAGAAGATGTTCTAGATGGACAGAAGTCGCTGAGTGCCATTCATGTTACTCTTTTTGAGAATGTAGCAGAGAGCAAGTTGTTTCAACCTACCTATATTGTTAATTATCCTACTGAGATATCTCCTCTTTCACGCTCATCAGATGTTAATGATAATGTTGCTGAGAGATTTGAGCTATTTATAGCAGGAAGAGAGTTAGCTAATGGGTTTTCTGAGCTTAATGACCCCGAGGACCAGGCCGAGCGTTTTCAACAACAAGTCATTAGGAAAAATGCTGGTAACGAAGAAGCTATGTATTACGATGCTGACTATGTGCATGCCCTTGAATATGGTATGCCTCCGGCCGGTGGGTGTGGTATAGGAGTAGATAGGCTGGTTATGCTTCTTACAAACACCTCAAGTATAAGAGATGTTATTTTCTTTCCCCACCTTAAGGGTTAGTTGCATATAGGTTACTTGAGTATGCTATTTTTTAGTGAAGTCTGATGTACGTATATTTATCATACACATATCCTAACTTACCGTTGAACGCAAGGTATTGTAGGATTCTTGTGACTTGTGAAGGTTATAGAGGAAGCAGATTAGAACATACAAGGGTCTTCCTTCTGTAAATTTAAAATTAGACATCGTAATTAGTGTGTGCATTAATCAATAAAAGTCGTAGTACCATATGAAACTCCATGGTTCATGGAGTGCCATGTTTTTAGTTGTTAAGTACGCAGTACTATTTATTTTAGTGGTATTTTCGTATCCGCTTATCTCAAGGTATTATGATACACCCACTGGATTTTTTATTAAGCTAAATGGAGTTGGTTATCTTAAGTTGTTGATATTATTAGCTGGATGTTACTCCATTTATTAGTAGTATGGTTTTTTTGTTCTTAACAACGTTACTTTTGCTTCAGTGTAAAGTGTAGAGTACATTACACTCGAGGTGTACATATGTTTTTATGGTCTAGGTAGAGCCATGTCTAATACAAAAGTTTTACACAATACCCCTTCCATTTGGGGTGTGGTTTTGAGTGGTTTTACCGCTTTCTTAAATTTGTACCTGTCTCAGCCCTTTTTAACTGAGTTGTCCCATGATTTTAATGTTTCTCTGTCTACCATAGCCTTGTCCCAATCTCTAACATTGCTAATGTTAGCCATATCCTCTCCTTTTGTCTCCGCCTGTAATGATATTTACGGCGAGAAGACTATGTTAACAATTTCATTTTTGGGATTAATTATTTGCCAGATAGTCACCTCTTTGTTGAACAAGTTTTGGGAGTTTGCTTTTGTTCAGTCATTGCTGGGATTTTTTGTTCCATCAATTATTGCAGCTGCTGCCACAGCAGCATCTAATCAAGGTTCACATAGGTCTTCTTTAAGAGGTTCTAGGATTTATGTAATAAGTATTGCATCCGGTGGTATGGCTTCTAGGCTGTTGTCAGGCATTATGGCGGATGCTTTTGGTACCTGGAGAGCTTCATATATTTTTACTGGAGTGGTTACTTTTGTTTCATTTTTGGTAATTATGTCATTAAGGTCCTGTTTAGGTGAATTTACTGAATCTGCATCTCACCATATAAGGAAGGTGTCTCTAAAAAAGAAGTTCTCTCACATTATTTATGAGCTGAGAGATCACTTGACAAATACGAAGCTACTACATGTTTATTTTGCTGGTTTTTTGTTGCTTTTTTCTATTATTTCTATCTACACAGTTGGTGTTTTGCGTCTCGGAGGACATCCATTTTATTCCTCTACCACAGAGAGGGGTTTGCTGTTTATGGCTAATCCCATCGGCTGTATTCTCGCATCGAGAGTTATGATAATTATGAGCCACCTTACCTATGGGTTCTGGTATTTTTCAGTTGGATTTATGTTTTTAGGGACGATTACGTGTTTATTGCCAAGCAAGTTTTTTGTATTTTTGGGAACATTTTTAGTGATAATGGGTGCATTTGGCATACAGATTTCGTCGTTATCAGCCGTTCGTACAAGGGCAAATAAGGCGCATTCCTCTGCTGTTGGTTTGTACACCACCTCCTACTATATGGGCGGTTTTTTGGGTAATTACGGTATGGCATATCTATTTGAGAGCAAAGGCATAATTTATTGTACTGTTATGTTGCTTGTAATCATTTCTCTTTTGGCAACAATGCCAGTTAAGATTTGTTCGAGAGAATTACAGTAGGCTTAGGTCTAGCTCATTATCAAAGTTTATGTTGCACTTCAGTACCCTGGAAAATGTCCTAGCGTAGTCTGGGTTCTGGCCAGTTGTTACAAATATGTCCCCTATTTTCTCATTGGTATATATTGAACTTACGTTGCGCTCCGCAAGTATGCGGCAGAGTCTTTTTGTTATCCCAGTCTCTGCGCTTACTATTTGCACTCCTTTGGGTAGATTTTCACAAATTTGAGAAATTATTAGTGGATAGTGCGAACATCCTAATATCAGTGTGTCTATACCCTTTTGCTGTACAAAAGATAAGTGCTTGTCTATAACTGAAGGTCTAACTTCTTCATTTTTTTCTATGCTTTCAGCAAGCCCAGTATCATTCTGTAAGAAAAAGGAGTAATTCTTACCAAACTGACCAATTAGACTATGAACTTTGGAACTGTTTATGGTGGACCTGGTTGCAAGAAGCCCAATCTTTCCATTCCTGGATAAACTGGATGCCGTTTTTATGGCTGGCTCTACTCCAACAAATATAGTGCCAGCAAACCTATGCCTTAACGCAGCTATTGCATTAACAGTAGCTGTATTGCAAGCTAATACTACTATGGAGCATCCACGTTGAATAAGAGCATCCGAAATCTTCATTACACGTAGACGTATGTCTCTAGATTTTCGTCTACCGTAGGGCATATACGCCGAATCTGCAACGTATATTATTTTTGGCACATCTGGTATAGACTTTAATGCCTTCCAGACACTAAGTCCGCCAATGCCGGAGTCTATCATGCCAATCATATTAGTCAGATGCAGACTTAACTACAGGTCTAAATAGCGCAGCAAGACTTTTGTTTTCTCCGTACAGATTCCTGGTAACTCGTAAGGGGGACACGATAGCACCAGCACCCCTCTCCCCAGGTTTTTGGCTGTGCTGCATCACGTATGGCTTGCTAAAATCAAAATCATCAGGAGTTGAATTCTGCTTCTCCGGTGTATATGGTTTATTATTGGCACAAGTTCCTCCATTAACACCCATTGACCTGTCTCCCCCAGCAACAACACGCTTTATTTTTTTTCCTATCAGATCTTCTATTTCCTTTATGCGTTTTTCCTCTTGAGCTGTTACTAATGATCTTGCTATACCCTTTTGCCCCCGTCTACCCGTTCTACCTATACGGTGAATATAAGATTCAGATGATTGAGGAAGACTAAAATTGATTACTTCTGGTAAATCAGATATATCTAAACCCCTTGCCGCAATATCCGTTGCTATAAGCACATCTACACTCTGACTTTTAAACGATTCTAAAGCCTCTACACGCTCTTTTTGAGATTTGTCTCCGTGGATTGCAGCAGTGGAAAGACCCCTTTCCGACAGTAAGCGCGCTAATCTGGCACAAACATCCTTAGTTTCAACGAACACTAGTGTCTTACTATTACTACTCTCCAAAAGTTGAATCAAGGTGTCTTGCCTGTTTCTCTCAGAAACAGGATGCAGGACATGCTCAATGGTGTCGGCAACAGAGTTAAGTTCCGATATCTGTATCCTAACTGGGTGTCGAAGAATTTTTTGTGCCAACACATCTATCTCAGGAGATATTGTCGCTGAGAACATTAAATTTTGTCTTTCAACAGGTAGATAAGCAATTATGCGTGTTATATCAGGCAAGAACCCCATGTCTAACATGCAATCCACTTCGTCTAATACCAGGATATTTATTTCCTGAAAACGAGCAGTTTGCGAATTAAGGTGATCTAGTAAACGACCTGGCGTAGCAACCAGTATCTCTCTACCCTCGCGCAAAGCCTGAGACTGAACTTCCATATTCGTTCCGCCAAATATGGAACAGGAACGTATCGGAATATTGGAGGCTAACTTACTTACCGCATCACATACTTGTAAAGCCAACTCCCTTGTCGGCTCTAAAATTAGCACACGAGGAGAGTGCCTTGCCGGGGAAAAGCTACGACTAGCCAACGGTGCTATTCTCTGTATTATGGGAAGAGCAAAGCTGGCGGTCTTGCCGGTGCCGGTGTGAGCAATGCCAAGAACATCCTGGCATGATAGGATTGCCGGTATGGCTTGTTCTTGTATAGGTGTTGGGTTCTCATAACCCATTAGGTCCAACACAGACAATAACTCAGGTATAAGCCCTAGGTCTTTAAAATTGCTCATTGAATGTACTCTCTAAGGTAGCACTGTGGAAGTACGTATATGCCACGAACATCAGTTATTTTCCCGAAGAGGTGGCGAAACCAGAAAGCAAAGCTGATTATAGGAGATTTTCATCTAATTATCAAATAAATCAAGCATATTTTTGTAGCAGTCGTTATTGACGTACGTGCTTATAGTTGTTTCTAATTTAGTTTCAAGGTAATAGTTATTATGGTTTACTCTTTATCTAGTTTTTATATTGCTACGCGATCGTCTAGATTGGCCATACGGCAGGCTGAATCAGTTCGTATGTCATTGTTAAAATTTAATCCTAAGTTATCCATTTACCTGTTGCCTATTAAGACACAAGGTGATGTTTTGTCAGATGTTGATAATTGGAAGAGCTTCGATACCAAAGGACTCTTCGTAAAACAATTAGAGGTAGCCATAGGGGAGGGAAAGGCACTTTGCGCAGTTCATTCACTAAAAGATGTTCCTTACGTTTTGCCTAATAATTTATCTTTGGCCTGGATAGGACACAGGTCTGACCCTTCAGATGCATTTGTCTCTGATGACTATAATTCCCTAGATGATGTCCCGTATGGAGGTAAAATTGGCACATCCAGTATTCGTAGATCTGTTCAATTGCTTAGATACCGTCCCGATCTTAATGTTATTCCTATTCGTGGTAACATCTTGACTCGTTTGAGTAAGATACGCGACTTGTCGCTAGATGGGGTTGTTTTGGCTTCTGCAGGGTTGGTTCGTTTGGGTTTGGTGAAGTATATAAAACAAAGACTGCCATTTTCAATTAGCATACCCGCTCCTGGCCAGGGATTTTTGGCTATTGAATCTAAGAAGGAGCACGAAAATCTTGATTTTTGGTCGTATTTGGACGTAGGACAACAGGATGCGGTTCTCGCACATACAGAAAGAAGGTTAGGATGTTTGTTGGGGGCAAATTGCAATATTCCGTTCGCAGCAAATGCATCCTATGAGGAATCTGAAATTCGCCTTAGGGCACGTTTATTCTCTCCAGATGGGCTGTATATGGCTGAGTTTGATGCTAAGGAAAGTACGAATAAATGGCAAGCGCTAGCTGAAAGAGCTTTTCAGTACTTTAAGCAAGAATTATGTCGTATTGGTATGTAGCCACATGCCAATCTCTGATGCCGTTTTTTTGATAACAAAACTGCATGATGATGCGGTGGACCTATGTAACCTTCTTGAACAACGTAACATTTGTGCTTACCCTTTTCCCATTCTTAAAATAACTCCTTTACCACAACAGTTACCAATATATGATTACTATGATTTTGTTATTTTTGTCAGTCGTTATTCTGTATTGAATTCATTGTGTCTCCATGAGGTTCCTATTACCTCTTCGCATTGGATAGCTGCAGGGGAGGGTACGGCATCTACGCTGGGTAAATATTTATTCCAAGGCACAATTATATTTCCAGAAGGATATGGAGGAAGTGATGGTGTATGCAAAATTTTGAATAATATGGGCGCTAATTGTAATTCTAAGAAAGTTTTACTGGTTCGCGGTGATCCCACGCGTGCTTCTTTATCTAGGTGGCTTACAGAAGAGGGAGCTAATTTAGAAGAGTATGTTTGTTATAGGCGCAGTATAGATAATGATTGGGATAAGAGGCTCTCATATTTTTTGGATTCTCATAAGGATATTATTTGGGTGCTTACCAGCACTGAAACTGCTCGAATAGTGTGCTCTTTTTTGCAAAGTAACACCTTCTGTGATAACAAATTTTCTTTTCTTTGTACTCATCCTCGCATCCGTGATAATGTTCTGGAGTGGGACGTGGGGCCTGTTTTTTTGGCTCCGTCTGCTGATGTGTGTAGCCTGCTTGATACCATTACCATGACGGCCTTGGAGAGACATGGGTAGGACTGGGATAATAAGTGTCTTTGAGTTAAGCTATGTCTGTGTATTTCTCAGTAACCTTAGTACTAAGGAGAAAGGGTTGAAGTTGTGACGAATTCATTATTTAAATCAGCTGATGATGGTCCCCCCCCCCGAAGGTCAGGTGTGTCCTTTTGGGTGGTGTTTTTTCTAGTCTTTTTGTTGTTTGTATGCGGTACGGGGGTTTTTTTTGCAGGAAATTTTCTTTATGACTACATTATGTCTAATCAGCAAATGATTGTTAAATTGCGAGATTCTGAATTGGAGAATTCCAAACTATTAAGTAATTTATCTAATAACTTTGTTGAGATTGATGGGAAGCTTAAAAAGCTTGCCCTTAGTTATGATAAAAGTATTGAGATTTTAAATAAGTATTCCGGCGTAAGTAATATGCAATCCCTAACACAGATAAGAGAATATGTAAGTGTTTCCCGTTCCAGTCTTATGTGGTCAAACAATGTTAGTGAAGCTATTATTTTCTTATCAGCTGCATATAGATTAGCAAACAGTATAAATGATCCTGATTTTTCTCATTTAGCAGGTTTGATTAATGGTAGAATTGGAATTTTGAAGGGTTTGCGTCTGGAAGTGAGTGGGGATTTTTATTCTCAGGTTGCATATCTAGACACTGTTTTTTCTGCCATGAATTTTGATAACATTTCAGATCGCGCTAAATCTAGCAATATGGGTGGTGCGTTAGGTGATGATAGTAATTCTTTCTGGGAAAATTTTTGGTTTCAGCTTCAGAAAAAGTTCCACGATTTCGTTAGAATAGATCATGATGATTGCCCTAACTTGCGCTTGCTTACAGTAGAAGAGAAAGATTTTGTTAGGCAGATGGTACATTTGCATACTCTTTCTTTGCGTTTATCTTGGGCTATTCATGATAAAGATATGTATCAATCTAGTCTTAACAAGATTTCCTCGTTAGCTAATCGATACTTTAGCCATGATGAAAACTATAAAAAATTTAACAATCTTATTGTTGATCTGTCTAAGTTTAGGCTTATTTCTAATGATGTTATTGATATGTCTGACATGGAGAGTTTTATAGATGTAATTAATCGTAAGCAAAGAAATGGTATTGTTTTGTCTTCTGATTCTGTTCGCTCAGAGGTACGTGCATGATAGAGAAGTTGTTGCGTGTGTTGATTTTATTCATTGCTCTTGTTTTGGTTGTGGTGATTGCTTTTCATTCTCATGGCAGCTCCGTTTTATTTACGGTTCCTCCGTACCGTGTAGAGGTTTCTTTCTCATTTTTCCTTGTTTCCTCGATATTTTTATTCTTCCTAGGTTATTTTCTAATTCGGTCTATAGATTTTTTATTTCGAATACCAGAACGATTGTTAAAATTGCGTAAAAAAAAGAAACATGAGTCTGCTTTACGGGTGTTTTCTGAGGGGTTTGTGTATTTTCTGGAGGGGAGGTATGCACGTGCCGCCAGCGCTGCTGAGCAATCTTTTGAGTCTAACTTGTTACCTATTGTGTCCGGTTTGATAGCCGCCCAGGCCTACCATGCTTTAGGTAAAGTTTATGAAAGAGATACTTGGTTAGAGCGTGTTAAGAGCTTACATGGTGGTGATAGGGCACAGCGCTTAACTGCAGCTGAGTTATATCTTAATGATAATAATCCAGCACGAGCCTTGGAGTTGTTATCCCCATATGATCGTGAATCTGCTCCCAGGCATTTAGCAGTGATACGCCTACTGTTCCGTGCCCATCTTTCATTAGGAAATTGGTCTGATGCTATGAGGTATTTTCGTGTTTTGGAAAAGCGCCAACATATCCATCCTGCATCCTTTTTTTCTCTTAAGAAAAGTCTGTACTTAGGATTAATTTCCAATGTTAAATCTGTTGACGATTTGAAGAATTTTTTTTCATGCTTGTCTTCTGAAGATCAGAAGGAGCACGTTTGTCACGTCATTGAGCGTCTTTTGGTGTTGTCTCAACGTACTCTCGCTTGTCGCTACATAGAAGATTACAACAAAAAATATTGGTCATCCGAGTTAGCTTTGTTGTATTCTGATTGCGTTGTCGATAGCAGTGTTAATCATCAAATAGAGTGTGCTGAATCGTGGTTGTGTTCTCATCCCAAGGATGTTCTGTTGCTAGTGACTTTGGGTAGATTGTGTCAGAAGCGTTCTCTTTGGGGTAAGGCTATGGAGTATCTAGAGCAAGCGTGTTGTTATGGTCACGATATGGCCCTTCCTATTTATGAAAAGGCGTTTCTACTAGATAGGCTTGGAGAACACGAGCAAGCTAATGTTTTGTTTAGACGCTGTGCAAAAAAGACATTCTCCAGACAATAGGATTATCCATACTATCTTTTTTTGGGTATAGGATGTATACTGCAGTTGCCCTTGTGATGTTGGCTTTGTGCCCGTTAGGTGGGTTATTATGCCGGGGTTGTGGAATTTCCTCCACTTGGTGTGTTCCCTTGCTCTGGTAGTGTTTCAGATTTACTAGTTCTGTTTTTGTAGTTGTTTTTGGAAGGATTTGTGTGATGTCTCAGAAGAAACGGGGAAAGGTTAAGTGGTTCAGCGATGCTAAGGGCTACGGGTTCATTACCCCAGATGAGGGTGGTGAGGACCTTTTCGTGCATTATTCAGCGGTTCAAATGAATGGCTTCAGGACCCTAAAAGAAGGACAAATGGTATCCTTTGAAGTTATAGATGGCCCTAAGGGTAAGCAGGCTGCTAATATTCAATCTTGCTGACAAAGATGTGCTTTTTGAGGGTGAGTTTTATTTCTTTGTTGGTCTCTTTATTTGTTGGCGTTGCTGGAGGTGGCGCCCTTTTCCGTGCTCGGTGTTTCTCTAGGGAAAGGATCTGGTGCTTGACTTAGTAGGTGTAGTTCTCTGCGGTACTTCTAATCCAGGAAATATTGGTGCTTCTGCTAGAGCCATGAAAAACATGGGGCTACGAAGGCTCTGCCTTGTTGGATCTCAGTTGAGCAAAGAGGACTCGGTCGAGTTGGCTCGTTCTTCGCATGCGTGCGATGTTCTTGAACAGGCTCTTTCGTTTGGTTCATTGTCTGATGCAGTTGCTCAGAGTAGCTGTGTTTTGGGGTTGACCTCTAGATTGCGTAAAAGGAATTCTGTTGTTTCTTTGTCTTTGCCTGATGCTATAGGTATGGTTTTGCCACTTATACGTCAGGGAAAGTACGTCAGCTTTGTTTTTGGTAGTGAAAAGACAGGCTTAACTAACGAACAGCTCATGTCTTGTTCCCGTGCTGTCTATATACTTGCCTCAGACGAGTATCCCTCTCTTAATCTGGCCGCAGCTGTGCAAGTTGTGTGTTACGAACTTAGGCGTCAGCTATTGTTGGGTAATGATAAAACTGATGCTACTGAACAGCGCTGCTGCCCGGCTACAGCACAGGAATTTTTTCATCTGATGGATCATCTCAATAGAGTGCTAGAAAAAATACGTTTTTGTAATCGGTTGTCTGCATCTACTATGTCTAAATTTCGTCGTATCTATTCCAAAGCTAATCTGGAAAAAGAAGAAGTCGCACTACTGCGAGGATTGTTATCTCAAGTGGAATATTGCTTATCAGAATCAGAATAAAAAGACATTCTGTTCGTGTTTGACGATATGTACTACGGCTCTATAGTACGTTTTATATAATTTTTTTCTGCCACCTCTTGGAAAATTAATCCCAAAGAAGAGCATTCTATCCCTTGATTATAAGGGAAGTAGGGGGGGGCACAAGTACCCTATTCCCTCTATTTTATTATCCTATATTATCCACAATTGACTTAGCAAAATCAGATGTGCTTAATTTAGTGGCATTTGACATAAGTCTTGCTAAGTCATAAGTAACCTGTCCTTTCTCTATAGATCTGCCAATTCCTGCCAGTAATAAGTCAGCTGCCTCTAACCATCCTATGTGTCGTAGCATCATTTCTGCAGATAAGATAAGTGAGCCTGGATTGGCTTTATTCTGTGCAGCATGCTTAGGAGCTGTTCCATGGGTAGCTTCAAATATTGCAGCCGAATCTGATATGTTTGCACCTGGAGATATTCCTATCCCACCAACCTGCGCCGCTAAGGCATCGGATATATAATCACCATTTAGGTTTAGTGTTGCTACAACGTCTATTTCTTCCGGGCGCAGCAAAATTCCCTGAAGAAATGCATCAGCTATGGAATCTTTGATTATGATTTCTTTGCTGTTTATCGGGTTATTGATAGTGCACCATGGGCCTTTGTCTATCTCTTTAGCACCGAATTCATTCTTAGCTACTCCATACCCCCAATCACGGAATGCGCCTTCCGTATATTTCATTATATTTCCCTTGTGAACCAAGGTAACACTCTTCCTATCTTCCTTAATTGCGTATTGAATGGCTCGACGAACTAGCCTCTCCGTTCCCTCACGAGATACTGGTTTTATTCCTATGCCAGAAGTTTCTGGGAAGCGAATTGCCGTTACATTAAGCATATCCTGTAGATACGAAATTATCTTCTTTGCCTCCGGAGATCCTGCTTCCCATTCTATGCCAGCATATATATCTTCAGAGTTTTCACGAAAAATCACAGCATCTGTTTTTTCTGGATTCTTGAGTACACTAGGAGTGCCTTTAAAATACCTAATGGGTCTAAGACATACGTAAAGGTCAAGTTTCTGGCGGATAGCAACATTTATAGATCTTATTCCCCCACCAACCGGCGTTGCAAGAGGCCCCTTGATTGATATACAAAACTCCTGCAGAGCATCTACGGTTTCATCAGGTAGCCATGTATTTGGCCCGTACACCTTGTTTGATTTCTCTCCAGCGTAAATTTCCATCCAGTGAATTTTTTTTCGTCCGCCATACGCTTTACTCACTACGTGATCAATAACAAAAATCATAGCCGGCGAGATGTCTACCCCTATACCATCACCCTCAATGAATGGGATTATGGGGTTGTTTGGAGTATCGATACTCTCTTTAGAGACAGTAATCTTCTCACCATTAGCCGGTACAGTAATCTTTTTGTACATTAACTTCCCCTGTTGTCATTTGTACAGTGCAAGAAGTATACTATATTTCACTCTACTTTTGGTTGGTCACAGTTTTGTTGGTTCTATGCTCTCCCTGAGTATTTTTAGCAGTATAGTTGCCAATTTGGGCGATGAGGCTAATATGTTTCCCGATTCCAGGTAGTTTTGCTTTTTGTTTTGTATAAGCTCTGATGCAATACCTCCAGCCTCAGTTACTAATAGACTTCCGGCTGCTATATCAAAAATTTTAAGATTTTCTCCACAACAAGCGTCAAACCGGCCTGAGGCCACATAGCATAATGATAAAGCGGCTGATCCAGTTATCCTTACTCCATGTACCCTGCCATCTAATGCTTTAAGTAGTGATATATCATGTCCGGTTCCATATTTTGATGCTGTATGCGTGCACAGACTAATACATGATTGCGATATATGTGCACACGTTGAAACTCTAATCCTTCTATCGTTCAAGAATGCTCCAGAACCTCTGCTGGCAGTGAACATTTCATTTAAATTAGGATCGTAAACTACACTATGCGTTACTATGCCCATTTCCATTAAAGCAACAGAAATTGCATAATGCGGTACTCCATGAATAAAATTGTGAGTTCCATCTATAGGGTCTATTTGCCATACAAAAGGACTATCTCTTCTGTAGGACCATCCACTTTCTTCAGAGAATATGTCATGCTCCGGGTAAGCATCGTGAAGTATTGAGACGAGGTGTTTTTCTACTTCAAGGTCTGTTGATGTAAGAAATGTGCCATCTGGTTTTTTTTTTATCTTAAGTTGATTTAAGTCTCTCGAATCTCTTATGATAGCATATGAAGCTTGACGTACAGCTCTTATGGCAGTACTTAAGTAGTGGTGCACGTATATTTCCTCTTACTAAATTATATTAATTGTTAAGTATACAAAAAATGTTTTGAATGATGAATACTTGTCAGATCATGATAGGTTGCATTATACCTATTAATAGATTGTTAAACTATCGTCACGGAAGGTAAGGCATATTTGCAAGTATTACGCGTTTAAATGATCCATTTCTCCTACTAACGACCATTTATTGCCAAACGCAACTTAAATACCTCGATTGTTACACAGGTTCATTTCTTGAACTATAGTTACTCATATTTGATATATTTTTTGCTGACATGAAAAATGTACTCAAATTATTTTATTCATATGAATTGTTTTGTTATATAATTTGTATATCTACTGGTGCAAATTTCAGATAATGAATTAATACACTCAAGTTTTATTTCGCTCCTAAATGAATTAAATAATTTATTTTCAATATCTTTAGTGGAAAGAGTTATGGTATTGCCGTCTAAAATTATAGACTCTTCTGATAAACGCCTTATTTCATTTTCGAACGAGAGTATAACTTCATCTACTAAAACCCCTATTTTTGAACCCCTGGAAAGAACAATGCTACGTATGTAATAAAACAAATCAGATTCATTGGCATTTTCATAGGTAGTGATGGAACTAATAGTTCCATGGAAAATATATTCCAAAGTATTCATGATAATTTTTTTTTCATGTACTGAATGCAAAATATTTTTTCCTAAATTAGAAATTTCTTCTAATGATTTTTTGGATATCGCTATACCATCAAAATTCTTGAAAAGAGCATTTACAAAAAATCCTTGATCTGCCTTTTCTATTTCCGATTTAACCATACTTGGTAATTCAGATATAGCAAATCTTAGTACATCTAACAATAGTTCGGGAGAATAGGAGTACTTTGATTTTGCTTGACGTGGCATTACTAAGGAAACAGATGATTTATATGTAGATGGTATTGGGTTAGACGGTATCTTAGTATCCCAAAAGCATTTAATCATATTTACTCCGTACGACAATGGGATATCACACTGATCGATAAGTGATACTTCGTTTTCACATATTTTAGAAAATTGATGTAAATGGTAGTCACTATTTAGTATTAATTCCTTAACAGTGGATATATCATTTCCTGGAATAAGTATATGCGAAGATAATTCTGATTCTATTAGTTCCAGTTTGTAAGAGATAATATTTGCCACTATACTTATAATATTACTATAAAAACATGAAAACTCTAGATTTTTAATGTTTGCTGATCTGATGTACTTTTTCATTTCTAATAAAAAAAAATCCTCTAGCTTACTATGTCTAAAACTAGAACTCTTTGTAGCTAAAAAATATATACCATTATGTAGGTGGCTACTATTTATATTTATCCTACTAGCGCACTCAATATCGTATACCCCTGCATTTTGTATATTTGAAGGATTTGTTGAGTCATTGTACGTACTTACTAACTGTTGGCGATATGAGCATATAGCCGCATATTTAAAATATTCTAGAAATCTATTTGAGAAAATTTCTATATCATTTTCTGATGCCTTAACTACAGCACCACTTGAATCATTGTAAAAAAGTCTATATTTTTTAATTTTACTGAATATCTCTCCCTTAAACATATAAACTGCGCTATGAATATAATCATAGAAACCAGATACACTATGTGATGGAATAGTACCGGTATCTGTGTACAAATTTATTGCTAGACTGATTTCAGTGTTAGATCTAATGCCGTGGGGTATAGCATACGTTACTATATTATACAATATCCTATCACTAATATCCTTAATCTCCTGTAATAATCTTCTTTGTAAATGCAAACCACAAAAATTACCGAAAAACAAAGACAATATAATCTTAGGCTCTGAATCAGTTATGAATCTTATTATCCTTTCTTTTAAGTTCGAAATAGAACTAATTATGATACTACTGAATTTACGTAGGTGCGATTTTTTATTAAAGATAAAGCAACTTCCTTCACGCAGGGCAGTTTGGGTAAATATTTTATAAGGGATGTTTTTGTAAATGTCATCTGCTATATTATTTTCAATTATATGTGAGCACTTCTCAAACAATTTTTTGAAGAAAGAACTATTATTTATGGCTGCCCTTCTAAGGTTTTCAACTGACATGCCTTGTCTTATATCTATTTCATATTCCTCCTCAATGGTTTCTATTTCTTCTGTAATTAATGACATAAACACTTTTTCTAGGTGATGTAATAATAAAGATATATTTTGTTTGTCATATTTTTTTGCATTGTTTAAATTATTTTGTTTAAGTACCATACTCTCAAGCTTTTTTTCTATATCTCCTATACCGATTTCTCTAATAATCAAGCTATATGTTTTATTTGCCCATGACAAGAGGGAAATTCCAAACTTGAAATTTACAAATGCAAATGAAGGTACATTGAATATGTGTGAGTGAACATCTGTCTCTGCTGGGTAAGATATGCATGTGTGTTTATTGGATGGCGTGATTTCATTATGTTCATGCGTTCCTAGTGTAATGTCGTATTGGTTTTCCATAATTTGTTGTTTTTCATTTTGTAATGGATAGTTTTGTTGATTTAATTCTGAAGTGCTTGCTTCCTCGCTTTGAAATGGTATAGTACATTCATATTGCACATAATTAATGTCATACTGGCTTTCAGTTGTTTGCTGTTGCTGGGCTTGCAATGGATAGCTTTGCAGGTTTAATCCTGACGTGCTGGATGCATCGTTTTGAGGTGGCACAGTATCCCCATATTCCCCATAATTAACGTTATACTGGCTTTCAGTTGCTTGCTGTTGCTGAGCTTGCAATGGATAGCCTTGCAGGTTTAATTCTGACGTGCTGGATGCATCGTTTTGAGGTGGCACAGTATACCCATATTCCTCATAATTAACTTCATACTGGTTTTCAGTTGTTTGCTGTTGCTGAGCTTGCAATGGATAGCCTTGCAGGTTTAACTCTGATGTGCTGGATGCATCGTTTTGAGGTGGCACAGTATACCCATATTCCTCATAATTAACTTCATACTGGTTTTCAGTTGTTTGCTGTTGTTGGGCCTGAAATGGATAGTTTTGCAGGTTTAACCCTGATGTGCCAGATGCATCGTTTTGAAAGGGAGCAGTATACCAATATTCCCCATAATTAACGTTATACTGGCTTTCAGTTGCTTGCTGTTGCTGAGCTTGCAATGGATAGCTTTGCAGGTTTAACCCTGATGTGCCGGATGCATCGTTTTGAAACGGAGCAGGATACCAATATTCCCCATAATTAACGTTATACTGGCTTTCAGTTGTTTGCTGTTGCTGAGCTTGCAATGGGTAGCCTTGCAGGTTTAATCCTGACGTGCTGGGAGTAGTATATTCATATGTTCCATAATTAAGCTGTGTGATGTTAGATTGATCTGAAAGTATTTGTTGATAAGTTTGTACATAATCACCTTCACCAACTGATTGCTCAGCAGTGCCACGTATATCAGCAGCTGTGAGATTTTGATTATTGTCCTGTGAGAGAGATGTTGGGCCTGATACACCGCCCGTGTTTTCAGTTATATAACTATATGACGTATCATGGTCCTGGTTTTGAGGTGTATTGGTATTTTCTAACTCATAAACGTCAACCGATGTATTGCAAGATGTTAGGGGATAGTAGTTCATGTGATCACTAAGTTGAGTAATTAATATACAATAACAAAGTTTATTATTACATTAATTACTAACACAAAATGAAGTATATAAATATGAAATTGTTTTTTTGTATCGATAATTGTTCTTTTATTATATAACATACAGTTATTAATAATTTTAACAGAACCACCTTTAGTGACATAAAATATATGCAAAAAAGATAACAGCACCTTTTTCACCATAAGTGATTAACATAATTGTGTTACTAGTTCCTACTAGATGCAAACGTAATGCTAAATACAATCTGCCCCCGTTTTATATAATGTGGGATATCTGCTAACTATTAACACGCGCGATCTTTAACTACTTAGTAAGAGCACGCGACATCACTTAGCTGTTAGATATATTACCTCACACATTACAGTAATTCTTACACGCGTACATTAAATTGTTTGTCCCAACCATATATGAAGGAAGACTTATGATGGCGCAATCCTTATGTTACTTTGGTTGATGATCATTGGATAGCACATTCTCAACCCTCATGACGCATATTTCTAAGAATGAATTAATACAGATATTCCTAACTTCTGTCTTAAATTTATCAAACAATTTGTTAGATATGTCCTCAGTGGGGAGAGATATGGTATCGCCCAACAAAATTATTGATTTTTTTGATAGACGCCTCATTTCATCTTCGAAGGAAAGCAAAATTCCATCTATTATTTGAATTGGCTTGCTGTTTTTATAAAGTATGATATTACGTGCGCGAGAAACCAAATTGTCGTGCCCAATGATGCCATACAAAGGGAAGATCGACATTACCTCATCAACAACACAATTTGAGCTGCCTATTAAATATTTGTTTTCATGTGATGATTGCAAAATTGCTCTTCCCAGTTCAGATATCTCCTGCAATGATTTTTTAGCTACCACTATGCCATCAAAATCTTTGAAGACTGCCCTTGCAAAGAAACCATCATCAGCACTACTGATTGTTGACGCTACCATACCCGGCAATTTCAAGATAGCAGATTTTAATATATCTAACGATATCTCCGGAGAAAAACAGTATTTAGATTTTACTCTACGTGGCATTATCAATAAAACAGAAGACTTGCTGGCATACGATGACTTTTTTATAAAAAAACATTTCTCTACAGATAGGCCGTATGATAATTTTCTATCACATTGTTCTATAAGGATAATTTCATTAGCACATATTTTATAAAATTGATCTAAATGGTACCCATTACTTAGCACTATTCCCCTAATAGCAGATAAATTATTCCCTGGAATAAGTATATGCGATGCTAGATTTAATTCTAGTTTTTCCAGTTTAATAGCTATTATTTTAGCTATAGAACCCATAATATTATCATATAAATCTGCAAACTCCGGATTTTCAATATTAAGGGATCTGATATACATCTTCATTTCTAGCAAAAACACCTCTTCGAAGTAATTATGTCTGAAACTAGAATTCTTTACAGCCGAAAAATATATCCCCTCACTTATATGGGTGCTATTTATCCCTATATTACTGATACTTGAAACATCATATTTTTCTACAGTTGATGCCTCTAAGTTCTTTCTTTTACATGGATCAACTAAAGGCCTTTTACGATTATTGGGCACATTTGATAGTTTCTTTCGATACGATAACATACATGCATACTTAAAATATTCTAACAATCTGTGTGCATAGACAGATACATCACCTTCTGGTATCTCACTTACAGTGCCAGTTAATTCATTATAGAAAAATCTAAACTCTCTGATCTTACTATGTATATTCCCCTCAAACTTGTAAACTACTCTATGAACATAATCATAAAAACCAGATAGACTGTGCTGAGGGATATTGCCGGTATTTGTATATGAACTTATTGCTAAGCTGACTTCGGTGTTAAATATAATTTCAGAAATTGGAAAATCTTGTATACTATCTGATATCTTGTTACCAATATTCTTAACTTCTTGTAACAATTGCCTTTGCAGATACAGACCACAAAATTTACCAAAAAATGAAGATAATATAAACTCAGGTGTTGCTTGAGCTGTAAATCTCACTATTCTCTCTCTCAAATTTGAAATAGAGTTAATCATCGTAGTATCAAATCGGCTAGAGTGAAATCTTTCATCAAATGAGAATCTATGAGAGCTAGCTAGGTTGGTATCAATGAATATTTTACTAGGTATACATTTGTAAATATCACTTTTTATTTTGCTGTGGATGATATTCACGCATTTTTTAGATAATTTTTTAAAAAAAACACCGTTATTTATAGCCTCATGTCTAATATTCTCAATTGACATTCCAGACCTTACTTGTACTGGATGTTTTTCTTCAATATCTTCTACTTCTTCCATAACCAGTGATATAAATATTTCTTCTAGGTAATGCAACACCGCAGAAAAATTCTTTCCAGCGCTCTCATCACTATAGAGGAGATTTATTGACGACGTCTTTTTCTTATTTTGCAGCGCAACACTTCCAATCTGATACGCTTCTAGTCCTAGACCTATTTTCCTAACACTCAAGCTGTATATTCCACCATCCCAAGATAGAAGTGATGTTCCAAATTTACATCTTACAAGTTCACATGAAGGGTTATCAATAACATATGACTCATATGCAGGCAGAGATGTTGATTGAAGTGGGTCTGTACTTTTATTAAGTAGTGTAAATTTAAGTGACGCCTGACCATAATTAGGTTCGTCAATACTACTTGAATTTCCTAGCATTCGCTGAGTTTCTGCTTGTGTGGGGTGATTGCTTACATTTAACCCAGATGTGCTAGGTGTTTCATATTTAAATGGTAACGCATACTTGTGCTCACTAATAATCCGTTTGACATCGTATTCATTTACTACCATTTGCTTATAATTACCATTTACCCCTAATCCAGATGTACTAGGAATTTCATATTTAAATGTTGGATTGTACTCATACAATGGATCATATTCATATGACTCTCCAGTAATCTGTAATGATAGATCATATTCACTTAGTTCTTTAGTAATTTGCAGCGGCAGATCGTATTTATACGATTCTTCAGTAATATCTAATGATAGGCCATATTCATGTGGCTCTTCATTAATCTGTAACGGCAGACCATATTCGTATGGTTCTTCAGTAATCTGTAGCGGCAGATCATATTTGTAGGATTCTTCAGTAATTTGTAATGGTAGGCCATATTTATGCAATTCTTCAGTAATACCAGTAATATCATATTGATTTGAGGATATTCGATGTAATACAGCACACTTACTTTCATCTGCATGGCCAGATAATTGACTAGAATTTGTATTTTGTAGTCCATTAGAATTTTCTATATTATTAGAAACTCTATCCAATGTATCATTAGTTGGGTAACAGTTCATACTTTCACTTTAAGTTAAGTAGTTGAGGTGCCACAATAAGTTTGGCTATTTAATGGACAACTACTAACATCAAATAAAATCTATAAATATGAAATTATTTTTTTAGATATCGGTTATTATTCTTGTAATTTTATTTATGTTTGATATTTATTGATATTTTTCAGGTAATTATTTGTTTATTATTCTGTATTAGCACGTCAGTTTAAATAGTTTACCGTAAATAATAATCCATAAATTTGCAATAATAACTTCACTATCTTTGCATAATATCACTGACTTATACTGTTTTTTTACCTTTATTTTCTATACGCCTTTTATTTATCAAGTGCCTACTGTATATTTACTTGCAAATATCTCCGATAGCGAATTAATACTGTCACTTTTAATTTCACTTCTGAATTCATTAAATAATTTATTCGCTGTGTCTTTAGATGGAAGAGACATTGTATTATCATCCAATAAAATTATTGATTCTCGAGATAAACGCTCTATTTCCATCTCAAAAGAAAGTATAATCTCATCTAATTTATTGATTAATTTATTGTCTTTATGTGCTGCATTACATATTTTTGAAAGTAATTTACTGTACTTAATAACATTTTGCATGGGTAGTTGTTTTGTTATTTTATCAACAATACGTTCTAATCTATAGCTCAGGTGTTGATTTTCATGTGCTGACTGCAGAATATTTCTTCCTAGATTAGAAAATTCTTGTAATGATTTTTTAGATATTATTGTGCCATTAAAATTCTTGAAAATGGCATTTACAAAAAAACTGTCATCTGCATTTTGTATCTTTGATTGCAGCATATTGGGCAATTTTAAGACGGCAGATCTTAGTAAATCTAGTAATGATTCAGGAGAATAAGAAATTTTGGGTTTCGTTTGTCTCGGTGTTATGGAAGAAATGGATGTTTTATAGGCATATGGGTCGGGGTTTTTTTTATTTTCTTGACTCAATAGATTTTTCATGGATATCCCGTATGGTAGGTTTGTATCACATTGATTAATCATGTTAAACTCATCTTCGCAAATTTTAGAAAATATATATAACAAGTAATCATTACGCAATATTGAATCCTTAATAGTAGATATTTTTTTTTCTGGAATGAGTACCGTAGATAGCAACTCCAATTCTAATTTATCTAATTTATGGGACATCATGCTAGCTATAGCACTCATAGTGTTGGCATACAAATGAGAAAAGTCTATATTTTCAACATGTAATGATTGGATATATATCTTCATTTCCATCAAAAATAATTCTTCGAACTTAATGTGCCTAAAATCAGAATTTTTTATAGCCAAGAAATATATTCCATTCACTATATGATCATCGTTTATTCCTATTTTAGTAACACACGAAATATTTCGTTTATCATCTATACTTGCTACTTCCGAAGCAGATGTCTTAGATGTAGAAGTAGCAAAAAAATTCTTCTTTTCGCTTGTGTTATTCGATAATTTTTCGCGATATAAACACATAGCGGCATACTTAAAGTATTCTAACAATCTATCTGAAAATATTGATAGATCATCTTCTGATGCCTCGTTTATTGTGCCACTTAAATTTTCATAATAAAACCTAGATTTCTTAATCTCAGAATATACATTGTACCTGAACTTATAAATTTGTTTGTGAACATAATCGTAAAAGCCAGATGCATTATTTTGTGGAATACTACCGGTGTTAGTATATGATCTTATTGCTAAATTTATTTCAGTGTTAGATCTAATTCCTGGAGGAATTGGAAAATTTTGTTCAATATCTGATATTTTATCACCAATATTCTTAATTTCTTGTAACAATTGTCTTTGTAAATACAGACCACAAAATTTACTGAAAAATGAAAACAATATAAACTCAGGTTTTGCTTGTGTTATGAACTTTATTATTCTTTCCTTTAGATTCAAAATAGAATTAGTTATAAGAATAGTTAATCTATGAGAGTGTAATGCTTCATTGAATGAAAGTCTGGCGGTATTTTTTATTTCAGTCCTGACGTATATTCTAGTAGGAATATCTTTGTAAATATCTTCCATATTGTTAGTAATATTTGTGTATTTTTCAGACAATTTTTCAAAGAACATATTGTTATTTATGGCAGCATTTCTAAGATCTTCAATTGACATTCCATGTTTTATCTCTATTGGATACTCTGCTTCAACATTTTCTATTTCATTTATGACCAATGAGATAAATATATTCTTCACGATATTAGATATTACGGAAAAGTTTTTTTCATCACGATTATTGTTGCGTGTATCTGCCGATGATGCTTTCTTATTGGGTGATACTATATTTCCAATTTTATAATCTTCTATTTCTGGGCCAATTTCTTTGACAATCAAGCTATATATTCCTCCTTTCCATGATAGTAATGAGGTTCCAAATTTAGACTTTAAAAATTTACAGGAAGGAGTGCTGATAATATAGGATTCACATATTGGTATTGATGCTTGAGGAATTGGTTTTTTATTTTGTAAAATACAATTTTTAGGCTGCGTAATTTCATGTGTATTTTCTGTTATTTGTTGATATTGTATTTTTGTATGAGTATTGTCTGTATTTAATACAGATATAATATGTGATTCATCTGGAAATGGTAATGTATAGTTGTGTTCACTTACAATCTGTGCAATGACACGATGATTTTTTACTACTATTTGCTGTCTTTGTATTTGTTCGAGATAGTTGCTAACATTAAATTTAGATGCATTATAAATTTCATCTGGTGTTGGGATAGTACATTCATACGTTTCGTAAGTATTTTGAGAGATAGTATTTTGATTTTCTACTATTTGTTGTATTTGAGAGGGATAATTGTTAAACGTTAGTTCAGATGCATCAAGTATTTCATTTAGTAATCGAGGAGTAAGTTCATATGATTCATCAGTATCTCGAACAAGGTCATGCTGATTCCCCACCGTTTGCTGTTGTTGTGATTGGGTGAGGTAGTTATTAACGTTTGATTCAGATGCATCAAGTATATCATCCAGTAATTGTTGGGTAAATTCATATGATTCATCAGTATTTTGATCAACATCGTGCTGATCTTCTATTATTTGCTGTTGTTGTATTTGACTGAGATGATTGCCAATGTTTAATTCAGGTATATTAGAAATTTTCTCTGATAATGGGAGAGAGCATTCATATAGTTCATAATTATCTTGAGTGATAGCATGTTGATTTTTTATTATTTGTTGTATTCTTGATAGATAGGTGTTAACGTTTAATTCAGATGTGTCAAGTATATCATCCAGTAATTGTTGGGTAAATTCATATGATTCATCAGTATTTTGAGCAACGTCATGTTGATTTCTCACTTCTTGCTGTTGTTGTGATTGGGTGAGGTAGTTGTTAACTTTTGATTCAGATGTGTCAAGTATTTCATCCAATAATTGTTGGGTAAATTCATATGGTTCATCAATATTTTGAGAAACTTCACGCTGATTTTTCATTGTTTGTTGTTGTGATTGGGTGAGGTAGTTGTTAATGTTTGATTCAGATGTATCAAGTATCTCATCCGGTAATTGTTGGGTAAATTCATATGATTCATCAATATGTTGAGCAATTTCATGCTGATTTATCACTGTTTGTTGTTGCGCTTGATTGAGGTAGTTGTTGACTTTTGATTCAGATTTATCAAGTATTTCATCCAATAATTGTTGGATGAATTCACATGATTTATCATTTTCTTGAACATCATCATGTTGATTTTTGGTAAGGTGGCTGCTAATATTTAATTTAGATACGCCAAGTATTTCTTCTGGTAGTTGAGCAGTAAATTCATATGATTCATCAGTGTATTGTATGATATCTTGTTTACTTGAAGGTGTTTGTTGATAAGTTTTTGCAGAACAACTTTCAGTATCTGAGTTTTCACTGTTACTGTATGTATTAACGGTTGTGGCATTTTGGTTGTTATACTGAAATATTTGACCCGATACTCTTGATGTGCTTTCAGTTGTTAGGCTAGATAATTGACTAAGATATTGATCTAGCTCTCCATCAGTACATTCTAGTTCAGAAACATTATTTGATGTGTTACAAGTTGCTATATGATAATAATCCATACTATCACTAAATTAAGTTACAATAATGGGTTTAGACATATTTTTTCTAATCATTGGCACCAAATTAAATCTATAAATATGAAATTATCTCTTTGATACCTGTTATATATTATTATAGAATTTTATTCCAGGTATATATTGATTAAGTGTTTTAGTGGAACTATTTTTTTTATCTCTTAAGCATATTGGCAGTGTAGTTTAAATGTTTGTTAGGTACAAGATATATTATTAGGTTTGTTTATTTATGTGTTTCATGGTGTATTGGTGGATATATAAGATATGATAAATTTACTACGTTATCAGTGCTATTTAACGCTACTTAACAGTTTTATTGGTGGTATGTTTTGTGCATTACTGAGTAGTTTTGTTCATGCATATATTTTAAATGGCAATATTTGTGTCTTTAAGGTCCTGCACGCTATACGCTATATAGATTGATACATACCTTGGTGTTGGATTCTATTATATTTTTGGCAAAAAATTACTTTACTAAGTACTTATTACATGTTCACTGACACTCATTTCGGAAAACGAAGTAATACAGTAAAACGTAATTTGTCTCTTAAATTCACCAAATAACGTGTAAGCAATATCTTGGGGGGGGAGTGTTATGGTATCACCAAGTAAAATTATGGATTCCAGTGATAAACGGTATATTTCTTCTTCGAACAAAAGCACAGTTTTATTTATGAAAAATTTTGCATTCATATTTTTAGTGATCCCCACACTATCGGGTCTTGCAACAAATGAATCGCTGCTAGCATAATCCACTTTTTCATTGTTAACACTTTTCAGGTTATCTAGGAGAAATTTATTTTCATGCACCGATTGTAAAATATGTCTTCCCAGTGCAGAAATTTCTTGTAATGATTTTTTGGATATCATTATACCATTAAAATTTTTGAAAAGAGCGCTTGTGAAAAATTTGTTATCTGCATTGCTTATCTTTGATCGTACTATACTTGGTAATATAGAGACAGCATATGTTATAACATCTGACAATAGTTCTGAAGAATAAGAGATTTTACCATCCACTCTGCGAGGTGTTATCGATGAAGCAGATGATGGGGAGGTATATAATTCCTTCCCATGAAAGAAACATTTTGTCATTGATATACCGTAGGATGATTTTTTATCACATTGCCTAATCATATCTAATTCATCTTCACAAATTTTACTAAATTTGTTTAAATGGTAATCACTATTAAGTATTAATTGCTTTACGGTATAAATGTTGTTTCCTGGGATAAGTATATATGAAGATAATTCTAATTCTAGGTTTTCTAATTTGTGATATATAATAGAAGATATGGCACGCATAAAATTTGTATAGAAACATGAAAAATCTGGAATTTCAATATCTGCTGACCTTATATAACTTTTCATTTCCATCAAAAATAACTCTTCTAAATTACTATATTTAAAATCAGAGTTTTTTATAGCTGATGAATATATTCCATCTCGTAGGTGATTGCTATTTATATGCATATCACTAATACATGAAACATTGTAATCTAATTCATGTTTTGTTTTTGAAGACTTTTTATTTTTACTAAGTAAATTCTTACTCCTTGGTTTGTATACAGGTTTCAATTTTTTTTGACATGAGCATACAATTTCATACTTAAAATATTCTAACAATCTTTGTGAAAATATTAATATATCATCTTCTGACGATTCACTTATGGTTCCTATTGATTCATTATAGAAAAATTTTAATTTTTTAAGTTGGGTACATATATTATCCATAAAGTCACAAGCTACTTGGTGGATGATATTATAAAAACCAGATGCACTACTTGAGGGAATATTACCAGTAGTATTATATGATCTAATTGCTAAATTTATTTCATTAATTGATCTAATTGCAGGAGATATAAAATATTTTTTCACTCTTTCAGATATTAAATCTCCAATGTTTTTAATTTCTTCTAACAATTGTCTTTGTAGATATAAACCGCATAATTTTCCAAAAAAAGAAAACAATATAAACTTGGATTCTGCATTAGTTATGAAATCTATTATTCTTGTTCTTAAATCTGAAATAGAGTTTATTATTATGTGATTGAATAGTTTAGCATGTGCTTTTGGGTTAAATTGAAAGTTAGTGTTATCATTTATATTTGTAGCAATATATATCTTGCTAGGTATATATTGGTAAATATCATTTTTTATTTTAGAACGCGTAATATTTGAGCACCTTTCAGAAAACTTTTGGAAGAAAACATGGTTATTTATAGATGCATTTCTGAGATCTTCTATTGACATTTCAGGTGCTATATGTACTGGGTATTCTGATTCAACACTTTTTACTTCTTCTAGAATCAATGATATAAATATTTTTTTCAGGTGATGTGATATTAAAGAAAGATTTTTACCTCCAGAACTATTCATGCAGTTGTATTTTGATAACCTATTAATTACTATAATTTCATCAAGCTTGGTTTCTATTTCTCCTATGCCTATTTCTTTGATAACTGAGCTATATATTCCTCCTTCACATGATAGTAGTGAAGTTCCAAATTTATAGTTTGTAAATTTACAAGAAGGAACATCAAGGGTATATGGTTTATAGGTAATAGCTTCTGTTAGATATGGTACGGAGTGGGTGTATTTACTCGGTAATGTGTATTTATGTTCATTCATAATCTGTATTGTTTCATCTGCATTTTCTATAATCTGTAAATCAGTGTTTAGTTCTGATACGATAGGTATTTCATATTGAAATGTTGGATCATGTTCACATGATTTTTCAGTAATCTGTGCTATTTCATTTGTATTTTCTATAATTTGTTGTTGCTGTTGCTGTGTTTCCATAATCTGTAAATCAGTGTTTAGTCCTGATACGATAGGTATTTCATATTGAAATGTTGGATCATGTTCACATGATTTTTCAGTAATCTGTGCTATTTCATTTGTATTTTCTATAATTTGTTGTTGCTGTTGCTGTGTTTCCATAATCTGTAAATCAGTGTTTAGTCCTGATACGATAGGTATTTCATATTGAAATGTTGGATCATGTTCACATGATTTTTCAGTAATCTGTGCTATTTCATTTGTATTTTCTATAATTTGTTGTTGCTGTTGCTGTGTTTCCATAATCTGTAAATCAGTGTTTAGTCCTGATATGATAGGTATTTCATATTGGAACGTTGGATCATGTTCGCATGATTTTTCAGTGATCTTTGTTATTTCATTTATATATTCTATAATTTGTTGTTGTGTTTCCATAATCTGTAAATCAGTATTTAGTCCTGATATGCTAGGTATTTCATATTGAAATGGCAGATCATATCCATATGATTTTTCAGTAGTCTGCGCTAGTTCATTCGTGTTTTCTACGGTTTGTTGTTGCTGTGTTTCTATAATCTGTAAATTGGTGTTTAGTCCTGATATGCTAGGTATTTCATTTTGAAATGTTAGATCATATCCATATGATTTATCAGTAATCTGTCCTATTTCATTTGTATTTTCTATGGTTTGTTGTTGCTGTGTTTCCATAATCTGTAAATCAGTGTTTAGTTCTGTGCTGGTAATTTCATATTGAAATGGTAGATCATGTTCGCATGATTTATCAGTAAGTTGTGTTATTTCGTTTATATATTCTATAATTTGTTGTTGCTGTGTCTCCATAATCTGTAAATCAGTGTTTAGTCCTGATATGCTAGGCATTTCATGTTGAAATGGAAGATCATATCCACATAATTTATCAATAATCTGTGCTATTTCATTTGTATTTTCTATAGCTTGTTGTTGCTGTGTTTCCATAATCTGTAAATCAGTGCTTAGTTTTGATGTACTAGGCATTTCATATTGTAATGTTAGATCATGTTCGTATGATTTATCAGTAATCTGTGTTACTTCATCTATATGTTCTACAATTTTTTGTAATTGCGTTTCCATATTATATAAATTAATGAATGGTAGATCATATTTACATGATTCTTCAGTAATTTGCTGTTGTTGTGTTTCCATAATCTGTAAATCAGTGTTTAGTTCTGATATGCTAGATATTTCATGCTGAAATGGAAGATCATATTCATATGATTCTTCAGTAGTATGTGTTGTTTCGGGTTGATTTATTGTCATTTGCTGTGGATTATTCATATATTCACTTACTTGTGTAGATAATTGAGAAAGGCTTTTATTTTGAGGTAAATCAGTATCTTCTGGATCATAAACATTATCTGATATATCACAAGTTGCTATAGAGTAGTAATTCATATGTTCACTAAATAAATTAAAGATATGATGACAAGTATAATTAACATCAAATAATATATACAAATATGAACTTATTTTTTTATTTCAGTGATTATCTCTACAATTTCATAACTTTTTATATATTTATTAAGTATTTTCAGATAATTATTCTTTCTTATTTTAATATTAAGTATTAGTGGCGACTTTGTTAACAATAAATAGCGCTGTTTTTTTACCCCGCATGATCTTCATTTATATTAGCACATACCTTTATTATATGTAGATATTTTATATGTCATTTACTTAAAAAAGTAAAATTACATACTGTCTGTTTTAAGAGAATGAGATAGTTTAGGTTTTTTGCTAAGACTTTGTTGTTCAATATAATTTTTTTGGGCACGTATATATTCATTTAAGCAAATTTCTGAGAACGAATCAAAACAATTAAGCGTAATTTCAGTCTTAAATGAATCTAATAATTCATGCGCGGTTTCTTCAGAAGGAGTAGTTATGGTTTTGCCTGATAAAATTATTGACTCTCGGGATAAATTCTCTATTTTTTCTTTGAACGTAAACATTATTGTTTCTACAATACAAAGTATTTCTTTATCCTTAGAAATTATTATACTACGCATTACATTATTATTTTCTAAGTTAAGTTCTAATCTAGTTGCTTCATCAACAATACTTTTAAGTATATCTATCGTAGTCTGATTTTCATGCACCAGATGCAAAATGTCTCTCCCTATTGTGGAAAGTTCTTGTAATGATTTCTTAGATATTAATGTTCCATTAAAATTTGTGAAAAGAGAACTTTCAAAAAATCTATCATCTGCATTGTTTATTTCTAGTTGAAATATACTTGGTAGCTTAGAGATAGCAGATATTATTATATCCAATAATAGTTCTGGGGAGTAAGAATGTTTTGATTTTACTAGGCGTGGATTTATACGGCAAATTGATGACTCAGATATGTTCGATCTTTGAGCTGTAAAGCATTTTAGTACAGGTATTCCATATAACAACTCGCTATCACATTGCATAATGAGGTCAATTTCATTTTCACAAACTCTGTTAAATTGATTTAAATGGTAACTACTATCTAGGATTAACTGTTTAATAGAATGTATATCGTTTCCTGGAATGAGTACATATGATGATAGTTCTAACTCTAGATTTGTCAATTTATCAGATACAGTACGTGCTATTACATGTATGAGATTTTCATAGAAGTGCGAGAAATCTGGAGTATCAATTTTTGCTGATTGCATATACTGCTTCATTTCCATAAAAAATGATGCTTCTAACTGTACGTGTCTAAAGCCATTATGATTTCTTATAGCTGATAGATACATTCCATCGTTCATGTAGTTATTAGTCATATCTATATTTTTGATGCATGAAATATTATATTTCCTAGTCCCTTTAATTATCAAAGTAGCTGCATCAACCTTTTTGACACCTAGCAATTTTTCTCGTTCTCGATATGAGCAAATGGATGCATACTTAAAATACTCCATTAATTTATTTGAAAAAGTTTCTATATCACTTTCTGACATTTCATTTACGGTACCGCTTGAATCATTGTAAAAAAATTTGAATTTTTTAATCTTGGCACATATGTCTTCCCTAAATTCGCAAACTTTTTGATGAACAAAATTATATAGACCAGATGAACTATATGTTGGAATACTGCCAGTAGTATCATACAAACTTATTGCTAAATTGATCTCACTACTAAATCTAATGCCAGGAAATAAATCATAACTTAGTATACTATCTGATATTTTATTGCCAATACTCTTAATTTCTTCTAATAATTGTCTTTGTAAATACAAACCACAAAATTTACCAAAAAATGAAGATACTATATATTTTGGTTCTGCATTAGCTATAAACTTAATTATTCTTTTTTTTAAATTTGAAATAGAATGAACCATGACTCTATTTAATTTATCAGCATGTGATTTTTTATTAAACACAAATTTAGTAAAATCGTTTATGCTCGTTGTAGTAAATAACCTCTTAGGCATGTCGTTGTAAATATCGTGTGTTATCCTATTTTGGGTTATATCTAGGCATTTTTCACCCAACTTATCAAAAAAATTAGAATTATGTACAGCTGCGTTTCTAAGGTCTCCTATTAACATACCAGATCTTATCTGAACGGGGTGTTCCATTTCATCATTTTCTATTTCTCTAATTATCAGTGACATAAATATTTTTTTTAGGTGATACATTATTACAGAGAAATCTTCTCCACCAGATTCATAAAAATTATTACTTACTACACTATGGTATATTATATTTTCAAGTTTATCTCTTATTGGTCCTAGTCCAATTTTTTTAACGATCAAGCTATATATTTCACCCTCCCACGATAGGAGCGATATTCCAAATTTGTGGCCTAAAAAACCACAAGGAGGAGTTTCAAGAATGTATGATTTATATACTGATTGTAGTTCGTAATATTTATTCGGTTCATATGAAATTTGTGGTATATCTAGTTTATTGCCTATTACTTGCTGTTGTTGTGTTTCTACAGCATGTGTATTGAAATTTGATTCTAAAATGCTATGATCCTGATCTGGCGATAATAGGTAGTCTAAGAATCCACTATTATCTATATACTGTGATGCACCGTACTGATCATCTGTTGTTTGTCGTTGTTGTGTTTCTAAAGCATGGGCATTTGTATTAAACCATGACGTGCTAGGTTCCATATACTGATATTGAAATGGGGGATCATATCCGTATTCTTCATTAGTTAATTGAGAAAGGACTTGATTTTGAGTTACATCAGTGCTTTCCATGTTACAAAAATTATCCAACGCATCACAATTCGATATAGGGTAATAATTCATACCGTCACTAAATTAATTAATCAAGTTACTATGATAAGGTAAATTATTATCATTTTTATGGCATTTATTGTACCCTACAACTTGTAGTTATAGTATATGATAATTAATTTTTTTTCAGAAATGATTTTTTACTTTAATCTAGAAAGTGTGATGGATAATTTGTTGCTATATAATACTTATGTATGAATAACAAAAATCGTTTTGATTCCTTTTTAATGCAATAATTATTATTAACACGATATTTTTCTTATAAGTGAGATAGCTTAATCCTCTTAGCTAAATTTCGTGATTTAACGTATTTTTCATTACTTACATACTCATTTAAACAAATTTCAGATAAAGAGTTAAAACATTTAATTTTTATTTTATTCATAAATAAATTAAATAACTTATGTGCAATGTCTTCAGAAGGTAGAATCATTTCTCTTCCTGATAAAATTATTAACTTCCTAGATAAGTTCTCTATTTTATATTTGAACATGAGCATTATTGGATTCACAATACGAAGTACTTCATTACTAGAAAATACCATACTTTTAAAGCCACTATTATTTGCACAAGAAAGAACAGATTTATCTGCTTTATCAATAATTTCCTTGAGTACACTTATCGTAGACTTATTTTCATGAATTATATGTAAAACATCTCTTTCTATTTTAGAAAATTCTTGTAATGATTTTTTAGATATTAATCTTCCATTAAAATTAGTGAAAAGAGTATTTTCAAAAAATTTATCATCCGCATTGTTTATTTCTAATTGAAACATATTGGGTAATTTAGAAATGGCAGATATTAGTACATCCAATAATAGTTCTGGCGAATAAGAGTGTTTTAATCTAATTAATCTCGGAACTATATGGCAAACTGATGACTTAGGGACATTTGATTTTTGAGGAAAAAAACATTTTATCATAGGTATTCCGTAGAATAATTTACTACTATATTGCATAATGAGATCAATTTCATTTTCACAAATTTTGTTAAATTGATTTAAGTGATAACTACTACCTAATATTAATTTCTTAATGGAAGATATATCATTACCAGGAATGAGAGCATATGATGATAGTTCTAGTTCTAGGTTTAATAATTTATCAGATATAGTAAGTGTTATCAAATGTATAAGATTTTCGTAGAAGTGTGAGAAATCTGGATTTTCAATTTTTGCTGATTTAATATACTGCTTCATTTCTATGGAAAATGATTCTTCGAGCTGTTTGTGTCTAAAACCATCATGATTTTTTATAGCTGACAGATATACTCCATTCTTCATGTAATTATTGGGTATATCTGTGTTACTTTCTTCTATACTACGCATCATCGAAGTGTTTAATTTGACATTTTTTACACTTAGCAATTTTTCTCTGTATGAGCATATTGATGCATACTTAAAATACTCTATAAATGTATTTGAAAAATTTTCTACATCATTTTCTGATGCTTCACTTATAGTATGACTTGAATGATTATAGAAAAATTTGAATTGTCTAATCTGGGCGCATATATCTTCCCTAAATTCACAAACTTTTTGATGAATAAAGTTATATAAACCAGATGAACTATGCGTTGGAATATTGCCAGTAGAATCATACAAACTTATTGCCAAGTTGATTTCGTTACTAAATCTGATTCCAGGAAATGAATTATAATTTAGTACATTATCTGATATTTTATTACCAATATTCTTAATTTTTTCTAATAATTGCCTTTGTAGATATAAACCACAAAAATTACCAAAAAATGAAGACGCTATATACTTAGGTTCTGCATTAGTTATGAACTCAATTATTCTTTTTTTTAAGTTTGACATGGAATCAACCATGAGTCCATTTAATCTATTAGCATGTATTTTTTTATAAAACACGAACTTAGTACTATCACATACATTAGTTCTAGTAAACATATTACGGGGTATATTGTCGTAAATATCAGAAGTCATCTTGTTTTTTGTTATATCCAGACATTTTTTACTCAACCTATCAAAGAAATGATTATTATTTATAGATACATTTCTAAGATCTTCTATTGACATACCTGAAACTATCTGGACTGGGCATTCTATCTCATTATTTTCTACTTCTCTGATTACCAGTGACATAAATACCTTTTCCAGATAGTATGTTATTACGGATAAATTTTCTTCACCATATTTACCAAGGAAATTATTTCCTACTACATTGTGATGTATTATATCTATAAGTTTGTTTTTTATTGGTCCTAGGCCTATTTTTCTCACAGTCAAGCTATATATTCCATCTTTACATGATAGAAGTGATGTTCCAAATTTATGATCTAAAAATTTACTGGAAGGAGCATTAAGAATGTATGACTTGCAGATGCTAATTACCTTTGAGTATTGTGATTCTGAATGTCTATCCGTTTCACATGTGGCCTTCGATATATTGCATTCATTGTTCATAGCTTGATGTTGTTGATCCTCCACAACACTTATGTTGACACTTGATTTCGACGTGCTAGGTACATCATCTAGTGATAATAGATAGTTTAAAAATTTCTCATCCACATTTTGTGGTATGTCATATGGATTTTCTACTGCTTGTTGTTGTATTTCTAAATCGTTGGTATTTGTGTTAAATGTTGATGTGCTAGGTGCTTCATATTTAAATGATGGTTCATATACTTCATAGTCAGTTAATTCGGAAAGTTCTTTATTCTGAGATACATCAATTTCTTCTGGATCATGAACATTGTCCAATATGTCATAATTGGCTATAGGATGATAATTCATAAAGCTACTGTTGATTAATTAAGTTAGGATCGAGATAGTGATCATTATGTGAATTACTAACATCAAATGATGTATCATAAATATGAAATTATTTTTCTGCCGCCAGTAATTATTTCCATAATCAAAAGATATTTTTTCTTTTTACTCAGGATAAATTAAAGCAATAACAATGGCATATCACTAACTTACTTAAGATGACCAGGATTATTTTCGCAGTGTCAGCATGTTTTATTTAGGTATAACTCTTCTGCTGTTTAGGATTCTGTTCACATTAGAAGAAAAGGATGCAATAGGCATATTATTAACATGAAATGTTTAATTTTTCACATATATATTTCCTGACACATATTTCTGAAAACGAATTAATACATTCTTGTGTAATTTCGTTCTTGAATGCATTGAATAATTTATCAATAATTTCTTCTGTGGGGAGTGCTACAACATTATCAATCAAAACTATTGACTCCCGAGATAAACGTCTTATTTCTTCTTCAAACAAAAATATAATTCTATCTATGAAAAATCTTACTGATCTATAATTGCCAAGCACTAAACCACGTGTGTGAAGGAACAAACTATTGTACTGGATAGTATTATAAGTAATATAGTTGCATTCATTAATAACATACTCCACGCTATCCATCATAAATTGATTTTCATGTACAGATTGTAAAATATTTCTTCCTAGTGCAGAAATTTCTTGTAATGATCTTTTAGCTATTGTTATGCCATTAAAATTTTTGAAAAGGGCGCTTGTAAAAAAATTGTAGTCTGCATTACTTATTGTTGATTGCAGCATATTGGGCAATTCAGAGATAGCATATCTCAGTACATCTAATGATAGTTCTGGAGAATAAGATAACTTATTTTCTGCTCTTCGTGGTGTTATAGCTGAAGCAGATGATTTAGAGGTCAATAGTTCCTTTTCATAAAAAAAACATTTTGTCATTGATATACCATAAGATAATTCTTTGTCACATTGCCTGATTAAGTCCAATTCATCTTCGCAAATTTTAGAAAATTTATTTAAATAATAACTATTACTTAGTATTAGTTGTTTAATAGTATAAATATTATTTCCTGGAATGAGTACATACGATGATAATTCTAATTCCAGATTTATTAATTTATGATAGACAAGGGATGCAAGCATATTCATAAGATTGGAATAGAAATTTGAGAAGTCTGGATCTTTGATATGGGATGACCTTATATATGGCTTCATTTCGAGCAAAAATGACTCTTCAAGTTTACTGTGCGTAAAACAAGAATTTCTTATAGCTGATGAATACACTCCATTAGATAGGTGATTACTATTTATTCTAATATTACTGATAAGTGAGATATCGTTCTTGCCTACAAAGTTCATTTCTGGAGGGTTATATATAGTATTTTCATAATACAAAAATCTATTATTGATCTTGTCTACAACTTTTATCTTTTTCCCATACAAGCACATAGTTTCGTATTTTAAATATTCCAATAATCTACTAGAGAATATCAGAATATCATTCTCTGATGACTCACTTATGGTGTTACTCAAATAATCGTAGAAAAATCTAAATTCTCTAATCTTTTTACATATCTCTTCCTTGAAATCGTAAACTGTCCGGTGAATTGTGTCATAAAAACCAGATGCACTATGTTCTGGGATGCTTCCAGTAGCATTATACGAATCAATTGCCAAATTTATTTCAGTAATAGATCTAATCCCAGGATATACAGCAGATTGTGATACATTATCTGATATTCTATTACCAATTTCTTTGATTTTTTGCAATAATTGTCTTTGAAGATACAAACCGCACAATTTTCCAAAAAAAGAGAACAATATAAACTTGGAGTCTATCTCAGTTATAAACTCTACTATCCTCTCTATCAAGTTTGAAACAGAATCAACTATGATATTGTTAAATATATTAAGGCGCTTCTTTTTATTAGGTGCAAAGAAAGATATATCATTTATATTGGTGGTAGTGAACATTTTACAAGGAATGATGCTGTAAATATCATTTTTTACTTTATGCTCAATAATACTCATGCACTTTTCTGATAGCTTACTAAAGAAAGTAGGGTTATTTATGGCAGCGTTCCTAAGATCTTCTATTGACATGCCATATTCTATCTGTATTGAATGTTCTGCCTCTACATTTTCTACTTCTTCAATGACCAGAGATATAAACACTTTTTCTAGAAAGTGTAATACTACCGAAAAGTTTTTTTCTTCATGCTTATTAGTATTACCATATGCTTCGTATTTTCTACGATATGTCATTGCTTCAATTTTACTTTCTATTTCTCCTAGACCAATTTCTTTGACGGCTAAGCTATATATTCCATCTTTCCATGACAATAATGAAGTTCCAAATTCGTATTCTATAAGCTCACAGGAAGGATAATTAATGGCATATGAGTCACATATGGTAATTTTTTCTGCAAATGCTATAGCATCTCTACATTTATTGGGTAATGCGTATTTATGTTCATCCATGATTTTTTTTATAGTTTCATCTTTATCCAGCATCATTATTTGATGTTCTTTTTCTGTTACACAGTTGCTGTTGTTTAATTCAGATGTGCTGACTGTCTCATCTTCATCTTGAAATGGTAATCTGTAGTCATATAAATAATCTTGAAATGGCAGCCTGTAGTCATATAAGTTATCTTGAAATGTTAGTATTTGGTCATATGAATCATCATGAGTCATGATGCTATCTTCATCTGTTGCCATTGTTTGATGTCCTTTTTTTGTTATGTAGTTGTTACTGTTTGATTTAGATGTGCTGGGAATTTCATCTTCATCTTGAAACGGCAGTTTGTATTCATATTCTTCTGTAATTTGTGTAATATCATGCTGATTTGATAGCATTTGATAATTTTTCACATAGTAACTTTCGTCAACTAAGTGCACACTAGTAGTAGCCGTATTAGTAGTTATATCGTATTCATTGTTGTACTGGGATGATGATATTTGATGCAATTCGCCATACATATTTTCAGTTATATTCCCAGATGATTGATCAATGTTTTGATTTTTATGTTCATAAGTACTTTCTAAATCAATCAGCTCAGAAATATCAGCCAATGTATCGCAATGTGATATGTGGTAATAATTCATATGGACGCTGAGTTGGATAGTCAATGCAAGACGATGGGGTTAATTATCATGCTAATTTTTGACATCAATTAAGCCACCTAAACTTGCTTAGGTTGGTGATCGTTTTCTTTACTGATACTACAGATATCTTCATAAAAGAAGACAATTTAAGCGTAATGTGATCATCAAAAAAGTATCTGTAATGCATTTTACACATCACACGATACATTATAATCATATAAAAAGTAAGTTCCAACTTATTACTATAAATTTTATTTGTTCCCTTCGTTTGACTGCATCATTACATTTTTTAATTTTCCATACTTACCTATATACATTTAAATATACATAGGAACCTACATTGTAGTAACAAATATATATAACTAGAATTTGTCACCAGTAGATCGATCTGTGTGTTTCAGTAATTATCAAGAACAAAATTAAGTTTGTTAAGTAGTATTAAGAAGAAATTTATGAATATCTCGATGCCTATAAGACGTTCTAATAATTAGTATTTTTTATTTGCATAAATGGATGAAAAAGATCGTGCAAAAAATAATCATTGATATATTCATATGTCCTTCTTGGTAATGATTATACTCCATAGGCATGAGGTAGTACGTCTTATAGCACTATCGCTATAATAGATAGGAGAGTTTACTTTTTTTATATTTACACCAAAGATAATTTTTATTTTCTTCAGTAAAAGAACAAGTTAATGTTTGTACCCAGTACATTGAACGCTATTTTTTTTGATACGTATGCCTATGAATTTATATGCCTATAAATTTTAAATTTAATCAAAAATATGTATTATTTGCACATAAATTTAGTTTTGTTGATTTTTTACTTATTTGCTGGAGTTAGTGCTGTAGACAAAGTTATTGCTTAAATAGCATTACCTATTAAAAACTATATAATGAGAATGCTATAGCTAAAGTGATCTACTGCTCTATTTGTACAGTAAACATAGTGCACAGTAAACAGAGTTTTTGAAGAATTTTTTACCACTTATCATGGGCATTATTAAGGGTTCTACTTTCAATAGAGCATTTGTTCATCACATACTTAACTCATTATTTGATTAGATGTTATTCTGATTTTTCCACAGGTTTTAACACAGGAAATGTTAGTGATATTTTGTAAATGTGGATCCTTTTTAGTATGAATTTTTCATCTTGTAAGTACACGAATAAGTTAAGACTATAACAACCAAGTGTTTATTATAGGATTTAATTTATATTGATTGATGAATTCTTATTTGTCATGTCATTGCATACCTTAATATCTGATTTAATAAGAATTAATGATTACTAAGAGGTCTTGATTTCAATAAGTATGATAGCAATATATTAGATATAGGGAATTATTGTATTAATGAAGAGACCAATGAAGCAATTTTTGATTTCACATGGTCTATCCCGTATGGTACATCTGGTGATATCATGTACGATGTTCTTACTTTTCAGCATAGCGAAGTTTGTTGTGACAATAACGAGGTTTCTATAATGGCAAGGGGAGCTTTGCTTGTCGTCTAGTTCTAGTCGTTGGCTCCAAAGGCAAAGAAGGGATAAGTACGTACGGGATGCTAAGGTGGCTGGATATAGGTCTCGTGCCGCTTTCAAGCTATTGGAAATTAGTAGGCGGACCGGGATGTTTCGTTCTGTGCGCAGAGTTGTCGATTTAGGGGCTGCCCCCGGTGGTTGGTCGCAGGTTGTTAGTAGTATACTTGACCCTCAATCCGCCGTTTTCGCTATTGATAAGCTCAGTATGGATAGTATACCTGGTGTTCAGTTCAGGAAGGCTGATATAACTGATGCGTGTTTTAGTGAGGAGATGAAAGTTTGGGTGGGTGTTTCCTCCCTAGATCTTGTTTTATCCGATATTGCCCCCAACTTAAGTGGCATTGCTTCTGTTGATCAGGCTAGCATGAGTGGTCTGGTTATGATTGCTGCCAATTTTTGTGAGATTTATCTTAAAAAAGGTGGTAATTTTTTGGTCAAAGTCTTTGAAGGCGATGAATTACCAAGAATTAAAGATCGCCTTAGGGGAGAGTTTTCCAAAATTACTATACTTAAGCCTAAGGCTTCTCGTTCTGATTCTGCAGAACTTTATTTGTGGTGTTGTGGGCGTCGGTAGGTGTTTTTGGTGCTTGTTTGACTTACAATGCATGCGTGTGAGTATGTTGGCTCTTGGTGCGTGTAGTCCTCATCTGGGAGAGATTTCTGAAAGAGGTGCCTCTGTGAATAGTATGTTGAAAAACCTTATGATTTGGCTGGTTATCGGCGTGGTGCTAATGGTTGTTTTCGACCAGTTTGGATTCCATGGTCCGTCTAGTACTTCAGTGTCGTACTCACGATTCATGGAGGAGTTGCATTCTGGGCGTATCAGGTCTGTAGAAATTCAGGGGCACGTAGTTAGGGCTACTACTGTAAATAATGAAAGTGTAAAAACTTATGCTCCTAGTGATCTGTGGCTAGTAAGTGATCTTCTTAAGTCCAAGGTCGATATTGTTGCAAAACCAGAGGAAGAACCATCTTTCCTCATGAACTTATTTATTTCCTGGTTTCCTCTATTTGTTTTGGTTGTGTTGATGGTTTTCTTCATGCGTCAAATGCAGGGAGGTGGTCGAGGTGGTGCCTTCACCTTTGGTAAGTCACGTGCACGTTTGCTGGACGAAAATCAGAATTCTATTACTTTTAGTGATGTTGCTGGTTGTGACGAAGCAAAGGAGGAGGTTTCTGAATTAGTCGACTTTTTAAAGGACCCTGCTAAGTTCCAGAAGCTTGGTGGACGTATTCCTAAGGGTGTTTTGATGGTAGGTAATCCTGGAACTGGTAAGACTCTTTTGGCCAAGGCTATCGCTGGTGAAGCTAAAGTTCCTTTCTTCAGCATTTCTGGATCTGATTTTGTTGAAATGTTTGTTGGTGTTGGTGCTGCTCGTGTTAGGGATATGTTTGAGCAAGCTAAGAAATGTGCCCCGTGTATAATCTTTATAGACGAGATTGATGCTGTTGGTCGCCAGCGAGGGGCTGGATTGGGTGGTGGTAATGATGAGCGTGAGCAGACTTTGAATCAAATGTTGGTTGAAATGGATGGTTTTGAGGGGTCATCTGGGATAATTGTTATAGCAGCTACTAATCGTCCAGATGTTCTTGATCCTGCTTTGCTTCGACCGGGTCGATTTGATCGCCAGGTTGTGGTTCCCTTGCCTGACATTCGTGGTCGTGAGCAAATATTAAAGGTACATGTTAGAAAGGTACCGATGGCGGATGATGTTCGTATTGATATCTTGGCTCGAGGAACCCCTGGTTTTTCTGGGGCCGATTTGGCTAATCTTGTTAATGAGGGCGCGTTGTTTGCTGCCCGTGCTAACAAAAAGTTTGTGGATATGAGTGATTTTGAGAGTGCCAAGGATAAGATTATGATGGGATCTGAACGCCGTTCTATGGTTATGTCTGAAGATGAGCGTTGCAATACTGCATATCATGAATCCGGTCATGCCGTTGTTGCTATGAGTTTGAAACACTCTGATCCTGTACATAAAGTTACTATTATTCCTAGGGGGCGTTCTTTGGGTTTGACCATGCAATTGCCAATAGAAGATCGCTATTCCATGAACCGTGAGCAGTTGTTGGATCGTTTGGCCGTTTTGTTTGGTGGTAGAATTGCCGAAGAGTTGTTTATGAATCAAATGACCACAGGTGCTAGTAATGATTTTGAGAGAGCTACCGATATGGCTCGAGCAATGGTTACTCGCTATGGAATGTCTGATGAACTTGGAGCAATGGTTTATGTAGACAGTGAGTCTAGCTCAATTTGGGGTCGATCTCCCTGGCATAATGTTTCTGAAATGACTAGACAACAGGTAGATAGGGAGATTCGTTTGTTGATAGACTCTCAGTACGATCTTGCTAGGAAAATACTGGAGGGCTGTAGGGATCGTGTTGAAGCTATGGCTAAGGCACTTTTAGAGTGGGAGACCTTGGATGCCGATCAGCTCAAGGATATAATGGAGGGCCGTGAGCCTTCTCCACCAAAGGGTGATACTACTCTCCCATCTAAGAAGGGTGATTCCTCTACTGGGCAAGGTGATGCTGCTACTGCTTCCACTGTTGATACTCCCTCTGAGCCCGAAGGTCCTCGTTCTTTGCCGTCTTAGTGCTTGGTTTTATTGTGTTTCTGCGATTGTGATAGAGGCACTCGTGGGTATTATGTTGGGTCCTAATGTTCGCTCATCCTCCTTTGTCTCTCGAATTCGGGACTGATGGGATTCGCGGGCGCTGCGGTGTTTTTCCCGTAACGTCGCCAGCTTTTCGCCGTATTGCTTTTTCTTATGCGAGCATTATGTCTCGCATGCATCCTTCCAGCACGCCAATTGTTTTGGTTGGCCGTGATACACGCGCTAGTAGCTTATCTCTCTCAGAAGCAGTTATGTCCGGCTTGGTCTTAGCAGGTGTTGATGTATGGGATGTGGGAGTTGCAAGTACGCCTATTATTTCTTCCATAGTGCACAAGAATGATATTTTGGGGGGTATCGTTGTTAGCGCTTCCCATAATCAGTACCATGATAACGGTCTGAAATTTTTTTCTGGTGCTGGATTAAAGGTTTCATCAAATGTAGAAGTGGAAATAATTAATCTATTCTATAAGGTTGATGAATACCAGTCTTCTTCTGGGCGTATTTACCATAGACCTGAGCTTTTGAACGAGTATTTAAGTAGTTGCTATAATTACTTTTCTAGATACTATTCTCCTTTGCCATTCAAAATAGCTATAGATTGTTCTCACGGTGCTCTCTATAGAATTGCTCCGTCCTTGTTTAGATCTTTGGGTTTTGATGTTCTACCCCTTTGCTGCCAACCTAATGGATACAATATTAATAATTTATGTGGATCTACTTCCCCAGATTTTTTAGTTGATGTTGTGAAATCAGGTAGTGCAGATATTGGTCTTTGCTTTGATGGTGATGGGGATCGTGTGCTTGTTGTTATGCCAGATGGAAGTGTTTGCGATGGAAGCACAATACTTTATTTATTTTCTAAGCGCTGGTTAATTGATACTCCATTATCTGGTGTTGTTGGTACAGTGATGACTAATTCTGCGTTAGAGGATTTTTTTAAAATGGAGGGTATTCCATTTTATCGTTCACTTGTCGGTGATAAAAATATTGTTCAAAAAATGGCCACAGAAAATGCTTCTCTTGGAGGAGAGCCTTCCGGACATTTAATTGTTAATAGGGATGGTTGGTTTTGCTCTGACGCCATGTTTAATATAATTGAGCTTCTGTTTGCTTTTCCTATCCTGGATGATGTGTACTCCGCTTTTCTAGATTTTTCACCATACCCTCAAAGGCTGTTGAACCTGAGAGTGAAGAAACACTACAATTGGGAAAAAGATTTTACGCTACAGTCTTTTTTGTCGTCGTGTAGAGTAACTGAGGGAGATTCTTTTCGTGTCTTGATAAGATTGTCTGGCACAGAGCCTGTTTTAAGAATTATGCTAGAGTCAAGGAGTGAAGAATTTGTTTCTGAAGCTGCTTTGCATGTTTCTCATATTGTAAATCATGCCCAAGGCTTTGTAGATGCTGTGGTGTGAATAGCGGGATTTTGGGGTTATGATGCATCATGGAGAATTTTCACCGATTAAATGGCGTTGTGGCAGGTATTTGCTGGATATTAATCGTCCTTTAATTATGTCCGTTGTTAATGTAACTCCCGACTCATTTTCTGGAGATGGTCTTTTGTCATCTCTTAAAAATTATTCTGACATTGAAGCACATTTATCTAATCTCGTAGAGTTAGGAGCAGATATTATAGATATTGGTGGTGAATCTACCCGTCCTGGGACAGAAGCTGTGTCTGAGCAAGAGGAGTTAGACAGAGTTATGCCATTTTTGGAAGTGGCAGTTGGCCTAGGTGTACCAGTATCTGTAGATACATATAAGCCTTCAGTTATGAAGCATAGTATTGCTTTGGGTGTTGATATAATCAACGATATTTCAGCCCTACGAGGGGATGGGGCACTGGATGTAGTTTCTCACTCTTCTGTTGGGGTTGTTTTAATGCATATGCAGGGCAATCCCAGCAACATGCAGCTAAATCCTGTTTACGCCAATGTTGTTGGTGAGGTGCTTGCTTTTTTGAGGGAGAGAGTTGAGGTTTGCTTAGGTGTTGGCGTAAGTCCTGATCGCTTGTGTATTGATCCAGGTATTGGTTTTGGCAAGTTGCTAGAACATAATTTAGAGTTACTTTCTGGTCTAAGGGATTTTGTAAAAATGAGATACCCTGTTCTAGTTGGCCCATCCTTAAAAAGTTATTTGGGACTCTTTCTTGGCCGAAACATTAGAGAACGTTTATATGGTACTATATCTTCTTGTTTAGCTGCCTGTTGTCTTGGCGCTCATATAGTACGGGTTCATGATGTGTCTGCTGTTCGTGATGCTTTGATTGTTTGGAAAAAAATAATTGCTACGGGGTGGGGGGATTTCTAGTGATTTTCCTTAGGAAAATTGCCAGCTGTTGTACTCTGTTAGTTTCTTTTTGTGTCCTGTTATTATTGTCCTTTCCTGTTTTGGCGTCTGTGGTGATTGATGGCTCAGCTACCGTTTATCCTATTACTGAGGCTTTAGTTGAGGCTTACCAGGATAGCTCTGATAGAGCAGCAAATCAGCGCATAGTTATATCTATTTCCGGTACTGGAGGTGGATTTCAAAGATTTTGCAGAGGTGAACTTGATATAGTTGACGCTTCTCGACCTATACTTAAGTCCGAGATGCTTTTATGTTCCAAGAATGGAGTCTCTTATGTAGAACTCCCTGTTGCGTATGATGCTGTTGCCATTATTGTTAATCCTAAAAATTCTTTTGTTCGTTCTGTTTCAGTGCTTGAACTAAGGAAGATTTGGGGGGTATCCTCTGATTCGAAGGTTATCTTCTGGAATCAAGTTAATAAGGCGTATCCACGTTTTTCTCTGACTTTATATGGACCTGGACCAGGTTCCGGCACTTTTGACTATTTCACAAGTCTTATTAATGGTAAGACGGGGTTGGTGCGCTCTGATTTTCATGCTTCCCAAAGTGATGATGTATTGGTCCACGCTGTTTCTCATGATCCTTATGGAATGGCGTATTTTGGTTATGCCTACTATGCTAGTAACAATGGTATACTCCGCATTGTGCCAGTGGATAAAGGTGATGGTCCTGTTTTGCCATCTATTAAGACTATTTCTAATGGCGACTACCTGTTAGCCCGACCACTGTTTGTTTACGTTTCTCTTAAGTCTACCTATAAGTTAGATGTTGCTTCCTTGATGCGCTATTACCTCAGTAATGCCTCTCGTTTTGCAAAGGATAGCGGTTATTTTCCATTGCCAAGAGATGTCTACGAGGCTGTACTTGCACGTCTAGATGCTCGTATTTTAGGTACCATGTATGGTGGTGAACTTGCTAGTTCTACAAATTTGAAACGTTTTTTATCTACCACATTACATAAAAAATGAGGCCGTATTGTGTTGAATTGTTCGCGACACTCAAACATTAAGAAAATTAAGGAATACTTTCTTTCTCTTCTTTTTTTTTGTGTGACATGCTTTTCTCTATTTGTAACGGTGGGGATAGTTTTTTTGCTATTTAAGGAGTCGCTACCGTTTTTTAGAGCTGTGCCACTGAATGATTTTTTGTTTGGTAAGAAGTGGTCTCCATTATTTGCTAATGGCCATTATGGCGTTCTCCCGTTGCTTAGTGCCACTTTGGTTGTTGCTTCCGTTTCCTTAGTAGTTGCAATTCCCATAGGGACATTATTGGCTATATATTTGTCTGAGTTTGCTTCCCACCGTTTTCGTGAACTATTCAAGCCATTTTTGGAGCTGCTGGGTGGAATACCCACGGTTGTTTATGGGTACTTTGCCTTAACTTTTGTTACTCCTGCTCTCCAAAAAGTTTTTACATCATTGCCTAGTTTGAGTCTTTTATCTGCAGGTTTTGTAATGGGAATTATGGTTATTCCATATATTACTTCTTTGTCAGAAGATGCTATGCGCGTTGTCCCTTTCGGTTGGCGAGAAGCTTCCTATGCCCTAGGAGCAACTAGCTTCCAGACTGCCTGTAGAGTGGTATACCCTGCAGCCTTTTCTGGTATTTTTTCTTCATATGTGTTAGCAGCATCTCGTGTTTTGGGCGAAACTATGATCGTTTCAATTGCTGCTGGATTAGAGGCAAAAATGGTATTTAATCCCATGCAATCTGGTCAGACCATGACAGCCTACATTGTGCAAATTGTTGGGGGTGATGTCCCATATGATGGATTTGCTTTTCGTGCCATATTCGCTGTTGGGTTATCTTTATTTGCCATGACACTGATTTTTAATCTTCTAGGGCAATGGATTAAAAGGAGCTTTAGGTATGTTAACTAAAAGGTCAATTCTTCGATTTGAAAAGATGAAGGAGACCTTTTTCATTATTTTAGGCCTGATTTTTTTGTCGTTTTCTGTGCTTATATTTTCTTCTATTATCTTTCATATGCTAATGGAAGGATACTCTCGGCTTGATCCGTCATTTTTTTTCCGTTATTCGTCACACTATCCAGAACGTGCTGGTATTTTTGCAGCCTGGGTTGGGAGTTTATGTATTATCTCTGTTGTCTTTATAGTCTCTGTTCCTGTTGGTATTATCTCGTCCATATATCTAGAGGAGTTTGCTCCAAAGAACTTTTTTCTTTCTATTCTGGAAGTTAATTTGGCAAACTTGGCTGGAGTGCCCTCAATAGTTTACGGTCTTTTGGGTTTGTCCCTGTTTGTTTATCATCTCCATCTTGGTAGAACTATTATCTCTGCAGGTCTTACTCTTTCCCTTTTAGTATTGCCTATAATTGTTGTTACGGCACGTGAGGCTATTTCTCAGGTGCCAAATTCGCTCCGTGAAGCAGCATACGCACTAGGAGCAACTAAATGGGAAGTAATTAAGCACCATGTTGTACCGTATGCCCTACCCAATATTGTTACTGGGGTGATCTTAGCTTTGTCCCGTGCACTTTCTGAGACAGCTCCCCTGGTGGCTATAGGTGCTGCTGCGTTTTTGCGCTTTTTGCCGGAATCACCAATTCATCTTAATTTTCCATTTTTTAATATGAGGTGGCTTTATTCTGAGTTTTCCTCATTACCTCTCCAAGTTTTTAATTGGACTAATAGACCTGAGAGAGGTTTTCAAATTAACGCTGCCGCCGCAAGCTTGGTATTAATTATAATGACTTTCTTTTTGAATGCTGCTTCTGTTTTTCTCCGTTATCATTTACGCAAGAAGTTAAAAAGGTAATCCTATGGGATCAGAATCTGCTCTAAAATGTAGAGTAGAGAATTTTAGTTTCTACTATGATGGTAAGCGTACACTTAAAGATATCAATATGAGTGTGTACGAAAGGAACATTACCGCCTTAATAGGACCTTCTGGTTGTGGTAAGTCCACTTTGCTAAGGGCCTTTAATCGTATGCATGATCTGTACCATAATCGTAGCCACACCGGATCAATTTACCTTTACCCTGATCTTGTTAATTTGCTTGATTCTTCTGTTGATCCAATAAGCATTCGTTCTCGCATAGGTATGGTTTTTCAAAAGCCCAACATATTCCCATTATCCATTTACGATAATGTTGCTTACGGACTTCGTATATCCGGAATTCGTTCTAAATCATTTATTGATGATAAAGTTGAAGACGTGCTTCGTTCTGTGGGTCTTTGGCTAGAGGTAAATGATAGGATTCGTTCTCCTGCCTATGATTTGTCTGGAGGGCAGCAGCAACGCTTGTGTATCGCTCGTGCTCTGGCCACGGGACCAGAAGTATTGTTGTTCGATGAGCCTACCTCTGCCTTGGATCCTATTGCTACGTCCAAAGTTGAGGATCTTATGGCTGATTTGAGAGAAACTGTTTCAATTTTAGTGGTGACGCACAATATGCAGCAGGCAGCTCGTGTTTCAGACTATACTGCCTATATGTATTTTGGTGAATTAGTTGAGTTTGCGGAAACTAAGTTATTCTTTATTAACCCTAAAGATAAAAGAACTGAGGACTATATTACCGGTCGTGTAGGGTGATTCAATGAGAGAAAAATATGTTGTTGCCAATTGGAAGATGAATAGTTCTCAAGTTTTCGTTGACAATTGGATTGCTACTTGGAACCAAGCCTCTCCTAACCTAAAGAAGGTGCGTGCTGTTTTGTGCCCGCCATATACCTACATGCATAGTCTTATTGAAGGACTTAGTGGGTCCATTTATCTGGGTGCTCAGACTGTTTCTTCCTACGATAAGGGTTCTTTCACAGGTGATGTTTCTGCCTCCATGCTTGCTGATATTGGGTGTGGATATGTAATAATTGGTCACTCTGAACGCCGAAATTACTCGAGAGAAATGCCTGATGATCTTTCGTCTAAGACTAATCAGGCTTTGATTAGCGATCTTATCCCTTTTGTTTGCATAGGCGAGAATGCTGAGCAATATCAAAAAAATTTAACGAGGCCTGTACTATTCTCGCAAATGATGGATATTTTTGTTAACGTTGATGTTTACTCTTTAAATAGAATTGTTATAGCCTATGAGCCTGTTTGGGCCATAGGCACGGGCCATGTTGCCGATCCTTGCGAAGTTTCATTGTTATTTTGTGATATTAGAAAGTTTCTACACCAAACTTTTGGCATGCCTATGAAGTCTGTTTCTCTACTGTACGGGGGCAGTGTTTCCCCCAAAAATGTTTCTGAGTTTTTGGATCGTGGTATCATTGAGATAGATGGTTTCCTTGTGGGATCTAGTTCTCTCGAGGCTACTGACTTTATCAAGATATGTGAAATGGGAGAACTGGCTTGGGCTTCCTGTTAGGGTTGATTGTTTCTTTACATGTTTTTGTTTCTGTGACCTTGGTGGTCTTGGTTTTATTACAGCAAGGTAAAGGTTCTGATGCTGGTGCCGCTTTTGGTGCCGGTTCCGGTGCGTCTGGTACATTGTTTGGTGCAGCTGGTTCCGGTAGTTTTTTGAGCAGGTTGACTTCCAGTGCTGTTACGGTTTTTTTCTTGACTTCTTTGACCTTGTCTTATCTGGTTTCACATCAAGGCTCTTCTGTTAATCAAAGCGTTCTTGATCGTTCGACTGCTGTTTCTTCTGTAGCTAGCGTTAGAGGGGGAACCGTATCGTCTCCACCTATTGAGACGATACCTAATTCCAAGCCATCCCCCGCTGAACAGAAGAAAGGTTAGTTTTGCTGCCGACGTGGTGAAATTGGTAGACACGCCATCTTGAGGGGGTGGTGGAGAGATCCTTGTGAGTTCGAATCTCATCGTCGGCACCAATTTTATACTGCTTCCAATGATATTATGGGGGGTGTTGTCAATGCTTGGTGACTATTTTTTGCTTCTGGTATTTATAGTTTTTGGTTTTCTAATTGGTGTTGGACCTACTTTGATATCTAGGTTTATTCTGTCTCCTAGGAATCCGTACAAAGAAAAGTTGGAGGCGTATGAGTGTGGTTTTGACCCTTTTAGTGATGCTATAGATAGATTTGATGTACGCTTTTACCTTATATCAATAATATTTATTCTATTTGATTTAGAATTGGCTTTTCTTTTTCCTTGGGCAATTGCCTTTCGCGCTTTGCCCCTTAGCTCTACCATAGGAGTTTTTATATTTTTGGTCGAGTTTTTAGTTGTATATGCCTACATTTGGAAACGTGGCGCTTTGGAGTGGGAGTAGCAATATAATATGGATAATACTGCCGCAGGATTGTCTTCGCGTGGTTTTGTTACTACAACAGTTGCCGAGGTTATGAATTGGATGAGGGCTGGTTCCATGTGGCCTATGACCTTTGGATTGGCTTGTTGTGCTGTTGAGATGATGCATGCTGGTGCTTCTAGGTATGATCTTGATCAATTTGGAGTGGTATTTAGGCCCTCACCTCGTCAATCTGATTTGATGATAGTGGCCGGAACCCTCTGTAATAAAATGGCTCCCGCGCTGCGCAAAGTATATGACCAAATGCCAGAACCACGATGGGTGCTTTCCATGGGTTCTTGCGCTAACGGAGGTGGATACTATCACTATTCGTATTCTGTTGTTCGTGGTTGTGATCGAGTAGTTCCCGTTGATGTCTATGTTCCTGGTTGCCCTCCTACTGCAGAGGCTCTAATCTACGGTATTCTTCAGCTTCAAAGGAAGATACGTGGCATTGATTCTCTTGTTCGTTCTTGAGGTTGATTATGTTTACCTGCGAGTCACTTACTTCTGTTTTAATGGATAATTTGTCAGGTAGCTTTGAGGATATCTCTGAAGCTCATGGTGAGTTGACTTTGACAGTGTCTCATGAAAATTATCACAAAGTTTGTTCCTGGCTTCATAGAAATTCAATTTGCCCATTTGATGTCATGGTTGATTTGTGTGGTGTAGATTATCTTCATTTTTCCCCTAAAGCCATTGCTCGCTTTGCAGTTGTATTGCATTTGCTCTCTATTAACAATAATTGTCGTTTGCGTGTCCGTACTTTCTGCCCAGATGATAGCAGGCCATTGCTTGTTTCTGTAACTGATATTTGGCCATGTTCTAATTGGTTTGAAAGGGAAGCATTCGATTTGTTAGGTATAATTTTTATTGGCCACCCAGATCTAAGAAGGATTCTTACGGACTATGGTTTCGTTGGACATCCATTTAGAAAGGATTTTCCAATTTCAGGTTATCTTGAAATTTCGTACGATGCTGATGAAGGACGCTTGTCATATAAACCGGTTAGCATAGAGCCACGTACTAATGTTCCTCGCATAATACGTGAGGAAAATTATGGTGATTTAGAGGGGTTATGATGTAATGACTGATATAAAGAATTACAGCATAAATTTTGGTCCCCAACACCCAGCCGCGCATGGAGTTTTGAGGTTAGTTTTAGAGCTAGATGGGGAGGTCGTGCAGCGAGCTGATCCTCACATAGGTTTTTTGCACCGTGCTACTGAAAAATTAATAGAGACACGTACGTATTTACAATCTCTTCCCTATATGGATCGTTTGGATTATGTATCCATGATGTGCAATGAGCATGCATATTGTTTGGCGATCGAGAAGCTTTTAGGTGTAGAAATACCAATTCGTGCTCAATATATAAGAGTTCTTTTTTCAGAAATTACTCGAATTCTAAATCATTTGTTGTGGTTAGGTAGTCATGCCCTTGATGTGGGTGCTATGACGGTTTTCTTATATTGCTTCCGTGAACGGGAAGATTTATTTGATATGTACGAGGCAGTGTCTGGTGCTCGTATGCATGCTGCCTATTTTAGACCTGGTGGAGTGTACCGTGATCTTCCCGAGAGCATGCCTAAATACCAACCGTCTCGCTTTCGTTCCAAGAGAGATCTTAATTCTATGAATCGCGCTCGCGATGGCTCTTTATTGGACTTCATCGACGATTTCTGTCAGCGCTTTGATGGTTATGTTGACGACTATGAGACATTGCTTACCGATAACAGAATTTGGAAACAAAGAACAGTTAATATAGGAGTAGTTTCTGCTGAGAGAGCCAAAGCACTGGGCTTTACTGGACCTATGTTGAGGGGTTCTGGTGTTGTTTGGGATTTGAGGAAAGATCAGCCTTATGAGGTATACCACCTAATGGACTTCGATATTCCTGTAGGACGCACTGGGGACTGCTATGATCGTTATCTGGTGCGTATCGAAGAGATGAGGCAATCTAATCGTATTATAAAACAATGTGTTTCGTGGTTACGTGAAAATTTGGGTCGAGTTATAACTGATAATCATAAAGTTGCACCTCCCTCACGCTCTGATATGAAGACTAATATGGAAGAAATGATTCATCATTTCAAACTTTTTACAGAAGGTATGCATGTTCCTCCAGGGGAGGTATACGCGGCTGTTGAACACCCTAAAGGTGAGTTTGGTATTTATTTATTGTCTGATGGAGCAAATAAGCCGTATAGACTGAAGATTCGTGCACCTGGTTTTGCGCATTTACAAGCGTTTGATGAGATGTCAAGGGGCCATATGATAGCTGATGTTGTTGCTATAATAGGTAGTCAAGACATTGTGTTTGGTGAGATTGATCGTTAAGGCGGATACATGTTATCGGACGAAAGTTTGTGTCGTATTGATAGAGAAATTTCTAAATACCCGGAAGGGAGGCAGCTTTCTGCCGTGATGGCTGCTCTTCGTATTGCTCAGGAAGAAAATGGTTGGTTGAGTTCGGATCTTATTGAATACGTTTCTAATTATCTAAAAGTACCTGCTGTCTCTGTGTTGGAAGTTGCAACTTTTTACAATATGTACAATTTGAAGCCAACTGGCTGTAATAAATTGACTATTTGTACTAACCTTCCGTGTGCCCTGCGTGGGTCTAAGAAGGTTGCTGATTATTTAAAGGAGAAGTTGGGTATCTCCTTTGGTGAAACTACACCTGATTCACGTTTTACTCTGCTTGAAGGTGAATGTTTTGGCGCTTGTAAAGAAGCTCCAGTTTTATTGCATAACAATCATAAAATGATGTGCCGTATGAATAAGGAGAAGCTTGATAAATGGTTAGAGGAGATAGATAGATGAGTGTGGGAGTTTGTCTCTCTAATCTAAGCATAGATGATTCTTCTAATTGGAGGCTGTCGGCTTATGAGTCACGTTCTGGATATTCTGCGTGGCGGCGTATTTTGAAAGAGAAAACTTCCCCCGAGGCCATTATAGATCATGTAAAAAAATCTTCTCTTCGAGGTCGAGGGGGGGCTGGATTTCCTACTGGACTAAAGTGGAGTTTTATTCCTAGAAATAAGCCAGGGCAGAAGTACATATGTTGCAATTCTGATGAAGGTGAGCCTGGTACTTTTAAGGATAGGGATATTCTTCTTTACAATCCCCACTCTGTAGTAGAAGGGATGGCTATTGCTGGTTATGTGTGTGGTGCTACCATTGGATATAACTACATACATGGTGAGATATATGAGATTTATGAGCAATTTGAGGATGCAATTGGGGAAGCATACGATGCCGGTTTGTTAGGTAAGAATATTTTAGGGTCTGGCGTAGATTTTGATTTGTTTGCGCATTGTGGGTACGGGGCGTATATCTGTGGTGAAGAAACTGCGCTTTTGGAATCAATTGAGGGGAATAAGGGCCAACCTAGATTTAAGCCACCATTTCCAGCTAATGTGGGCCTTTATGGGTGCCCCACATTAATTAATAACACGGAAACTTTTGCTTCAGTTCCCTGGATCATGAACCATGAGCCGGAGGTGTTTTTGTCCTTAGGCATTCCCAATAATGGAGGCACCAAAATTTTTTCTGTTAGTGGACATGTTCTTCACCCGGGAAATTATGAAATTCCTCTAGGAACGCCGTTTCCTAAACTCTTGGAGATGGCAGGGGGAGTTACTTCTGGCAGAAAACTTAAAGCAGTTATACCTGGTGGGTCTTCTGCCCCTGTTTTGCCACCTGATATCATTATGAACTGCACAATGGATTACGATTGTCTTTCCAAAGCTGGTTCCATGTTGGGGTCTGGTGCTGTCATCGTAATGGATGATTCCACTTGTATGGTAAGGGCTTTGGAGAGATTATCCCACTTTTATTATGAAGAATCCTGCGGACAATGTACTCCTTGTCGTGAGGGTACGGGTTGGCTATATAAGATTGTTCATCGCATTGAAAATTGCTTGGGACGTGAAGAGGATTTAGACTTGCTAGATAAAGTCGCATCAAACATATCTGGTCATACTATATGTGCATTGGGCGATGCAGCTGCTTTTCCGGTTAGGAGTTTTATTAAGCACTTTCGCTCGGAATTTGAATACCATATTACCCACAAAGCGTGTTTGGTTGCAGATTCTTCTTGTTGAAAGATAAACATATGAGTACGGTTTCGTTGGAAATCAATGGTCAGACAATTGAGGTACCTGAAGGTAGTACTGTTATGGATGCTGCCACTGCACTTGGGATATTCGTTCCACATTTTTGCTATCACAAAAAATTGAGTATTGCTGCAAACTGCAGAATGTGCCTAGTTGATGTTGAAAAGTCTCCTAAGCCCTTACCTGCATGTGCTACACCGGTTTCCAACGGTATGAAAGTTATGACTCACTCGCCTAAAGCTATTGATTCTCAGAAGGGGGTGATGGGGTTTTTGCTGATCAATCATCCTCTTGATTGTCCTATTTGTGATCAGGGTGGTGAGTGCCAGTTGCAGGATTTGGCAGTTGGTTATGGTTCTTCTAGTTCTATTTATACTGAAGAAAAGAGAGTTGTGGCTAACAAAAATCTGGGATCTTTGATATCTACAGATATGACTAGGTGCATTCACTGTACGCGTTGTGTTCGCTTTGGTGAAGAAGTTGCCGGTATAAAGGAGCTAGGTGTTATTGGGAGGGGAGAACATTCAGAGATTACAACTTTTTTGTCTAGCGCTGTTTCTTCTGAAGTTTCCGGTAATGTTATAGACCTTTGCCCGGTTGGTGCATTGACCTCAAAGCCTTTTCGTTACTCTGCGCGTACTTGGGAGTTATCGCGTAGACGCTCTATAAGCCCCCACGATAGCTTGGGTTCTAACATGATCGTTCAGGTTAAACTAAACACAGTATACCGAGTTCTTCCACTGGAAAATGAAAATATAAATCAGTGTTGGATTTCCGATAGAGATCGTTTTTCTTATCCTGGTATTGCTGAGGACCGTTTGTTGATGCCAAAAATTAAAAAAGATGGAATTTGGCAAACTCTAACCTGGGATGAAGCGTTTGATGAGCTTGTTTTAATATTGAATCGCTATTCCTCCAATGAAATAGCAGGATGGGCCCATCCTTCGTCTACTTTGGAGGAGTTGTATCTTTTTCAGAAGATACTTAGAAAAAAAGGAGTTAAGCACGTAGAGTCTAGGCTAAATTACGGTGATTATCGAAGACAAATCCCTGATTATTGCGCCCCATATCTTGGTACGAGCGTACGTGATTTTTTGGCATCGTCAGATGTTTTTATAATTGGAAGTTTTATACGCCATGAGCAGCCATTAATTGCTGCCAGTTTGCGTGGGAGCATAAGGAATCGTGGCACCAAAGTTCATCGTCTGCATGTAACAGGTGAGAATTGGTTGATGCCTCTGGAAACAGATTTAATTGTTTCCCCTAAAAGTATTGTTGCTGTTTTGTTGTCTATTCTTGCGAGTATAGTGCGCAATAACAAGTATGATGTTCCTCCTGAGTTGGGGCAAATTTTGGAAAAAGAAGGTGCTGAATATTCCGATTTTGCTAAGAAGCTATCCTCAATGTCTTCTTTGTCTATTGTTTTGGGAGCGTATGCGGAATCTCATGTAGATGCTGGCGTTATACATTATTTATCTTTCCATATATCTCGTGCCTTGGGTGCTAATTTTGGTTTTTTTGGAGAAGGTGCTAATGCTGTTGGAGCATATGTTTCCGGGGCTGTTTCTGGCGAACCTCCTATGCTATCTGACCATAAGTTATTGCTCTTACTTAATTTAGATGATAATGGTGCTGATTTTTGCGAATCTCGTGGTTTTAGCCGGTATTGTAGCAAATCTGAGTACGTAGTTTGCTTTTCTCCATTTGAGTCGGCGTCTAGGAATTCTCATCTTCATCTACCTATAGCTTCCCCATATGAGACTGATGGTACGTATATTAATATGGAAGGGGTGTGGCAGACCTTTTATGCTGCTGCCCAACCTGCTACTCATGTTAAATCTGCCTGGAAAGTGCTTCGTAGATTAGGTAACATTTTATTTGGAAATGATTTTTCTTATGATAATTGTCAGGATATACAGGAGGAAATAAAATCTTCTTGGGGCGATAGGGGAGGGAGATTTTCAAATGATCTCCCGGTATTTGCTCCTTCTATTTCTTCTGTTTTTGCTACAGACCATGCTGGTTTGTCTTGTGTTTCATATAGGCATGCCTACAATACTGATGGCGTTGTTAGACGTTCAGCTCCGCTTCAAAACTCTGCTATGGCCTGGAAAGATAACTTGGCTCGTGTTTCCCCTTTGTCAGCACAACTTTTTTCTATAGTTGATGGTGAGCAGCGTATGCTGCGTCAGGGTGAGTTCCGTTTTGAAGCTAAAGTTTGTGTTGATCCTAATGTTGTGGATGGTACCATTGTTGTAGAGTCTGGATGCTTGCCTTCTTTATCCCAAACTGTTTACGTGGAATGACTTTATGTTTTTTGTAGATAGTTTAAAAAAGTGGGTAGTATCACATTTTGGCACGTTAGTGTGGCACTACTCTTCAACTTTTGTAATGATCGCAGTTTTTGTTCTAGTTTTGCTTCTATCCGTTGCATACTTGACCTATTTTGAACGAAAGATAATTGGGTATATGCAGTGTAGGCTTGGTCCTAACAGGGTAGGCATATGGGGGTTGGTGCAGCCTATTGCAGACGTGATTAAACTCCTGGGTAAGGAGATTTTAACCCCTCTTAATGTGGATAGGGGAGTCTTTAGAATAGCTCCCGTAATTGCTATCGTGTCCTCCATAGGAGCTTGGGCTGCGATACCGTTTTCTGAGAACTTATATTTTACCAACTTGAATGCCGGCTTATTGTATGTTCTCGCTATAACCTCTTTCGGTGTATACGGGATAATTCTTGCTGGATGGTCATCTAATTCTCGGTATGCATTTCTAGGAGCAATGCGTTCTGCGGCACAAATGGTATCCTACGAGGTAGCCTTGGGATTTTCTTTGATTTGTGTATTGCTAGTGTCAGGTAGCTTGAATTTTAAGGATATTGTTCATGCCCAAACTATAGGATGGGCGCATTCTAATGGTTTGAATTTTCTGAGCTGGAATTTGTTTCCCTTGTTTCCCGTATTCTTGATTAGTCTTATTTCCGGTATAGCAGAGACTAATCGCCACCCTTTCGATGTGGCAGAAGGTGAGTCTGAATTGGTTGCCGGTTTTCACGTTGAGTATTCAGGCATGCCCTTTGCCGTGTTCTTTCTCGCAGAATATGCGAATATGATTCTAGTATCAGTGCTTATTTCTGTGATGTTCTTGGGAGGGTGGGATGCTCCTTTTTCGTTTTTATCGTTTATTCCCGGTACTTTTTGGTTATTACTTAAGATAATTTTTATCTTGTTTATTTTCATTTGGGTTAGGGCTACCTTGCCTAGATATCGCTATGATCAAATCATGTATCTTGGTTGGAAGGTGTTTTTGCCACTTACTGTTTTTTGCGTTATTGTTCTTACCTGCTGGATGTTGTCGCCACTGAATGTTTTCCACGGCTCTTGTCTTGACCAGAGTGGTGCTTGTGCCTACGCAAGGGGAGTGTAATGTTTAAATTTAAAAAAATACCTTTAACCTTGCGCTACTTTGTGCTTTTTGAAATCATCCATGGTTTGGCACTAACTATTCGTCATTTTTTTCGCCCTAAAATAACGCTGAGATTTCCAGAAGAGCAAACTCCCAAAAGTCCTCGTTTTCGAGGTCTGCATGCTTTGCGTCGCTATCCGAATGGTGAAGAGCGCTGTATAGCTTGTAAGTTGTGTGAATGTGTTTGTCCTGCTTTGGCAATTACTATAGAGTCTGAGCAGAGGGAAGATGGTACCAGGCGCACGACACGTTATGATATAGATTTAAGTAAGTGTATTTTTTGCGGATTTTGTGAGGAATCTTGTCCAGTGGATTCCATTGTTGAGACAAGTGTGCATCATTATCATGCTGAATCCCATACAGATCTTTTGATGACTAAACCAATGCTGTTGGCTATAGGTGATCGGTACGAAGATATCATTGCCAAAGAACGCTCATTGGATGCTCCATATCGTTGATGTTATTAGGAATATAGATTTGTTACTGTTTTTCTTTATTTTTTTCTCTTTGGCCTTAATTTTTTCGGCGGTGGCTGTTGTTTTTTTCAAAAGCCCAGTTCATGCTGCTATTTCTTTGGTATTTTCCTTTGTTTTTGCAGCCTGTTTGTGGTTGCTACTTGGGGCAGAATTCTTATCATTAATGCTAATTTTGGTTTACGTTGGTGCAGTAATGGTTTTGTTCTTATTTGTTGTTATGATGATTAGTCGTTCGGAAGAAGTTGCTTGGGAATCAGTTAAAAATAGTTGTTTTGGCTTCTTCGGTATTGCGGTTTCAGTACTTGTGACTTCTGAGCTTTTATATGGCTTGCTAACTTCTAATTTTGCCCTTAGTGTGTACTCACAGGCCTTTCCTTCACAGATGAGTAGTGCAGCACAATTGGGCGAGGTTCTGTTTACCAGATATTTTTATCCATTTGAGTTGGCATCAGTTTTGCTATTTCTGGGGGTATTGTCTTCCGTAATTTTAGCCCACCGTGTTCGTACATCAGGTAAACCTAAAACACAAGATAAGTGGGAGCAATTGTCAGTTACGGCCAAAGATAGAGTTACTATTGTTTCTAGGCCTTCTTCTCATACGGGTGGCTCATCATGATGATGCCTGTTTCTGGTTATCTTACTTTACCTCACATGGCTTTATTAGTCTCTCTGATTATTTTTGCTATTGGTTTGGTGGGTGTTATAGCTCGCAGGGGTAATCTTATTTCTGTGCTCATGTCAATTGAGCTTATGTTATTGTCAGTAAATACTAACTTCATGGCTTTTTCCGCAGAACAGTCTAATCCTTTTGGTTGGTGTTTTGTATTCTTTGTTTTGACTGTGGCTGCTGTTGAATCAGCTACAGGTTTGGCTATAGTTATTTTGGTTTTTCGCAATTACGGGTCGATTTTGGTTGAAAAACTAAATCGTTTGAAGGATTGAGAATTATGTCGCCTTCACAGCTGAATTTTTCTGGCATTGCTCTATCGCCTCTGTTTGCTTCACTTTTGGCAATGTCGGCTGGAAATATTTGGGGTAGTAGGAAGTTTGCTCATGTAGTTACCATTATAGGTATTCTAATTTCACTATGTTTTGCTTTTTCTTTGTTGCCAGCAGTTCTAGCTGGACATACCCTTCACGGAGTTATTTACAACTGGATTTTTAGCAAAAACTATTCCTTTGATATATCTGTTTTTATTGACCAACTTTCTCTATCTATGATTCTTGTTGTTGATATAGTGTCATTAATGGTACATATCTATTCAATAGGATATATGAGTCGTGATAAGGGTTATCAGCGTTTTTTTTCCTATATTTCTCTATTCACTTTTTTCATGTTGGTTTTGATTGTTTCAGATAACCTTTTGCAGTTGTTTTTCGGATGGGAAGGAGTGGGACTTGTTTCGTACCTTTTGATAGGTTTTTGGTACGATAAACCAAGTGCTGTTAAAGCTAGCTTTAAGGCTTTTGTTGTTAATAGAGTAGGGGATGTGGGATTCGTTCTAGGAATGGCGATTATTTTTGGCTTAACCAAAACCCTTAACATTTCTAGTTTTACTGATATATTGCTATATCACTCCCAGGCTTCAGTGCTTCCCATTATTACCTTGGCTTGCTTGGCCTTGTTTGTTGGCGCTATGTCTAAGTCTGCCCAATTTCCATTGCATATTTGGTTGCCAGATTCAATGGAAGGTCCTACCCCAATTTCGGCTTTGATTCATGCTGCTACTATGGTTACAGCTGGTGTTTTTATGGTTGTTCGGTTGATGCCAATTTTTCGTTTATCTCCTAATTCGTTGTCTTTTATCTTAATAATCTCAGGTATTACTGCTTTTTTCCTTGGACTGGTTGCCTTGGTTCAAAATGACATAAAAAGAATAATTGCTTACTCTACTATTTCTCAGTTAGGCTACATGTGCGTAGCAATTGGTTTGGATGTTCCATCATTTGCAATTTTTCATTTGCTTAGTCATGCCTTTTTTAAGGCTTTGCTCTTTTTGTCCGCTGGGTCGGTAATAGTTGCTATGCATCATGAACAAGATATAAGAAACATGGGCGGTTTGTGCCGATATATGCCTATTACTTGGATATCTTCTCTCGTAGGTGGGATTTCTTTGCTTGGATTTCCATTTACTTCTGGTTTTTATTCCAAGCATATGATTCTAGATTCTGCACGAATTGCTTCTGGGTGGGCAGCTCAATGGGCCTATTACACAACCTTTGCTGGCGTTTTTGTGACAGCTTGCTATACGTCACGCATGTTTTTTACTGTTTTTCATGGTAAGGAACGTTTTCCTTTATCTGCAAAGTCTGACAATTATGTTCCCCCCAGTGAATCGCCGTTTTCCATCGTGATTCCTTTGGTGGTTTTGTCCATTTTTTCACTGTTTTTTGGATGTCCTTTTTTGCTCTCAATTATGCCAGAAGGCGTATTTTCGAATTTAACTGGTAACCTTTCTCCATTATCCATTAGCATCTTTAAAGAAATTGCTGACCAGGGTGGATTGATTTCCTTTACCTTCCATTCTTTTATGTCCGCTTCTTTTTTATTGCTGGTTTTGGGAGTAGTTGTAGGTTGGCTGGTTAGCTTTGATTCGTATCTAATTGTGTTTATGAAGCGCCTTTCTATATTCTCTTGTTTTCATACACTTCTCTATAGGAAGTACTACCTTGATGAATTAGCCGAAGCGATTTTTGCTTTTTATTTAAAGAAGTGTAAGCTCGCTTCTTGGGTAGATAATCACATCATTGATTACTTGGTTAATACCGTAGCGCGTACTGTGAGTATACTCTCTGATTCTTGGAGAATAATGCAAACAGGATTTATTGGTAACTATGCTTTATTTATGTTTTGCGGTGTACTTGTTATATTGTTTGTACCTATGTTTTCATTATTTTACTCTTGATAGTCAGGATAAGGTACCATGCTTCATTCTTTTCCCATTTTGAGTCTGGTCATCTGGCTGCCTATCCTTTGGGGATTAGTCCTACTTGTTCCTTATTTCCCACTTAAGATTGTTCGCTCACTAGGATTTTTAGGGTCAATATTGTGCTTTATCTCAACACTTGTTTTGTACCTAAGATTTGATTCTTCGTCATCAGCTTACCAGTTTGCAGAAAATCATTCCTGGATTCCGTACATCGGTGCTAATTATTCTGTGTCTATAGATGGGTTGTCTTTGCTTTTTTTACTCCTAAATAACTTTTTGTTAATACTCGTAGTTTTGTCTACTTATCACTCTGTTAAGAAGTCAATTGCCGCTTATCTGTTTTGTTTTTTTTCCATGGCCGGTCTTATAAACGGTGCTTTTTCTGCAACAGATGGTTTGCTGTTCTATGTTTTCTTTGAAGCTTCATTAATTCCACTTTACATGGTGATAGGTATGTGGGGGGGGCAGCGTAGAGTATATGCTGCATTCAAATTTTTTCTCTATACCTTGGTTGCATCTTTGTTACTTCTTGTTGGTTTAGTTACTCTTTCTAAGTTTGCTCACGGTAGCTTCTCTATTGCTCAGTGGCATGAGCTTTCTTTGCCTTTGGATATACAGGTAATACTTTTCCTATTTTTTGTTTTCGCTTTTGCCGTTAAAATTCCAATGTTTCCTTTGCATACCTGGTTGCCTGATGCCCATGTTGAAGCCCCTACAGGTGGTTCTGTTATATTGGCTGCTATGGCACTTAAGTTGGGAGCATATGGGTTTTTGCGTTTTTCTTTGCCAATTTTTCCTGACGCATCACACCTAATGTCACCAATTATTTTTTCTCTCTCAGCTATTGCTGTCGTTTATATAGGGTTTGTTGCCATTGCTCAGGGAGATATGAAAAAATTGATTGCATACTCTTCAATTTCTCATATGGGGTTCGTAACGTTTGGAATTTTTTCTAACACTATTGATGGTTTAACAGGGGCATTGTATCAAATGATTTCCCATGGCTTTGTTTCTGCCGGACTGTTTTTTTGTGTAGGTGTACTGTACGACAGGCTGCATAGCCGTAAAATTGCTGATTATGGCGGTGTTGTGAATGTAATGCCTTATTTTTCAGCTCTTTTTGTCATTTTTGCTATGGCGAATTGTGGTTTACCCGGAACATCTGGATTTGTAGGCGAACTTTTGGTGTTCTTGTCCGCTGGCAATAGTAGCATATGGTGGGTTTTAGTATTGTCCTTGTCTCTGGTATTGTCCGCAGTTTATAGCTTGTGGACAGTCAAGCGAGTTATTATGGGACCCGTTGTTCACGATAGCGTAAAATCTTTGGTTTCTATGACTGGCTGCGAATCAACTATTCTGGCAGTTTTGGCTTTTTTAGTGATTTTCTTTGGCGTTTTTCCTGCCCCGGTTAATAAAGTGTTACTCCATTCAGTTCAGAATTTAGTGCGGCCCGTGACTTGATTAAGGATAGTTATTGACTATGCACACATTTGAGTCGTCACCATTTAGCATCTGGAGAATCATACCTGAGCTTTCTGTTTTGCTGACGGACGTTCTTTTGTTGGTTTTGGCTATATTCTTCAGCCGCCGTCAATCTTTGTTAGATAGGTTGTCCTATCTCTTGTGCATGGTTGTTTCCTGTTTTGCTCTATGTTGGTCAGTTTATAAGTTGACCACTCCTAGATACACCATGTGGGATTCTTTCTACATTAATGACTCTTTGGTGCGGATTTGGGATGCTGTAGCTTGTTTGATATATATGATTTCCCTTACCTATGCTACCGTTTTCCTAAAGGACTCGCAGAACAGGAGCGATTTTTATCCTTTATCACTTATGGTTCTTTTAGGTTCTTTGGTTATGTCATCCAGCAATCATTTTTTGTCACTGTATTTGGGTTTGGAGATAACATCCATTGCTACCTACACTATGGTAACTTTTGACAGGGATATTCCTGAATCTAACGAAGCAGCAATTAAGTATTTTGTCTTGGGTGCTATTGCCTCAGTAATATTTTTACTCGGTGTTTCCTATTCCTACGGGGTACTTGGAGATGCTTATTTACATAATGCACAGTTAATAAAAGACTCTGTTTTTTTGAACTACTCGTTGCTTGTAGTAAGTGTTTTGTTAATGTTTTCCTCTGCGTGTTTTAAGCTGGGTGTGTTTCCATTCCATGCATGGTTGCCAGACGTTTATGCAGGTGCATCTGAGGTTTCTCTGCCCTTTTTGATGGCTCTTGCAAAGGTCGGTGCAGCTATTTTTGCAGTCAAGATTCTCTTTCATGGATTTTCTGTATTACATTCAGTATGGCATCCTGTACTTCCAGCTATTGCTTTGATGACTATTATTTTTGGCAATGTAGTTGCAGTCTCTCAAAACAATATAAGAAAAATATTGGCCTTCTCAAGTATTGCTCAAATGGGGTTCGTTTTGCTGGCTTTTTTTTCAAGCTATTATTCGCCATCGTATCAGTCTGTTATTAACTTAAATTTTTATCCCGCTTTTTTGTTTTTTATTTTCTCCTATTCCTTGTCTGTTCTAGCCGCTGTTTTTTTCTGCATTTTTGTTAGAAAAGATTCTGCCCCCGTAAAGTATCTTTCTGATCTGTCGGGTATTTTCCATTCTAATCCTTTTTTGTCCAGTATGGCTTGTTTGGCTTTTTTGTCATTGGCAGGAATACCGCCTCTTTTAGGGTTTTGGGCGAAGTTTTTTGTTGTTAATCAACTTGTTCTTACCGGACATGAGGTTGTTGCTTCTTTGTCTGTTATATTTTCAGTAATAGGCGTGTTCTACTATCTACGTATAATTAAGGTCATGTTCTTTGATCGACCACAGCCAGAAGTTAGCTGGTGTGTTACTTCTTATTCATCTTATGTGTTCTTAGTTGTCCATTGCTTATCTTTACTCGCCATTGGTGTTTTTTCATATCCACTTATCCGCATTGCTTCTGATATGGTATACATGACTGGACTCTAGATGCTAGCTTCGTATATTTCTGTTGTGCTGGTGGCGTTGTTTTTTGCCAATGCCCCATTTTATCCTAAGTCATTCTTGCCATTTTTATCTAATAAATCAAAAAGATGGTACACTGTCCTTATTGAGTTTTTGCTTGGATATATTATTAGCCTATTGTTTTCTTTGCTTTGTGAGTCGTATTTCTCATCCATATATCATAAGGATTGGGTTTTTTATACCGTAACTTTTTGTGGCTTTTTAGTTTTATCTTATCCTGGCTTTGTAATACACTACCTGATAAAAAGAGAAAGGCTATGAACAAAGATTGTGAGCCACCACTTTACAATTTTTCTAATGAAGATTGTTCCGGTGATGAGTATCTTGTTGAGACAGTTTGTGATTCCCGTTCTTTGGTAACAATTGGCCCCCTTAGCCTCGAGGAGGATATAGTTGCTTTATATGATGGATCTTTGTCATCTAGGAGATACATGCGTCATCCAGGGGCAGTAGTGATAATAGCCTGTAGAGGTGATGCATATTTGTTCGTACGCCAATATAGGTGCGCTTGTAAGCAAATTTTCTGGGAATTTCCCGCTGGTAAAATAGATAAAGGTGAAGATCCACTTGATGCAGCCAAAAGAGAATTTAGGGAAGAGGGCGGATATGAAGCTGGCTATTGGAAGTCTATGGGGTTGTTCTACCCATGTATAGGATATTCTAGCGAAAAAATGTATCTCTACTATGCAAAAGATCTTAATTATCTTGGACAGGATACAGATGAAGGAGAGGTTATTAACTGTTTCTTCATAGGTTGTAGCGATTTACGAAATATGATTAATAAAGGTGCTATTACTGATTCTAAGACTCTGTCAGCACTTAGTCTTCTAGCAGCTCAAGGAATGTTCTCGCTAACATGATATAAGAACTTCAATCATTGCTTCTTTCTGTCATATTAAAAACGTCGTATTTTTTTAGGAACTCATATCCAGCTCCCAACATGGCATGTACTATGTGGTGCGCTTCTAGAATAGATATACATTCCTTGTAAGATTCGACATGCTTGATTCCATACTTAAGCTGAGTACCAGTTTTTTCTAGAGTCTTTATGTAACATATGAGTAACCTTCCATGATATTTATATTTATTACTTTTAGAGGAATGAACTTTTAATACAAACTTCTTCCTTCTTTCAAGAAGTATAATTCTATTTTTTATAGTTTCCACGGTTTTTTTGTTATGGCAGTGGGGATTTTCTATTTCACTAGATAGATTATCTAGCTTTTCATTAATTTCTTTAAGATAAGTACTTGTTATTGATGATGATTGTAAAGAGCATAAAAAATTATCTACAAATTTGTATAATACCCTTAAAAATCTCCATATCTTAGTGTGTATCGTGTCAGCTTCATTAAGTGCTACAAGTACCCGTCGTGCGATGCTCTTAGATAGTTTTGATTTTGCCCTATCTTCAAGATCTAAATTCAAATGTGAAACATGTTTATATATAGGGATGCTATAAAGCATATCATCATCAAGTTTCTTTCCCTCTTCTTTCTCTGCTTCTAAAACATAAGGTGTTATTAAGAATGACATATTACTCTTGATAGATGAACAACTACTAACCAAATTTGCATAGTCAGCATGATCTGTATGTTTTTCAGATACAATTTCTTTTAGTACTTCAATCTCTTCTTTGTCAAGATGCTGTTCTTCTTTATCTATCCTCTCCATAGCTAAATATGACAACTCGTTGCTAATTAGCATAACAGATATAAATGATGAAGCCATATCAGTTAATCTTTTATTAATAGAATAAACTCTATTAATAAGTTCTCTGTTATTACAGCTAGAAGAAGATAAAGTGCGTAATGTATCTAAACTTGATGAGTCGTCATCATAAGATGGCTCATCTTGTACAGTAGAAATATTAGTACTATGTGATGAATCGCTTCCTTTTGAAACTGAATCCATTATGTTTGACACATCCCCCTAAGTGCTAAAGCTACCATATTAGATGTCTAATGTAATATAGGAGTTAGTGTACTATGAATAGCTATATATAAGTATTATATTTTTCTTTATTGTTTACCATATTTATAACAAATGAATATATTTTTAAAGATAATATTACTCGCTCTTATAATTATTTTAATTAAAATCAGTTATTGGATCTGTAATTTCAATGACATCATCTCTTCTTAGAAAATTATGTCCTGATTCCAACATGGTAAATATTATGTGATGTGCCTCCATAAGATATACACACTTTTTGTAGGATATAACATTTTCAATTCCAGATTTAATTTTTTTATCAGATTTTTCTAGCACACTCATATAAGAAAGAAGAGATTTTATACAACTATTAAACTTATCCTTTTTTAAGGAATGCGATCTTGATACAAATTCCTTTCTATTTTCAAGAATACGAATCCTAACTTTCATTGATTCTATATTTTTTTTATTATTGCTATTTTTTATTTTATTATGTAGATAAAATAATTCATTATTAATTTCTTTACTATAAGCATCTGCTATAGATAAAGAAGTTAAAATAGAAGTAAGTTTACCTACTGATTTATATAATGTCTTTAGAAATCTCCATGACTTACTATGTATGACATTAGCTTCATTAATTGCTACACTTATACTATGTGTAGTATCTTCAGATAGTTTTGATCCTGCTTCATCATTTAAGTAAGGATGTGAAATTTTTTCTGATATAGAACCACTATGACATATAGTAGTATCAAATATCTTACATTCTTTCTCTTCTATTTTTAAAATAAGTGGTGTTGCCAAGAACGAGATACTGCTCTTAATATATGAACAATTACTAACTGAAGTTGCACAATTAATATGATTTTGTTCTTTATCAGATGCAATTTCTTGCAATATTTTAATTTCTTCTTCGCAAAGCTTTTTCCCATAATTATCTATTCTTTCCATAGCTAAAGATGATAATTCTTCACTACGTACCGTAATAGATGATAATGATGATGCCATATCTGACAATCTCTTATTAATAGATGAAACTCTATTGATAAGTTCTATATCACTACTTTTACTACTAGAATAATATATGCCAATCAATTTACTTGATGAACTTGAATTCTCACATGAGTTATCTTGCGTACAAATAATATTGATGTTGCGTGATAAATTGCCGGTCCCAGAAACAGAATCCATTATCTTAGTGCAGCCTCTTAAATAATAAAGTAATAAAATTTCTATACTACAATGATAAAGATAAAACAATCATACTACTAATGGTAGTATATAAGTATTATATTTTTTTATGATAATTGAATATTTATGCACACACTGCAAAATAATACTGTACGCTAAGTACAAAATTTATTCAAAAATTTTATCTTTATAATTTTGCTAGGATTACTTTGGAAAAATTCTTTCCTTAATCAGTAGTACTGTTAGGCCCGAAATTATTGATTTTAAAGCTTCAGGCGGTGATAATTCATCAAGTTCATCTTCATCATCAGATTCAACATAATTTTCCTCAAAATATCTTACTATCTTAGAAGTTACTATCGGCTCTATTACATTAAAAATACTAGTTAGTATTACGTCTATATTTGGTCCCTTTTTTTTTCCTGAATTAACAATATCTATCATGTCATTAAGTAGATCATACATCTCTGTTATTTCTTTCCTATCTTTCAATTCTACAATATCATAAGTATTATTAGCACACGTAGCTCCTATAATATTTTCACCATCTTCTTCTTCTGATATTTCTGAAGAAAATAAGTTTTTCATGTCATGAATTATGTCTCTACTTAATTTGTTATTACCACTGATCCCATCTAACAAATCAGATGCCCTGTTAATATACTCTATCCCTTCTTCCTCTATATAGTATGTGCCATGTATCATGGAAGTTGATGGTTTTCTTCTTGAACTAACCTCATTTTCTGTATCATATGAGTCACGCTTTCTCTTTACTCCAAACATAATAGCAGGACTTGATTTTTTTATTGCTCCTTTGACAGTTTCTAAGCCAGAAGTACTAGCGCCAGAAGTACTAGCTATAACTTCTTCATTAGCTACATCTTTTATTTGACTGTAAAGTGTTTTATTATTAGCACAAGAGTTTTTTTCTAGTAATTCTACATGCTGTTGATAGTTACCTTCTTTGCTACTAGATGCTTCCTCATGTAGTGTGCTCCTCATTGTTTTTGCGGGAATACTAGGTGCTTCTGAAAATACTGCTTTTCTTTTAGTAGTCTTCATAGGATTACTGCTACATTTGTCGCTTTGCTCTAAGACACTACTATCTGTTTTATTCTCACAAGAACTTCCAAGATATAAAGATGATTCAGTAGATAAAGTACTAGCAATTTCACCGGTTTCTCCTACATCTTGCACCACTAGAGCTTGCAGCATATCAGATATGTCTGGTGAATCAGGTCTAGTATCAGATGTAGTGGTTGATGATGTGCCTGAGGCATTCAAGTCAGAATTATATTCAGAGTTTCTTGTAGTCCCGCTAATGTTGTAATCCATTTATTTCAATCCCGAGCATAAATATTATTTGTAGCATCTATAAGAGGTAAGATAGTTTGGTAGATACTAAACAAGTTCCACTACCCATAACTTATATTATCCAATATATTTAGTATGGTTAATATGTTTTATTATATATTTTCTTAAAGTAACCAAAATATATTTGATAACTTCTTTGAAGAATTTTTTAAATGTAGCTTGTTGCTGCAATAATATTGTAATAGATTATATTATTTGCGTAATAGAAAAATGTTATGTATTAGTTTGTTTACGCGCTTTGCCCACCCTATACCCTTGAATTACAATAATTACTATATCTAGATGTGGTAATAACTAATGATTGATGTGCAGTACACAAATTTTATTTTTACAGACAGTTGTGCTAATTCTATTTAATGGAAAATTTATTTTTCTTTTTCTCTCATTAGTATATTGCTATCCTAGTGATACTAATACACCGGAAGAATATTATTTTGTATTTTATGCTTAATATTTATTTGAACATCTTTGGCGAGAATAGTTAATTATTAATAATTTAAATTTTAACATAGTATTATACATGCATAAAATTTTTTACTATAAGTCAGCATGATATGCTTAAAATTATAAAAAATAAGCACAATCTCTGTGCTTTAATCATTGCTTCTTTATAATTTATTATGTGCTGTATTAAGTTATTAATCATATTTATTAAAACTAATTTTTAGTTAAAATTATATGCATTTGTATTATAGATTTCTAATCCGATATAATAAAATTATATTATTTATAAATACAGCAGATGCTTTATATGTACGAACATTAGGATAGTTTACTAATTTTGTTGGCACAATATTTTATAAAATATAGACATGTAGTTTTTATGGCCTATTGAAGTTGTTGATTATCTACGCAATTTAGCCTTTTTAAGGCCATCTTAGCTGTAATGTAATTTCTATGACTACCTACAATTGTTAGTGCGATTAATAACTATTGATTATAGATATTAATATTTATAATCAATTATATAAATGAAATAATCTAGATGATGGATAAATTTAGTAAATTTGTGGTCCCAGTGTTTATATTATTGTCGATGTCAATAATATAAATGAAATTAAATAATTTAGATTGTAATTTTTGTGACATTAAATGCTACTAGTCTGTAGGTATTGTTTTTTTTCTAATAAAAGTTGGTATGATTTACTAGATTCTTAGTAAATTTGTGAGTTCTAGTGGTTTTGAAATCTGTGGCTTTGTGTTATGCGATTTCACAGAATACAAATCACTAAAGGTGATTAGCGATATCAATAGATAACAATAATGTAATAAAATGAGGTGAAATATAGGCATATGTATATGATTAATAAAACGAATGCTTTTACTTTAATTGAATTGCTAATAACTGTGGCCATAATAGGTATTCTTGCTGCTATAGCCATACCAGCCTACAAGAAGTATGTTACTAAATCGCTGTTTACTTCAGGCTATACAACTGTTAAACACTTTACCAGTGAAGCTCTTATTAGACTGTCTGAAAGGGGCAGTTGTATTTTTAGCACGGGAAATGCTGATATGTTACTGCCAAATAATAAAGCCCTCTCTAAGATCCAGATTAGCATTGGTGTTGGAGGTGAAGAGTATGAGGGTTGTATTGTTGTTGGATTTTTTAAGCCGGAGGCAGATGGCGGGCACGCTGGTTTATCAAATAAAGCTATACGTATTCAAGCGGTTCGTCATAAGTCTGGTGTAGACAAGCATTTATCTAATAGCTGCATTACTGACGTGGATCAATCTGTATTTGATTATACGTCCATTGGTTGCTCTTACCAGGAGTGGGCTGGCACTTACTTCCCAGGTTACTGATATAGCTCATTAAACAAACTGTCTTGTGTTTGATATCATAGATACAGTGTACTTGCAGATTAAAGACAGATAAAATATATCTATTGTAGCCTGAATAATTGATTGTAATATGACTTTTGGGGAGTTGAATTTATAGTATGTGCATAAATTACTTGTGATAGTTATTGAAGTTAAAACAAATATATAATCTACTCATAGTAGATGCTCTTCAAAATTAATAATAAGTGGTGATTATTTGGCATATATGTCTGTTTTTTTTTCGGCATATGTTGTTCTTCGGTAAATTTTTATTCTCAAGTGTTTGAATTCCTTTTATTCTATGATTATCAGCAAAGATAAGTGCTATTAATAAGAAATAATAATGTAGGGTGGGATTCGTATATGGTTAATCTGATTAAGATAGGTGCTTTTACTTTGGTTGAGTTGCTAATAACTGTGGCCATAATAGGTATTCTTGCTGCTATAGCCATACCAGCTTATCAAAAGTATGTTGCTAAATCATTGTTTACTTCAGGTTATGTAACTATTAAAAACTTTACCAATGAAGCTCTTATTAGGTTAACCGGAAGGGGTAGTTGTGTCTTTAGTACGGGGGATACCGTTATGTTACTGCCAAATAATAAAATTTTCAGTAAAATACAGATTAGCATTGGTACTGGTGGTACGAACTTCAATGGTTGCATTGTTGTTGGTTTTTTTAAATCAGAGGCAGATGGTGGGTATGCTGGTTTTTCTGGTAAAGCTTTACGTATTCATGCACTTCGCAATAATTTGACTACAGATAAACATTTGAGTAATACCTGTATTACTGACGTGGATCAATCTGTGTTTGATTATACTTCTATTTGTACTTACCAAAATTGGGCTGGTACTTACTTTCCTACTGATCTGGATTAGTAAAAACTATCTGTCTTACATTTTATGTTAGAGTATGAACATATAATATGCTTTTAAATTACAATACAAGATAACTAAAACATGTTAATTATACTTGTAACAATTAGTTGTCATGTTTTTTTAGAGAGGTTAATGAAATGCATATTAACCTATAAAGTAGAGGTAGTCATTAACATGCCGATATATAGGTTTATCTATACCGGGTAAATTTATAAGATGATAATAAATGGTGATTGTTTGGCATGAGTGTGCATTGTTTTGTGTTCTTAATCAGGGTTGATAATTTTTCATAGACTTATGCTGTTCTTCAGTAAATTTGTAACCTCAGGTATTTGTGTCCCTTCTTTATTCTGTGATTTAAGTAAAGTGGGTGTTACTGAAATAATAATTTAGTGATGCGATACATTATGAGTAATATGATTAAGGTTAGTGATTTTACTTTGATTGAATTGCTAATAACTGTAGCTATAATAGGTATTCCAGCCGCCATTGCTATTCCAGCTTATCAGAATTATGTCGCTAAAACTATATTTGTTGCTGCGTATCAGAATGTTAGGAACTTTACTGACAATGCTCTTGTAAGGTTTATGATCAAGGGTAGCTGCATCTTTACTGATGGAAGTGAGTCTGTTTTATTGCCGGATAATAAAATTATAAGAGAAATTAGCATCATAAGGTGGACTTGCCGGTTTCTCTGGCAAAGCCTTGCGTATTCATGCACTCGGCGCAGCCAATTCCACCAAGGCCGGTGACGCTATACGTAAGCAGTGTTTTACTGATGTGGATCAATCTAGAGTATGGGATGTTCTCACAAAAAACTGAGCTGGTGCCTACCACCCAGTAGCATGGCCCATTGTACCAGATTTCTAGCAGTTTTAGCTGTAGGTATTAAAAAAATTGGACTTCTTATAGCTGTAGTCTGATAAGAGTCTAGGTTTTTGTACCTGCGTCTATTATTGCTGGTTCTTCTTCAGGATTGATATGTTATGTAGTTCGAGTAATGATGTATCATTTACTAAAGCCTCGTGGCTACAGTGTGTCCTGAATTGGAGAACTTATGAGAAATAATTTGCCTCGTTGGGTGGTGTTACTGCTCTCGGTTTATATTGCCGTTCCTATGATTGCTTTTCTGGGCGGTTGTGGTGGTGTGACGGTTATAGGTGGTACCTCTTCTGTAGTTAATTCTAGTCGTCTTCAAGCGGACGTGGAGGCGTTTGATCGCTCTGTCCAGCTTAATGTAAAGTCTGCCATTAATCGCGCTCTTCATTCTCGAGGACATGTTGAAGTTACTGTTTATAACGGCACTGTGCTCTTGACTGGTCAAGTTATATCACGCGAAGATAAAACTCGAGTTAATCACGCTGTATCACGTGTTAGGCGCGTTCACAAGCTAGTTTCTGAGTTAACGATCTCTTCCGAAACAACTATAATGCAGCGTGCAAGGAACTATGCTTTGGCCGATAATATCAGATCAGATCTTTCTAAGGTTGGTGATCGATTTCCCTATATAGTTCATGTTGTTACTGAAGATGGTGTCGTTTATCTAATGGGTATAGTTACACGAGAAGAGGCAGATGCTGCTTTAACTTATGTTGGAGGTATTACTGGAGTTAAGAGAGTAGTTGATGTTTTTGAAATTGTTTCAAAGGAAACAGCAAAGTTGTTGGATGCTCGTTATTTATCACATACTAGGCAATTTGATGTTGCTTCAGATGGGTAGACATGTCGGTTATTCCTAATATACTTTCGTTGTCTTCATCATATTCTCCTGCCTCATTGTATGTTTCGTTGCGTACTGGTGGCTCTTTTTATGACCATTCTTATTGTCATCCTTCGTCTGGGTTGGTTGACATACTACTGAAGGCTCGCGAATTTGTATCACCAGATGATTTGGATTACGTGGCAGTTGATATAGGTCCTGGAGGATTCACGTCTACACGTGTAGCTGTTTCGTTGTCTATGGGCATTGCCTCTGCCGCTAATATTCCAATTATACCGATTAAATCTACGGAAGCATTAGCTGTAAAAGCCTTCACAGAAAAGAATGTGAGCCATTCCATTGTTTCTTTGCTACTTAAGCCAGGATTGGTGCTGCTTTCCTCTTACGAATTAACAAGCGGTTCCATAAATGAGTGTTTTCCCCCGGTTATTATGGATCAAGATGAGTTTGATACTTGGGTTAGGGATCGTGATTTTTATGGAAGTGCCCTTTATGGCACAGGCTTTACGCTAATTTGTGACAGCAATGCCGAATTTAATACTGAGCATCATACAGCTCGTGATATTTATTCAGCAGCTATGGTTTGCCTGCATGCTCCAAAGCGTGTACTCAATCCCACTGATGTTAGTGTGGATTACGCTATTTTGCCGTCTGCTATGATGCTGCACGAGCAAAATCTCCTAAACAAGGTAAAAATATGAACAGAAGAGAGCGATTGTATTACATGGGTATCAAATGTATTTGGCGCTCTCGTAGGACTTTTTTGCAATCTGTACGTGATGTTGAGGCGGATAATTTAGATCCAGAAGAGCAAACAGATTTGTATAGAATTGACCATTTTGTTTTGTCGCAGAAGCTAATTGCTGATCAATGGTTAGATTTGTCTAAATCTGTTTCTGAATGTACTAATTGTGGGTTATGTCTAAAACGTAAGCAGGCCGTATTGGGTGTTGGTGATAGACAGGCTAAGTGGTTATTTGTAGGAGAGGCTCCGGGAGAAAATGAAGACAATATCGGGGAACCTTTTGTTGGTCAAGCAGGCAAGCTTTTGGATCGCATGCTGTTTGCACTGGGCTTAGATAGGGGGAAGGACGTGTATATAGCAAACGCCATAAAGTGCCGTCCTCCAAACAATAGGTCTCCTACTTTAGAGGAAATTCAAACTTGTTTGCCCTATCTACGCAAGCAAATCGAGCTAATAAATCCTCAGATTATAGTAGCTCTGGGTAGGCCTGCTACACAGGCTCTTCTTGGTTCCGTAAATACTAGGTTAGGAAGCATGAGAGGTATTGTGTTTCATTATGCAGGTATTCCCTTGATTGTTACCTATCATCCAGCCTATCTTTTACGCAGTCCGTTAGAAAAAGCAAAAGCTTGGGAGGATTTGGTTTTTGCTAGAAATACTCTTTCTAAGTTACAGTTAGCAAATGCTGTAGATAGTGATAATAATTAGATGATGTGATTGTATATTTGAGCAATATGTGTTCTTTCTTTGACAGAGCATTAAGGTTTATCTAAAATGAAGTCTCTCTTAGGTAGGCACGTAGCTCAGCTGGTTAGAGTACCACCTTGACATGGTGGGGGTCGTTGGTTCGAGTCCAATCGTGCCTACCACGCCAACGTGCTAATGCCTTATTGTAAGCAGGACATGGTTCAGATTAAATTCCCTGATGGTAGTGTTCGCCAGTACGATGATGGTGTGACCGCTTTTTTAGTGGCTTCTTCTATTAGCCCAAGGTTAGCTAAGTGCTCTGTTGCTGCCAAAATTAATGGGCGGTTAGTCGACATCTATTATCCCATATATCAAGATTCAGAGTTGGTGTTAATCAGAGATAGAGACAGTGAATCTATTGATATTATTCGCCACTCCTGTTCCCATCTGCTAGCGCATGCTGTAAAAGAGTTGTACCCTGTTGCCCAAGTTACAATCGGTCCCGTAATTGAAAATGGCTTCTACTACGATTTTTCTCTGCCTTGTTCTTTGACTGATGCTGATTTGCCTATTATTGAAAGCAAGATGGTGGAAATTGCCGCCCGTAATTTGCCTATTGAGCGTTTTGTTCTAAGTAGGCAAGAAGCCATAGATTTTTTTCTTAAACTTGATGAAAAATATAAAGCTGAAATAATATCTTCTATTCCTGAGGGTGAAGAAGTTTCTCTATATCGTCAAGGTGATTTTGTTGATCTTTGCCGTGGTCCTCATGTACCTAATACTAGTTTTTTAAAAGTTTTTCGTCTCATGAGGGTATCTGGTGCTTACTGGCGTGGCGATTCTAGAAATGAAATGCTACAGCGTGTTTATGGCACAGCCTTTCTTAATGTTAGTGACTTAAATAATTATGTGCGTCTTATTGAGGAGTCAGAAAAGCGTGATCATAGGCGCATAGGTAAGAAGTTGGGACTTTTCCATTGGCAGGACGAGGCTCCGGGAATGGTGTTCTGGCATCCTAGTGGATGGGCTATTTGGCAATCAATTGAAAGTTATATGAGAGCTATTTTAACCAAAAATGGCTACCAAGAAGTGAAAACGCCACAGCTGGTAAGTAAATCACTGTGGGTACAGTCCGGACATTGGGACAATTACTCTGAACATATGTTTGTTACAGAGTCAGAAAAACGAGATTACGCTATAAAACCTATGAATTGTCCCGGGCATGTACAAATTTTTAATGCCAACATACATTCTTATCGCGATTTGCCTTTGCGGTTATCAGAATTTGGTTCTTGTCATCGTAATGAACCCTCTGGGGCTTTGCATGGCCTCATGAGAGTTAGATCCTTTGTTCAGGATGATGCCCACATTTTTTGTACAGAAGAGCAAATTTCTTCCGAGGTGATTGCATTTAATAGATTATTATTGTCGGTGTACAGAGATTTTGGATTTACAGATGTTACGATAAAACTTTCCTTACGACCTGATAAAAAGATAGGTGATGATGCAGTTTGGGATCACGCAGAAGATGCACTTAGGTCTGCTTTGGAAGAGGATTCCCTTTCTTGGGATGAATTGCCAGGGGAGGGCGCTTTTTATGGTCCCAAAATAGAGTTTCATGTTAAGGATGCCATAGGAAGATCTTGGCAATGTGGTACTCTCCAGCTTGATTTTTTCTTGCCAATGCGTCTTGATGCCGAGTATGTGGCGGAAAATAACAGGCGGCTTCATCCAGTAATGTTGCATCGGGCCGTGTTAGGTTCTATTGAGCGCTTTATTGGGATTTTGATAGAACATTATGCAGGTGCACTTCCTCTTTGGGTTTCTCCGGTTCAGGTTTGTATATTGACGATAACCCAGAGATGTGAGGCTTATGCTAATGAGGTTGCTTCCTTATTGGATGAAGCTGGAATTAGGTTTAAAAAGGATTTGCGTAATGAAACCGTTGGCTATAAAATTCGCGAGCAAACTTTATTGAAGATTCCGTATCTTCTTATTTTAGGGGATAAAGAGTGTAAAGATAGGGTTGTTTCTGTTAGATTTCGTTCTGGCGAAGATTTGGGCTGTATGGGTTTGTCAGACTTTTTAAATCGTCTGAAGCTTGAGATTGAGGCGCATCAATAAGTTAATGATACTACAGGAGGTGTTCCATCATACAAGGTAAACGAGTACGTATTAATAGGGAGATAACGGCTGATCTGGTTCGTGTTATTGGAGTTAACAATGAGCAGGTTGGTGTTTTGAAGCTTTCTGAGGCTTTGGATTCGGCCGAAGAACTTGGTGTTGATTTGGTGGAAATAGTGCCCCAAGCCTATCCGCCGGTTTGTAGGTTAATTAATTATGGTAAGCTTAAGTACCAAGAAGCTAAGAAGGCTCATGAAGCTAAGGTTAAGCAGAAGGTTGTTCAGGTTAAGGAAGTAAAGTTTCGCCCTGTGACTGATGAAGCTGACTATCAGGTTAAGCTAAGGAGTATAGTGCGATTTCTTTCTGAGGGTGATAAAGCCAAGGTCACAGTGCGTTTTCGTGGACGTGAGATGTCCAGACAGGATAGGGGTTTGCAGCTGGTGGAGCGTATTAGGCAGGATTTGATCGATATAGCAGCTGTAGAACAAATGCCAAAGATTGAGGGTCGTCAGATGGTAGTGGTTTTGATTTCCCTTCGTAAAAAGTAGTTGGAGGAATATGCCTAAGTTGAAAACAAACCGTGGAGCTGCTAAGCGTTTTTCTTTTAGCCCCAGTGGTAGGATTAAGAGGTCCCAAGCCTTTAAAAGGCATATATTGACCAAGAAGACAAGTAAGCTTAAACGCTCATTGCGCTCTGTTGCATATGTCTGTAAATCAGATGTTTCTTCTGTGCGCGCGATGATGCCTTATTCGTAACGAAATTGTGGGAAAAATGAGTTATGCCTCGAGTTAAACGCGGTGTTGTGGCACGTGCTCGTCACAAAAAAGTGCTTAAATTAGCTAAGGGATTTCGTGGTAGACGTAAGAATGTTTATCGTGTAGCCAAGGAAGCGGTCATGAAGGCCGCTGAGTACGCGTATCGTGATAGGCGTCAGCGTAAACGCAAATTTAGGTCACTGTGGATTGTACGTATAAATGCAGCTACCCGTGAGATGGGTATAAGCTATAGTGCCTTCGTGAATGATTTGAAAAAGTCCGGTGTGGACATTGATAGAAAAGTACTTGCTGACATGGCTTTTCATGATAAGCCTGCGTTTGCCAATTTAGTGAAAAGGGTGAGGAGTTTATCCGCTGCTGCTTAACCTTGAAGTTATGTTTGTCGGTTTTTAGTTCTGTACAATTGGATTTTTTATCTCTGAAGTAGGGTGTTATGAGCGACAAAGACCTCATGTTGCTGGAGGAAAGGGCGCTCTCTGAGATAGGGGTGGCGTCTACTTTCGCTGCGCTTGATAACGCTAAGGCTCTGTATCTTGGTAAGGATGGTCTTGTTACCGTTCCTCTAAGGTTGGTAAAAAATTTCCCACCAGAGGAACGTAGGTCTGTTGCGTACTCTTTGAATGTTTTGCGTGCTAAAATCGAGTGTGCAGTACGTGAGCGTCGTCGTTTTTTGGAGGAAAAGCAAGTCAGCAAGAGGCTTTTATCCGAAGCTATTGACTGTACCTTGCCTGCTAGAGGGGACGATCCGGGGGGCTATCATCCCATATCGATAGTTATGCGACGTCTGCGTTCTCTTTGGCATTCAGCCGGTTTCCATTGTATCTCTGGCCCTGAAATAGAGGACGAATGGCATAATTTTACTGCTTTGAACACACCTGAATACCATCCTGCTCGTTCTATGCATGATACTTTCTACCTCTCGGAAGGTGGCGGCTTGCTCCGTACTCATACTTCTCCTCTACAAATCAGGTATCTGTTGAAGCACTGTCCACCAGTACGTGTTATTGGTATGGGCAGGGTTTATCGTGTAGATCAAGATGCTACGCATTCACCTATGTTTCATCAAATAGAAGGCATTTGTGTTAATAATGACACTAATTTTTCTCAGCTTAAGGGCATATTGAAGCTTTTTATCCATAAGTTCTTTGATGATGACTTTTTGGACGTGCGCTTCAGGCCCTCTTTTTTTCCTTTTACTGAGCCCTCTGCAGAGATAGATATATTTTTTAAGACCGCTCAAATGTCTCAACCACAATGGCTGGAGCTTGGCGGGTGTGGTCTCATAAATCCTAATGTACTTTCCATGTGCAACATAGATCCTGATAAGTATCGTGGCTTTGCCTTTGGCTTGGGAATTGAGCGATTAGCTATGCTTTTTTATGGTATTGATGATTTGCGCCTCTTCTATCAAAATGATTTGCGTTTTTTATCTCAATTTAATTTCAGTGGTTTTAAATGAAATTTTCTTATTCTTGGCTAAAAGATTTTTTACCAAAACTGGACGTTTCCTATAATGATCTAGCCGATCGTCTCACAATGGCCGGTTTTGAAAGGGAGTCAGTTTCCCTACATTCCCCCTTAGGCGATAAAGTTGTTGTAGCATATATAGTGGAATGTTATCCACATCCCAATGCCGATCGCCTCAGATTGTGTAAAGTTAATGTTGGTCAAGATAGATGTTTGTCAATAGTTTGTGGTGCTTCAAATGTCTCTTCTGGTATGACGGTAGTTTGTTCCTTAGTAGGGGCTGTTTTACCATCTGGCTTGACAATTAAGGAAGCTACTATTAGGGGAGAGCTGTCTGAGGGCATGCTTTGTTCTGCAGATGAGCTGGGTTTGCCATATTCCTCTAACGGTATATTGGAATTGTCCGTAGATTCTTCTTTAATTGGTTCTTCCTTTGATTTGCTCTGCCCTGAAGATGCTCTGTTCGATATTTCTGTTCTACCTAACCGTCCCGATTGTTTGAGTGTTTGGGGTATTGCACGGGAAATAGGTGCTTGGTCACGTGAATTTGATATCTGGACTCCCAGCAATTGCAGTGAATGGGATCAAGCACCAGACGTATCCACGGATAGGTTGCGTATTCAGTCGCATGATGATTGTTGTGTATATTATGGTGCTTTGATAGAAGATATTTCACTTGATAGACCTTTGCCGTTCGTTATTACTCATCGTTTATTGTTGAGCGGTTTAAAACCAGTAAATACTTTAGTAGATCTTCTCAATTATTCTCTCTTAACATGGGGACAGCCTTTTCATGCTTTTGATGCAGATAAGTTTTATGATGGGGAGATATTTGTCCGTAGAGCACAAGAGTCAGAAAAAATTAATACCATATCTGGCATAACTCAATCTCTAGATGGTCGTTTTTTGGTTATCGCTAATTCTGTTAAGCCCCAAGCTATTGCCGGATTGATCGGTTCTGCTGAATCAGCTATTTCCAATGAAACAAAGACGGTTTTTTTAGAAGCTGCTTGTTTCAACCCTAATGTTTGTTCTACTCAAGTTAGAATTTCACATATCTCGACTGATGCAGGTTTCCGTTTTGAAAGGGGTGTTGATCCATCGTCTGTGTTTTCGGCATTTGGTCATGTTCTTAATTTGGTAAAACAGTTTTGTGGTGGTGTAATAAAAGAGAGGGTTAGTCACCGCTCCAAGAGTGTTGGTGAGGTTGTCTGCATTCCTGTGGATGCAGATAAAATTAATTCACTTTTAGGATTTTCTATAAAATTGGATGATATTTCTGATCTGTTGTTTCGTGCTGGATTGCCTAATCATAGATCTCCTCAAGAGAAGTTAGCTGTATCTGTGCCTTCCTGGCGTTTTGATATTGCTACACAAGAAGATTTAGTTGAGGAAATATCTAGAATATATGGATATGAAAATATTCCTCTTTCCTATCCAACATTATCACAAGATCATTTTTTTACCGATGACTATGTATCCGATAAAATTAAATCTTCCTTCATATTATCTGGATATCATGAAGTCTGTACCTATGCTTTTTGTGATCCGGGGAAAGAGCGGTGGAATTCTCAAGTAGATCTTGTTTCTATTTTGAACCCTATAGGTAAAAGCATGAGTGCCCTGAGATCTGAGCTTTTATCCGGCCTTGTCAATATTCTTGAGTATAACATTAGGCGCGGTGTTACTCGCTTGAAGATATTTGAGGAAGCTACCTGTTTTGAAAAAAATGGCAAGGAGATACAAGAAAGAAATAAAGTATCTGGCCTTTGCTACGGTACTATCCTACCAGAACAATGGGGAGCCGTATCTCAACGTGAGATAGATATTTTTGATGTTAAGGGCGATATTGAAAGAGCTATGTCAGTGTTACTAACTTGTACTGACGCAGGTGATAATCCATTTTTTCACCCCACCCGTTCTTCGTACTTGGTTTATAAAAATGAAGTGGTGGGTGTTGTAGGTGAGTTGCATCCTCGTTTTAAAAAATCACTCAATTTGTTATACTCCCCTGTGTTGTTCGAATTATATCAAGATAATTTCTGTACAGTAAGTCGCTTTCCTTATCAACCATTCTCCGTTCACCCTAAAGTAGTGAGAGATGTTTGTTTTTGGGTTCCTAGTAACTTGCCGTTTCAGAATATTTTTGATCTATTGTGTACAACACCAGTAGCTGAAGACATAGTTTTTTCGGTAAGATTGTTCGATGTCTATTTCGATCAGGAATATGACGCTCGTCGTAGCTTAGCTTTTAGATTAGGAATATGTTCGAAGACAAGAACTCTTCTTGATTCTGAAGTTGGCGAAATTGTTGCAGCTATAGTTTCACGGGCAGAAAGTTTGCCCTCTGTTGTTTTAAGAGAAGAAAGAAGTTTATGACAGTAACGAAAGCCTATCTAGTTTCATTAGTTTTGCAAAGGTTCGATATAAGCAGACATGATGCTTTGGAGTTTGTGAATATATTTTTTGATGAAATTCGTCTCAGTTTGGTAAAGGGAGAGGAAGTTCGTTTGTTCGGTTTTGGTAATTTTCAGCTCAGAGACAAGCAGCAACGTCCTGGAAGAAATCCCAAAACAGGCGAGGAGGTTCCAATATCTGCTAGGCGTGTTGTTACATTTCATCCTAGCAACAAACTAAAATTGCTTGTTGGTCATTGTGCCTAAGCTTGGGTCGGGGTGTGGCGCAGCCTGGTAGCGCACCTGCATGGGGTGCAGGGGGTCGGAGGTTCAAATCCTCTCATCCCGACCATTTAATGCTGTGTAGGTTTCACGGTATTACGGCTTGGTGTTGTTTGCGTTGAAAATGCTACGGTGTTTTTTGTTTTTGCCAGATTTATTCCTTGTAATTTGTAATATCGCATATGACTATTTTCTAAACCCGGCGTTTATTTTACCTATTACATATTCCATATCGTTCGGTATTGGTGAGTTGTAGGTGACTAGTGATTGTTTATCTGGACAGGTGAAAGTTAAAGACCTGGCGTGTAGGCATTGCCTTTTGATAGGGCTAGATAGAAACAACCTACGTGACGAATAGGTTTCATCACCAACTAGGGGAAAGTTGATGCTGCTAAGATGCACACGGATCTGATGTGTTCTCCCAGTATCTAAAATGCACTCAATAAGGCTCATGTTTGAGTTGGCGTTCGTGGTGTGAGGAAAGCAGTGAGTTTTTGCAGTACGGCCCGAACCTTCGCTACAAGTTATCATTTTCGTTCTATTAACAGGATCGCGGGAAATATTTTTTTCTATAGATACATATGTTGTAAATTTACCCCAAACAATTGCCCAGTATCTTTTTTCTATTTGTTTTTCAAGCATTTTTTCAGTCAAATATGTATAAGCATAATCGTTTTTTGCAACTATGAGAAGGCCGCTGGTTTTTTTGTCAAGTCGATGTACTAACCCAGCCCTTGGTAAAAGTTTTAATTGAGGGTAGCGATATAACAAACCATTAACAAGAGTTCCATCCATGCATCCAGATCCTGGATGAACTACAAGTCCAGGATGTTTATTAACTATTATATAGCTATCACATTCGTGAAGAACGCAGAACTTAATATCTTGGGGCACAATAGTTGATTCCTGTACCACAGGAAACGAGTGAACGGATATGATGTCATTCGAGTTAACCCGATAATCCGGATCAATTTGTTTGCGATTTACGTAAATTCCACCGCATTCTATGCACCGACTCCATTTAGAACGTGAAAAATATTGGAAGTGTGTTGCCAAAAACTTGTCTATACGACAATTTTCCTCACCCGGCTCAACAGTAATAGAGTACACGTCATTCATATTGGTTGCTAAAAAGTGAAATATCCTAGCAGAGGATTTTCTTCTCACAAACAAGCGTTTTCATAGAAGATATATTTGACACGACACTGTGGTGTCAAAATAGCAAAAGGTACTATGCTACCCTGTGCTCGCCATAACACAGGGCAATTCTAACTTCTTTAATTTCAATGCTTCTAGAACAAATACCTTTACTCGACACTGATACTTTAAAGAGAAATTCAAAAGCACCCCCTCCATAAATAGAACGAAAAATACATTCTATTAACGGAAAATGCGCTTCAGCATTTATTGATAGCGCCCTCCTGCTATATTTTTCTTTGCAATATGACAACATTGATGATCTAGTTAAAGTAAGTATTTCATTTGTTCTTGAGGTATATGATTCTCTAACAATAGATCTAAATTTTTCACATAAATCTGCTTTGTATTCATCGTCAAATAAAGACCTTCCAATACTCTCAGCTACTGCGACTTTGTCTTTCGTTTCACTAGAGTCGCATAAACTCCAATCAAATTTGCGGGCGCATTCAAGGGCAGCTGATGACATCTCTGCAAGCATTTTAGATGAATGTTCAAATATTTCGCCCATGATTTCTTTGTGGCACTTAACTAAATCTTTTAACGGTTTTTCTGTGCTTTCCCCCAAAAATGTCGTTAATTTACCTACTACTATCTCCATGGCTTTTGCTCTACCAATACTACAGCCAAGAGTGCTATCTGTATTATCTCCTGATGATAAACACGGGAAAAACCTTGCAAAATAACGACCATATCTTCTATTGCTAGATCGGAGCAGACTAGATGTAATCGCAGGTATCTCTGGTGGCAAATCATCTGATGCCTCGTATTCCACTACGGACACAGTTACCATGGAGGATGCAAAGCTTGTGCTTCTGGCGAGAGGTGCCCTATTCTTGGGCAGTGCTGAAATACCCGCAACACTCCTTTTTTTTACACGAGTCCGTCTTTTCCTACCCGTGAGTCTCGTGGCTTTAGTTTCTTTTGATGAGAGCATGGTATGTACTATAGGGGTAGTGGCGCCGTTTTCAGATCCTGACCTTGTTGTATCAGTAGGAGAATCACCGAACAGTCGTCTTTCTAGGTTACTTTCTCCATCGTCTTCTTCTGAATCGGTATGCAGTGTCACTTCTACATGGGCAGTTAGGGGCTGAGAGTTATACCCCCCACCGTCTCTGTAGCAAATTGCGCTACCAGCACTATTCGTACTCGACAGAGTTGACATTGGGTAGGAGAAGCCAACGCAGTCCTTATCCGCAAAAGGGCTCCATCTGCTCTCGTAAGTTGTACCACATGCACCGGAAGGGCCAGAAGATCCTTCACCAGGGGATTCTTCGTTACTGTTACGAATGCTACTATGTGAGCAAATACTCACGGGCGTTATCCTATAATTATTGTTAGGTCTGATCCATTTATTTACGTAGTAGCAACCACGCAGCAGCAACATTCTACGCGTAACACCCTGTTTATTATGAATATACGTCCAAAGTTAACAATCCATAAATATACAAACCATAATTGTATTATTCTTAATTTTGTGCGACAACATTTAGCGTAAATTCTAGTACAAATCGAGCTTTACAGTAACATAAGAGGCAGAAGTGCACAATATACCTTACCATCTTACAGATTATAAATTAAATTTATGTGCTTTTTATCAGGAGTAAGGTGCTGTTATGTTCCAGTTATTATAGTTGAAGTACCATACCCAATGTGCGATTCCACACCCATAACACTAATAACAATTTCTCCAGAGCAACCAACAGAAGTTGATGTGTCAATATGACAGCTAACCTTCAATGTTGTGTAAATGTTGCTAAATATTAATGCAACCATTCTCCGGAGTTCGTCCTCATTTATTTCTATTTCTCCCGTAGCTCCACAACCCTTACGAGACAACAATGCTTCTTTAGTTAGATCAGACAGTCTACCTTTATTTTTAGAGTGTAGATTATTCGCAATTGCCATTAATGAATCGTTAATTGCCCCCACACGCTCATCTGTAAGTAACGATCTTTCAATAGACATAATTTTTTCATCAACAGATTCCGTACGCTCCAGAACATATCTCGACCAACCATTTGATTCTACATCCGCCATTACTTCTTTTTTTAGTAGATTTATTTCTCGATAAACAAGGCTTAGTAATTTAGATATATTCTCACAGTGCATAGCCAATAAATCTAATACCTCTTTTTCAGCACAATTTACCAATAATACACAAATTTTACGCTTCACAATCGACACAATCATTCCTGAAGGATTGTAGTCTTCTATGGCACTACTACTTACTTCTTGACTTTGTAATTCTACTTCCAACTTATTGCTACTGCTACTAGAAGGTGATGAGGTAGTTTCACATTTGCTAAAACGATCGACTTTAACTCTATATCCAAGTTTAGCTGTTGCGCTATTAATTACTATACTCTTCGGTCCATTATCACTTTCTTCGTATGATAGACAAACACCAGCAAATACTCCTAATGATGAATAAACTTCTCTTGCAATGTGCATAGCCTTTTCCAGTACTACCTTACCCATTTCTTTAGGATCATCATACCTATCTTCAACGTACCGTCTTATAGCAGTATGGGTTGTCCGCAAAATACCAAGTCCTTTTTCTTCGTAATGCGACTTAATAATTGATGATGCAATAGAATTAATTCTGGACATAGATTCGCTGTCAAAGATTACGTGTTCAACACGTTTTCCAACATCTCTACTACTTCTTAGATCCGACATGTCATGCCTAGACCAATCAATTTCAGTAGCCAAGCGATACTTTTCTCGCGAAAATTTTTCTGTTTCCTTTTCCACAGAGGTTAATATTTCTCCTAACACACCTAAGTGTACTGCAACTAACTTTTCTAGATCTTCTTTAGAACAACAATTATGAAGTAGCTTAATAATTATTGATCGTGCAGAACCAAGTACCTCATCCACATTTGAAGTTTTTTCCTCTTCCTTAGAGATTGCTACAGAAGGAACATTACCAATCCTGCTACTGGAGCTGTTACCTTGAAGCATTTCCCTAGAAGTAAGTGAAAATTTGGTTAAAACCCTTCCCATTGAGTGTGTTTTGCTGTTTTTAACTTTATTATCTTTTCTAGATTTATCCACATCATTGTTGTTTTTTTGTACCAACAAAACTTTTTTCATAGGTGATTCTTTGTCTTCCACCATATGTTCCGTGGATGAACGTTTCCCCATGAATGATGAGGATTCTATTGATTCGGAGGATGATAAGGAGAGCTTTGAGGCTAATCTTTTCATTGAAAAGCTTCTAAAAGAAGATGTTAGTGACCTTACGCTAGGAATCCGTTTCCTTGAATGTTCAGGAGTTGATGAAGAAGGTTCAGTAGTAGTTACACTGTAATTTGGCTGTTGCTGAGTATACTTAGTCTTAAATGCTCTTTTACCAGTAGGTTTGTCATACACATGCGCATCATAACCAGAAGTTAAGTCAAGAGAGCGAAATCTTGCTGGTAAACTGTCTGACCTACCGCTCGGCAAAAATGTCTCACCGACACTATCTGCAGGCGCGCATGAACTACTCACATTTCTTCTTCTTGTGCTTTTATCGCTAGATTGAGGTCCTAAGCTTAGTGAAAAACTTGTCTTACGCAATTTCTTAGTTCTAGCCCCGCGTCCCTCTTCCCACCACCTTGCTTGATTTTTCTCGGCTTTTGATTCACGAACCCTATCTAGCTTTTCTGACATCTTAGCTAATGCTGATTCTAAATCATCCACTCTTCTTTCTAATTCGGCTGTAGAAGCTTCTTCATCATCGGGAATCAGATCATATATGCCCATGTCCATGTATATGCCCGACGCACCATCTCCCTGCTGTGTTATTGCGGAATCTGCAGACAACGCAACCGTGGGTACAGGAGGAAGAGGAATACCAGGAGGTCTCCTTCCAGGAAGAGAAGCAGACGCAACCGCACCAGCGCTGACAAAAACATCAGATTCTTCTTCAGCGCTGCTGTGTAACCCATCCCCTGACTTTATACTGCTAACCATGTATAGCAACCTCCATCATTGCGATGCCGTAGTTACCTCCATTACTGAATCATTCCATTCTTATCACTACACTAATTTCGTTTTATTCATTAAACTAATCTAAAATCAGAGCAGTTTAAAGGAGCAATTTAAGAGAGATAAACACAGCACGCACGGACAGACTTATCTACGAGCAGACTCATCTGTCTATTATCTAATTATTGTCTCGCAAATATGGAACAAAACAGAAGAGCACACATTCAACGCAGACGATCGATAACAAACAAACCCCTTCCGGGATTCTAACAGGATATAATTTTTGTTGAGAGTCACTATTTTTTATTAGTGCCACACATAATTATTGTACCTAACGTGCTTCAGTGATATCTTCGTGAGATACATTTATATTGTTAGCTAATGATAAAAATCCATACACAATATTGCAGTAGTACTATAGTGTGGTGTACACTGGCCGGTTTCTTGGGGACTTATCGTAGATTTTTTCACGGGTTTTATGTGCGGTATAGATATGCAATCAGAATATATAGATAAGTTACACATATTGTTTGGCTGTATGGTGTGCTTGTTTAAGTGTTTATAGAAATAGAAATGAAATCTCAAGAATCCAAGTAAAGTATTTTTCATGAGCATGTCCGCTGTACAAGATACCGTAACTATTGTGGTTGAATTTTTGTGGCTGGGTATATTTTTAGGTTGTAAAGGAAGAAAAAATAATTTGCAAGCAACAAATAGGTTTTGTTTGTACTTTACCTAAAAGAATATGACCTAGGAGACAATTCTAGAGCTAGGGTTATCTGTGTGCCTTAGTATTTATTCTTCAGACTTTACAGACTCTCAGAAACCTTTGTATTGGGTTATGTGCCCCTAAAGGAAAGAGTAAAAATAAATTTGCGGTTAGTGTGGCCTAGATAGGGCTTTAGACATCAAGATATCCCAATATTATTCTTGCTTTTCGAACAGACGCCCCTTTGAAACTACCGTCGGCATGGTATTTAAATTTAACATCAAGCTCAATATGAGCTGCTGTGTCAGAAGTAAGAATACTTTGCAACTCCTCAACAATAGCCACAGCTGACGTCATATCTGTAATTGATGATCCTCGTGCTGCACCACTAGTAGAGAGCATATGATCAGCAAGAACACTTGCCATCCGTGTGACTGCCTTACAGTGCCTATTCCAGCATAAATTTGTAGCTGTTAGCATGTAGAAATGCACAGAATTAGTATCGTCTGGGGACAACAAAAGACGTGCTACCTCTCCTGTTATTTTTTGCTCTGTTGCGGGAGTAGCTTTGCAAAGAATGTGATCAAATTCACCGTTAGAAACTTTAGACTCACATATAGATTCACATCCCATAATTATTTTTAGTAATGCCTTATCTTCTAATACTTCCCTGCACATATATCTTAAAGCCCCGATTAAAAGATGTACAAGGGTTGGGAAAGGTCCTCCCGTAAACCTTTCCTCTGCTCGTAGGGTTAAAGCATTGAGTGCATTACAGATTGCTGTAGATGGGGGCTTGGGATAACTTAAATCTTCTCCGAGATCACCACCACCAATCAAAAATTCCCTTTCTCCTTTACTGACCATGTCATCTTTTCTAGCCACCATCTCTTCTATTGTTGTCGGAGCACGAGATACAGAAGAACTAGCTGACCTACTATGAGATCTAAGGAATTTTCCCGACCCAGTAGACGTTCCTGCGGATTCGGAAGATGTTCTAGACCCTAAGTGGCTGGTAGAAGGAGATGATGATTTTCCCATTGACGAAGAAGATGATGATGCGCTTGCGGAGGATTTATTGGAGCCCACAGAGGACCCAGAGACTGTGGAATCTGTTCTGACTCTTACGTCCGTTGTGCTCGGACTTCTGTGTAATTTGCCCTCTACAAGAGACATTAATCTCTTAAATCCACGACCTTTACCAGACCCTTTTGAGTGGTGATGTTTATGTTTGTGCCTACCGGTGTCTGGGCTTTCCAGGAAGTAATCACTACTACTACTATCTTCACCTAATTCTTCCCGTGCTTGTTGCGAAAGCTCGGCAAACCTGGCTTCAAGACGTTTTATTTTTTCTTGCAATTCTCTTTTTTCGCTGCTAGATGAAGCTACACCAGGGGAAGTTCCTCTAACACTACTGCTAGAGGAGTCTTGGCTATAACTTCTCATATAGGCGACACGATGACTTCTAGATGGAGGTATAGGCACAGGTATAGGTAATGATGAAGTAGGACTGGCACCGCCTGTTATTGATGGTGAAAAATCACCCACGCACCCATACTCGTCCTCTTCCTCGTCACCTCCTATATTTACAGAACGCATCAAATCAGGAGAAGGAGAAAACCCTCCCCCTGTATTTCCCCCCATAAACTCGTATATAGATTCCTCGGGAAGTGTATCTGCAGGTGATACCTGTTGAGGTTGGGTTGAAGGAATTTCCTCCTCTTGTTCTTGTAAAAGTCCGGCAAGAACTCTTTCAAGATGCATTACTTGTCGTACTAGCTCTGCTTTTCTGGGTGAAATTTCTACCCCTGTAGTACCTGAGGCAGCAGGTTGATCGGTAGTGAGGCTGACAGAACTCTCTCCACCTTCTTCTTGTGTACTGACACTCGATAAGGTCCCAGTAGCACCTTCAGGGCATTCTTGGTCGTCACCCGAGCTATCACCTACATAACTTGAGCTAGAAGGAGAAGTAGCAGTAGCAGTATTTTTGTTGAACATATCTAACCTAGATCCAGACAACGCTAATTAATTGTAAGTGCTTCGTTTATTTGTAGTGGTAGTAAGCTAAATCCAGACAATTCGATAACTACCTTTAGAGCTATTGCTTATAGCTACAATTATTATTAACAATTAGGAACAATACCCAATTGCAAAGCACCAAGCAAATTGCTTATTAACTATTGGCAACACCAACAACCAATAAAATCCATATCAGCTCTATGCAAATTTCAATATGCTATTGCGCAACTAACGCCTACCATCAACCCCATAAAATCAATTCTACGAAGGACATTATACACCATACAACGGTATGGCATACAACGGAGTATTAGTACTAGGTAACTATATGTAATGGCAAGACTGATATATCTTTTTTCTTACACGTTTACACTTATACTACCCGTAAGATTACCTGCAATTGTAATCTGATATCTACTAGTTGCATAACAGCATGGTCCTAGATCATTATTTATTTTTGGCGGTTTACCCCTAATGGTAGCAATATCACGTATCAGTAATAAATTACTTTCAGTTTAGGTTTCTATCACGATGTGTAAATTTTCAAATTTTGCTTAATGGCTTGGTATTTCATATTTATAAATCTTGGTGAATATCCTTTTGTCATCCAAACTGCCACTACTTGATAGCTAATTATTGTTATAAATACTGCCAAATGAACAATCCTTTAGATTATTATAGTGTAGTTTACAGTAGTATGCTTTCGCCTTAACGTCAATTAAATAAATTAACTCACAATAAAACATGATCCGTTATGTAATTAGAGTAGTAAAATACACTATTGTATGATATCCACTTTTATTGTAACCGTATCAGCTTTACTTACAGCTATCATTAGATTACCATGACTATCTATTCCCTGTGAAAATTCAGCAGGAGTATGGAAGCGTAATGACACGTTATGCAACATGAGTTCATGTATACGATCCTCAAGATTTAATGTTAGCACTTCTGTGGGATCATTGAGCCTACCTCTTATCTCTGCCTCTATCCTACTTAAAAGCGGTCTTACCATGCCTAAATATTTTAGTATGTGAGCAGAAATATTCGTGCGTACTTGGACACAAATAACATTTTTATCAAGCTCTGACATTAATGCCCCCTGATAACTACTATGTGCTAATTTTCGTGCTAGTTCAGTTGAACATCTACCTACGATATGACATGAAAAATCTGATACCTTTAAAGCCTTGGCCTTTTTAGTTAACCGTGTACTGCATTCTGAAAGGTAACCGCCTTCAACTTTTTCAATACTCCTCCTTAAAATATATCTACATGACGCAGCAAGCTCATCCCAAAGATTTGAAGTCAAATCTCCAAATTCGGCATTTAGCCTCATTTCCATAGCAATTAAGCATTTAATAATGTTATCGGAAGCAGATGGTTTTTTACACTTTAATGAATGTCTACCACCTACAATACTATGTTTACATATAAAATCGCTTAATCCTCTAGATAGAAGTTCATCTTTTTCCTGGACAGATTTGCGAGCATCTTTTTTTCTTTTCTTATCTTCAGATGAAGAGGGGCTAGACTCTTTATGTGATGACTTTGATGATCTAGCCAGCGAGGTACTAGAGCCATGAACCTCATGACTTGTAGCTGATTCGGAAGGAGAATGGCCAGCGAGGCTACTAGCATAAGCACTGCCTAAACTAGAAACACTTGCTGAAAATGGCCAACTGTCGGAAGAACCTGAAGAGCTTTTATTACTTTTAGTACTATGTTTCCTAGATGATCCTACATCTGCTCTTGTAGATCTAGTAGCACTCATACTTGCAGTAGTATCTTCCTCCTTACCTTTTTTCTTTTGCTTAGTGCCTGAGGCTCCAAGAGTAGTTTTTCTTCTAACGACAGGAGTAGCAGTTTCAGGATGATGTGATTCTTTACCTATACTCATTGAAGATAATTTACTACCAAGATCAAGTATTGAACTAACAGAAGAAAGTGAAGAAGAAGAGCTGCTGCAATTAGATTCCTGAGACGTCTTAGATACAGTATCTGATAATGGAGATTTATTAGATCCAAACCAATCTCGTTCACGATGCTTTATAGGCCTAAGCCTAGTGGGTGAAGTTGGTACCGATTTTATTCCCCAGTCCGAATCATCTGGTTTAGGTTTTTTGTGTTGTCCACGTCCAAGCGTCATTGTGCCGCTTAGATCTACTCCCAGTCTATGTACAGTGTCTGGTTTAGGTTTTTTACATTGTCTACGTCCAAGCGTCATTGTGCCACTTACACCTACTTCTGGCCCATGTACAGGTGTTGTTGTACCGCCTACGTTCACCTTACTTGACCCGCGTCTAAGCCTAAACGAACTCCTCAGTAGTTTTCCAATTTGTCTTAACGTATCTTCCTTATTATCTTTTGATTTTTCATGTTCTAATTTACAAGAATGTGTACCTGAAGTCTCACCATGTTTTGCCATTGCTTCTTTTACATCTGAGGCCTTCATTTCTGATCTAGATCTCGTATGACCTTTTTTTCTTGTACGTTCCTCTTTTTCTCTACGTTTGGAGGAGATATAATCTTCCAGTCTACTAACCTCTGACTCTAATAACTCCAACCTTCTTCGTAGAGCAAGAGTTTCTTCATCAGGAGGTGTTCCTCTTCCAGTTTCATCGTATTCTCCAACTTCACCATGTCCTTCTACATCTTCATATAATGTTTCTTGTGATCCAGTGCTAAATACACTTGTAAAGAAACCAGGAATAGGAGGTAGAGGGATTCCCAAGGGGCTAGGAGGAAGATCTTGCTCTACTGGTTGTATGGCGCCACCTACAGCTCCCTCCAGGGCACTTAAATCTTCCCCTTCTTCCTCTTGAGGTGATACATTATCTGAAGCGCATTTATTAACCATATGAAAAGATCCCACATAGCATCGTTGTTATATTTATCTATATTTCTATAAAACACGCCACAAGTTCACCAAAATGAACAATGATGTAAACAATGAAATATAAAGTAGTGCTACTAATGCGGTGTAATCACACTGCATGGTTAACTATAACTAAATATACAAGGTAGCAAATAGTTGATGATACCTTTGTCATAACACGCTTAATACAAGAAATTCCCCTTAATTTGGTATCAATAATAGATATAAATTCAAGTGGTATCTTTGCTTACAAGTAACTATACCTATATTACAGGTAACTATATCTATAATTAATAATATTAATGACTGGTAAGATAAAACTATTAAGTAGATTTGTTTTTTGCAGAATTGTATCTTTCCATTATTTCTATATCATTATATTGGTCAGTTATGGCACTACTGCTATGTCCTGCATCATCTCTTACATGGGCAATAGGTCTACATCTTTTATTAATATCATCAGATATACCAGTATGACGCAACCAGTGTACTGTTGCTGATTCGAGCATTTGTGATTCTTGATGGTGCCCATTTTTTTTTAATACTAATACTGCTCCATCAAAACATAATTGTACAATTTGTCTGATTCTGCGAGTACTAGTGGTTGGACCTTTTCCTCTTTCTTTAATTATCAATGGGTGATTATCTGTAGGGGAGGGTAGATCCGTTAATCCTAAACTTCTTCTATATCTTTTTAAAGCTTCAATCATTGAGTCGCTAACTGCAACTTCTCGTAGCTTGTTTCCTTTGCCTAGAACTTTAAACCACCAACACCCGCGGCTATCTTGGTAGAAATTATTCATTTGAGGAATCCAGCGATCAGTAGCAGTAAGCTCAGATATCCTAAGGTAGAGTAAATAAAGTGAGGATAAAATAAAAAGAGTTCTTTCGTGACGCTTATCTTTATCAGCCATATCTGATGCTACTTTTATACAGGTGCTCCACTGTTTTTCAGTAAGCCTCAATGAACAAATATTTTTCTGTACTTTTTGTAAATACTTACTTTTTTGCTTGATTAGGGAAATAGGGTTACGAACAATTTTACCTTCAAGAGAAAGAAAACTAAATAAGCTACTTAATACAGAAAATATTTCTTGTATGCTTTTTTGAGAAATAGAATAATTAATCTTAGAAGGGTATTTGCCTTTTTTATGATCCAACTTACTAATGTGTGAGACAAAAGGACGCCAATTCTCATTGGGATAACGCTTTCCATCTTTAGTTATGAATCTTGGTGATCTTTTTGTTGATATCCATAATTTGGGAGGATTTATACAAAAATTTATATACTCCTCGACATCATCTCTAGAAATCGTAAGTATAGAAGTACTTTTTATTCTCCATGACCACTGAATAATTTTTTCTACCTCCCTCCTATACGATTCAAAAGTTGACGCGTTTCCACTGTATTGCTTTAAAAAGCCGACAACTGCCGTATAATCCTCCGGAAATTGAATATTAGAAAAATGATTGGGGTAATTAATCAATTCTAATTTGTCAAATATAGGCAGAGGATTGAGTTTCATATATTTATAGAGAGAGTTGTAGATACTTAAGCTTATGACTATCGCTACCATTCTATGGTAACGGAGGGTATAGATAAAGTCCATAATAATTATAATTATTACGTTATCCGAATGGATATTACCAATTCTAGCAATTACATAACAGTGTTATGATCAGTGTCATACGGTCTTGTTTGTGGTTACCCTCAGATTATTGGTTTTTTAACTTAATAAGAATAAATATCTCGTCTCTTTTGAGATTACTTATGAATATAAATAAGGTCCACTAGCTATTATCCCTTAGCAGCGCTGTCTTTGGTTGGCTTATTTAGGCTGGGGGACCATTACTTTTTATGGAGTCGATGTGTCTATTTCTGGAGATGGTGTTAGTCGAATTGTTGGTGCTTCTGGTGGGGAAAGTGATGTATCTGATGGGGGGGCATCTTCGTCTCCTTTGTCAAGTGTAGTTCAGTCTCAAGCTTGTAAGTCTTTGCTATCTTCTCTTAGTTCTCAAAGTTTATCCTTGTCTTCGTTGGATTTAATTGCTACTTGCGTAGATAAGACTCTTAGTAGAGTTGATATTGGCCTTAAAAGCATCTTTAGAAGATATGGGTCGCAGAAGGCTTTTTTGATTGGCAAAGGTCAGTTAAGTTTTGAAGATGCTGTTAGTGGTGCTAAAACGTCTATCATGGAAGAGTGCCAAAAATTGGCTATGTGTTCTTATTGTGACGCAAGATCGTCTCTAAGCGAAGATTTGCTAGGAAATAGCAAAGTTATGGAAGAGGTTACTAGCGAAATTGCCGAAGGTACCTTGGGTTTATTTAAACTCCTTTTTTCTAGGTTTGTAGAGGTGGAGTTACCTAAATACGTATCTCTATATTCTGCTGCCCCTGTGTCCAGCACGGATTTGGAAGGCAAGTTGGGAAGTTTGTTCCGTAAATAGTTATAATATATTGAGTTTTTATTCATAAATGATCTTGTTACTCATAACAGGCTTTTCTTAAAGAACCACCATGTTTTCTACCTTGTTATTGCAGAAAAGCCTGGGTAGTGCTTTTCCCCAGGCTTATAGTTTTTAATTATGATGTATTCAAAGATACTTCCCTAATATCGGGAATACTTACCTCAATAATGGCCTTTTTTCATCTTCACTAACATTGTTAATATTAACGACAGTGGGTTCACTTCTAACGGTAATACTATTAGACCGAGAACTCGACTGAGAACCTGATTCATCACAGCATGATGTATTCGATGGAAGAAGTGCATACGCTGCAGAAAAGATGCTTGACATTCCAAGAAGTGACATTAATGAGATAAGTATGCCTGTTCTGGTATAACTTGTATCATTAGTTACTTCTAATATGCTGGTTGATCCAGCGCAGAATGCAGAAAAATCTGAACTACTATTGCTGTTATCAGTAGCCATGCATGTTGCTGCTAAAGCAGTAAACAAAAGAGTTATTGTACCTGATAAAGCTAAATATCCACCTAAACATCTTTGTGCTGCTGGTGTTTCTATTAACGAACTTTCACCTCCTTCATCAAGATTTATTAGTACGTCACCATAGGATCCAGTGACAACGACACAATTTTCATGATCACTATCTGTTTCAGCGCTTCTAGGTGAGTCACTACCATGCAGCATAGAATAATGATTGTTGTCATCTACGTTAGTTTCTCTGTTACTGGCAAAACTTACGTTACCGGTACGATTGCTAATTTCTTGGTCTATCTCATCAAGAAGGCTTCCTGTAAGACAGCTCAAATCAAGATCATTAATATCGTCCTCAACTCCAGTATCAATATCATTATTTGCAACTCTAGTACTACCAATGCCACCGTACATTATTCCTATTCTCCTGTAGACATTTCTTTATTTTAGCTTATTGCCTAAATCTTACAGATAGTAGAACACAGATAAGATGAGAGATTTATTTCTACTCGTACATAAATGTTCTACTACTGGTAATTTGATTTTGGCTAAGCAGACATTGTAATTTTGCAATTATGGAAGTAGTTTTAATAGGTAGTATCTGACAAAATATAATTAATTTCTAATAACGAAGTACACATGTCACTAATGTTTGGGAAGCCAATATGAAACGGTGAGTTTTATATTTATATGCAATTCTAGATGATTGTATAACTTAACCTAAATTATTGGACTATGTTATCTACATATCATACATAATAAATACTTTAATTATATGATATATAAAGCATTATTAAGAAATGCACCGTTGTTTTTTCTAAAAATTAATTTCTTGTTACTGAGCTAATGTTATTACTTATAGTCATAGTTACTATATTTGAGTGGTTATTATGAAGCAGGGTACAATATATTTAATTTGGTATGTCTGTATTAATTAAGGTGTTAGTAACTATACTTTGTACTTTTTGTAAACTGCATAAGTTGTGCCTATTAATAAATAAGATAAGGAACAGTAGTGTTTGACAAATTTTCCTTTCAGCAGAGAGAGGCATTCTTCTTATTTAGCTATGCTGTACAAGTTTTTGGAGGGTTGCTATTACCAGATAAAAATTTATTTATTAAAGGTAACTTATTACCTTCTAATGTTGAAGAAATGGTTAATGATATCCGAGATAGACACATGGATATTTGGCGCCAAATTTTTGTAAATGGCTCCTCCTTACTATACGAGGATCATAGATTTTATAATACACTATGGAGAAGTGGAGATTATTTTCAATATATTCATCAAATATATCTTTTGTTTTGTGATTTTATTAGTCGCTATAGGGACATAATTTTCTTTAACTATAAATTCTCTGATACCCAACACTATTGGTTAGATGAGTGTGTTTCTATAGTAAATCCAGCTAACTATTTTTTTACCAATCCTGTAGCTTTATCAGCTTATATTAAGACTTCTGGGGAAACGCTGTGTCGTGGTTTCAAAATGCTATATAAAGATATATGCCAAATAGATATTGGCCGCGTACCTGATGGATGTTTTAAGGTTGGCCATAATTTGGCAACTACACCTGGCAATATTGTTCTTAAGACTGATCTTTATGAACTTATATTCTACAATCAACCGTGTCCTAAAAGACCTCCAGTAATGATTTTTCCACCGTGCATTAATAAATTTTACATTCTTGACTTACAAAAGGAAAATTCATTAGTACAGTTTTGCATATCACAAAATTATCCTGTTTTCATGTTGTCATGGAGGAGTATGAAGCCTGATCAGGCTGATTACAACCTAAAAGACTATGTATATGCATTGATAGATTGTATTAGTTTTGTTCGTGAGGCTACTGGTTACGATAAAATCCATGTATTGGGATACTGCATTTCAGGATTCTTTCTCATTATATCTTTGATGATCATGTCCTTAAATAAGTTAGATTGGGTATGTAGTGCTACCTTACTAGTATCCGTAATTAACTCTTCATATTCAGGAATACTAGGGTCATTTGTACAAGAGGGAACCATAGATGCTATAAAACGTAGAACTGAAACTGATCCTATAATATACGGATATGAATTGGCCTGGATATTTGCTTTTATACGCTCAGAGGATCTTATTTGGTCTTACGTCAGACGTCGTTATTTACTAGGAGAAGAATCAAAGCCATTTGATATACTTGCCTGGAATGCTGACCATACAAATATTACAGCCAAAATGTTTATTGAGTACCTAGAGCTGTTATATATGCGCAATGTACTCATGAGTACAGAAAGTTTTTTATGGGAAGGACTGCATTTGAGTGGAGGAATGATTAGCTGTCCTATATACATGGTGTCTTGCCTTATGGACAATATAGTGCCGTGGAATTCTGTCTATTTTGGTATGAGTGCATTTCCAAATGCCGATATCAGGTTTGTTTTGTCATCTGCTGGACATACAGCAGGAGTCGTTTCTCCACCTAACCATAGCAAACGTTTCTACTATTCAGAAAATTATAAATTGGGAGACCGTGCTTTTTCTAGTTCAGGGGAGGAAATACTATCTTCTCCTAAGCATAGTGGTAGTTGGTGGTTAGACTGGGCCGAGTGGATGCATAATATTTCCTCATTTAAACGACATGATGTTGATAGTTCCTATACGCATCTAAGTGAAGCTCCTGGTACATACGTTTTTGAGTCCTCAAGACGAATGAGAGGAGCTTGCTAATGCATAGTGCTCTAATTACTGGTGGTATGGGTGGTATAGGTTATGCTATTTGCAGGCGCTTGCTCGATTCTGGATATACTGTTATCGTCGGGTACAGGCGGGCTGCCGGCTTGGCTGAGGAATGGCTATCCCAGTTTCCCGAGTTTGGTGACAAACTATTTGCTTTTTTTGTTGATGTGTCTGATTATAAATCTTGTCAAAAATGTGTAGATGACATACATGAATCTGGCCTATTTGTAGATATTTTGGTTAATAATGCTGGCATAACCAGGGATTCTACATTTCGTAAAATGACACTTGAAATGTGGAACGATGTTATTAGCACTAATCTTAATTCGCTCTTTAATATGACAAAGAAGGTCATAGATGGCATGATCGAGAGAGGGTGGGGTAGGATAGTTAATATTTCTTCTGTAAATGGACAGAAGGGTGCTTTTGGACAAACTAACTACTCAGCTGCTAAAGCTGGAGTGTTGGGTTTTACAAAATCTTTGGCTTTGGAGGTTGCTCAAAAGGGAATAACAGTGAACGCTATATCTCCGGGGTATATAGATACGCCTATGCTCAAAGGCATTCCGGAGGAAATTATAAAGAGCAAAGTTATGCCGCAAATTCCTTTGGGGAGGTTTGGCTATCCATCTGAGATTGCTGCTTTGGTTGATTATCTGGTTTCTGATGCAGCCGCCTTTATGACGGGAGCCAATATTTCTATCAATGGTGGGCAATATATGTACTGATTTTGAGGTTTTAAATTTTGGGTAGGTTGATTATATGGTTACTCGTTCTTTATTCTATCCTGCTGTTCATGACAGCACGGGGTGTGTTGGTGGATCTTCAAGTGTTTTATCCGCTCTTAGTACTGGAGATTCTTCCATTGATGTTGATGGTTCGTCTCTTAAATCCCTGATGCTACCTGGTGGTTGTTTATCCTTAACCTGTAAGCTTGGTAGTATCTTGTCTATTATGACTCTTGATCAAGATTTTTCTTATGGCCTTTCCTAATTTTAGGTACCATTATACTAATCATGGATTTGCTAGGGTTATGTTGGCTTATATTTTTTTCTTACCACTATGAGATTAATTAAAAAATATCCTAATAGGCGTTTATACGATACAGAGTATGGTGCTTATATAACTTTAAATGATGTAAAAAAGTTAGTACTAGACTCAGAACAATTTATGATAATTGATCTCAAAAAAGGTAAAGATGTGACCCGTAATGTGCTTCTTCAAGTTCTTATTGAAGAGGAAAATACCAATAAGCCTGTTTTTTCTGTAGAGTTTTTACTTTTTATGATAAGGTGCTACGGCCACCCTATGCAGTCACTTTTCTATTCTCATCTGGAAAAAAATATGAATGATTTCCTGTCTTCTGGTGCATCCTCGAAAGATGTATCTTCCAATGAAGAGAGGTGCACTAATGGTAGTGGCGGTTGCGCTGGTAATTTTCCTTCTATTATGGGAGAGTTTCCTAATTTCTGGTCTCTGCCTTTTTTCCAGGATATGGTAAAAACCTATATGAATAATACAAATGTTATGTTCGATCAGATGAAGGATCACATAGACAGGATGTGTTATGCCTCCTCAGTTACAGCTGATGACAAGAATTCTTAGCTTGTTGTCGTGAAATCTTTAAGTGTGATAGCGTATTCTCCGCCTATTCCAAATACCCAGTGGTATGTTAGACATACTGTCTACTCCAGCGCAGAAATATCCAACAGAAAATTACGCCTTTACATTGGGATAATTGGCTAGTAGAACTTTTTTCGTATCAGCAGCCATTTCCTTCATTCCCATGAGGTTATAGCAATCTATAATGTGAGACAGTGACTCTTCTCTAAGGGAAGATGTTGGGTGTTCTACTAGCACTCCTTGAAATCTAGATAAAGCTGCTGAGTAAGCACCATGCTTTAGGTAGAACAGCGCTATATCAAAGTTATGTTTTGCCAGTAGAAAGTCAATATGGGATAGGTACCTTTGTGCGTCTGGGCGAAATACACTATCCGGGTAACGTGTGACAAGTTCTTTAAAGAGAAGAAATGATTCGCTAAGGGTTTTAGAATCACGGTCAGAGGAATCTTGTTTTACAAGCTCTGAGAATTTGTATTGATTTTTCTCATAATATATCAATGCCTTCAAGTAGAGAGCATAGTCGGCATTTGTATCATCTGGATAAATTTTCAGGAAACGCTCGCACACTGCCAATGCTTGATCTAAGTCATCGTTTTCATAGTACGTGTAAGCTAGCTCAATTTCTCCCTTCCTTGTTAAAGGATTGTTGGGAAATCTGAGACTTAGAGCTTCATAATAGCGGGACGCATTGCTATAATCGGAGTTTAGCAAACTGTTCTGGGCTATCTTGTATATACTGTCGGGCGACAAGTCCGGGCTTACCTTATCTATCGAGGCACATCCGGACAGGGCCAGGAAGGAAGCGACAGCAAATATTAACCGACGCATCAGCACCTTTCGAAGGGAAAAATAACATCAACACGTACGTGTGTGGAGGCGGGGGTCGGAATCGAACCGGCGTACACGGCTTTGCAGGCCGCTGCATGACCACTCTGCCACCCCGCCCCGATGCAAGCTCAATAATAATCTTTAGGCAAAAATGAATGGAGCGGGAAACGAGTCTCGAACTCGCGACCTCAACCTTGGCAAGGTTGCGCTCTACCAACTGAGCTATTCCCGCACACGGTGAGCCATATTGTCACCTCGCTGGAGCGTAATGTCAATAATAAATAAATCGCAGATGTTAGTGGTGCCCGGGGCCGGACTTGAACCGGCAAGGGATTTTAATGTCCCGGCGGATTTTAAGTCCGCTGTGTCTACCAATTTCACCACCCAGGCACACTATCATTCTATATCAAACGCACAAAAAACCAACATAGGATTTTATAAATTTTTTCTGACAAGAATTTACAATTTTGTGCCAATATTAAAGCCTGTAATTAGCCGGAGATTATCATGACCTATACATTATCACATTTGAAAATAGCACCAAACAACTTTACGACCATTATAGAGATACCAGCACATTCTGATCCAGTCAAATATGAATTTGATAAAGATTTAGGTTTACTAAAGGTTGATAGGTTCTTAAGCGTATCTATGTCATATCCACTGGATTATGGATACATTCCGGGAACACTTTCCGATGACGGTGATCCCCTAGATGTTTTGGTTATGTGTCCAGTGAAATTGATACATGGATGCGCAATACCATGTCGTGCAGTTGGAGCACTAGACATGGCAGATGAAAGTGGCGACGATATTAAAATACTTGCTTTACCCTCCACCAAATGCGCTCCTATGTATGCCCATATGTCAGACATATCAGATATCCCGGCTAGCATTAAAGACGAATTGGTACACTTCTTTGAGCATTACAAAGATTTGGAAAAAAGTAAATGGGTTAAAGTGTCAGGTTGGTTAGGAAAGGATGAAGCTGAAGGTATAATCTTAAACTCCATCTTGAAGCCCAATTAACTGTAACAGGAGTGTGAACCTGGTAGTACCGGTTCATACAACACTTCCTATATATCCGAAAGAAATTTTTGTACCCGCTCTGAAGAGTTGTTTTCGAAAAATTGTGTTACCGGACAGTCCTCTATGATTTCACCACTTTCAATGAAGACTATGCGACTAGCTACTTGTTTGGCAAACGCTATCTCATGAGTGACTATTACCATAGTCATTCCATCTTTGGCTAGTTCAGTTATCACTCCTAGTACTTCCTTAGTCATTTCTGGGTCTAGTGCTGAGGTAGGCTCATCAAATAGCATTGCAATAGGATCCATTGCCAGAGATCTTGCGATGGCTACACGTTGTTTTTGTCCACCTGATATTTGACCTGGGTACTTATTAGCATGTGCACTTAATCCAACACGCTCTAATAATTCAGCAGCCTTCTTGCGTGCTTTTTCCTTAGAATACCCAAGTACCTTTATAGGAGCTAGAGTTATATTATCTATTACCTTTAGGTGCGGGAAGAGTTCATAGCTTTGAAAGACCATGCCTATGCGAGAGCGTAGCTTAGCCATGTCAGTACTAGGATCTTTTAAATTAGTGCCATTGACAATAATTTTTCCATACTGAAAATGATCGAGGCCGTTTACACACCTTATTAAAGTAGATTTGCCAGATCCAGATGGGCCGCATATTACTACCACTTCTCCTTTTTGTATATCTAAAGAACAATTTTTCAGTATTCGAACGTCGCCGTAATGTTTGCGTACAGATTGTATTGATATCATACTCATAGAGTGTGCTGCCCTAGTGGTTTATGTTAAGTCGTTTCCCAAGATATCTAGAAAAATGGGAAAAACTGTAGCAAATAATGAAGTATGCTGCAGCAGAAAATAAATACATCTCAGTAGGCATGAATTCACGCTGCGCAATTTGATCAGCAGCCCCAAAAAAGTCTATAGCTCCTATTGCATATACCAGGGATACATCCTGAAAAATAATAAATACTTGGGTCATTAATACCGGAAAAACATTACGGTAGGCCTGAGGAAGAATAATGTAGCGCATAGCATCAATATAGCCAAACCCTAGAGAATAGGCAGCCATCATCTGTCCTCTGGGAATGGATTGTATGCCAGTTCTTATTATTTCACTAAAGTATGCAGACTCAAAAAGAGCTGATGAATAGTAAGCTGAGCTTTCGGCACTGACATGAAAAAAATCGCCAGTCACTATTTTAATCATAAAAGGTATAATCACATAGAAGGATAGCATTACTTGTACTAACGGAATACTCCTAAAGAAGTTTATATATACCTTAGAGAAGGTCCTAAGAGAAGAGAACTTTGAAATGTACATCAAAGCAAGAACGGTTCCGAAGATCAACCCGAATCCGGTGGCTACGAGGGAGACTTTAACACTGTAAGCAAGACCACTTAGAAGGAACCCGGCGTTTTCGGCTATAACTGAGAGAAAAATCATGTGTTGTCCTCTTGTTCGTTCCTAATGATGCCAGGTATTGTAAGTTTCTTCTCAACGTACTGTAAAATCAAGAAAGTAATGAAATTGAGAAGAAAATACAGCATCGTTACAATACATGTTGTTTCTATGACCTGCGAAGTTTTCTCCGTAAGTTGTTTATACTGGAAGTATAACTCAGTAACTCCTATGGCATAGGTTACAGAAGAGTTCTTTATGTTGTTCATAGCTTCAGATGTTATTGAAGGGATGATCATGCGTATCGCAGCTGGAAGTAGTAGATATCTATAAATTTGAAACTTCTTCATGCCAAGAGCTCTTCCAGCTTCACGCATCCCTCTGGGAAGGCTTTCTATTCCTGCTTTTACTTGCACTGCAAGGCGGCTGGAAGTAAAAAACGCCAACCCCAATATTCCAAAAAATATTGGTGGTACGTTTTGTTTTAAATAATCAGCAGTATCTATAGGTAAGAACTCAGGCATTACAAAGAACCAGAGAAACAATTGTACCAAAAGCGGTATATTGCGAAAAACATTTATATAAAAAGTAGCGGCTAAAGATATGAATTTATTCTTTATGGTAGCTATAACTCCAACGGATACTCCCAGAACAAAAGCCAGGATAAACGACGATAGAGCCACTATGATCGTGTACATTAAGCCACTAAGAATCATTTTGCCGTAGACTTGCCCATCGTAGCCAACTTTTAAGAAGAATAGCCAATCCCAGTTATACTGCATTAATTTCTCCTTACTTTCTCTCTAATGGATGATGACCTATCCCTTAGCAGAAAAATCGTTAGGGGCTACAAACATTTTCCTAGTGTCATCATACAGTGGCATGTTTAAGTTGATTCCTCTAGGAGATATTGGTGACATGAACCACTTTCTGTATAATGTAACTATCTCCCCGGATTTCATGATTTTTGCCAAAGTACCGTCCACAATTTTTTTGAATCTAGGATCATTTTTACGGAACATTAGAGCGTAAGGCTCTGTACGTAAAGATTCGGAGAGAATAACAAAATTCTTAGAACGACTCCATATACGAGCTTTTAGACCATATAGTATAGAATCATCATTAACAAAAGCTGATGCTCTGCCAGTAATTAGCAGTAAGAAAGAGTTAGCATGGTCTTTTCCGTAGATTACGTTAAATTCTAGGTTGTTCTTCTTTGCGAATTCAGCAAGAGCATTATCTGACGATGTCCCGGATGTCATTACAACAGCCCTTTTTCCTACTGTCTTGAAATCTTTTATGCTACTTCCAGCCTTTACCATCATTTTTATATGTGCAAGGAATATATTGTAGCTAAAATCTGCCTGTTTCCTTCGAGACTGTAGGTTGCTAGTAGAACCACAGTCAATATCTATAGCTCCACTCTGTAATAAAACGATTCTATTTTGGGAAGTAATGGGCACATACTCTATTTTTAGATTTTTTAGTCCAAGTTTTTTTTGTATCTCAGATGATATAGATCTACACAAATCCATGCTATACCCGACAATGTTTTGCTTGTCATCAAGGTAAGAGAAAGGGATTGAGGATGTTCTATACCCAATACGAAAGGTATTTGTACTAGTAATGGTGTCTAGAGTGCTAGAGTCTCCCATACACATTGAGGAATAAATTGAAAAAAATGCAGCACACAATAAGCCATTGGGGTTGGACAATTTTCGTAATAATATCATCTAGAACTGTACCTATAATTGTTTACGGAGAGAGCACGCCATGATACACGGGCAACCGATACAGGATAATAGATAACGGTCGATAGATAAAGAGAAGGTATTGCTTATTTTTCAATTTTCTGTTTCTTTTAGTTCACATACCCCCACTTCTTCTAGCTCACATGCCCTTTTTTCGCCTAATCCAAGTTTATTGTCAGCAGAATTTGAGGATGGTGAATATTCATTATCCGTTTTGAAAGAGGCAGATACGAGTATTGCTGACAAAAATACTAGCAATAATGATGACGATATAACCAAAGTAAGTGTATATTCAAAATCATTACCGCCCAATTTGGGGAGGTGTTTTGACAAAGCCCGACATTCATTTTGCCTTAATTTCATATCACGGCAGTAACTAGTGTCATTGTCATTATTAATAATGAAATTTTCAGTCTGATTTGCATTTTCTGGAGGTATACCACAGGCATGTAGTCCACTACGAAAATTCTGGCATCTTACACCTAGTAGCCCAACAATTGAAAGGAATGTTAAAGAGCTTACCATTAAGGTGTTAAATAAAGTATACACACTCTTTGGGACTTGACACGACTTATCTTCTATTTCGGCATCCAGAAAAGACGGCTCCTGTAAAGGAGTACTGGAGAGAGACTTATTTCCATTTTTGGGCAAAAGGGGAGATACCTCTTCAGGTGATAAGTTTTCATATTGAGAAAAATTATAAATAGAAATTTCACTAGAAGTACTAATATTAGTTGATGTACTACAGGTAGCATCTTCATGGTCCATTGAACCATAGTATTGATGTTTTCTGTTGCTTAGGGTGGACTCATTCGTAGAACAATTATTAATCATACGCGTTTCTCTAATCTGTGGGCTATTTATGATAAGTAAGTATTACGCATTAAGCATATATTTACGCTATATGCATTATTATAGATATGAATGTTTTAACAATTTCTGTGTTAACTGTAACTAATATGACCAACTAATAGTCATAAATTTGCAATTATTTTAATTAAATAAGAAATTTTTGTGGAGTTTTTTTAGCAGATGACAATCAGTATTATTTAGTCAGCAATGCTCTTATATTCTTCGACACAACTTCCTCTATATGAGCTGATACAGGCTTTATACGTGTCATTTATTAGATGTGAATTTAATATGTATATTTCCTCTCTTGATGGAGAAGAGGTTTTTCCATTAGTCAAAATAATTGCATACTTTACTGCTTTGTCTATTTTATCTCTGAACCGTTCAACGATATTTCTTACGTGAGTTTTAGCTTCCAGTGAAGATACTAAAAACTCATCCATTAATCGTACAGGGTACTGTTCTAATTTATCAGTGTCACTAATATCTACAAATCTATTAATTAGATCTGCTGTTCCAGAGGCCGCTTTTTTCAGTGAAGAATTAATGCTTACTTCTGTTACTGCATTGTTAATAATATCATTAAACTTATTTAATGATGACTTACTTATCAGTATTTTATGAAAATAATCAAAAAATGCATTTTCAATTAACTTAGTATCATTATTTTTGATAGTTGACATAACTATACTAGGAAGACTAGATATGACATTTTTTATTAGTTTTACATTAGAGGATAAAGAAAAGAGCGCTCTATTGTCACCGTCTTCCATATTTATCGGTATACCTGTTCCATCTTTTTTATACAAATTAAAGTGTTTTACTACCAGATATGATTCAATATTATTGTACTGCGAGGCATGCTCTAACTCATCTTTGCAAAATTTTTTGAATTTATTAAAATGACTTTTGTCAGATAAAAATAATATCTTAATATCTTCTAGTGATAAATCATTTTTAATTATAAACGAAGCTAGTTCTTCCTCAAGAACAGATATTCTAGGAAGCATAGTTGCTAGCAATGTTTCCATAAAATTTTTGTAGAAGTTAGATAAATCAAGTTTAGTTATATCATGTTCATTTATTATTTCATGTAGCTCATAATGAGCAATACTTTCTAATAATTGATCAGAAAAGTCAGAATAATTTATAGTGGTGCAGTATAAACCATTATGGGCAATATTTAAGGATAGTCTTGCACATTCCAATTTTTTCTTGCTCGACCTCATTTCTAAATTAGATATAGATTTGTTTAGTAATATGTTTTTGTATGAGGAAGTAAACTCAGATGAAAGATAGTTTATTATTGTTTTACAATGCGCATCTAAATCAGATTGGTTAATACATACCATACTTTTTTTTGTTTCATCGTAAAAAACTGATGAAAGTGAAATGCCATTTGATATCGTTTGTTTAAAGCTATTTACTATATTAATTATATATTGGCTGATAGTGCATCCTTCGGGAGGAGAAAATTCTCCCTCAATTATTTTTGACATGATAGCTATGCTAGTTTGTTGGGTGCGATATATAATTCTGTAAAATTTCATTATGGCAGCGTCGAAGCTAATATTCTCCCAAATTTCGTTTGCAACCCTCCTGATTGACTCTAGAGATTTTCTCTGCAATGTTAAGTTATTGATTTTTCCCAAAAATCCATTTTTTATGAAAGCCGTTTTTGAAGATGTTATGAATCTAGTAATTTCATCGGGAAGGGAGATAATGTTTTCTTTAACAAGATTTATAAGATTATCAAATGCTTCAGTTCCAACAAGTTCCCCATTTTCACCTTTTTTTGAAAGTTCAATGTATGAAAATTTATTGTCGCAATCGAAAATACAGATCCTTCCTTCTGGGAAGGATTTTAACAACTCATCTATAGCTGTTGTGGTTATTGTATTATCTATTGCTGAGCATATATTAGATAATTCATGAAAAAGTCTATCATTTGATAGGGCTTTTCCCTTTAATTTTTCCAATGTATCATTGGGTTCAAGTATAATTGGGTATCTTTTTTCAAGTTTGTATATATCTTTTAAAACTAGATGGAAGAGGCATTGCTTTACGTAGTGAGAAATTATTATGCCATTTTTCTCTATATCAACACGCTCAATATTAATATTTTCATTGAGCTTGATAATATTGCTAACAAAATTACTACAATTAATATCTGTAGATTTTAGGGCGTCAGAGTATATTCCACCTTCCCATGACAGTAAAGATATAATTGATGGCATAAAATTACATGTAGATGACTCTGCATGAAAATCTAAGGTAGCATCTTCAGATGCTCCTTTGTTGCTGCTAATATTAGTTACATCCGTTCCAGTACTTTTACTGATCTTTACTTTAGTATTGCCTAAATGGTAAGTATTGTGTTCACATAAATTTCCTGATTGTACTTTGCTGCATAGAAAATCTACTTGATGTTGTAGTCGTTCAATACTTCTCTTAATTTCTATAGTAACTTCTGTACTATCTGCGCTCTTAAAGTGCCCTTCATCTATTTGTTGTCTATACAATGATTCCATTTTATTAGAGTTAGAATGATTATCATATTTATCGGAAATATATTGTACATTTGGTGTGGGATAATTTGTGAGAGTAGCGGGAATATTGGAATAAATTTGCTGATTTCCTGATGTTGTTGGCATTGAGGTTGTATTTATTGTATGCATATCCTGAGATATAATAAAAGAATGAGGTTGTTCTAATTCTTGTCCTTGTTGGCATATTTCATTCAAAGGATAATTGTACCCATGTGTTGTTATAGTAGGATTGTATTGTTGCGCTGGATATTGATTGTTGCCATAGCATCCATAAAAATTTCCATGGTATGGATATAAACATCTGTTAACAGGATAGGATTCAGCAGAAGTGTATTCACGAGGTACTCCTGGAGGAAAGTAAGTTGTTTGTTGAGAATGTTCCATTGGGTTAGGAAAATATTGCTGCGCATAATGCTGACTGCCCATTGGTGCTATTAGAGCATTATATCTTTCTGGACATGTATATATGCTATGGAAATTAGAATTTATAGTTCTATTTTGTTGTAATTGATGTGAAGAGAATTGATATGCATACATGTTATTTGGTGCTGTATAGTACGTTGCGTGAGCTTGACTTTGATGTGGTATTGGTTCTTGGTAGGTATTAGTCATTTGTTGTATAGGTATATGTGTACTTAATTGCTGCTCTGGCAGCATATAGTAGTATTGGCATGGTTGTGCACTAACGTAAGTACAATTTTGTTCCGATTCTGAGGTACTACTATGCTCCACTTGGATTAATGAACTATTATTTTCATCTGGAACACTGCCAGAATCAATATTAGATAAGGAACTTGAAGCTGATGTTGTAATCATATATTACACTCAAGTTAAGTTAACTTTAGACGATAACAAATAAAGTATAACAACTAATACTTTTTAGTACAAAATAATTTATAATACTTTTTAAATATCCGTCTTCTTATATACCTACACTAGATAGATTTTTGTCTATGGACATGTTATTGATAAACAACATGTTTTGTGGGCGATTATAATCTATTGCTAATCTAATAAGTATATCTTTACATTACTTATTTATGTATAACGTAGTTTATAAATTTGTTGTGTGCGCTATTAATATTAGCGGTTTTTTATTTGAACTAATTTCATAATTACCTATTTATCTGTGTGTTTGTGCAGAATCTCACAATTCGAGCTTCATCTTACAATGATTCCTTTAAATTTTACTGCTTTTTCAGACTCATGAAATTCTCTTTATTACTTGATAGATTAACTGTTATTGACAAGAATAAACTGAGAGATAAAATACTAGATGCAGCTGTTTCTTCGTATTTGCTGTTATGGAAACATACTTACCATAGTCTTACATATGTCATATAGCATTTATATTTTCTTCCCCAATAAAGTACCTACATTTAGATATTAATGTCTCAATTAATATTAAAAGTGAAAACAAAATTTGCCTCTTTATTTTAATAATTAGGAGTCACATAAAAAAAGTAAACTTACATCGCTAAATTTTATACTTTTATTGATTAGTTTACTCATATTTAGTGCCACATATGATAATTTTATATAAAAATACAATACTTACTATTTTCAATAATATATGGTACGTCATTTTTTTCCTTTAAATGTCTATAGATTTATATCATATTTATCTAACGTTCTTTCCTATTCACTCATTTATTTATTGTTTGTAGTAGGAATGTTTTAACATAATAAATGTGATTTAAGTAATAAATAATATTATTTAATTGTCATAATTATATGATTAGGAAAATTTTTTATTTGTTCAGTGAACTTAAAATTTTGATGAATATTTTTTTATGAGAGATAGAAACATCAAAATTCATAAAAGTTTAAAACAACTCAATAAATATTTATAACAAGTAAATAAAAAATTTAAAGTCACTATAAGATTAAGATCGTGATTACATTATGTGTAAGCACGACCTGTTATTATAGGGCTAAGAATGTATTAACCCATCAATTGTTACTTGGTATTAATATTGCACTATTATTTTAGTTGTTTCTATCTCATAAGTTGTACATTATCAGGTAATGTTAGTGTATTTTATAATTTTAGTACTCCAGTATCAAATATTTTCGCTATTTTTGAAACATTTACTTCTGAACACTCACTAGTCGGTGTTCTTATATTTCTACTCTCACGAAAACTTCTTATATTAATATGTTTTTTTGCTAATGCAGGATTAGATGCGGTAGTTCCTATTGGGGATCTAGTTAATAATGTAGATGTATCTGTAAGGAGTGATGAATTATAATTATCAGTAGTATCTGTGTTGCTGCTACTTTCTAGCACTGGTGTATATTTTGAACTGCATTCAGCATTAATACTTCCAATACAATTAGTAATTGATTCATTTTCATACTTGTCGTTAGAACTTTTTATTGGTTGCTCACAATATGAAGATGGTGACATCAGTTTGGAATGTATAGGGTTCACGTACTTTCCTTTCTTGTTACATTTGTTGCTTGTTTATAAATAATATAATCATCATTAATGCAAATGTACTTATTTAAAATGATTATAGCAACAACTTATATTTATCAAAAAGTATGGATATAATTAACTGGGGACTATAATTTATTATAATGTGCTTAGATGATTGTATTGTTAACAATTAGTAAGAATTAGTATTTTTGTGTTCTTATTTTTTTGTATGTTTTCCCTGGGCAGATCACGTTACTGCTATTTATATTTTTAGTCTGAAGATAAATGTATTTTCCATGTATTTAGGTAGTTTGTTGTATATAATTGATTTTTGATTTACGCAAGCACAGCAACACCCTCTAGATTAATATTCCACGTTGCTTATTTAGATGAGCCACCTCTTAAGGACAGTGGCTTTATATGAATTAATCCATTACTTAGCTGTTTTCTTCTTCTTAACAAGTCTTGGATATTGATGAGATGGATGGGTTAAAGAATAGCTTGATAGAGCATCTTCTATTTCTTTTTCTGAAATCACAGCTCTCTCAAGGGCCAAACTTTTTATAGTACGATTAGTCTCCAGGGCTGCTTTAGCCAAACCGGCTGCTTCTTCGTAACCTATTATTGGAGATAGTGCTGTTGCAAGAGAAACAGACCTAGAAACTCGATCCGCTAGTTTTTCTCTGTCTGCCATTATGCCACTTATGCAAGATATGTTAAGTGTTCTACACCCGGTAGTTAGGTAGTGACAACTCTCAAAGAGGCACTTGGCCATAATTGGCTCAAAAGCATTAAGCTGCAGCTGACCTCCTTCCGCAGCCATAGATATAGTCAGGTCATTTCCTATGACTTGAAAACAAATCTGATTTATAACTTCTGGAATAATGGGATTAACCTTCCCTGGCATTACGCTAGAGCCAGCAGCTCGCGGCGGAAGCTGGATGTCACTGAACCCGGCCTGCGGTCCAGAAGACATAAGACGCAAATCGCTACAAATTTTAGAGAGGGTGATTGCAAACTGCTTCATTGTGTTAGAGAAGCCTACAAATACCGCTGTATCCTGTGTTGCCGCTACATAATCAGATGCTTGAGATAATTTCAATTTTGTTATTTCTGATAGCTTATTGCACGCCATTTCAGCATATCTTGGCTCAGTGTTTATACCTGTACCAATAGCTGTCCCCCCTAAGTGTATGTCGCCTAGTGATTTCTGACAAAACTCAAAGCCAGATAGAAGGCGCCTTAACATTGTTGCTTGAGCAGAAAAAACTTGCTTTAGCGTTATGGGTACCGCATCCTGTAGCTGGGTACGAGCAATTGTTAATACATCTGCTAGTTCTGTTGCCTTTTTGTCTATAGAGTCGCATAGTTCTCTAACCGACAAACAGAACTCATCAATCATCCTAATGCAAGTGATCTTTATGCTTGTTGGGTAAACATCATTTGTACTTTGTGAGCGATTTACATCATCTACAGGGTGTATTATGTCGTATCTTCCCTTTTCGTGCCCCATAATTTCCAAAGCAAGATTGGCGATGATTTCATTAGCGTTCATATTGGTAGATGTACCAGCACCACCCTGTATTGGGTCTATGATGAATTGATCATCGTATTGATTCTGGGATATTTTTATGCAGGCTTCGATTATTGCCTCCGCAATATCGTTTTTTATCAGTCCCAGCTCCATGTTGACCTCTGCAGCGGCCCTTTTAACCTCTGCTATTGCCCGTACGAACTGTGGCTCTTCCCCTATATAGTGTCTCGTTATAGGAAAGTTATCTATGGCTCGAGCTGTATGTATTCCCCAATAGACATTATATGGTATTGGCCACTCTCCTAGACTGTCATGTTCTATACGGACGCAATTCTCATCCATGGTGAGTATCCTTCCTGTTTACCAACTAATTTTGGACTACTATGGCTATGGTATTTATGCTTTGCCAAAATTCAACGGAGTAATATCCATTATGTATGTCATTAATCACTTTTCTATATCCAACTTTTCAATGTGCACGTGCCTTTTCGGGGCTAAATGTGTTATTTGTATCAAGCATCTTTTTTGTTGTAAAAAAATGAAAATCGCCACTTTATGTAGTTTGCACTATACATAGCTTTTTACTTATCTATACTTTACTGATTGCAATATTATTTAATATGGCTAGAATATCCACTGTCCTTGTCTCCTTGTCTCCCTGTGTCGGATTGTAGACCCTATAGGGGGGGACTTTTCCGTGAGGAGTTTATTTGCATGCGTTATTATGAAATAGTTCTTATTATACATCCCGATCAAAGCGAGCAGGTTCAAGCAATGGTCGATCGCTATATGAATATGATTCTTAGTAAGGGTGGTTCTGTGTCTCGTCTCGAAGATTGGGGACGTAGGCAGCTCTCGTACCCTATTGAAAAAATTCATAAAGCACACTACGTCCTGATGAATGCTCTATGTTCACAGGATTCTCTTACCGAGCTGGAGCACGCTTTTCGATTCAATGATGCTATTTTGAGGCACCTTATCGTGCGCCGCAATGAGGAAATTTCCTCCCCTTCTCCGATTATGAAGGAAGAGAAGTCTCGTTCTCTCCTGAAGGTTGCTGGGTTGGATGATCCTGTTCCAGCTAAGGAGTCTTCTGAAGCGAGTGCTTCCGTGTAGCTTGGGGGGTGTTGTGTTTTATGCTCATTTTACCCAGGTTAATTTTGTTTATTTATCAGGTGTGTTGTGTGAGTTGTTTGTCCCTCGCTATACTCCTGCTGGCATTTCTGTTGTTGAGGGTACCTTGCGCCATACCTCCTCCAAGTCAGAATGTGAGTCTCTTTTGGCGGTGAGTGTTGATGTGCGCTTTGTGGTAGTTGGTGGTGATTTTGATAAAAAAGTTACTCCCTCTTGCATTGGGAAGGGGGTTATATTGGAAGGGTTTTGGGGTGCGCATGGGATATATAGGTCTCCGGTTCTCCATGTGAATTCTTTTTGGTTTTTCTGTGATAAGGAATAGTGTTTTTATGGCTACTCAGTTAACTTCCTCTGCTCGGGAGAGTGCGGCAAAGAAAGCTACCAAATCTAAGCGCCGTGATTCTTCTAGAGGAGTGTCTTTTAGAAGGCGTAAGTTTTGTCGTTTTACTTCAGAGAATGTTAAAGAGATCGATTATAAGGATGTTGATTTGTTATCATCTTTTGTTACTGAAACTGGTAAGATTATTCCAGCACGCTTGACTGGTACGAGTGCTTCTTATCAACGTCAACTTACTACTGCTATAAAAAGAGCTAGGTTTCTGGCTTTGTTGCCGTATACGGATGCTCATAAGTAGGGCAAGTGAATTTATTGGAATTAATGAGGAAGGGTCCTAGTGTGACAAGGTCGGTTGTGGAAGTTATTTTGCTTGAGAATGTTCCTTCGGTTGGCAAGTTGGGTGATGTTGTTTCTGTAAAGGCGGGTTACGCCCGTAATTTTTTGCTTCCCAAGGGTAAGGTAAAACGTGCTACGGAGCAAAGCAAAAGAGAATTTGAGCTTCATCGTAGAGAACTTGAAGAGATACAGCGTAGTAAGTTGACGGCGGCTCAAGAGCTTTCAAGGAAAATGTCTGGATTGACAGTTCAAATTACGCAGAAATCTGGGGTTGATGGCAGGCTATTTGGTTCTGTCGGTGTTGCTGATATCTTACGTCACCTTAATGAGAATGGTTTCTCACTTGAAAAGCGGTCGATTTGTCTTCCTCAACCTATAAAATCGGTAGGCGATCACGATGTCGTTATATCGGTTCACCCAGATGTTTCTTTTTCTGTAACTGTTTCTGTTTTGGGTGAAACCTCTTGATGTTTTATAGATTGGGATTTTTATTCTTTTGGTGTTGAGATGGAGCCTGTTAGAGCTCCTTTTTTGGAGCGTTTGGAGTCCTACCAGTTGCGTGTTTCGTCGCTCTTGTGTGTTGGTATTGACCCTGATCCCCGTTATATGGGCCTCAGTGATTTTGATGGCTCTTCTCTGTTTTCCTTCTGTAAGGATTTGGTTATACAAACCGCCCCTTTCGTGTGTGCTTTTAAGATTCAAGTTGCGCGCTTTGCTGCTTACGGTTTTGAAGATGAAGTGAGGCGGTTGGTGGATTTTATACATCTTCATTATCCTGATATCATTGTAATTTTGGATGCAAAGCGTGGTGATGTGCCATTTACTTCGGAGTGCTATGCTAAAGAGTGTTTTGAGCGCTACTCTGCTGATGCTGCGACTGTGAATCCATACTTAGGTGCGGATGCTGTACTTCCCTTTTCCTCTTATCAAGAAAGTGGTGATAGGGGAGTGTTTGTTCTATGTAAAACATCAAATTTGGGTTCTTCTGATTTACAAGAGTGTACGCTTTACGATGGTTGCAATGTATATATGAGAGTTGCTGGCTTGGTATCTAAGTTTTGTTCAAAATATAATAATTGTGGGTTGGTCGTAGGTGCAACATATCCTGATGCTATTTCTGAGATTCGCCTTAGTTATCCTCATTTGTGGTTTTTGGCTCCGGGCTGCGGTGTTCAAGGTGCGTCTTTAGAGAAGCTCATTGAAGCAACCGGGGGGAATAAAGTTTTAGTGGCGATTTCTCGTTCCATAAGCTATCCGTCTTATTTTTTTAAAGATATGAGTTTTTTTAAAGACTCAAAAGCAACACCTGCTAGTGTTGCTTTGTTTATGCGTGATCGAATTAATAAGTACAGGGCAGTCAATGTCTCCTAATGAAACTAATTTACTAAGGGTTCCTCCACACTCAATAGATGCAGAGCAAGCGGTGTTGGGCGGGTTGATGCTAGACAGCTCTGTTTGGGATAAGGTAGTTGATGTTATTACGGATAATGATTTTTACAGAAATGATCATAGAATAATATTTTCTCATATCATGAAGATGGTAGATGTTTCTCTACCTATAGATGTAGTTACATTGTCAGAGTCTCTAGAAAATAGTTCTCAATTGGATCTTGTCGGGGGAATGGCTTATTTAGCTGCAATTGTTAAGAATACTCCTTCTGCTGCGAATATACGTCATTACTCAGAGATTGTTCGTGATCGAGCAATTTTGCGGAGGCTAATTACTTTATCTAATGAAATTGCTGAGTTGGCTTTTCATCCTAGTGGTCGCTCATCTAGTGATATTCTTGATGAGTCTGAGCGTAAGATTTTTGGCATCGCTGAGAGGGGTGGTAAGAGCATTACTGGTTTTTCTGACATTCAGGTTGTTCTTGATGATGTGATGGAGCGATTGCAGGAAATTCAGGAATCAGGTCCCTCCAATATAACAGGGGTTCCTTCGGGTTATGTAGACCTCGACGATATGACCTCCGGTTTTCAGCCTGGAGATTTGATTGTTATTGCTGGAAGGCCTTCCATGGGGAAGACGGCTTTTTCTTTGAATATTGCAGAATATATTGCTGTGCAGCAAATGTTACCTGTTGGTATATTTAGTATGGAAATGTCCAGTACACAGCTTGCTATGCGAATGATTTCTTCTATGAGTCGCTTAAATCAGCGCAAAGTGAGAAATGCCCAACTTAGTAATGATGAATGGGAACGTCTTATTACCTCTTTTGGACTTTTGAAGGAGGCTCCTATATATATAGATGAGTCGGCTTCTCTTAATTCTTATGAAGTTAGGGCTAGAGTTAGGCGCCTTCATCGACACTATGGGGGAAAGTTGGGACTTGTTATTATTGATTACTTGCAGCTGATGTCGTCTGTTGGTAATCACAGTGATACGCGTGCAAACGCGGTTTCGGAGATTTCTCGTTCTATTAAGTCTTTGGCTAAGGAAGTAAATTGTCCTGTAATAGCCTTATCGCAATTGTCTCGTCGTGTGGAAGAACGTGGTGACAAGAGACCTCAAATGAATGACCTTAGAGAGTCTGGGGCAATAGAGCAAGATGCTGATCTTATTCTTATGTTATATCGTGATGAGTACTACAATCGAGATTCGCGTGAAAAGGGAGTATGTGAAGTTATCATAGGCAAACAACGTAATGGACCTGTTGGTACTGTTAGGCTCCATTTTTCTGGGGATATTACGCGATTTGAAAATCTTGCTCCTGTGCATGCGTATTAATTTATCCTCAGATGTTAGTACGTTGTTCCCTTAGATATTTTGCCATTTTGGTATACTTTTTGTGTTTTTCTAAAAACTAAGAGAAAGTTTCTATGAAATTTGTGCAGGGTGTGCGCTTTTTGCTGAACATTATTTTTAATCAGCAAACTCCTCCTGACTTAGAGCAGGTTTGGCAGGATTTTCTTAATAAACTGAAGTCTTTATTTGGAGTAAAAACTCCCACCAAGAAGTACAATTTTAACGATAATCGCCAACCCCCGTCTCCTTCTGAAGGTGGTTTTCCCTTTACCTTCGTTGTTGTTTTTGTATTAATTATTGTTATTTGGTTGTTGAGTGGTTTATACATTGTAGGCGCTAGTCAGCAGGCCGTAGAGTTGCGTTTTGGTAAGTATACTCAAACTCTTGGTCCTGGGTTACATTGGCATTGGCCGTTTCCCATCGAGAGTCGCGAGGTTTATGAAGTAACAAATGTTAGGACTGTTCAGCTTGGATATCATGACACGCCTGATAATTTAGACAAAGAAGAAGCTACAATGCTTACTGATGATGAGAACATTGTTAATATCCAATTTTCTGTTCAGTACAGCGTGCGTGATGTTAGAAAGTTTGCCTTTAACAACAGTTCCACTCCTGATGAATGGGTTAGGAAGGCCTCAGAGTCGGCAATGAGGGAAGTTGTTGGAAGGCACGTCATGGATTATGTCCTCTATGGAGGAAGAGCTGATATTTCTGATCTTTGTCAATCTCTTATACAAAGTATTCTGGATAGATATGGGACAGGAATTCAGATTATAAAGGTTAATTTACAAAATGCTCAACCTCCAGAACAAGTGCAGGACGCTTTTAGCGATGCTGTGAAGGCAGTGCAGGATAAGGAAAGGCAAAAGAATGAAGGTCAAACCTATGCCAATTCTGTAATTCCCAGGGCCAAGGGTGATGCGTCTCGAATAATCCAAATGGCTGAAGGCTACAAGCAAAGGGTAGTAAGTATGGCAAAGGGAGATTCTAGCCGATTTAGCCAGATTCTAGAAGCATATAGGAGGAATCCCAAAATAACGGAGGATCGTATTTACTTGGATTCCATGGAAAAAATATTGAAAAATTCCTCTAAGTTGTACATAAGTTCTCATTCTAACCAGAATGTGTTCTATTTGCCACTTGATAAGATTATGTCTCCTAAGGTTAATTCCTCTTTGCCAAGCGTAGATGAAACTACGCCCTCTACTCCCCCTAAGCCTGTTTCTTCTGCATCGCGTACAGATTCTTCTAAAGAAGACCTAACCTATCATAAACAAGGTGATCCCATGTCTTCTCTTTTGGGTACTCGCGAACGGGGAGGGCGTTAAATGAATTCTCGTTTTGTGGGCATTTATGTGTTTTTAGTAATATTTATATCAAGCTTTGCTGTGTTTACACTTGATGAGAGGGAGATGGCGGTAGTTTTGCAATTTGGGAAGATAAAGAGAGTTGTTTTGGATCCCGGTTTGCATTTTAAAGTTCCCTTTGTTGAGAATGTTAGGTTTTTTGATAAGCGTATACAGGTTCTAGACTCCCAGAACTCGGAGCGCTTCATTACCTCCGAGAAGAAAAATATTAACATTGATTCGTTTTTGAGGTGGCGTATCGTTGATCCAAAATTGTTCCTTACAACCATGTCTGGTAATTTATCTTTTGCTGAACTTCGTTTAACCCAAACTACTAATTCTGCCTTACGTGAAGAGGTTGGTAAGTTTCCTGTACATGATGTTATCTCTGGTCAGCGTGACGATATAATGCAGCGTGTTAACAAGAGTGCTGATGCTGATGCGCGTCAGTTTGGTGTTAAAATTGTTGATGTTAGGTTGCGTAGGGTCGATTTTCCTCCTGAAGTTAGCGATTCTGTTTTTCGTCGTATGAGAGCCGAACGTGAACGCGTTGCTGGTCAGTTAAGAGCTCAGGGTTTTGGTGAGGCTGAAAGTATACGTGCATCTGCTGATAAGGAGCGGCTTATTGTTTTGGCAGATGCCTACAGAAAAGCAGCAGAAATTCAAGGTAGTGGTGATGCCATGGCTGCTGATATTTATGCTAAGTCCTTTAAGAGTGATCCTTCGTTTTTTCGATTCTATAAGAGCATGCTTATTTATCAAGACTCTTTTAATGATAAATCAGATGTTTTGGTGCTAGATCCTAGTATTGATTTGCTCAAGTATATTTCCTCTCAGCATTCTTTACGTACTGATAAGTAGGTTTTTTATATGAATTGGGATAATTTGATCCATGCTTTGGCACTTTTTTTTGTTCTTGAGGGAATTTTGCCATTTGCCTTTCCTAAGATGTGGATAGAAAATTTTTCTAGGCTTTTGTCTATGCCTGTACAAAAGATTAGAATTTTTGGCCTTTCTATGATGCTTGTGGGTGTGTTTTTTTCGCTAATAGCACACATTAAGTAAAATATACTCGGAGTTATACTGGAGGTAGCTTTGCGTTCGTCGTCTTGTCAGAAACGTCATGTTGTAGTTGTTGGGGCGCAGTGGGGCGATGAGGGTAAGGGGAAGGTAGTAGATTACCTTGCTGCATCTTTAGTCTCTAGCGTAATACGTTTCCATGGCGGGCATAATGCTGGCCATACGCTATTTGTTGACGGTAAAAAGTTGATTTTGCATCTTATCCCGTCCGGAATTTTAAATCCAGAAGTGAATTGCTATATAGGAAATGGTGTTGTTGTCTCTCCTGTTGCTCTTTTAGAAGAAATAGCTTCTTTAGAGAGTTTAGGTATTAATGTTCGTTCTAGGTTAAGGATATCTCTTAATTGTTCTTTAATTTTGCCTTTTCATGCTCGTCTTGATGTTGCTCGTGATAGTGCACGTGGACATAGTCGTATTGGAACTACTGGGCGTGGTATTGGTCCAGCGTACGAAGACAAAGTTGCAAGGCGTAGTGTGCGTATGCAGGATCTTCTTTCCTTAGACCGTCTAAGTAGAGTTTTGAAGGATCTGGTAGACTTCTATAATCAATCTTTTTCGTTTTTAAATTCCTCTCCTATAGATTATAAGCAAAATTTGGATGCCTTGTGGTCTGCGTCTCAGCAGTTAATGCCTATGGCATGTGATGTTTCTAGTGTTTTGCATAGTGAAGACAAAGATGGCAAAGTTTTTTTGTTCGAGGGGGCACAGGGAGTGTTTCTTGATCTTGACCATGGGACATATCCATTTGTTACTTCTTCTAATTGTGTTTCTGCTCAGGCTGCTATTGGTTCTGGGGTTAGTCATTTTTTATTGCATAACGTTATTGGAGTTACAAAGGCTTATTGTACACGCGTAGGTTCTGGGCCATTTCCAACAGAAATTACTGATAGCTTTTCAGATTATTTTTTAAACAAGGGCTGTGAATTTGGCTCCACTACTGGTCGTGCAAGGCGATGTGGATGGCTAGATATTCCTATGTTACGTCGTGCCCATCAGTTAAACGGATTTTCCTCATTATGTTTGACAAAACTTGATGTTTTGGATGAAGTAGAAGAGATACCAGTGTGTATTGGGTATTCATATGAAGGGGTTGCACATGATATTGCATCCACAGATTGTGTTTATTTGGATAAGTGTGAACCGATCTATGAAATTTTGCCAGGATGGAAACAGTCAACTCTTGGAATCTCTTCATTTGATGATTTGCCTGAAAATGCGCAGCTCTATGTTCAGTATCTGGAAGATCTCGTTGGTGTTTCTGTATCCATGGTAGGTACTGGTCCAAAACGAGATGATCTTATATTGAGGTAGGAGTTAATAGTTTTTAAAACAAAGGTGCTTATGAGATTACTGTTAAATATCATTCCTCTTTTAGCTTTTATCGTTGTTTATTTCCTGAAGGGAATATATTGGGCTACTGCATCTTTAATTGTTGCGCAATTTGTACAGATTGTTATTTTTAAGTTGCTTTCATACAACATTGATGTATCAACTAAATTGATGTTTTTTCTTGCCTTGGTTTTAGGCGGGATGACCATAATATTCCATAATGCACGCTTTATACAGATAAAACCTACAGTTGTTTATTGGATAAGTTCTTTAGTTTTTCTGGTTGCGCATATTAGGGGTAAGAATATACCTGAGGTTCTTTTCAAGAACCATCTAGATTTCAAAGTTTTACCTTTTGTTTGGAAAAATATTAGTCTGGCCTGGATATTATCTTTTCTCTTGTTAGGCATACTCAATATTTATGTTGCTCTTTATTTTAATGTAGATACATGGTTTTACTTTAAACTTTATTTCGTTTCAGCATTTTTAATTATATTATCCATTGTTCAGATTGCTTATCTCTTTCGTAACCGTTTATCTGTTGCCGAGGAGACTGATGATCGACGATTATAATGGTGATAGAGATTTTAGCGACATTTTGCATGAAATTAGGGAGAGGCTGAGGAATGCGTTTTCTCCTCTGTCACTGCTAGTAGAGCGTAGGCCTCATCCACAACATAATGATGGTCGTGACCAATCTGGGATACATGTGTATGTCTACATAGAGTCTTCTGTGTTCAATGGTAAAACTAAGCTACAGTCACATCGCTTGGTATACAGTACACTTGATGATATGATCCAGAGTAAGATACACTCTATAAGTATCAAGGTAGTCCCTGTTTCTGTTTGAATCAAAAGAAGGGTTTTCGGATGAAAAACAAGTTTTTAGTTGCTGCTATCTTGGGCGGAATGGTGTTTAGTGCTGTTGCTGCTATCCCTCAGGACTCTATTGCTGTTGTTAATGGTGAAAAAGTTTCTAAGTCTGTTGTTGACTTTTTGATGTCTCAGGCACCAGCGGGCTACCTGAAGGATGATAAACGTGCTGGAGAGGTGCGCGAGCATATTAAAGATCAGCTTGTTCGTGCTTTAGTTATTTATCAGGAGGCAAAGAAGCGTGGGTTTGAGGAGCATCCTGATGTTAAAATTGCTCAAAATTTGGCTGCGCAGGATGTTGTTGTTCGTGCGTTTATAAAGGACTACATGGACACTCATAAGCCGACTGATCGCCAATTGAAAGAAGCCTACGAAAAAATGAAGCAAAACATGAATGGACAGGAGCTTCATTTGCATCACATTTTGGTGTCGTCTGATAAGGATGCTAAAATGATCAAGTCAAAACTGTTAAGAGGAGCTAAATTCGAAGATTTAGCTAAGAGGTATAGTAAGGATACTGTTTCTAAGTCTAATGGTGGTGATTTGGGTTGGGCTTCACCGAGCGTATATGTAAAATCTTTTGCTGATGTTGCAGAGTCCCTTAAGGAGGGTGCTATTTCTGATCCCGTTAAGACCCAATTTGGCTGGCACATAATTCGTCGTGATGCTGCACGTCCCACTAAAGTTCCTGATTTTGATGCCATTAAGCCTCAATTAGAACAGATGGTAGTACAAGAGGATTTGCAAAAATACGTCGACTCGCTGCTTAAAATGGCCAAGGTAGAGCGGTAATTATTGCATAATTTTCTTCTTATTTTTTATGATATGGGTCCCAAAGAGGACCCATTTTTTTCCTACTTTTTTGTTTATTGCTGTGTTTTTATGCAGAGTAATTTTATGTAATTGTAATTACAATATATTCTGGTGTTTGTTTACTCTAAGATTTGGTCTATTTCATTGCTTACCCCTACGGGTCTGGTCCTATCTTATTGGCTGTCGGAGTTCTATGTTTCTAGAAGAGCATTGTGCTAAATTTGCCGTTATTATCATAGAGAGGGGTTAGCGTGGTAAATTGCTGCGATATTTTTTCATCGGTTGATCCAGATCTTCATCCTGCTGTTTTGCATAGAATTTGGTGTATGTTATCTGGTACTGGCCCTAATCCGGATGGCAGTGATTCCGCAGCCGTTCCTTTTGTCGCGATTTCTTATCCTGAGGGTCATTCAGTCTCTGTTAGTCCCGGCAGTTTCGAAGATATGATGCAGCTTGTAGGTTCTGTTTATGGTTCTTCTAGCGGATGGAGTGTATTGGGTGATCCATCAGTTACTCTTAAATCAGTTTCACATTCAAGTACTGAGGGTTGGTGCTGGAAGCGTAGTGTCACTATATGTGGTTCTTGCTTAAGTGTGCTTTCTTTGCTACCACCTTCCGGTGCTGATGCTGATAATGATGAATCTACAGATGTTGAGTCCTGTGCTAGTAGTGAATCTAGTGATGCTGAACCTTTTTCATTGCCCGATTGCTATTTTTGTGAGGGTAGTGGAAGTAGTTCTAATTTATCTCTAATATCTTCTGTTGGATCTGAATATGAAGAGGAGGTTGGTGCTTTTGAGCCAAATGGGGATTTGGGTTCATCTGATCCTGATACCTTGTCCTTGTCGGTAGGGGAAAGTGTTTGCGATGAATCCACTCCACTTATTCCTCATAGGAGTAGTAGACTGGGGGGTGATGAGGATATAGGGTGGTTGCTTATTATTGTGCTCATCTTGGCAGCAATGATAACCATTGCTGTGCTAGCAGCCATGCTGTGGTCCGTCATACACTACCTCATGATTCATGTTTCTAAGTAGCTGTCCATCCTCCGTCTATGCTAAAAGAGGAACCTCGTATTTCCTGTGCTTCCTCGCCTGATAAAAACAGGCACAGTGAACTTACTTGCTCTATAGTTACAAATTTTCCTGACGGTTGCTTCTCTAAGAGTAGTTTCTTTTTTGCTGATTCAAAATCTAATTTTTCCGTCTTTGCTAATTCTTCTACTTGCTTTTTTACTAGCTCGGTCAAAACCCACCCAGGGGAAATTGCATTACATGTTACTCCAGTCTGTGCATTTTCTAGGGCAACTACTTTTGTTAAGCCTAACAGTCCATGCTTGGCAGCAACATAAGCACTTTTGTTTGCCGATCCTACTAAAGCATGAGCAGAGCATATGTTTATAATTCTACCGTAATTTTTTTCCTTCATCCCAGGAAGTGCTAACCTAGTAGTATGAAAAGATGCACTCAAATTTACAGCTATGATATTGTCCCATTTCTCAACAGAAAAATGTTCAATAGGTGATAGATGCTGGATACCTGCATTATTGATAAGGATATCTACTGTTCCTAGGGAGGATTTTATTTTTTCGAACAGTGATTCTATCTCCTTGGGTACAGACATATCTGCAGGAAAGTAAGTCATGTTGTTTCTTAAAGAGGGATCAATTAATTCCTGCAATTCTTTCTTCGAAGAATTTGCACTATTAAATACGACTTTTGCTCCTTTTGTGAGGAATTTTTCTGCTATACCGAATCCTAACCCTGAGCTCGATCCAGTTACTAGCACCACTTTGTCCTGGTAATAGGTATCTCTCATTAAAAATGTCCTATAATTATTGAAGTTTTAGCATTTGCCTGATGTGTACTCACTTGAAACAGATGTGCTACACGACATAGTTATGCCAGCCTTAGGTGTAAATTCGAATTTCAAGGTTATTGTTTTATTTCGTAATTCAGCCCTAATACCAGTTTTGCTAGAATAATTTTTATAGGTAAGTGTAGCGGTGCAGGCATTTCCATTTTTGGCAAATACTGCCTGACTGAAGTACTGAGAATCTTGATCAGTAAAGTTTACAGTCCCAGTTTTGCATCTTGATGACAAAGCCATGCTTTTTTGGGCGGAAGATCCTGCTATGAGCATTGCTTCTTGTAAGGAATCAATAAATTGTGACCTATTACCAAAATATACAAACACCGTAGCAGAAACGCTAGCTAGTATAGCTATCATGGAAACAGCAATCATAAACTCAAGCACGCTGAATCCTTTAGCATTGCTGGGCATTGCCTACACCTTATATAGTTAGTAATATAATGCTGTATTATATAATGTACGTGTTTAATTTGTTTCTATCTTGAACATTTGTATGGTCTTTGCCTAAACTACTATAGGTTCTGTCTATGTTCTCTATTGAACATTTTTTTGATGAAGCAACCAATTCCTTTACCTATGTCTTACACGATGATATCACCTCCGAAGCTGCTGTTATAGATCCAGTTATTTTTTATGACAATAATAGTAGCCAGGTTGAGATTGGTTCGCTAGAGAAAGTAATAAACTATATAAATTATAAGAATCTTACTTTGCGCTGGATATTGGAAACTCATATTCATGCTGATCATCTAACAGGATCGTTTTATCTTAGGAAAGAGTTTGGTGGCAAGATAGCTATTTCTGATCAAATATTTAATGTTCTTAATGTATGGGCACCAAAGTTTGGTTGGGATCTGAATAATAACTTTCTTGAAGGAGGTTTCGATCACTTTTTGAAGGATGGGGAAGAAATATTATTAGGAAACCATAAAATCAAAGTGTTACTGAGCTCTGGCCATACTCCGGCATCTCTAAGCTATCTGTTCAATGATGCTGTCTTTGTGGGTGATGCACTGATGATGCCTGATTTAGGTACTGCAAGGACAGATTTTATAGGAGGAAGTGCTAAAGAACTGTATCATTCGGTGAAAAATATTTACTTACTTCCTGAAAATTATCGTGTGTTTGTAGGACACGACTATCCTTCTGGTAGAAAATTGGAATGTTTTGCCACAATAGGTGAGCATGTTAGGACAAATGCCATGATTAGAGGAAAAACTAAGGAGGAAGATTTTGTCTTCGCGCGTAACAAAAAAGACGAGGGCAAAAGCTACCCTCGACTAATTTTTCAGGCAGTCCAATTTAATCTAAAGTTGGGGTTTACTGAACCATTGATGAAAGGTAAGCCTTTCTTCTTTACTATACCGGTTTATAACAAATTGTCTTAACTGAAATGGGAAAAGCTGTCTATCGGTAGGATTTTTTCCGATCCGTGCTTTTTTAGTATGATCCTTTCCTCGAGGTTTTGCGTTATCCTGCCAATTGTTGTCAAATCGTATTTGAACTCTTGTTTAAATTCTCTAACAATGTTGTCTACCATATCAGGACTTACGCAAAATATTAATCCATAGTCTTCCCCTCCTGTAAGTTGTACTGTTTCAGGGTCACACCCAAGATTTTCGCATACTTTAGCAAAGGAATAAGAAGGGGGGAACCAGTCTTGTTCTATTACAGAACTTTTTTTAGATTGTTTGAGTATTCTTACTAGGTTAGGTAATATTCCATCCGATGTATCTGTCATAGCATGCACCTGAGGGCGCTTTGCCAGCCATTTACCCTCAGCGAATCTGTTTGCTGGTCTCTTGAGTGCTTTTTGATATATCTCAAGCGATTTGTTGCAAGATATATCATTTTCGTATGATAGTAACCCTACGTGAGCATGGCCAGCATTACCACACAGTAATATGAAATCACCATCCTCAGCTCCATTTATCCTCTTTATATACTTGGATTCAGATACGCCAATTAGTGTGATGACAATTTGTATTTCTCTAGGCGATTTGCTGACATTGCCACCCATTACTTCTATATTGGTATCTTTGCAAAATTCACAAAAAAAGTTGCTCCATTGAAGCATGTATGATGCTTTTTTTTTCGGGAAAGATATGCTGTTCCACAGATATTTGGGTGTTGCGCCCATAGCTGATATATCACTTATGTTTACAGCTAATGCCTTATAAGCAAGATCTTGCGGCGTATAGTACTTAGTGCTAAAGTGAATGCTCTCAGTTAATGTATCTTGAGTAGTTAGATAATAACTATTATCCCCGTTGGGGATAATAGAAGAATCGTCTCCAATGCCATTTGCGATAGGGAAGTTATTCCTAAAAATATTAATTATCTCTTCTTCTAAATCCATAACAATCTTTTAATGTATAACGCGCTAACTAAATTACGTGCGCTGCTCTTGTTAGTTAGGCGTATGACCTCTACGTGTATTGTCTTATATTGCCACTTTTTACTTTAGTAAGCTATATTATTTGTTATTTATAGCTATAGGAGACATTAGTGTCGTGCATTTCTATAGGTGAGAAGAATGTTTTAGGTGGTGCTTTGGAATCGTGTTGCTTTTTCCCTAGGGCTGTTGGAAGTTCTGGCGGCTTTTGTAGATCTATCTCTGGTGATTCAGATAACGAGCCTCTAGTATGTGCTTTGATAAGTGAGGATTTTTTTTCTTTTTTACGTTCAAATATTCCAGATTTTTGTGATAGTAGCGAAATTTATGTAGATCTTTGGTGCTGCATCCCTGTTTCTATATGGAAAAAAGCATTTGATGCTAATGTTGCTCCGTTGGTTAATTTAACCGCTACTCATGAATCAGTTTTGTCGGTTGTTTCTATTAACAGTCTACTAAGTAAGCGATATGCTATATGGAATGATAAGGCAACACCAAAATCATCTACCACTTGATACATATATTCATTCGCCAGTACACCGTAAATACAACAAAGTACATCCTTTTATAAAAATTATTGTTTGGATTTGTTATTTATATGTCACTTAAATGGCCTTTATTGGACTATTGCTTGAGTTTTATAGGTGTTTGCCCTTGGTAGATAATACTAATAGAGAATAATGGTACTTTCACTGATAATGTCCCTAGTGTTGTTTTTGTGTGGGAAATTGAGGATTGTTTGAGGGAACAGAGAGAAGGTGTTGGGGTAAGAGGGATTCTGCGGTGTTTGTTTTTAGGTTGCCGCGTGTGCTCTGGTTGGTGAGTTTGAGAGTTAGTCCTAATTGCGGTTTTTTCTCCTGGCCTTTAGTTTGGTGATTCTAGTGTTCTAGGTTTGTTTAAATTTAATGGTGAAAGAAGAAAAGAAACTGTCCCAACCGGGCAAGCGGTGCAATGATAACAACAATACAATAACTACAACGATAACAATAATAGAACAATAACAACAATACAACGATTATAATAATACAGTGCCGGCAATAATAAAGCTGTCATAGGGTGGATTTTTTTCTTCTCACCTCCTTATTATATACGGGGCGCGTACAGTGTCGTAATTGAAGGGGGTCGGAGGAGTGTTATGGAAAATTCTGCCTTAGGTCGTGGAAGTACCTCTCCTGTTGATGTTCCTGGCGTTCCTTGGTGGGCGCACCATTACGATGTTGATTGGCGTTACTCTGGTATGGAGTATCCCTGTCGCGCTGAGTCGCCGGGTAGTGATTGGTCTGGATCTGGTTCATTTTTGTCACCACCACCACCTTCTCTTTTGTCTTCTTCTTCCCTTGTGTACTGCGGTTTTGGATCGCTGCGCAGTGGTGGATATGGGTCTGAGTCTGATGATTTGGGTTCTGTGAGTTCTGATGATGAAACTCCTCCTCTTCCTCCTCCTTTATCTTCTTCTCCTACTGGCTTGTGTTCTTCCGGTGATGTTTGTGAGGGGAGGGTGTGTGCTCCGTATGATGATAAATGTTGGCGTTGGGGATCTATTGCTGTTTTATTAATGATTATTGCTCTTCTTATTTTGTCTCTTGCGGTTTTGTTATTGACACTTTTGTTAAGTATGTCTATTTTATGACGTCTGTTTAAATTACTAACTTATTTTTAGTTGCTATTTTGTTTCTTGGTTTTTTTGTGCCGATTACTTGTCGGTTATTTTATTATTTGGCAATCTGATATCTAATCTACTGCCATTTTTCTCTTCGTATCTTATTACTGTTATAGAATAATTCTTATTCTGATAAATCTAATCTAGTTTATTTTTCTATTATTATATCACTCTGATTTGTATGGTATTGACATTTGTTTTTTGTGGATTTCTTACTTTTCCTGACTCATAATCAGTATTTTGCTGTAGTCATACATCATACATATAGTGTTGATTTATTTTATTCATTTTACTACAATGTCACATAATTGTAGTTTTTTTATTTAGGTTAGAATCATGCATGCCTCGTACGGTAGCTTATTATCAGAATATATTAACTTATCAGATTCTAGTGCCAATTATGATGAGTCTGACATTGAATTACTAGAACTTGGCTTGAGTTCTTCTGAAATATTAGATAGTGATTTTACCTCTAGTAAAAATACAAGTGGTAATTGTGAACCAGACATCGAATTACTAGAACTTGGCTTGAGTTCTTCTGAAATATTAGATAGTGATTTTACCTCTAGTAAAAATACAAGTGGTAATTGTGAACCAGACATCGAATTACTAGAACTTGGCTTGAGATCTCCTGAGGTCTTGGATAGTGACTTTGCTTCTAGTAAAAACATAGGTAGTAATTATGAAGCAGACATTGAATTACTGGAACTTGGTTCGAGTTTTTCTGGAAGCTTAAGTGATGATTTTACCGTCGACAAAATCAGTAATTGTTCCTCTAATAGTTCTCACATAAAGTACGACAAATATTCTATTTCTTCAGCGATAATAGGTGAGATTGTAATGTGTATAGCTATTATTTTCATGATTATACTTATATTAGCTAGGTATTTTTAGTGGTTTTTTTATAGAGGCAAAGATGGCTCGTTACGGTGTAACCTATGAAGAAGTAAAAGATGCTATAGAAAGTATACAAGAAGCAGGTATGTCGCCTACTATAGATAGAGTGAGGGAGGTTCTTAAAACAGGAAGCAAGACAACAATATCTAGTTTAATGAATAAATGGCGTAAAAATTGTGCTGTAATGGGCGTTAAAAATAATTCACTTTCTTTGCCAGATGAACTTAATTTATCAGTAAAAAAAATATACGATTCTATTCAGGCATCAGCGGAAGACAGGATAGAAAAATTTCGTGTTGATTGTAAGGAAACTATAGACAATCTTAATATCTCTATAGATGAGGCAAAAAAAGTTAACAGTAAATTGCAGGCTGATCTAGAACACTTAAAGGATAGCGAAACTAATCTTATTGCCGAAAATAAATTACTTACTGACAAATTAATAAGTCATGATAAGCAACTTACTAAGTTGAGCGCTAAACTTGAAGAATATGGGAAGAGGATAGACGATTATAAGATCAGATTAGACGAAAAGAAACAAGAGAATAAAATGATTAGGGAAAATTTTGATCATTATTGTCAACAGATTGCAGAAGAAAGACAGAGAGAAAGAGAAGAAAGTCATATTTTACAAGAACAACTTAGAGCAGAGGCCAATATATTTAAGGATCAATGCTTAGAGATGAAAAATCAAGTTTCTGAAAAAATCTCTACCATCAAAAAGATGGAAGAGAAGTTTAAGTGTCTTGCTGATGAAAAAAATGAGATATTTTTGGCTAAGGAGAAGGTTTGTTTGGAAAATAATTTAATAAAAGAAAGAGTAAATTTTCTTTCTCTAAAGCTAGATGAAAAAGAAAATTTATTAGTTAATCTTGAAAAAAACTTAGTTAAATCAAAGTGTTTATTTGATAAAAAACATAAAGAGTATGAGAAGACAGTTGATGATTTAAAGGAAGAAAAGGCTCGTATTGCTTCTTTTCAAAAGGAATACACAAATTTGCTTAAAAAGAACTCATTTTTAGAGGGAAAGTTAAGTCATATGGAAAGTCTTTTATCAGTGCCAGTAGAGGAATAATCCTTATTTTTGTGATAATTACACTATTTCCAATAGTAGGGACTATTGGAAATAGCAGATTTTGCTGAGGACCGTTACATCACTTCACCGTTTGCCGGGTACTTTCGTTAAAAAATGCATTATATGCATTACTCTGTATAGACATGCGGTTTTATTCACTGATAAGATACAACATACGCCAAACGGTGCTTTTAGCTCGGGACTGATGTCAGTATAAATACTTAAGTTAAGGCTACATGAGCTCATAATAAATAGAAGAGAATGGAGTTCTGGCGATGGTTTCAGGTTTTTCATCCTCAATCTATACGTATGCTTACTCTGGTAATGAAGTATTTGCCAATGATAAAGTCGATCCATATATATCTACTAAAAGCGTCGAAGAAATAGCTGAACTTAATGGAAAAGTTGAAGTCAGTGGCCGTATTATTGATTGCAGACACTTATCTACATTGTTTGTTCTTAATGCTATTGGTTGTTATTCTAAAGGCAAAAAAATTAAAGTTAGTGAGTTGTTTCAAAGCAAAGATTCAATAGCAAAAGTAACTCCGGATAATATTGAAGAATTATATGAAAATACATTTGAAAAATCATGTGCCAGACATATCATTGCATGTGATAATTTTGGTGTGTTTCTATATAAAGTTGCTATAAAAATGAACTACTCTGAGCAGAGGTTTTTCTTTTTGCATAGCTCTAGTCATGTAATGTCATTTATAGTTTCACGTAAAATTAGAAAAGAACGTACATTTGGTAGCTGGGTAGTTAATTTTTTTGACCCCAATAAAACCAATGTTACTTCTCGTAGTGAAGTTTATGATCCTAGAGACTTTCTAAATGTAAGAAGATTTTCCCTTAAAATGTTCATAGGTAAATTTTTTTATGAATCATATTTTTTTTCACCTACAGGACATTTTAAAGAGAGAGAATGTGCAATATATGAGTATTCATATAAGAAAAGTGCGGATTTTAAATTCTCAACATTAGAAACTCTGTCTCAATATGGTATTTCTGGCTGCATGGTATATCACATTATGCATGATGAACTTGGTTCATTTTGTCTAAGAGACATAGCAAAAAGAATAGATTTATCTGTCTTAGATCGTGAAGCTGTAAAAGAAATATTTTATGCTAAAAATACTAGAGGATCCCCTGCCCTTTATACGTCTATGTATGATGGTAAATCACAGTCTGTGGCGTCATATGGTTATTTATTAGAAAAACTTTCTTGTCTCGAACAAGTTAATGCAGATCTAATGTCAGAATTATTGACAGCTAAGAATAGTAGCGGAGTACCTCCTCTATTTATAGCAATGCAGGCAGGACAGTCTGAATGTATTGATCAATTTGGAGTGCTACTAGAAAATCATTTAATCCCAATGAAATCTGCAATGTCTATTGATGATTTTTCCAATATTCTTTTTGATGTATTACTTTCTAAAAGAGATGATGGACTACCCGCTTTGTTTATAGCTTTATATACTGGAAAGTCTAATGCTATAACCGCCTATTCTAAACTACTGGATAATATTTTTATACTAAGAGACCATATATCTGATGCTAAACTTGTGCGGATGCTTTATAAAATAATATCATCTACTGATGGTCATGATACGCATGGCTTGTTTATGGCTATGCAAGAAGGAAATAGCAGTGCTGTGCTTTCTTTTGCTGTTATGATAGATAAGTTGCTTGTCATGAAGGGGCGTATATCAGATGTAGAGCTGGCTGATATGGCATTTAGATTGTTAATTTCTAAAGGCGGTGACAACATTCCTGGCCTGTTTATGGCTATGCAGGAAGGTCATGTCAGTACTGTACTTGCTTTTTGTAAGTTACTAGAAAAATTTATTATGTTTAAGGGCTGTATAGAGAGTAATCATTTCGATTATATGTTAACAGAACTTATAACGTCTAGGAGGCCTGACGGTACAACAGGTCTATCTATAGCACTAACTAAGAATTTGTGTGATGTTGTTGATATTTATTCACTTTTATTAAAAAAAATACCAGAAAGTGCGCTGGTTAATGTACTAGTAGCTCCGGACAATAACGGCATTCCAAGTATATTAGTCGCGGGCGAGGATGCTGCAGAATCTTATTTTACTATGCTAAATAGCTTGCCTGTTAGTGTGATAAAGGATTTACGTTTACGAATTAATGAAACAAAGAAATCGATTCCTACTTTATTTTTAAGTAATGCTGATCTTAACGCAAATTACAGGCAAGTCCTAGCAAGACTTAATTTATTTGAAGAGCAAGCTGCGGGTTCCATTTGCAATATAAGATGCACATTAATGTAAAGCTAATTTTTAAATGAATATTAGGCAGGATCTTTCGCCTCTTACATGCTAAAAGTGCTTGTCTTGCTGTAAGTGCTTGATCTTAATTTATATCTATTTGACTTAGTGATTGGTTGTTCTGACATTCAAGGATTATTATTAATATACATACTGAATCTGGTTGCAACATCCATATATTATAAATCTACTTAATATGTATATTAAACAATGAGGTAAGAAATAACAGTACGGCCTACACAGATCACATATTTCCATATCAATCTTAATGATATACAATTCTGGCAGTGTTAGTTATTATATAATCTGCTAGTCACATTTTTAATCTAGCTGGCGCTACAATTGCTGTTCTTATATCCTATGTTCTTATAGTATTTTTAACAGATGTTGTTTATTACTGAAGATAGTTAAAAATTTTTGTAATTATCAAGCTATTATGTAGGCTTGTCTAAAATGTACTCTACAAATAAGTATAAGTTGTTCCTAGGAATCACCTTAATAGAACTTCTAATTGTGGTTTTGATAGTGGGTGTTCTTACTACTCTTTCTACAGTGGCCTATCAAAGATATGTTTACAGAGCTCGGTTTGAGTCTGTTAGGTCTGATTTGCTTGTTTTACTGAAGAAAACTCTGATAATTTTAAGTAGTAGAGGCATTTGTGGGAGTGATAGTGTTGATCCAACTTCTGCTAAATATAGCATTTCTTTAACTGATCACAAATATCTTAGTAGTTATCGCATAAAGACTATTCCTGATAGGTCTGGTTGCTTAGTTGCTGGTGTTTTTAAGTCTGCCTCGGATAGTAATAATTCTATTTTCTCGGATAAAACTATAATGCTTATGAGTAAAAATATAACAGGAAGTAGGTTCATGTCAGTAGATTGTATTACAGATATACCAAATTCGTATGTTTTTGATCCAGCAAATATGAAATGCATTTATGATGATGATGTAGCTTCTAAATTAGTTTAAGTTGATATGTGTTTGTATTATTTGCAGTATTTATTCCACAACGTATAAACAACAATAATAAAGAATCATTCAATGGTTTTGAATGCATATTAGCTGCATTTCTACTTTATGATAATTAACATGTGCTGCATGTTGCTATGTGTGTGAGCAATTATTATCTATTATTTTCATGGGTTAAGAAGTACCATGTTTGCCGTACATTATAGATAGAATCGTAGAATGTCGTCATATATTTAATCTGTATATTTATGAAGGATTAGTTAAAAGCTTTCTTTTGTATGTGTATAAGATCAAAAATGCGTGGGTAACGATGGAGTAATATAACAACTATGTTGATGGTACAGTAGTTTTTATGGCCCCACATTTACTTGTGCTTGGCGTACGTCTACGGGACCTATTTATCGTGATTTTTTTAAATATCTAAAATCATCGCTTTTTAGATTGCATGTGAGGATCATGCTAAAAAATCGGAGTTTTTTTTGTAATGCTTGTAAGTTCTAATTCATCTGCTCGAATATATGCTCATTCTGGACGTGAAGTATTTCCTGACAATAAAATATGTCCATACATATCTCCTAAGAATTTTAAAAAAATTCACGACTTTAATGGAAAAGTTAAAGTTAATGATTGTAGTGTTGATTGTAAGTACTTATCAGCTCTATTTATGTTTAATGGAGTTAGTTGCTACGCTCAAGGTAATAGAATTAAGGTTAGTAGCTTGTTTGCAAGTAAGGACTCGATAATAAAGGAAACTCCTACTAATATTCAAGATTTATATAAAACTATATTAGAAAGATCGTGTGCTAGACACATAATTCCTTGTAACAACTTTGGTAATTTTTTGTATGAAATTTCTTTGAAAATGAATCCTAAAGAACAGAGATTTTTCTTACTGGAGAGTTCTACTCACTCAATGTCATTTATAATTTCACGTAAAGTTAAAGAATGTCAAGAACTTACAGTTGATACTTGGGTGGTTAATCTTTTTGATCCCAATAGAACTAATGTTACATCTCGTAGTGAAGTTTCTGCTCCTAGAGATTTTTTAAATTTAGATATTTTCTCCCTTAAAATGTTTATTGGTAGAGATTTGTATGAATTATACTTCTCTCCTACAGATATAGATAATGAGGAAGAGAATGAGTGCATAATATATGAATATTCAGACAAAGTTGAAGCTGATTTTAAATTTTCAACATTATCAGCCTTGTCTCAATATGATGTTTCTGCTTGCATGATGTATCATATCATGTACGATGGGAATGCTTCTTTTTGTTTAGCAGACATACTAAAAAGAATTAGTTCATGCGTAAATAAAGAAATTAGAAGAAAAGTATTTTTTGCTAAAAATAGTAGAGGAACTTCTGCTCTTTATGCAGCCATGGAACAGGGGAAATCACAATCTGTAAAGGCATATAATCATTTATTGCAAGCACTTTCCATTGATGAGCAAATTGATTTGTTGCCAGAACTATTGAGTTATAAAAGTAAAGGAGTACCTGCTCTTTTTATAGCTATGCAGGAAGGAAATATTGAATGTATTAATGAATTTAGTTCCTTATTAGAAGGTCAGTTAAAATTAATAAAAGGTAGAATGTCTACAGATAGTTTTGTAGATACTGTTTTCAATCTCTTATTGGCTAAAAGAGATGATGGGGTATCGGCATTGCTTATAGGGTCATGTGTAGATAATGCAGATGTTGTAGTCTCTTATGCAGATCTATTAGATAAAGTTTTATTATTATTAAAAGAAACTATATCAGCTGATAGACTAGCTGATATTATTTTTGATTTGATATGTTATCCCATGCCTGTAAATGGTGAAACTTCTATGTTCCTAGCTTTACATAAAGGACATGATAATTTTGTTTGTGCTATTGGCTTGTTAATTGATAGATTGCTTATTATGAGAGGTTGTGTGGCTGATGGTAAACTTGCACGTATGATTTATAAAATATTAGCATCTGCTAATAATTATGGTACGAATGGATTGTTTATGGCTTTACAAAATGGAAACAGTAATGCAATTCTCTCCTTTGGTTATCTTATGGATAAATTGCTTACCATGAAAGGATGTATTCCAGATGAGCAATTAGCTACCATGATATTTTATTTACTGATGTCTAAAAATGGCAATAATACTCCTGGTTTATTTATTGCTATGAAAAATGGACATCACAATGCCATACGTGCCTTTAGTAAATTACTAGAAAAAATAACGATTCTCAAGGATGGCATGGATAACAAGCATTTTAATAGTATGCTCCTAGAAATTGTATCGTCTAAATTACCAGATGGGACACCGGGATTATTTATCGCACTGAATAACAATTTACGTAATGTGATTGGTACTTATTCCTTGCTGTTAAACTTAATACCCGAGGATAAATTGGTTTACGTATTGGTAGCTTCTAATGTCCAGGGTATTCCTGGGGCGTTAGTAGCAGGTGAAGAAGCTCTGGAGGTCTATTTTTCAATAATGTCATCATTATCTTACAGAGTTATACAAAATTTATATTTAGAATTTAAACGCATAAGAAAATTAAGTGCTCACATGTTTTTAAATGATAGTAATCTTGGTGAAAAGTATAAACTTTTACTGAGTAGGCTTAAAGAAGCGTCACGAGTGTCGCGTACTACTGCTTATAATGTAAGATGTTCATTGATGTAAGTAAATCACGGTACGTATGTTGCTAATTTAGATTTATTATATAAAAAAATAATCCAAATAATGTGATCTTGTGTGTGTCTGTGTATAAGATTAGTACTAGTATTACAATAATTCAGTCTTCTCTACTTCCATTCTAATAAAAGTGTAGTTAATAATCGGTGACTACTTTATCTTGTGATATGAAACACACCCGCACCCACACTTGCATGAGTATGTGCAATTCTAGTATGCGCAGTTCCTTGCACTAATTGTTGATGATATTTTAACTACAAGTAGACAATGCATGAAATGTTTATTTATAAAACATTAATATATAATAAAATTCCTGGTTTTATTTTGCTTGTTTTGTTAACTAGGATTATATTATGCAATTGGCTGCAGACTTGATTTTTTTTACATGGATAATAACTATCACTATCAAATTTGTGTAACAAACAATGTCCGGATGTACATGGCAAGTAATAAAGTAATATATGGTGGATTTTTTGTTTTTGTACTTGTTAATTTATGTTTTAAAGTACAGCTTTGCTAGTTTTGCATATTTTGTCTGTGGGCCCATGAATTTATATTTAGTATAGATGTTTGAAGTTTTTACGATTTCATATACAAATAATTAATAATAAAATGGAGTTTTTGTAATGTGCGTGGGTTTTAGCCAAGCAGTTCGTGTATATGCTCATTCAGGATATGAAATATTTCCTGATTGTAAAATGGGACCGTACATATCTCCCAGAGGTAATAAAGAAGTAGTTAACTTCAATGGAAATGTTAAAGTTAGTGGTCAACTTATTTTTTGCACTCACTTATCTTCATTGTTTATGCTTCATGGTGTTAGTTGCTATGCTAAAGGTAAGAGGATTAAGGTTAATAGCTTGTTTGCTAGCGAAGATTCAATAGTAAAAGTTACTCCATCTAATATTAAGTATTTATGTAAAAATGTATTTGAAAGATCATGTGGCAGATACATAATTCCGTGTAATAGTTTTGGTAATTTTTTGTATAAAATCTCTATAAGGATGGCTCCTAATGAACAGAGATTTTTCTTATTGGAGAGTTCTAATCACTCAATGTCATTTATAATTTCACGTAAAGTTAAAGAAAGTGCAGGATCTACTGGTAATAATACTTGGGTAGTTAATTTTTTTGACCCTAATAAAACTAACGTTACATCTCGTAGCGAAGTTTGCTATCCCACGGATTTTTTAAATTCATACGTTTTTTCTCTTAGGATGTTCATAGATAGTTATTTGTATGGAGAATACTTTTTCTCCACAAGTAGAGATATTGAAGATAGTGAATGTCTTGTATATGAATACTCAGATAAAGCTGGGGCTAATTTTAAATACTCAACATTAGCAACTTTGTCTCAATACAATGTTTCTGCTTGCATGGTATATCATATGATGTACGATGAATATGCTTCGTTCTGTCTAAAGGATATAGTAAAAAGGATCAATTTGTGCGCAAATGAAGAGGTTAGGAGGGAGATATTTTTTGCCAGAAACATTAGAGGGACCCCTGCTCTTTATGTGGCTATGGAGCAGGGAAAAGCACAATCTGTAAAGGCTTACAATTATTTACTGCAAGCACTTTCTCGTGATGAGCAAATTAGTTTGTTACCGGAATTATTAAGCTCTAAGAATTGTAATGGGACCCCTGCCCTTTTTATAGCTATGCAATACGGACATGCTAAATGTGTTAGTTCATATGCTGTGCTATTAGAATCTCAGTTAAAGTTGATAAGAGGTAGAGTTTCTGCGGATAATTTTGCTGATATAGTTGTTAGTCTATTACTAGGAAAAAGAGATAATGAAATATCATCCTTACTTGTGGGATTAAATAAGAATAATGCGGATGCTGTAGGAGCTTATGCAAATGTGTTAGATAGAGTTTTCTTGTTGGATGGTACTGTATCAGACGATAAACTGGCTGGTATTGTCTTTAATTTAATATCTTCCCCAGTACCTTATAGTGGTGAAACTACTGTGTTCCTAGCTCTAGATAAAGGGAGCGCTAGTTCTATTTGTGCTATTGCCCTATTAATTGATAGATTGCTTGCTATGAAAGGTCGCATATCTCACGACAAGCTTGCAGACATGATTTATAAGTTATTATCATCTACTGATAAAAATGGTACCTGTGGGTTGTTTATATCTTTGAAAGAAGGAAAGAGTGATGCTGTACTTTCTTTTGGCTATCTTATAGATAAACTACTTGCTATGAGAGGATGCGTATCAGATGAGAAATTGGCTGCTATGGTATTTGATCTGCTAATGGCCAAAAATGGTAAGGGTATTCCCGGTTTATTTGTTGCTATGAAAAATGGGTGCGCTGGTGCTGTAGGTGCTTTTGGTAAGTTACTAGGAAAAATTACCCTTTTTAAGGGGGCTATTGATAACGGACATTTCAATAGAATGCTAATAGATATTGTAACATCTAGGCTACCAGATGGGACTCCTGGGTTGTTTGTTGCACTGGACAACAATTTATCCAGTGTTATTGGTTGTTATTCGTCATTGTTGGCTGTAATACCAGAAGATAAGTTGATTGATATATTGGTGGCTTCTAATCGCTATGGTATTCCTGGTACTTTTGTTACAGATGATGAGACTTTGGACGCTTATTTGTCAATGCTGTCCTTATTTTCTGGCAAAGTGATACAAGGTTTATGCTTAAAATTTAAACGCATAAGAAAGTCAATTGATTACATATTTCTAGTTGGTGGTAATCTCGACACAAGGTATAATTTTCTGCTAAGTAGGTTGAGAGAACGCAGATTACAGATTTCAGACAATCCATACCACAATCTAAGATGTTTGTTGATGTAGGTGAGCCATATATGTTATGGCGTCTGTTATTTATTTGGCTAATAATGTGTTACTTTTGTCACAAATAACGTAGCAGCTTACGATACGTAAGTTAAAATTAAAAAACCTCAAAGGCCATGCAATATAATTTATACTTGTATGAGTAATGAGTGTTATTTATACCAACTAAGCATCAACTTTTTTAGCACAAAATATGTACATATTGAATACTTAGAAAGAATAAATGTGTGTATGTTTATTGATAATGTGTAGGAAATGCCAAATTTTTTCACTATATAGTTTTTTTGAAAAACACAGCACTGCTATTGCAGATTTCGTTGTGTATTCATAAATTCATACTTCAGATAGGTGTCTGAGGTGGTTTTTTTACTATTGCATATGCAAATAATAAACAAACGGAGATTTTGCAATGGCTGTGGGTCCTAATTCAGCAGCTCGGATACATGCTCATTCTGGACGTGAGGTACCTTCTGATAGCAAAGCATATCCCTATATATCTCCTAGAAGCTACGGAAAAATTTGCGATCTTAATGGAAAAGTTAAAATTAGTGGCCATCTTGTTGATTGCAAGCACTTATCTGCATTATTTATGCTTAAGGGTATTGATTATTATACTCAAGGTAACAGGATTAAGGTTAATGACTTGTTTACAAGTAAGGATTCAATAATAAAGGAAACTCCTACTAATATTCAAGATTTATATAAAACTATATTTAGAAGATCATGTGGTAGACATATAATTCCGTGTAATGATTTTGGTAATTTTTTGTATAAAGTTTCTTTGGAAATGAATCCTAAAGAGCAGAGATTTTTCTTATTAGAGAGCTCTACTCATTCAATGTCATTTACGATTTCACGTAAAATTAAAGAATATCCAGAGTTTACACTTGATACTTGGGTAGTTAATCTTTTTGATCCTAATAGAACTAATGTTACATCTCGTAGTGAAGTTTGTGATCCTAGAGATTTTTTAAATTTAGAGACCTTCTCTCTTAGAATGTTTATTAATAGAGATTTGTATAGATTATATTTTTCTCCTACAGATACAGATAATGAGGAAGAGAATGAATGCATAGTATATGAATATTCAGACAAAATTGGAGCCAGTTTTAAATTTTCAACATTATCGGCTTTGTCTCAATATAATGTTTCTGCTTGCTTGGTATTCCATGTCATGTACGATGAAAATGCTTCGTTCTGCTTAAGAGATATGCCCAAAAGGGTTAGTTTATGCATGAATAAAGAAATTAGAAAGAAAGTATTTTTTGCTAAAAATAGCACAGGTATTCCTGCTCTTTATGTCGTTATGGAACAAGGAAAGGCACAATCTGTAAAGTATTATAATTTTTTGTTGCAGGCACTTTCTCGTGCTGAGCAAATTAGTTTCCTACCAGAATTATTAAGTTCTAAAAATAAAGGAGTACCTGCTCTTTTTATAGCTATGCAGGAAGGACATATTGAATGTATTGGTGAATTTGGTTCCTTATTAGAATCTCAATTGAACTTGATAAAACATATAATGTCTGCAGATAGTTTTGTAGATACGGTTTTTAATCTTTTATTAGCTAAAAGAGATGATGGAATATCAGCCTTATTGATAGCTTTAAATGAAAACAATGCAGATGTTGTAGAGGCTTATGCAGATTTATTGGGTAAAGTTTTATCACTACTGAGAGGAATTGTGTCAGATGATAAACTGGCTGATATTATTCTTGATTTGATATGTTACCCCATTCCTTTAAATGGTGAAACTGCTATGTTCTTAGCTTTATATAAAGGGCATGCTAATTATGTTTATGCTATTGGTTTTTTAATTGACTTATTGCTTGCTATGAAGGGTTGTATAGTTGATGGCAAGCTTGCACGTATGATTTACAAAATATTAGCGTCCACTAATGACTATAGTACGCACGGATTGTTTATGGCCTTGCAAGAAGGAAATAGTGATGCTGTGCTTTCTTTTGGTTGTCTTATAGATAAATTGCTTACCATGAAAGGATATATTACAGATGAGCAATTAGCTACTATGGTATTTTGTTTACTAATGTCTAAAAATGGCAATGGAACTCCTGGTTTACTTATTGCTATGAAGAATCATCATTGCAATGCCATACTTGCTTTTAGTAAATTACTAGAAAAAATGATTATCCTCAGAGATGGTATGGATAGCAAGCTTTTTAATAGCATGCTCCTGGAGATTGTATCATCCAGACTACCAGATGGGACTCCTGGGTTGTTTATTGCACTAGAAAACAATTTATCTAATGTTATTGATTGTTATTCGTCATTGTTAGCTGTAATACCAGAAGATAAATTGGTTGATATATTAGTAGCTTCTAATGCTCACGGCATTCCTGGGGCATTATTAGCAGGTGAAGAAGCTGTAGAGTCTTATTTGTCAATAATATCTTTATTGCCTGGTGATGTTATACATGATTTATACGTAGAACTCAAACGTATAAGGAAATTAATTGCTCACATATTTTTGAATGATAGTAACCTTGATGAAAGGTATAAAATCTTAATGTGTAGAATTAAAGAATATAAAGCAGCATCGCAAGTCTCGCATACTACTACTTGTAATGTAAGATGTTCATTGATGTAAATTGAGATGAATATATTGCTAATTTATAATATAGAAAAACGATCAAAACAATACAGATCTTATTTGTAGATAGTGTTAGTAATTATTGTTGTGAACGTTATAGTTGCTTCCATGCTAATAAAGTGTACTTAATTCGTAGAAAACTGTTATCTCGTTCAGTGGCTACGTAACGGAACCCATTGTTTTATGTGTATGAATAATAACCGCTATAATTAAGACATATACGGCAAATGGCAAATGGGACAGATTACGATAAATTACACACAAGTTACATGATAAATTTTTTATAAGAGTGGTATTTGTGTACTCATAATTGTTGTTAATTTTTTGAAAATACAGCGTTACTAATTTAAGATTTTATTTGCTTATATATCATATACTTTATATGGTTTTTTGAAGTAGTTGTTTTTCTTCATGTATACATACAAATAGATAAATAAGTAAAATGGAGTTTTTGCTGTGTGTGCAGATTTTAATCAAACAGCTCGAATATATGCTAATTCTGGATGTGAAATATTTCCTGATTGTAAAACAGGACCATATATATCTCCCAGAGGTGTTGCCGAGGTAGTTAACTTTAATAGAGAGATTGAAGTTAATGGTCAGGTTATTTTTTGTACTCACTTATCTGCATTATTTATGTTTAATGGTGTTGATTGCTACACTAAAGGTAAGAGGATTAAGGTTAATAGCTTGTTTGCAAGCAAAGATTCAATAATAAAATCTGCTCCACCTAATGTTGAGAATTTGTATAAAAATATATTGGAAAGATCATGTGGCAGACACATAATACCGTGTAATAATTTTGGTAATTTTTTGTACAAAATCTCTATAAGAATGAACCCTAATGAACAGAGATTTTTCTTAATAGATAGCTCTATTCACTCAATGTCGTTCATGATTTCACGTAAAATTAGAGAATATCCAGAATTTATTAAAAATACTTGGGTAGTTAATTTTTTTGATCCTAATAGAACCAATATTACATCTCGTAGTGAAGTTTCAGCTCCTAGAGATTTTTTAAATTCAGACGTTTTCTCTCTTAATATGTTTATAAATAATAATTTTTATGAATCATATTTTTTCTATACAAATGAAGACAATAAATCAGAGGCCGAGAATGAGTGCGTAGTATATGAATACTCAGATAAAGCTGAAGCTAATTTTAAATTTTCAACACTGTCAGCTTTATCTCAATATAATGTTTCTGCTTGCATGATATATCATATCATGTTTGATGAGTATGCTTCATTCTGTTTAACAGATATAACAAAAAGAATTAGTTCATGCATAAATAAAGAAACTAGAAAAAAATTATTTTTTGCTAAAAATAGCAGAGGTGCTCCTGCCCTTTATGCAGCTATGGAGCAAGGAAAGTCACAATCTGTAAAGGCGTATGATTATTTACTGCAAGCGCTTTCTCGCGATGAGCAAATTAGTTTGTTACCAGAATTGTTAAGTTCTAAGATTTATACTGGGACCCCTGCCCTTTTTATAGCTATGCAAAAAGGACATGTTGAATGTATTAGTTCATATGCTACTCTATTAGAATGTCAATTAAATTTAATGAAAGATATGTTACCTGAGGATAGTTTTGTTGATATAGTTGTTAATTTATTGTCGGGGAAAAGGAATAACGAAATATCAGCCTTATTCGTGGGATTAAATAAGAATAATGCAGATGCTGTAGGTGCTTATGCAAAAGTATTAGATAAAGTTTTCTTGTTAAAGGGAACCATACCGGATGATAGATTGGCTGATATTATTTTTAATTTAATATGTTCTCCGTTACCTTGTAATGGTGAAACCACTTTATTCTTAGCTCTAAATAAAGGATATGCTAGTTCTATTTGTGCTATTGGTTTATTAATTGATAAATTGATTATTATGAAAGGCTGTATATCTCACGATAAACTTGCAGAAATGATTTATAAATTATTATCCTCTACTGATAAGCATGGTACTTTCGGATTATTTACGTCTTTGCGAGAAGGAAATAGTAGAGCTGTACTTTCTTTTGGTTGTCTTATAGATAAACTGCTTGCTATGAGAGGATGTATATCAGACGAGAAGTTGGCTACTATGGTATTTAATTTACTAATGGCTAAAAGTGGTGATGGTGTTCCTGGTTTATCTATTGCTATGGAAAATGGTCTTTGCGGTACCATACGTGCTTTTGGTAAACTACTAGAAAAAATAACTGTTTTTAAGGATGCTATGGATAACAATCCTTTTAATAACATGCTACTGGAGATTGTGATATCCAGAAGATCGGATGGTACATCTGGATTATTTATTGCACTAGATAGTAATTTACCCAATGTTATTGATTGTTATTCATCATTGTTAACTGTAATACCAGAAGATAAATTAGTTGATGTGTTAGTGGCATTGAATAGCCATGGTGTGCCTGGTGCATTAGTTGCAGGTAAAGAGGCTTTAGATGCTTATTTGTCGATAATATCATCGTTATCATCCTATGGCGTTATACAAAATTTATACTCAGAATTTAAGTGCATAAGAAAATCGATTGCTCACATATTTTTGGGTGATAGTAATTTTTGTTTAAGGTACAAGCTGTTGTTGGATAGGATAAAAAAAATTAAGTCTGGATTTTATGGCACAACTTGTAATGCAAGATGCTTATACTGATGTAGTTCGTAACGTTACGGATTGTTAGTCATTTACTGCAATTGTTCTCCCATGCTACAGTATAAACGATAGTAGATATTTTATATGGTGAACTTTTGGACATTGTAAATTCTAAACTATAGTACAGTACTTCTGGTTTATCCATATCGATAAAAAAACAATTTTTCCATCCAATGTAATTAAATATTATTCCATGTTGCTTAAGTTAATACCAGAATCTAGAGCGGTTAGTATATTGCTGGCGTCAGATTGTTCCGGGGATCCTGGTGTTTTGATTTGGGTAAGAAGGCCGTAGAGTACTACTTAACAATAATAGCCATTTTACCTGATATGATCATACGCGATGATTTGCATTTTATTTAAGAATTAAAAAAATAAGAAGATCAATCAATAATATGTTTTTAAGTGATAGATGCCTCCATATAAGGTATAAATTCTTATTAGACAAGGTAAATGGATACAGCATAACATGCTCTATGCTGGGCATTTGTGGCGCAGTAATTTTATCAAAACAGAACAAGACTGATCTATCTATCAGTAATGTGCGTGGGTGTATTGTGTAACTAAACAAAACTCACTATTACAGTACAATGATTAAATTGGAATGACGTGAATACTAATTACGGTACGCGTGTTAACATGCTCTCGTATTCGATGGAAGCAGTGTCACCTGAAGAAAAAACTTTGCCCTATATATCCCTGAAAAATGTTGGGAGCTTGTTAAACTTAAATTATGGAGTTGAGGCCTATGGTGAAACTATTGTTTGTTCTCACTTATCTTCATTGCTTATGTTGAATAGCATCGATTATTATAATAATTGTAAAAAAATTAAAGTTAATGAATTTTTCATGGATATAGAATCAGTAAAAAGAGTAATTCCAGAAAATATCAAAGAAATATATCCAAATATTGTACAAAATTCGTGTGGCAGACACATTATAGCCTGCAGTAGATTTGGTAATTTTTTGCATAAAATAGCATCTAGTATGTCTTGCTGTGAACAGAGATTTTTTTTATTACATAGTTGCAATCATGTGATGTATTTTAGGATCATGCATAAAACTAAGGAAAGTTGTGGAGCATCATTAAACAAATGGGTAGTGCATTTTTTTGATCCTAATATAACTAATGTTGTAACACGTAGTGAAGTTTTAGATTATGAGAGTTTTCTAGACCAGGAAAAGTTTTCCTTACAGATGTTTATCAGTAAAGATAATTATAAATTATATTTTGGAAATTCTAATTCAGGTATAGTAGATCATGAATGTTTAATTCAAGAGTATTCTGACAAAAAACCTGCAAGCTTAAAATTTTTAACCCTAGAAACTCTATCTCAATATGGAATTTCCGGCTGTATGATATATCATATCATGTCTGATAATATTAGTTCATTTAACATTATGGAGGCAGTAAAACATACTCCTTTTAGAACGTTGAGCAGTGATATTAGAAGAGAGATATTTTTAGCAAAAAGCTCTTCCAATGTTACTGCACTTTATGCATCTATGGAACGAAATAGACCTAACTCTATAAAATCATATAATGATTTTTTGCAGGAACTTTCTTATGATGAACAATTAAGTTTGTTGCCTGAGATTATAAATGATAAATCTTCATCTGAGGCAACAGCTTTATTCATAGCCATGCAAGAAGGACATGCTGAATGTGTTAGTAGTTTTGGTTTATTGATAGATAGATTAATAAATATAAGACCTGGAATGACTCCAGACAATTTTTGTAACATGTTGTTTGATGTTTTTTTATCTGTACGTAACAGTGGATTTACTGCTCTTTCTTTGGCTTTATATGGAAATCATGCTGATGCTATTTTAGCTTTTGGTAATCTTATGAATAGGATTTTTATAGTTAATGATAATATAGGTAATGAAAGATTATCTGATATGATTTTTGGCTTATTACATTATAAATCATATATTGGTACGACAGGATTGTTTTTAGCTCTATCCAGAGGGTGCTATAATGCAATTATAGCTTTTGGGACATTGATAGATAAATTGCTTGTTATGAAAGGACGTATACCTGATATAAATTTGGCAAATATGATTTTTATATTGTTGATGGCCAAAGATGGTACAGGATCTCCCGGTTTATTCTTTGCTTTTCAAGGAGAGATTGCTAATACAGTATCTGCTTTTGGGTTATTGATAGATAGATTGCTTGTTATGAAAGGACATATACCTGATATAAATTTGGCAAATATGATTTTCGAATTGTTGATGGCTAAAGATGGTACAGGAGTTCCAGGTGTATTCTTTGCTTTTCAAGAAGGTAATGCTGATATTGTATGCTCTTTTGGATTATTGATAGATAGATTGCTTGTTATGAAAGGACATATACCTGATATAGATTTGGCAAATATGATTTTTAGATTGTTGATAGCTAAAGATGGTACAGGAGTTTCTGGTCTATATTGTGCTTTGAAATATGGACATGCTGATACGGTAATGATTTTTGGATTGTTGGTAGATAGATTGCTTGTTATGAAAGATAGTGTTTCGTATCTTTACATATCAAGTACGATTTTTGAGCTCTTGATGTCCAAGGATAATACTGGATCTACTGGACTATTTATTGCTTTACAGGAAGGTCATGCTGAAGCGGTACTTGCTTTTGGTTCATTGATAGATAGGCTTCTCCTTATGAAGGGTTATGTTCCAGATGCACAATTGGCTGATATGGTATTTGATTTACTAATGTGTAAGAGTAGCGATGGTGTTCCTGGTTTGTTTGTGGCTATGAAAAATGGTCATGCTACTAGCATAACTGCTTTTTGTGGCTTATTAGAAAGAATAATGCTCTTTAAGAATGATATATATAGTGAATATTTTGATCATATGCTTACTGACATTGTAATGTCTAAACAATTAGATGGTACGTCTGGATTGTTTGTGGCACTGAAAAATAATTATCCTGATGTGGTTAGATCTTATGCCCCACTGCTTAATTTGATACCTGAAACCAAGGTGGTTGATGTATTGATAGCGTTCGATAATCATGGCACGCCTGCTGCATTACTTGCAGGTAAAGAAGCTTTATATTCTTATTTAGAATTAATAAGTTTGTTTTCTGATGATGTCATGTCAGTAGTTATATCTACAATTACTTCCTTATGATGTAGATTAATTTTTTGCAAAAAATGACGCAAGTAATCTTTGCTTTGATCGGTACTGACTTGTTATGTTATATTGCACAAGTGGTTATAACCTATCGCACTAAGAAAACCTTTACATGATTTTTTTATTTTATATATATGTCAATACAATAATAGTGTTAAAGTTAGTGGCAGAAAATAAATTAATTAATATTAATATAGTAGTGTAAAACAGCATGATTTGTTACTCATGACTTGGGTGTTACTGATAGGTCCTATTAATGATTATGTTACGTATGGCTTCTATATTATTGAATATATAAAATTAATACATGCGTTTGCAGTATATTTTGCATATATTGGTGAGTGTAATCGGTATATTTGTAGCTTGCGAGTTTAGAACGGGTAAAAATGCAGTCCTACCGATTGCATGCGAAGGGATCTTTGGGGGCTTGTCTTATAGGTGCCTAATTATCAGGCCAGATCTGTTATACTCGAGAAGATTTTATAATACGTTATTCAAGAGCTACATTGATAGAAATTATAAATCACCAATAAGTAAAATAAGACTAATTGGTTATGTGTTATTATGCACAAATATTATACTTATTTAATACAAAGATTGTGCCACAGAACAATTTAGACGTACACACATCCCGAATAATAAGTATAATGGTCACGATACGATAGCTCTTAATCCAATAATAATAGATAAAGCATAGTAGACATGAATTTTAATTACAACACACATGTTCACATATCTTCGCATACAATGGAAGTTATACCATCTTACGAAAAGAACTCGCCTTATATATCTAAGAAAAATGCTGGAAGTTTATTAAACTTAAATGGCAAAGTTGAAATTGATGGGGAAATTATTTCTTGCACCTATTTGTCTTCATTATTTGCTCTTAATAGCATTGATTGTTATAGAAATAACAAAAAAATGGAAATTAGCAAACTGTTTTCAGATGAAGACTCAATAAAAAGAGCAATTCCTGGCGATTTTAAAGGAATTCATGAAAATATGGTGAAAAATTCATGTGGTAAACATATTATAGCTTGTGGTAATTTTGGTAACTTTTTACATAAAATTGCATCCAGCACAACTTATGGGGAGCAGAGGTTTTTTATCTTGCAGAGTTGCGGTCATGTAATGTCTTTTAAGATAATCCATAAAACTAAGAAAGTAGGAGAATTATTATTAGATAGGTGGGTAGTACACTTTTTTGATCCTAATAAAACTAATGTTGTAGTGCGCAGTGAAGTTTTAAATACTGATGAATTTCTAGATTTGCGTAAATTTTCTTTACAAATGTTTATGAGTAAAAGTGATTATAAAGATTATTTTGAAGGTTCTGGATTAGGTCCAGTAGAAAATGAATGTGCAGTATATGAATGCTCTGATAGAAAAAATGAAAGTTTGTGTTTTTCAACTTTAGAAACTCTGTCTCAATGTGGAATTTCTGGATGCATGATATATCATATGATGTACAGCAATATTAGATCATTAGATATTAGAGAATTGGCAAGATCTAGGTCTTTTTCAAACTTAAGTAGTGATGTTAGAAAAGAGATATTTTTTGCTAAAAGCTCCTTAAATATTTCCGCACTTCACTTAGCTATAGAACATAATAATTTTAACTCCATAAGATCGTATGATAATTTTTTGGAAGAGCTTTCTTATGATGAGCAAGTAAGTATATTGCCTGATATTGTACTATCTAAGTCACATTTAGAAGCACCAGCTTTGTTTGTAGCTATGCAAAATGGAAGTAATGAAAGTATTGATAGTTTGGGATTATTGATAAATAGATTAATGAATGTAAGACACAGAATACCTATAGAAAATTTTTCTGAAATAATCTTCGATGTTTTTTTAGCTAAGCGTACAGATGGATTGTCTGCTCTTTCTATGGCTTTATTTAAAAATAAAGCTGGGTCTATTTTAGCTTTTAGTAGGATTATGGATAGAATTTTTATGCTTAAAGATGTTATGGATGGTATAAAATTATCTAATTTAATTTTTAGGTTGTTACATCATAAGTACAATGATGGTAGAACGGCATTGTTCATAGGTTTGTCTTATGGATCTGATAGTGCAATTGTTGCTTTTGGATTATTGGTGGATAAGTTACTTGTTATGAAAGGTTATGTTCCTGATAGTTATATAGTGGATATGGTTTTTAGGCTGTTAAGATCTAGAACAAATAGAGGAATTCCTGGCCTATTTTTTTCTTTGCAGGACGGCCATGCTAATGCAGTACGTGCTTTTGGATCATTGATAGATAAATTACTTGTTATGAAAGGTCATGTTCCTGATAATCGTATGGCGAATATGATTTTTGAGTTATTAATTGCTAAATCTGATACAGCTATCCCTGGTTTATTTTTTGCTTTACAAAATAATCATGCTAATACAGTATTTGCTTTTTCTGAATTGATATATAAATTGCTTGCTATGAAAGGACATGTATCCGATAGTTATATGGCGAATATGATTTTTGAGTTATTGATGCCTAAATCTGATACAGGTATCCCTGGTTTATTTTTTGCTTTACAAGAAGGGTATACTAACACAATAATTGCTTTTGGTGGGTTAGTAAGTAAATTTGCTCTCTTAAAGCAGAGTATACCTGAGGCTAGGTTTAATTCTATGATGTTAGATATATTAATGGCTAGGAGGAGTGACAGTTTATCTGGCATATTAATGTCATTAATAAAAAATAGTACTGATGTTATAGCTGCATATGGTTCATTATTAGTTTATGCGCCCAAAGAAGTTAGAAAAGAAATATTTTTCATTAAAGATAATGATGGATTTCCTGCCCTTTATGCACTCATATCTTCTAATAAAGCACAGTCTATAATAACTTATGATTATTTTTTGAAGATGCTTTCTTGTGATGAGCAAATGGATATACTTCCAGAACTATTAATTTCTAAAAATGATAAAGGTGATCCTGCTCTGTTTTTGGCTATGCAGGAAGGATATGATACTTGTATTGATGAATATGCTACTTTGATAGAAAATCAATTAATGACGGTTAAAGATAGAATGTCTCCTGGTGATTTTGCTAATCTAGTTTTAAATATTGTATCTGCTAAAAGAACTGATGGAATATCTGCTCTGTTTATGGGAATGTACAACAATAGAGTTAGTGCTATAAAATCTTATGCAGGATTATTAGACAAAGTTTTATTACTGTTAAAGGGAACTATATCTGATTATGAATTAGCTGACATTATTTATAAATTAATTTCATGTTGCTCTCCTTCCTATGGTGAGAGTATTATTTTTACAGGCCTACACATGGGATATGCTGGTTCTATTGCCGCTTTTGGTTTATTGGTTGATAAATTAGTATCAATGAAAAATTATATACCTCACGATAAACTTGTGGACATGATTTTTGAATTATTGAAGGCTAGAAATAGAAAAAACTTTGATGGATTGTTTATAGCTTTGCAAAAAGGTAATATTGATGAAATAACTGCTTTTGGTTTCTTGTTAGATAAATTTATTAGTATTAAAGGATATACAGATGATATCCCACTGATTGCACTGATTGATATGCTATTTGATTTATTAATGTGCAAAAGTGGTGATGATGATGTTCCAGGTTTGTTTATGGCTATGCAGGAAGGACACCATGTAGCTGTAGATGCTTTTAGAAAATTAATAGAAAAAATAATGATATTTGAGGATCATGTGTTTAGTGGATATTTTAATAATATGCTGTTAAATACTGTAATATCTAGAAGATCAGATGGGGTATCTGGGTTGCTTATAGCGCTAAAAAATAATTTTCCTAAAGTAATTAGAGCTTATGGACTATTGCTCAGTTTAATACCTAAAGACGAATTAGTTAATGTGTTAATAGCTTCTGACAGTTTGGGTGTACCTGCTGCGTTATTTGCTGGTAATGAGGCTTTGAGTAGTTATTTGGAAATAATATCTAACTTGCCTACTGAGGTTATATGTGCTTTATATTCACGACTTAATAGCATAAAAATTTCGATTGAACATATACTTTCAAGTGATAGCGATCTTAATGGAAAATATGAGCTTTTATTAAAAAATGTTAAGGAACTTGCTAGAAATTTCTAACTTAATATGTATTATTCAATAAGATACCAAATAAACATAAGAAATTGTTTTAGAATACTATTTTTTCTATGAAAATTTATGTTGATCATGATAAAGTGGTGCTCTACATTTTGTTCTTATATCTATATCAAGCACAACATATAGTAGTAATACTTATAGTGTTAATGCTCATACAGAATCGGAATGACATGGACTTTAGACATGGACTTTGGCTGTAGTACACATATTCATATATCTTCACATACGATGGAGATAGTGCCATCTGATGAAAAGATTTCTCCTTATATATCTAAAAAAAATGTTGGAAGTTTATTGTGTTTAAATAACAAGGTTGAAGTTGATGGGAAAGATATTTCTTGCGAAGATTTATCTTTATTATTTACTCTTAATAGCATTACTTGTTATAGAAGTAGAAAAAAAATGAAAATTAATGAGCTGTTTTCGGATAAAGAATCAGTAAAAAGAGCGGCTCTCAATAATCTTAAAGAAGTTCATGAAATTAAAATAGAAAGGAGCTCATGTGGAAAGCATATTATAGCTTGTGATAGGTTTGGTAATTTTTTGAGTAAAATAGCATCTACCACTACTCCTGGGGAGCAGAGATTTTTTATTTTACATAGCGGTAATCATGTAATGTCTTTTAAGATTATGCATAGAGCCAAGGAAGTAGATGGAGTATTAGTAGATAAGTGGGTAGTACATTTTTTTGATCCTAATAAAACTAATGTTGTATCACGTAGCGCAGTTTTGAACTATGAAGAATTTTTAGACCTAAGTAAATTTTCTTTAAGAATGTTTATGACTAAAGATACTTATAAAGATTACTTTGAAGATGTTAAATTAGGGCCAATAGAAGATGAGTGTGCAATATATGAGTATTCTGATGTAAGAAATGCAAGTTCTGGTTTTTCAACTTTAGAGACCATGTCCCAGGATGGTATTTCTGGGTGCATGATACATCATATGATGTCTAATGAGATTGGTCCAATGGATATTGTAAGAGTAGTAGAGTCAAGTTCTTTTTCAACTTTAAGTGCTGATATTAAAAGGGAGATATTTTTTTATAAAAGCTCCCTAGGTACTTCTGCGCTTCATGTGGCTGTGGAACGAAATAATCCTGACGCTATAAGATCGTATGATAATTTTTTGGAAAAACTTTCTTGTGATGAGCAAGTAAATTTGTTACCTGATATTCTTAAAATCAGATCATCTGAAGGTGCGTTGGCTTTATTTATGGCTATGCAAGAAGGACATACTGAGTGTATTGATAATTTTGGTTTATTGATAGATAGATTGATTAGTTTAAGACATAGCATTGGTGGATGTTTTACTAGAATGCTCTTCTTTGATATTTTGCTGGCCAAACGTGTAGATAACTTGTCTGCTCTTTCTATAGCTATGTGCCAAAATAATGCTGGTGCTATTTTAGCTTTCGCCAATCTTTTGGATAAAACTTTTATACTTAAAGAAGATATGATCAGTAGCATAGAATTGTCTAATATGATTTTTATGTTGTTGGATTATAAAGATAAAGACGGAAATGCTGGTCTGTTTTATGCTCTCCTAAGAGGTTGTGCTGATGCAGTACGTGTTTTTGGGACATTGATAGATAGGCTACTTGTTATGAAGGGGCATGTACCTGAAGGTCGTATGGCAAAAATGATTTTTAGATTGTTGTATAATAAACTTAATGTAGGATATACTAATAATGAAGGATACACTGGTCTATTTTTTGCTTTGCAAAAAGGTCATACTGATACAGTAATTGCTTTTAGTGGATTAATTAGTAAATTTGTGCTCCTAAAGGACAGTATACCTAAAGCTATTTTTGACTCTATGATGTTAAATCTATTGATGTCTAGAATAAGTAGCAACACACCTGGAATATTTGAATTACTAGCTTCAAACGATATTGATGTTATTGGTGCATATACTTCACTATTAGTACATGCATCTAAAGAAGTTAGAAAAGAAATATTTTGTGTTAAAGATAGTAATGGATCACCTGCCCTTTGGGGCTTTTTGTTTTATAATAACCCACAATCTATGATATCATACGGGCATTTTCTGCAAGCACTTTCTTGTGATGAACAAATTGAGCTACTGCCAGAGATATTAGTTTCTAAAAATAATAATAATGTTCCTGCCCTATTTTTAGCTATGCAAGAAGGATGTAGTAGTTTCATTGATTCATATAACATCTTGATAGAAAATCAATTAATGATGATCAGAGACCGAATGTCTCCTGATGATTTTGCTGGTCTAGTTTTAAATATTGCATTTGCTAAGATGAGTGATGGGGTATCTGCTTTATCTATAGGAATGTACAGGAATAGAACTAATGTTGTAGCATCCTATGCAGGGTTATTAGATAGGGTTTTATTGCTACTGAATGGTGTTATATCATATGATAGACTGGCTAATAGTATTTATAGTTTAATTTCCTATTACTCGCCTTCCTATGGTGAGAGTCCTATGTTTGTGGGATTATCTAGAGGATATGCTAGTTCTATTACTGCTTTTGGTTTATTAGTTGATAAACTAATATTAATGAAAGATCATATATCTCACGATAAACTAGCAAAAATGATTTTTAAATTGTTGAAGGCTAGAACCATAAAAAATATTGACGGATTATTTATGGCTATGCAAGAAGGACACCATAGTACTGTAGATGCTTTTTCCTCATTGTTGGATAAATTTCTTAGTATGAAAGGAGACATAGAAGATATTACATTGGCCGGTATGGTATTTGATTTACTGATGTGTAAAAGTGGTGGTGATGATATTCCAGGATTGTTTGTGGCTATGCAAGAAGGACACCATAGTACTGTAGATGCTTTTAGGAAATTATTAGAAAAAGCAATTGTATTTAAGGATGATATATCTAGTGGGTATTTTAATATTATCCTTTTAGATACTGTAGTCTCTAGGCGGTCAGATGGTATGTCTGGTTTATTTGCGGCACTAAAAAATAATTTTCCTAAAGTGGTTAAATCTTATGGGCTATTGCTTAGCCTAATACCTAAAGATGAATTAGTTGACATATTAGTGGCCTCTGATAGTTCTGGTACACCTGCTGCATTGTTTGCTGGTAAGGAGGCTTTGGATAGTTATTTAGAAATAATATCTGACTTGCCCACTAAGATTATATATGCTTTGTATTCACGACTTAATAGCATGAGAAGATCTATTGGACATATGCTTTCAAGTAATGGCGATCTTGATGTAAAGTATAAACTTTTATTGGAAAAGATTAAAGAACTTGCTAGAAGCTCCAGATATATGTAATTGTACTTAAGTTATCTACTAGATATACTCGTTCGTATTAAAAGTGCTAGAGTAATGTCCTGTAATATAGATCTATAGTAATAATACTGATGGTAAAATAAAGAAGAATGCCGTGGATTTCGATTACAATAAGCATGCTCATATAGCCTCATATTCTATGGAAGAATTACCGTCCTACAGGAAGGATTTGCCTTATATATCTAATAAGAAAGTTGGAGATATATTAAACTTAAATGGCAAAGTTGAAGTTGATAGGGAAATTATTAATTGTTCTCATTTAGTTTCATTATTTACTTTAAATAGCATTGATTCTTATAGAAGTAGCAAAAAAGTTAAAATTAACGAACTGTTTTATGATGAAGATTCAATAAGAAGGGCAGTTCCTGGTAATTTTAGAGAAATTTATAAAAATATAATAAAAAATTCATGTGCCAGGCACGTTATAGCTTGCGATAAATTTGGTAATTTTTTGCACGAAATAGCATCTACCACCCATTCTGGGGAGCAGAGATTTTTTATCTTACAAAGTTGCAGTCATGCAATGTCTTTTAAGGTCATGCATAAACCTAAAAAAATAGAAGGAGTATCTACAGATAGATGGGTAGTACATTTTTTTGATCCTAATAAGACTAATGTTGTATCACGTAGCGAAGTCTTAAATTGTAATGAATTTCTAGACTTAAGTAAATTTTCTTTAAGGATGTTTATAAAAAAATGTTCCTATAAGGATTATTTTGGAGGCCCTAAATCATTAGGGCCGGTAGAAAATGAATGTGCAATATATGAGTACTCTGACATAAGAGAAGCAAGTTTGGATTTTTCAACTTTAGAAACCTTATCCCAGGATAATATTTCTGGGTGCATGATATATCACATGATGTCTAATAATATTAGTTCATTGGATATTAGAGGAGTAGTAAAATACAGATCTTTCTTAACGTTGAGTGCTAATGCTAGAAAGGAGATATTTTTTGCCAAAAGCTCTTTAGGTGTTTCTGCTCTTCAGTTAGTTATGGAACAAAACTATTTTAACTCTATGATATCCTATGATGACTTTTTGAAAGAACTTTCTTATGATGAAGAATTGAGTTTGTTACCTGATATTATACACACTAAATCACCTAAAGGAGTACCGGCATTATTTATGGCCATGCAAGATGGAAACATTGAATGTATTAATAATTTTGCTTTGTTGATAAACAGACTAATTAATATAAGACATAGATTATCTGTAGAAAAATTTTCTGAAATACTATTTAATGTTTTGCTTTCAAAGCGTGAAAGTGGGTGCTCTGCTCTTTCTATAGCTATATCGAAAAATAATGCTGAGGCTATTTTGGCTTTTGGTAATTTTTTTGATAGTATTTTTGTACTTAAAGACAGTATAGGTAGTGAGAAATTATCTAATATAATTTTTAGATTATTGAGTTATACATATAACAAAAGAGCTCCTGGTCTATTTTCTGCTTTGCAAAATGGCCATTTTGATACAGTTATTGCCTTTGGTGGGTTAGTAAGTAAATTTTCGTCACTAAGACACAGTATACCTGAATTTAGGTTTAACTCTATGATGCTAAATATATTAATGGCTGTGGGAGGCAATAATAAACTTGGCATATTCATACCATTAATAAAAAATAATACTAATGTTGTTACTGCATATAGTTCATTACTGGTATACGCATCTAAAGAAGTTAGAAAAGAAATATTTTGTGTTAAATATAGTAATGGATACCCTGCCATTTATGCGTTAATATTTCATAATAATCCACAATCTTTGACAGCATATAATTATTTCTTGCAGGCACTTTCTTGTGATGAGCAAATGGATTTATTGCCAAGGTTGTTAATTTCTAAAAATGATAACGGAGACCCTGCTCTATTTATGGCCATGCAAGAAGGACATGCTGATTGTATTGACGCATATGGTGTTTTGATAGAAAAACAATTAATTAAAATTAGAAATAGAATGTCTCCCGATGATTTTGCTAACCTAGTTTTAAGTATTGTGTCTGCTAAAAGAAGTGACGGAATATCTGCATTGTTTATGGGAATGTATAATAATAGAGTTAGTGCTATAGAAGCTTACTCAAAATTATTAGATAAAGTTTTATCATTATTAAGGGGTACTATATCAGATGATAGACTAGCTGATATTATCCATGCCCTAATTTCATATTACTCACCGTCTTACGATGAGGGTTCTATATTTACAGCCCTACGTAGAGGGCATGCTGGTTCTGTTGTTGCTTTTGGTTTGCTAATTGATAAACTAATACTAATGAGAGGTTATGTATCTCACAGTAAGCTTGTAAATATGATTTTTAAATTGTTGAAAGCTAGAACTAGCACAAACATTGACGGATTATTTATGGCTTTGCAGGAAGGAAATACTGATTCAGTAGCTGCTTTTGGCGTGTTGTTAGATAGATTTATTGGTATGATGGGATACGTAGAAGATGTCTTATTGGCTGATATGGTATTTGATTTATTAATGTGCAAAAGTGGTGATAATAATATTTCAGGTTTGTTTATGGCTATGCAAGAGGGACACCATGGTACTGTAGATGCCTTTAGAAAATTGTTAGAAAGAACAATTATATTTAAGGATTATATATTAGGTGAATTCTTTGATAATATGCTTTTAGATACCATAATATCTAGACGATCAGATGGTATATCTGGTTTATTTGCGGCACTAAAAAATAATTTTCCTGAAGTAGTTAAATCTTATGGACGATTGCTTAGCTTAATACCAAAGGATGAATTGGTTAATGTATTAGTAGCTTCTGATGGTTTTGGCATACCTGCTGCCTTATTTGCTGGTAATGAGGCCTTGAGTAGTTATTTCGAAATAATATCTGACTTGCCTACCAATGTTATATGTGCTTTGTATTCACGACTTAAGACCATAAGAAGGTCAATTGGACATACACTTTCAGGTAATAGTGATCTTGATGGAAAGTATACCATTTTACTAGAAAGGGCTAAAGAAATTGCTAGAAACTCTAGGCATAATCGTTAAAATTTGTGTGCCAGATGCATAAATTACTACCAAAATATAACATATTTAATTTTCCTAATTTGCAGTGTTTAAATTTCATTAAATAATTAATATTGTTAATGGAAAAACTTGGCAATAATTACCATTACATATAGTAAATCACCCACTAACATATTAACTTAATGTAAGGTAAGTAATTTTTTTAGAATTAGAAGATTATTTTTTGTATATGCATATTATGTTAAATATTCTAAAGCGTAGTTATATATGTAGAATTATAGTAGTAATTATGATGATAAAATAAAGCAGAGTGAAATGTATCTTAGTTACAGCACGCATTTTCATATGTCCCCACATTCTATGGAAATAATACCATCTGATGAAAAGAATTTACCATACATATCTAGTAAAAATGTTGGAAGTTTGTTAAATTTAAATGGCAAAGTTAAAGTTGATGGAAAAATTGCCAATTGTACTCAATTTTCTTCACTATTCACTTTAAATAGCATGGATTGTTATAGAAGTAACAGTAAAATGAAAATTAGTGAATTGTTTTCAGATGAAGACTCAATAAGAAGAGCATTTTCTGATAAAAAAACAGTTTTCGGTAATTTTGGTAATTTTGAAGAAGTTCATAAAAATATAATAAGAAATTCGTGTGGTAGGCATATTATAGTTTGTGATAAATTTGGTAATTTTTTGCACAAAATAGCATCTACCACCTCTTCTGGGGAGCAGAGATTTTTTATTTTGCAGAGTTGTAATCATGCAATGTCTTTTAAGATTATGCATAAAATTAAGGAAGTAGGAGGGATATCGAGAAATAGGTGGGTAGTGCATTTTTTTGATCCTAATAGGACTAACGTTATAGCGCGGAGCGAAGTTTTAAATCCCGGGGAATTTCTAGATTTAAGAAAATTTTCTTTAAGAATGTTTGTTGGTAAATGTTATTATAAAGATTATTTTGGAAATAATGAATCTGAGACAATAGAAAATGAATGCTCAATATATGAGTATTCTGATATAAAAGATGCAAATTTGTATTTTTCAACTTTAGAAACTCTGTCTCAGGATAGAATTTCTGGATGTATGATATATCATATGATGCTTAGCAATATTAGTTCGTTTGATATTAGAGGAGTACTAGAATCTAGATCTTTTTCAACGTTAAGTTGTGATGTTAGGAGAGAGATATTTTTTGCTAAAAACTCTTCAGGTGTTTCTGCACTTCACTTGGCAATGGAACAGGATAAGCCTAACTCCGTAATACTGTATGATAATTTTTTACAGGAACTTTCCTATGATGAACAAGTAAATTTGTTACCCGATATCATAAATAATAAGTCTCCTGAGGGCGTGCCAGCATTGTTTATAGCTATGCAACAAGATAATAGTGAAAGTATTGATAATTTTGGTTTGTTGCTCGATAGATTAATGAATATAAGATATAGAATGTCTATAGAAGATTTTTATGGAATGCTCCTCGATACTTTGCTAGCAAAGCGTAAAGATGGATTGTCTGCTCTTTGTATAGCTGTATCAAAAAATAATACTAGAGCTGTTTTATCTTTTGGTAGGCTTGTAGATAGAATTTTTATACTTAAAGATATTATGGATAGTAAAAAGTTATCTGATATGATTTTTGGATTGTTGAATTGTAAAGATACAAGAGGAATTCCCATTCTATTTTTTGCTTTGCAAAAGGGTTGTTCTGATACAGTACTTGCTTTTGGCACTTTGGTAGATAAATTGCTTCTTATGAAAGATTATTTGCCTGGTGCTTATATGGCAGATATAATTTTTGAATTATTGATGTCTAATGGCGCAGGTGATACTGGTCTATTTTCTGCTTTGCAAAAAGGTCATACTGATGCGGTACTTGCTTTTGGCGGGTTAATAAGTAGATTCGTTTTACTAAAGCACAGTATATCTGAAAAGATATTTAATTCTATGATGTTAGATATATTATCTGCTATAAGAGGTGACAATATACCCGGCATATTTGCACCATTATCACAAAACAATATGGATGTTGTTGGTGCATATAGTTCATTATTAGTATATGCATCTAAAGAAGTTAGAAAAGAAATATTTTGTCTTAAAGATGGTGATGGATATCCTGCCGTTTATGCATTCATGTTTCATAATAATCCACAATCTTTGGCAGCATATAATTATTTCTTGCAGGCACTTTCTTGTGATGAGCAAATTGATCTATTGCCAGAGTTATTAATTTCTAAAAATAGTAATGGAGACCCTGCTCTACTTGTAGCCATGCAGGAAGGATATGCTAATTGTATTGACTCATATGGTGTTTTAATAGAAAAACAATTGATGACAATTAGAGACAAAATGTCTCTCGATGATTTTGCTAACCTAGTTTTAAGTATTGTATCCGCTAAAAGAAGTGATGGAATATCTGCATTATTTATGGGAGTATATAATAATAGAGTTAGTGCTATAGAAGCTTACTCAAGATTATTAGATAAAGTTTTATCATTATTAAGGGGCACTATATCAGATGATAAATTAGCTGATATTATCTATGCCTTGATTTCATATTTCTCACCTTCTTATGGTGAGAGTCCCGTGTTTACAGCCCTACGTAGAGGGCATGCTGGTTCTGTTGTTGCTTTTGCTTTGCTAATTGACAAACTAATACTAATGAGAGGTTATGTATCTCACAATAAGCTTGTAAATATGATTTTTAAATTGTTGAAAGCTAGAACTAGCACAAACATTGACGGATTATTTATGGCTTTGCAGGAAGGAAATACTGATTCAGTAGCTGCTTTTGGCGTGTTGTTAGATAGATTTATTAGTATGATGGGATACGTAGAAGATGTCTTATTGGCTGATATGGTATTTGATTTATTAATGTGCAAAAGTGGTGATAATAATATTTCAGGTTTGTTTATGGCTATGCAAGAGGGACACCATGGTACTGTAGATGCCTTTAGAAAATTGTTAGAAAGAACAATTATATTTAAGGATTATATATTAGGTGAATTCTTTGATAATATGCTTTTAGATACCGTAATATCTAGACGATCAGATGGTATATCTGGTTTATTTGCGGCACTAAAAAATAATTTTCCTGAAGCGGTTAAATCTTATGGACGATTGCTTAGCTTAATACCAAAGGATGAATTAGTTAATGTATTAGTAGCTTCTAATAGTTTTGGAGTACCTGCTGCGTTATTTGCTGCTAGAGAAGCTTTGGATAGTTATTTTGCAGTTATATCTGACTTACCTACTAGTGTTATATATGCTTTGTATTCACAACTTAAGAGCATAAGAGGATCAATTGGACATACACTTTTATATAATAGCGACTTTGACGGAAGGTATAAACTTTTATTGGAAAAGATTAAAGAGCTTGTTGATAGTTCTAACCAGAACTATTAAAAGTTGAGTATCAGATAATTAATTTGTGTTGTTTGAGGCATTAAATTTACTAATCTGTAAAATTATGAATATGAAGGTACTATTGGTTTGTTCATAACTGTGTAATAAAGCTGCTACATAATTCGGTTGTTTGTTGCTAAAAAAAATTATAATTTTTTTTAATTGTTAGGTTAAAGAGCGTATATAATGGTAAACATTTTTGATAGATGGTATAAATTACCGCCAAACAAAATAAAATAATGTAAATAACAGACTCAAGTTTTTTAATTTGTAATGCAAGACTTCCATAAAAATTAATCTAGATGCCAATAATGTCATATTGCCATGTGTAATTTTGCCTTAATAGCCCGATAACTTAATATAGATAATTATTGTTTATCAAGCAGTTTTTGCTATGCAGATTTGTGCTAAAGATGCTAACGTGGTACGCCAGTTATAGATTTATGCTAATAATAAAACAAAGCAAAGTGACATGAACCCTAATTACGATACGAATGTTCATATATCCTCTTGTTCGATGGAAGTAATACCATCTGACAGAAAGGATTCGCCTTATATATCTAAAAAAAATGTTGGAAGTTTGGTGAATTTGAATTGCTTGGTCCAAGTTGGGAGTGAAGTTATTAATTGTTCCCATTTGGTTTCAATATTTACTTTAAATAGCATTAGTTGTTATAGAAGTAACGAAAAAATTAAAATTAGTGAACTGTTTTCAGATGAAGATTCAGTGAAGAGAGCAGTTCCTGATAATTTCAAAGAAATTTATAAAAGCATAATAGAAAATTCGTGTGCTAGGCATATTATACCTTGTGATAGATTTGGTAACTTTTTGCACGAAATAGCGTCTACCACCACTTCCGGGGAACAGAGATTTTTTATCTTGCAAAGTTGCAGTCATGCAATGTCTTTTAAGATCACGCATAAAACTAGTAAAATAGAAGGAGCATTGACAGATAGTTGGGTAGTACATTTTTTTGATCCAAATAAAACCAATGTTTTATCACGTAGCAAAGTTTCAAGTTGCGAAGAATTTCTGGATTCAAGCAGATTTTCTTTGAGAATGTTTATAAGTAAAAGTTCTTATAAAGATTATTTTGAAAATACCCAATTGGGTCCAATAGAGAGTGAATGTGCAGTATATGAGTACTCTGATACAAGAGAAGCAAGTTTGCATTTTTCAACTTTAGAAACTATGTCCCGAGATAATATTTCTGGGTGCATGATATACCATATGATGTCTAGTGATATTAGTTCGTTGGATATTAGAGAAATAGTAAGATCTAGATCGTTTTCAACATTAAGTGCTAATGTTAGAAGGGAGATTTTTTTTGCTAAAAGCTCTTTAGGCATTTCCGCGCTTCAGTTGGCTATGGAACAAAATAGACCTAATTCTATAAGATCATATAATAGTTTTTTGGAAGAACTTTCTTATGACGAGAACGTAAGTTTATTACCTGATATTATACACACTAAATCATCTAATGGTGTACCTGCTTTATTTATGGCTATGCAAAATGGATATACTGCATGTATTAATAATTTTGGTTTATTGCTCGATAGATTGATTAATATAAGATTAATGATTGGTATAGAAAATTTTTCTAGAATATTTTTTGATATTTTGTTGGCCAAGCGTAGAGATGGACTATCTGCTCTTTCTACGGCTTTGCTTGGAAATAATAGCGATGCTGTTTTAGCTTTTGGCCGTCTTTTGGATAAAATTTTTATACTCAAAGATATTGTTGATAGTAAAAAATTATCTAATATGATTTTTGAATTGTTGAATTCTAAAGATAACATTGGAATTACTGGTCTTTTCTATGCTTTGCAAGAGGGTCATTCTGGTGTAGTACGTGCTTTTGGAACATTAATAGATATCTTATTTGTTATGAAAGAACATATACCTGATGCTGATATAGCAAGTATGATTTTTAGATTATTGAATTGTAAAAATAATAATGCACTTCCTGGACTATTTTTAGTTTTGCAAAATGGTCATGTTGATACAGTACATGCTTTTTCTGAATTGTTGGATAAATTACTTATTATGAAAGATCATGTATCCCACACTGATATGGCATATATGATTTTTGAGTTATTAATACCTAAAGCTGATACTGGTGTTACTGGGTTATTTTTTGCTTTGCAAGAAGGTCATACTGATACGGTAATTGCTTTTGGTGGGATAATAAGCAAATTTTTGCTACTAAGGTACAGTATACCTGAACGTATGTTTAACTCTATGATGCTAGATATATTAATGGCTAGGAGAGGTGACAATATACCCGGAATATTTATATCATTAGCAATGAATAATATTGATATTGTTGGTGCATATAGTTCACTATTAGTGTATGCGCCCAAAGAAGTTAGAAAAGAAGTATTTTGTATCAAGGATAGTGATGGATTTCCCGCTCTTTATGCTCTCATGGCCAATGATAATCCACAATCTTTGATAGCATATGACTATTTTTTGCAGTCACTTTCTTGTGATGAGCAAATAGATCTACTGCCAGAGTTATTAATTTCTAAAAACGATAATGGTGATTATGCTCTATTTGTAGCTATGCAAGAAGGGTATAAAGATTGTGTTGACGCATATGGTGTCTTGATTGAAAATCAACTGATGACGATTAGAGGCAGAATGTCTCCTGATGATTTTGCCAGTATAGTTTTGGATATTGTATTGGCTAAAAGAAATGATGGAATATCTGCTTTACTTGTGGGAATGTATAACAATAAGGTTAGAGCTGTAGAAGCTTATTCGGGATTATTAGACAAAGTCTTATTGTTACTAAATGGCATTATATCACCTCGTAAATTAGCTGATATTATTTATATCTTGATTTCACATTGCTCGCCCTCTTATGATGCAACTCCTATGTTTACAGCTCTGCATAGAGGACATGCTAGTTCTGTTGCTATTTTTAGTTTATTAGTTGATAAACTAATATCAATGAGAGGTTGTATATCTCACGATGAGCTTGTAAATATGATTTTTAAATTGTTGAAGGCTAGAAATAGTACAAACATTGATGGATTATTTATGGCTTTGCAAGAAGGAAACACTGCTTCAGTAGCTGCTTTTGGAGTGTTGTTAGATAGATTTATTAGTATGAAAGGATACATAGAAGATATTCCGCTGGCTGATATGTTATTTGATTTACTAATGTGCAAAAGTGGTGATGATTGTATACCAGGCTTGTTTATGGCTATGCAAGAGGGACATCATGGGGCTGTAGATGCTTTTGGGAAGTTATTAGAAAAAGCAATGATCTTTAAGGATTGTATATTAAGTGAATTCTTTAATAGTATGCTTCTGGATACCGTAATATCTAAACGATCAGATGGGATATCTGGATTATTTGTAGCACTAAAAAATAATCTTCCCGAAGTAATTAGATCCTATGGCTTATTGCTTAAATTAATACCTCAAAATGAATTAACTAATGTATTAATAGCTTCTAACAGTTATGGCGTACCTGCTGCCTTATTTGCTGGTAGAGAAGCTTTAGCTAGCTATCTCGAAATAGTATCTGGCTTACCAACTAGGGCTATATATGATTTATATTCACAACTTAGTAGCATAAGAATCTCAATTAGATATACACCTTTAAGCAATAGTGATCTTGATAGGAAATACGAGCTTTTATTGAAAGATATTGAAGAACTTGCTAGAACCTCCAGGCAGAACTATTGAAGATTATGTATGACTTTGATAAAATTGAACTAATGTTTATAGTTGGGTAGGTATAAATTACTACCAAACAAGATAAAACAGGTTTAGATTTCTTGGTATGCAATGCCCTCATAAAAAATTTGATTTAAGTGTCAACTAGTGGCACGTTAGTATGTGTGTGTGTAATTATAATCTTGTAGTTGTACCAGTTGTTGGTTTAATATAAAAAAATTGCTCTAGCAGATAATTTTGTTTGTGCGTTGTGCGTAGTATTTAGTTAAGGATGTTAGCGGTGGTTTACTGCATGTAAATCTATAGTATTAATACTAATAATAAAGCAAAGTTACATGGATTCTAACTATAATACTCATGTTCATATATCTTCACATTCTGATGAAGTAATGGCATCTAGTGAAAAGTGTTTGCCATATGTATCTAAAAAAAATGTTGAAAGTTTATTAAATTTAAACGGTAAAGTTAAAATTGATGGGGAAGTTATTCTTTGTTCTCATTTATCTTCATTATTTGCTTTGAACAGCATAGATTGCTATAGAAGTGGCAAAAAGATGAAAATTGCTGAACTTTTTTCTGATGAGAACTCAATAAAAGTGGCAGTTCCTAATAACTTTAAGGAAATTCATGAAAATCTAATGAAGAAATCGTGTGATAGGCAGATTATAGCTTGTGATAGATTTGGCAATTTTTTACACAAAATAACATCTACCACAGTTTCTGGTGAGCAAAGATTTTTTTTATTAAATAGTGCTAGTCATGCAATGTCTTTTAAGATCATGCATAAAACTAAGGAAGTAGGAGGAGTATTATTAGATAGGTGGGTAGTACACTTTTTTGATCCTAATAGGACTAATGTTGTATCACGTAGCGAAGTTTTAGATCGTGATGAATTCCTAGATTCTGGAAAATTTTCTTTAAGAATGTTTATAAGTAGATCTTCTTATAAGGATTATTTTGAAGTTTCTGGCTTAGCTCCAGTAGAAAATGAATGCGCAGTGTATGAATATTCTGATGTAAGAGATGCAAGTTCGAATTTTTCAACCTTAGAAACTCTGTCCCAAGATGGAATTTCTGGATGCATGATATATCATATGATGTCTAACAATATTAGTTCATTGGACATTAGAGGAATACTAGAATCTAGGTCTTTTTCAACATTAAGTAGTAGTATTAGAAGAGAAACATTTTTTTCTAAAAGTTCTTCAAATTTTACTGCGCTTTATTCAGCAATGGAACAGAATAAGCCTAATTCTATAATATTATATGATAATTTTTTGGAAGAACTTTCCTATAATGAACAATTAGTCTTGTTGCCTGAAATTATAAAAGCTGAATCAGCTGAAGGCGCACCAGCTTTATTTATGGCTATGCAAGAGAATAATACTGAAAGTATTAATAGTTTTGGTTTATTGATAAATAGATTAATGAATATAAGATATAGAATGTCTACAGAAGATTTTTCTGGAATAGTACTTGATGTTTTGAGCGCAAAGCGTAGAGATGGATTATCTGCTCTTTCTATGGCTTTATTCAGAAATAATTATGACTCTATTTTGGCTTTTGGTGGTCTTTTAGATATTATTTTTGTACTTAAGGAGATTAATAGCATAATATTATCTAATATCATTTTTATGTTGTTGAATTGTAAAGATGGGATGGGAACTCATTCTATGTTTTATGCTTTTCGAGAAGGATATACCGATACAGTATTTGCTTTTGGAGCATTGATAGATAGGTTACTTTTTATGAAGGGACATATACCTGATAATGATATGGCAAGTATGATTTTTAGATTATTGAATTGTGAAAACAATGATGGAGCTCATGGTATATTATATGCTTTTAAAGAAGGTTATGCTGATACAGTACGTGCTTTTGGAACATTGATAGATAAATTACTTATTATGAAAGGAGGTATACCTGATACCGATATGGCAGATATGATTTTCAAATTGCTAATGCCTAAATTTGACACAGGATCTTCTGGCTTACTTTTTTCTTTGCAAAGAATGAATATTGATACAGTAGTTGCTTTTGGTGAGTTAGTAAGCAGATTTGTGCTCCTAAGACACGGTATACCTGAGGTTATGTTTAATTCTATGATGCTAGAAATCTTAACGGCTAAGAGAAGTGACGGTGTACCTGGTATATTTTTACCATTAGCAAGGAATAATATTAATATCGTTGGTGCGTATAATTCGTTATTAGCATATGCACCTAAAGAAGTTAGAAAACAAATATTTTGTGCCAAGGATAGTAACGGATTACCTGCACTCTACACACTAATGTTTCATAATAACCCACAATCTTTGACAGCATATGCTTGTTTTTTGCAATCACTTTCTTGTGATGAGCAAATTGATTTGCTGCCAGATATCTTAGTTTCTAAGAATGATAGTGGTACCCCTGCGCTGTTTATAGCCATGCAAGAAGGATATGACACTTGTGTTGATGCATATGCTAGTTTGATAGAAAATAAATTAATGAAAATTAGGGATAGAATTTCTCCCTATGATTTTGCTGATATAGTTTTAAATATTGTATTAGCTAAAAGAAGTGATGGAGTATCTGCTTTACTTGTAGGAATTTATAACAATAGAGTTAGTGCTATAGAAGCTTATTCGAGATTATTAGATAAAATTTTATTATTACTAAATGGCACTGTGTCATATGATAAATTAGCTGATGTTGTTTATATCGTAATTTCATATTGCCTACCTTCTTGTGATACGAGTTCTATATTTATATCCATGTGTAGAGGACAAGCTGATTCTATCATTGCTTTGGGTTTGCTAATTGATAAATTAATGTTAATGAAAGGTCGTATATCTCACGATAGGCTTGCAAGGATGATTTTTAAATTATTGAAGGCTAGAACTATCAAAAATGTTGACGGATTATTTATGGCTTTGCAAGAAGGTAATACTGATGCAATAGTTGCTTTTTCCTCATTGGTGGATAAATTTCTTGGTATGAAAGGCTGCGTAGAAGATGTAGTACTGGTTGAGATGCTGTTTAGTCTACTGATCTGTAAAAGTGGCGATAAAGGTATTCCAGGCTTGTTTATGGCTATGCAAAATGGGCATCATAGTGCTGTGGATGCTTTTAGAGAATTATTAGAAAAAACAATGATATTTAAGGAAAATGTATCGAGAGAGTATTTTAATAATATGCTTTTGGATATTGTAACATCTAGACGATCATATGGAGTATCTGGGTTGTCAGTAGCACTGAAGAATAATTTTTCTAAAGTAATTAAATCTTATGGCTTATTACTTAATTTAATACCTAAATATGAATTGGTTAGTATATTAGTAGCTTCTGATAATTGTGATATACCTGCTGCTTTATCTGCTGGTGAAGAGGCTTTAGATATTTATTTAATGATAGTATCTAATTTACCAACTAGCGTTATATATGCTTTATATTCACGTCTTAGTAGCATAAGAATGTCAATTGTACATACACCGTTAAGTAATAGTGATCTTGATGGAAGGTATAAAGCCTTACTGAAAAAGGTTAAGAAATTAGCCATAAGCTCTGTACCGAATATTGTAATAACATGAAATTATATATTGAGGTATATGGAAACATGTGTTGGGATGGGAAAAGAGTTATAGCAAAGATAAATAAGTTATTAATAACTAATGTTTCTCTTTTCTTTAATTACCTTTTGTAATGGTAGCTTCGATAGTTATGTAGTTCCTGCTGCCTTATTTGCTGTAGTAGGTGGTTATCTGGAAATAATGTATGACTTGTATCAAGCAGGATTATACATGTTTTATATTCACTGCTTAATAACATAAGAAAGTCAATTTCTATATATCCTTGGACAACAGCAATCTAAATAAGATTTGAGTTTATTTATATGCAAAGCAAAAATCTTATAAAAACAAAGTTAACGTAAATGCCAATAATGACACATTGTGTGTGTGTAGATTACTCAATGGCTATTAACTTGATATAAAAGTTACCTTAGTGGACAATTTTGTCTATGCATGTTTAGTTAAAGATGCTAACGTAGTACCATATCTGTGAATATATAGTACTTATACACTAATAATAAAATAAAGCAAAGTGATATGGACTCCAATTATAACACGCACGTTCATATATCTTCAAATTTGATGGAAATAATGCCATCTAGTGAAAAGAGTCTGCCCTATATATCTAAAAAAAATGTTGTAAATTTATTAAATTTAAATGGTCAATTTGAAATTGATGGGGAAGTTGTTCTTTGTTCTCAGTTAGCTTCACTATTTGCTTTGAACAGCATAGATTGCTATAGAAGTAACAAAAAAATGAAAATCAGCAAACTGTTTTCAGATGAAGAGTCAATAAAAATGTCAGTCCCTAATAATTTTAAGGAAATTCATAAAAATATAATAGAAAATTCATGTGATAGGCACATAATAGCTTGTGGTAGGTTTGGCAATTTTTTGTATAAAATAGCGTCTGCCACGGCTTTAGGAGAGCAGCGATTTTTTATTTTACATAGTGGCAATCATGTAATGTCTTTTAAGGTTATGCATAAAACCAAAGAAATAGAAGGAGTATCATTAAGTAGGTGGGTAGTACACTTTTTTGATCCTAACAAGACTAATGTCATATCACGTAGTGAAGTTCTAAATTTAGAGGAATTTCTAGACCTAGGTAGATTTGCTTTAAGAATGTTTATGACCGAAGGTGCTTATAGAAATTATTTTGAAGATGTTAAATCAGGATCAATAGAGAATGAATGTGTAATATATGAATGTTCTGATACTCGAGAGTCGAATTTAGATTTTTCAACTTTAGAAACCCTGTCCCAGGATGGAATTTCTGGGTGCATGATACATCATATGATGTGTAATAGTATTGGTCCATTAGATATTATAAGAGTAGTGAAATCTAGCTCTTTTTCAACATTAAGTGCTGATATTAGAAGGGAGATATTTATTGCTAAAAGCTCCTTGGGTATTTCTGCGCTTCATGTGGCTATGGGAGAAAATAATCCTAGTGCTATAATAGCGTATAACATTTTTTTGGAAGAACTTTCTTATGATGAGCAAGTAAATTTGTTGCCTGATATTATAAAAACTGAATCATCTGAAGGTGTGCCTGCTTTGTTTGTGGCTATGCAATATGGATATGTTAAGTGTATAGATGTTTTTGGTTTATTGATAGATAGATTGATTAATGTAAGACATAGAATAGTAAATTTTACTGAACTGATCTTTGATATTTTGTTGGCCAAGCGTAGAGATGGATTGTCTGCTCTTTCTATGTCTTTATTAATAAATGAAGTTGATTCCGTTTTGGCTTTTGGCAATCTTTTGGATAGTATATTTGTACTTAAGGAAGATGTGGTTGATAGCAGAATATTATCTAATATGATTTTTATGTTATTGAATAGTGAAGATAACAGAGGAATTAATTCTCTATTTTATGCTTTTCAAGGAGGTCATGTTGATACAGTATTTGCTTTTGGAGCGTTGATAGATAGGTTACTTCTTATGAAGGGACATGTGTCTGACAATTACATGGCAAGTATGATTTTTAGATTATTGAGTTGTGAAAACGATAACGGATTTCCTGGTCTATTTTATGCTTTTCAAGGAGGTCATGCTGATACAGTACGTGCTTTTGGTACACTGATGGATAGATTATTGGTTATGAAGGGATATGTGTCTGATAATTATATGGCAAGTATGATTTTTAGATTATTGAGTTGTGAAAACAACAACGGACTTCCTGGTCTATTTTATGCTTTTCAAGAAGGCCATGCTTATACAGTACGTGCTTTTGGAGCATTGATAGATAGGTTATTTATTATGAGAGGCTACATAGAAGATGTAGTACTGCTTGATATGGTGTTTAGTTTACTAATTTGTAAAAGTGGCGATAATGGTGTTCCAGGTTTGTTTGTTGCTATGCAAAATGGACATCATAGTACTGTAGATGCTTTTAGGGAATTATTAGAAAAAACAGTGATATTTAAGAATGATACATCGAGTGAATATTTTAATAATATTATTTTAGATATTATAATATCTAGACGATCAGATGGGGTATATGGGTTATCAGTAGCACTGAAAAATAATTTTTCTGAAGTAGTTAAATGTTACGGATTATTACTTAATCTAATACCTAAATATGAATTGGTTAACGTATTAGTAGCTTCTGATAATTGTGATATACCTGCTGCGTTATTTGCTGGTAAAGAGGCTTTAGATAGTTATTTAATGATAATATCTAGTTTACCAACTAGTGCTATATATGCTTTATATTCACGGCTTAGTAGCATAAGAATGTCAATTATACATACACCGTTAAGTAATAGTGATCTTGATGGAAGGTATAAAGCCTTATTGAAAAAGGTTAAGAAACTAGCCATAAGATCTGTACCTAACATTGTAATAACGTAAAATTATATATTGAGTATATGGAAACATGTGTTGGGGTGGGTAAAGAGTTATAGCAAAGATAAATAAGTTATTAGTAACTAATGTTTCTCTTTTCTTTAATTACCTTTTGTAACAATGGTAGCGTGGTGTGCTACCCGTGAATCCGTGCCAATAATAAAACAAAGCAAAGTGACATGAACTTTAATTGTGATAAACATGTTCATATATCATCATATTCGATGGAAGTAATGCCGTCTGACAAAAAGAATTTGCCTTATATATCTAGTAAAAAAAATGCTGGAAGTTTGTTAAATTTAAATGGCAAATTTGAAGTTGACGGGCAAATTATTTCTTGTATTCATTTGTCCTCACTATTTATTCTTGATAGCATTGACTGTTATAGAAGTAGTAGAAAGATGAAAGTTAGCGAATTGTTTTCAGGTGAAGAATCAATAAAAAGAGCAATTCCTAGTAATTTTAAAGAAATCTATAAAAGTATAATAGAAAATTCATGTGGTAGACATATTATAGCTTGCGATAAGTTTGGTAGTTTTTTGCATAAAATAGCATCTACCACCTCTTATGGGGAGCAGAGGTTTTTTATTTTACAGAGTTGCAATCATGCAATGTCTTTTAAGATTATGCACAAAATTAAGGATATAAGAGGAGTATCGATAAATAGATGGGTGGTACATTTTTTTGATCCTAATAGGACTAATATTATAGCACGAAGTGAAGTTTTAAATTCTGAGGAATTTCTAGACCCAAGTAAATTTTCTTTAAGAATGTTTATGACGGAAGATATTTATAAAGATTATTTTGGGAATAACAAATTGGGTCCAACAGAAAATGAATGCATAATATATGAATACTCCGATATAAAAAACGTAAGCTTTGATTTTTCAACTTTGGAAACCCTGTCCCAAGATGGGATTTCTGGGTGCATGATATACCATATGATGTCTAGTAATATTAACCCATTGGATATTAGAGGAGTAGTAAAATCTAGATCTTTTTCAATGTTAAGTCGTGATGTTAGGAGAGAGATATTTTTTGCTAAAAGCTCTGTAGGTATTTCTGCACTTTATGTGGCTATGGAGCAGAACAATCCTGGATTCATAATATCATATAATGATTTTTTGGAAGAACTTTCTTATGAAGAACAATTGAGTTTGTTACCTGATATCATACATGCTAAACCACCAGAAGGAGCATCAGCCTTATTTATGGCTATGCAAGATGGACATATTGAATGTATTAATAATTTTGGTTTGTTGATGAATAGGTTAATTGATATAAGACATAGAATGCCTATAGAGAATTTTTCTGAAATACTTTTTAATATTTTAATAGCTAATAATGTAAATGATTTATCTGCTCTTTCTATGGCCTTATCCCTAAATAATTCTGGAGCTGTTTTGGCTTTTGGTGATCTTTTAGATAAGACTTTTATGCTTAAAGATATTATGGATAGTAGAAAATTATCTAATCTAATTTTTAGATTATTAAGCTATAAAGATAACAAAGGAATTTGTGCTCTATTTTATGCTTTTAAAAGAGGTTACACAGATACAGTACGTGCTTTTGTAACGTTAATGGATAGGTTGCTTGTCATGAAAGGAGATATACCCGATAGTGATATGGTAAGTATGATTTTTAGACTCTTGGAATCTAGATCTGATCCAGGATATACCGTTCTATTTTTTGCTCTGTATAGTGGTTATTCTGATATGATATTTGCTTTTTCTGAATTGATGGATAAATTGTTTATTATGAAAGGAGATATACCTGATACTGAAATGGCAAATTTAATTTTTAAACTATTAATGTCTAAATCTGATGAAGGTGACACTGGTTTATTTTTTGCTTTGCAAGAAGGTCACATTGATGCAGTAATTGCTTTTGGTGGATTAGTGAGTAAATTTCTAACACTAAGGAACGGTATAACTGAAGCTATGTTTAACTCTATGATGCTAGGTATATTAATGGCTACGAAAAGTGACAGTACACCTGGTATATTCGTACCATTAATGAAAAACAATATTGATATCATTGATGCGTATAGTTCATTGTTATTATATGCGCCTAAAGAAGTTAGGAAAGAAATATTTTGTATTAAGGACATTGAGGGATCACCTGCCCTTCATGCTCTCATATCTTATGATAACCCACAGTCCTTGACAGCGTATAATTGTTTTTTGCAAGCACTTTCTCATGATGAGAAAATGGATCTACTGCCAGGGTTATTAATTTCTAAAAGTGATAATGGAGACCCTGCTCTATTCATAGCCATGCAAGAAGGATATAACGGTTGTATTGATGCATACGGTGTCTTGATAGAAAACCAATTAATAACAATTAGAGACAGAATGACTCCAGATGGTTTTGCCGATATAGTTTTAGATATTGTATCTGCTAAAAGAAGTGATGGAACATCTGCTTTACTCATTGGGATGTATAATAATAGAGTTAGTGCTATAGAAGCTTATGCGAGATTATTGGATAAAGTTTTATCATTACTTAAGGGCATTATATCGGATGATAAATTGGCCGATGTTATTTATAGATTAATTTCACATCACTCAATTTCCTACGGTAAAAGCCCTATATTTACAGTCTTATATAAAGGACATGCTAGTTCCATTAGTGCTTTTGCTTTATTGGTTGATAAATTAATATTAATGAAAGATTGCATATCTCACGATAAACTTGTAAGCATGATATTTAAATTGTTGAAGGCTAGAACTAGCACAAACATTGATGGATTATTTATAGCTTTGCAAGAAGGTAATACTGATTCAGTAACTGCTTTTGGCTCGTTGTTAGATAAATTTATTAGTATGAAAGGATACATAGAGGATATTACGCTGATTGATATGTTATTTGATTTGCTAATGTGCAAAAGTGGTAATAATAATATTACAGGTTTGTTTATGGCCATGCAAGAGGGACACCATGGGGCTGTAGGTGCCTTTAGAGAATTACTGAAAAAAATAATGATATTTAGAGATAGTATGTTAAGTGAATATTTTAATAATTTGCTTTTAGATACTGTAATACCTAGACGATCAGATGGTACGACTGGGTTATTTATGGCACTAAAAAATAATTTTCCTGAAGTAGTTAAATTTTATGGACCATTTCTTAACTTAGTACCTAAAGATGAATTAGTTAATATACTAGTAGCTTCTGATATTTCTGGCATGCCTGCTGCATTATTTGCTGGTAAAGAGGCTTTGGATAGTTATTTCTCAATAATATCTGATTTATCCACCAAGGTTATGTATGACTTATATTTACGACTTAACAGTATAAGAAGGGAAATTAGAGATAAACTTTTAAGTAATATTGATCTTGATGTAAGGTATAAATTTGTATTGGGAAGGCTTAAGGAACTTGCTACAAGCTCCAAACATAATCACTAGCTGTTGAATACCATAAATAACAGATTTGAGTTTTCTACTTTGCAAATGCTACGATTGACTTAAACAGTTAATAATACCGTATTAATATGTGCAATTATACCTATAACAATATATTGTCTCGATCTAACAAACTGTTATAGCAAACAAAAAAAATTTGTTTGCGCACATTTATATTAAAGATTATAATATAAACGTCCTCCTGCCTGTAAACATAGCACTAATAACAGATAAAACATAGAAACATGGACTTTAATTACAATATGCATGTTCATATATCTTCACATTCGATGGAAATAGTACCATCTGACGAAAAAAATTCTCCTTATATATCTAAAAAAAACGTTGGGAGTTTATTAAATTTAAATGGCAAAGTAGAAATTGATGGGGAAGTTATTCGTTGTTACCAGTTGGCTTCATTATTTTCCTTAACTAGCATGGATTGTTATAGAAGTAAAAGAAAAGTGAAGATTAGTGAATTATTTTCAGATGAAGACTCAATAAGAAGAGCAGTTCCTGCTAATATTAAAGAAATTCATAAAAATATAATAGAAAATTCATGTGGTAGACATATTATAGCCTGCGATAGATTTGGTAATTTTTTGCATAAAATAGCATCTATTACTACTCCCAAGGAGCAGAGGTTTTTTATTTTACATAGTGGCAATCATGTAATGTCTTTTAATATCGTTCATAAAACTAAGAAAATAAAAGGAGAGTTAATAAATAGTTGGGTGGTACATTTTTTTGATCCTAACATAACTAACGTTGTAGCACGAAGTGAAGTTTTAAATCATGAAGAATTTATGGATTCAAGTAGGTTTTCTTTAAGAATGTTTATAAATAAATATTCTTATAAAGATTATTTTGAAGGTTCTAAATCAGAGTTAATAGAAAATGAATGCGCAATATATGAGTACTCTGATACAAGAGATGCAAGTTTAGATTTTTCAACTTTAGAAACCCTGTCCCAAGATGGAATTTCTGGATGCATGATATATCATATTATGTTTAATAACATTAGCTCATTTGACATCAGAGGAGTAGTACGATCTAGATATTTTTCAACTTTAAGTGATGATACTAGAAGAGAGATATTTCTTGCTAAAATCTCATCAGGTGCTTCTGCTCTCCAGTTAGCCATGGAACAAAATAAGAGTAACTCTATGAGGTCGTATAATAATTTTTTGGAAGAACTGTCTTGCGATGAGCAGGTAAGTTTATTACCTGAAATTATAGGAGCTAAATCATCTGCAGGAGTACCAGCTTTATTTATGGCTATGCAAGATGGACATATTGAATGTATTAATAGTTTTGGTTTATTACTAGATAGATTAATGAATATAAGATATAGAATTGATACAGAAAATTTTTCTAGAATACTCTTTTATATTTTGCTGGGCAAACGTAAAGATGGATTGTCTGCTCTTTCTATGGCTTTACTTGAAAATAGTATTGATTCTATTTTAGCTTTTTCTAATCTTATGAATAGAATTTTCGTAATTAAAGACAATATCGGTAGTGAAAAATTATTTAACATGATTTCTAGCTTGTTAAGTTATAGAGATAACATAGGAGTTCCTGGTCTATCTTTTGCTTTGAAAAAGGGTAATTCTGGTACAGTACGTGCTTTTGGAATATTAATAGATAAATTGCTTCTTATGAAAGGATATGTTCCTGATATTAATATGGCAGATACAATTTTTAAATTATTGAGTTGTAAAGATAATCACTCTGTTCCTGGTTTATTTTTTGCTTTGAAAGATGGTCATACTGATACAGTAATTGCTTTTTCTGAATTGTTGGATAAATTACTTGTTGTGAAAGGATGTATACCTGATACAGATATGGCAGGCATGGTTTTCAAATTATTAATGCCTAAATTTGATGAAGGCCCTTCTGGTTTACTTTTTTCTTTGCAAGAAATGCATACTGATACAGTAATTGCTTTTGGTGGGTTGTTAAGCAGATTTGCGCTCCTAAGGAATAGCATACCTGAAGGTATGTTTAACTCCATGATGCTAGATATATTAATGGCCGCTAGAAGTGACAATATACCTGGTATATTTATCCCATTATCGAAAAATAACATTGATGTTGTTGGCGCATATAGTTCATTATTAGTATATGCACCTAAAAAAGTTAGAAAAGAAATATTTTGTATTAAAGGTGCTGATGGATTACCTGCTCTTTATTCGCTCATGCTTCGCAATAATCCACAATCTTTAATAGCATACGATTGTTTTTTGCAGGCACTTTCTTGTGATGAGCAAATGGATTTACTGCCAAGGCTGCTAATTTCTAAAAATGATGATGGGGACCCTGCTCTATTTATAGCCATGCAGGAAGGGTATAACAATTGTGTTGACGCATATGGTGTCTTGATTGAAAATCAACTGACGACGATTAGAGGAAGAATGTCTCCTGATGATTTTGCCGATCTAGTTTTGGGTATTGTATTGGCTAAAAGAAGTGATGAAATATCTGCTTTGTTTATGGGAGTATATAATAATAGAGTTAATGCTATAGAAGCTTATTCAAGATTATTGGATAAAGTTTTATCATTGCTAAGGGGGACTATATCAGATGATAAATTAGCTGATATTATTTATATATTAATCTCATACTACTCACCTTCTTATGATGAGAGCCCTATTTTTACAGCTCTATACAGAGGATATGCCGGATCTATTAATGCTTTTGCTTTATTGATTGATAAATTAATATTAATGAAAGATTGCATATCTAGTGATAAACTCGTAAACATGATATTTAAATTATTGAAGGCTAGAACTAGTAGCACAAACGTTGATGCATTATTTATAGCTTTGCAAGAAGGTAATACTGATTCAATAACTGCTTTTGGCTTGTTGCTAGATAAATTGATTTGTATGAAAGGATGTATAGAAGATATTGCATTGGTTGATAAGTTATTTGATTTACTAATGTGCAAAAGTGGGGATGCTAATATTACAGGTTTATTTATGGCCATGCAAGAAGGATACCATGGATCTGTGGATGCTTTTAGAGAATTAATAAAAAAAATAATGATATTTAGAGATGGTATGTCAAGTGAACATTTTAATAATATGCTTTTAGAAACTGTAATATCTAGACGATCAGATGGTATTTCTGGATTATTTATGGCACTAAAAAATAATTTTCCTGAAGTAGTTAAATCTTATGGGTCATTTCTTAACTTGGTACCTAAAGATGAATTAGTTAATATACTGGTAGCTCCTGATATTTCTGGCACGCCTGCTGCATTATTTGCTGGTAGAGAGGTTTTGGATAGTTATTTCAAGGTGATATCTGACTTGCCTACTAAGGTTATATATGATTTATATTTACGACTTAATAGCATAAGAAGGTCAATTAGAAATATACTTTTAAGTAACAATGATCTTGATGTAAAGTACGAATTTTTATTAAAAAAGATTAAAGAGATTGCCACAATCTCCAAACGGGACTATTAAAGATAGTTGGTACCATATTAATTGATAATTAAAGGAGTATTTTTACACTTAGATAGTATAAAGTATGTAACAAATTTAAGTTTTATAATTTTCAATGATTTCATAAAAGAAAGTAAGATTAACGTAAATGCTAATAATGTCACATTGATGTGTGTAGTCATACTAAATAACATACCATCATAGTATAAAAAGTTGTTATAGCAGACAATTTTGTCTGTGTATATCCATGTTAAAGATGGTAACCTGGTGTTCTATTTGCGTATTCCTAGTAGTAATACCAATAATAAAACGAAGCAGAGTAATATGGATTATAATTACAATACACATGTTCATTTATCTTCACATACGATGGAGATAGTACCATCTGATGAAAAGAACTCGCCTTACACATCTAAAAAAAATGTTGGAAGTGTATCAAATTTAAATTGCAAAGTTGAAGTTGACGGAGAGATTATCCGTTGTTCTCATTTTGCTTCATTGTTTACTTTGAATGGCATTAATTGTTATAGAAATGACAGAAAAGTTAAAGTTAGCAAATTGTTTTCAGATGAAAGTTCAATAAAAAGAACACTTCCTGGTAATTTCAAAGAAGTTTATAAAAATATAATAGAAAATGCATGTGGTAGATATATTATAGCTTGCGATAAGTTTGGCTATTTTTTGCGTAAAATAGCATCTACTACAGTTTCTTGGGAGCAGAGATTTTTTATCTTAGAAAGTTGCAATCATGTAATGTCTTTTAGGGTTACGCATAAGATTAAAGAGATAGAAGGAGCATCGGTACATAAGTGGGTGGTTCATTTTTTTGATCCTAATGCGACTAATGTTGTGTCACGTGTAGAAGTTTTGAGCCCTGAGGAATTTATAGATCTAAGCAGATTTTCTTTAAGAATGTTTATGACTAAATGTTCTTACAAGAATTATTTTGAGAATAATGATGCACAACCAATAGAAAATGAATGCGCGATATCTGAATACTCAGATATAAGAAACGCAAGTTTTAATTTTTCAATTTTGGAAACCCTGTCTCAAGATGAGATTTCTGGATGCATGATATATCATATGATGTCTAGTAATATTGCTTCATTGGATATTAGAGAAATAGTAAAATCCAGATTTTTTTCAACCTTAAGTTATGATACTAGGAAAGAGATATTTTTTGCTAAAAGCTCTGTAGGTGTTTCTGCGCTTCAGTTGGTCATGGAACAAAATAAGAGTAACTCTATAAGGTTATATAATGATTTTTTGGGGGAACTTTTTTATGATGAACAATTAAGTTTGTTACCTAATATTGTACACACTAAATCACCTGAAGGTGTGCCGGCCTTATTTATAGCTATGCAACAAGGACATACTGAATGTATTAATAATTTTAGTTTATTAATACATAGATTAATGAATCTAAGATATAGAATGCCTATAGAAAGTTTTTCTGAGGTAATTTTTGATATTTTGTTGGCTAATTCTAAAAATGGATGTTCTGCTCTTTCTATGGCTTTGTCCAAAAATAATACTGGATCTGTTTTGGCTTTTGGTAATCTTTTGGGTAATGTTTTTATACTTAAAGATGTTATGGGTGCTAAAAAATTAGCTAATCTGATTTTTAGATTGCTATCTTATAAAGATGACAAGGGAATGAGTGTTCTATTTTATGCTTTTCAAGAAGGTTATGCTGATACAGTACGCGCTTTTGGAACATTGATGGATAGGCTACTTCTCATGAAAGGTAATATTCCTGGCAATGATATGGCTAGCATGATTTTTAGACTCTTAGAATCTAGAGGATTAGGTTTTGGAGTTCTGTTTTTTTCTTTGTGCAATGGTTATTCTGACATAGTATTTGCTTTTTCTGAATTGATGGATAGATTGCTTGTTATGAAAGGAGATATACATGATAATGATATGGCAAATATGATTTTTAAATTATTAATGTCTAGACATGACACTGGCGATACTGGTCTGTTTATTGCTTTGCAAGAAGGTCAGGCTGATGCAGTAATTGCTTTTGGTGGGTTAGTAAGCAAATTTGTGCTCCTAAGGCACAGTATACCTGAAGCTATGTTTAACTCTATGATGCTAGACATATTGATGGCTACAAGCGGTGATGGTATATCTGGCATATTAGTATCATTAGGAAAAGGTGACATTAATGCTGTTACTGCATATAGTTCGTTACTAGTATATGCACCTAAAGAAGTTAGAAAAGAAATATTTTGTGTTAAAGATAGCAAGGGATTACCTGCCCTTCATGCTTTCATGGCTCACAATAGTTCACAATCTTTGATGGCATATGATCATTTTTTGCAGGCACTTTCTCATGATGAGAAAATTGATCTACTACCAATATTGTTAATCTCTAAAAATGCTAATGGTGACCCTGCCCTATTTGTAGCAATGCAAGAAGGATATGAAGATTGTGTTAACGCATATTCCATCTTTATAGAAAATCAATTAATGACAATTAGAGATATAATGCCTCCAAACGATTTTGTCGATCTAGTTTTAAGTATCGTATTTGCCAAAAGAAGTGATGGAACATCTGCTTTACTCATAGGGATGAATAATAATAGAGTTAGTGCTATAAAAGCTTATGCAGTATTATTAGATAAAGTTTTATCATTGCTAAAGAGTGTTATATCAGATAATGAACTTGCAAACATTATCTTTAGATTGTTGAAGGCTAGAAGTAGCACAAATATTGATGGATTATTTATAGCCTTGCAAGAAGGTAATAGTGGTGCAATAGTTGCCTTTGGATTTTTGTTGGATATATTTATTAGTATGAAAGAATACACAGAAGATGTCTCATTGGCTAATATGGTATTTGATTTATTAATGTGCAAAAGTGGTGATAATGATATTCCAGGTTTGTTTATGGCTATGCAAGAAGGACATCATGGAGCTGTAGAGGCATTCACAAAATTATTAGAAAAAACATTGATATTTAAGAATTATATATTAACTGAATTCTTTAATAATATGCTTTTAGATACTGTAATATCTAAACGATCAGATGGTATATCTGGTTTATTTGTAGCATTAAAAAATAATTTTCCTGAAGTAATTAGATCTTATGGCTCATTGCTTAGCTTAATACCAAAAGATGAATTAGTTAATGTACTAGTAGCTTCCGATAGCTATGGCATACCTGCTGCGTTATTAACTGGTGGAGAGGCTTTAGATAATTACCTGGAAATAATATCTAGCTTGCCAACTAGGACTATGTATGCTTTACATTCACGACTTAATAGCATAAGAAGGTCAATTAGATATACATCTTTAAGCAATATTGAGCTTGATGAAAAGTACGTACTTTTATTGAAAAAGATTGAAGAACTTGTTAGAAGCTCCAGACAGAGCCATTAAATGGCTGGTATCAGGTCCTCAATAAAGTGGAAATAGTATTTTCACTTAGGTAGTACAAATTACTACTAAATAAAATAAACAACAGATTAAAATTTCCTGGTCTCAAATGCAAAATTTTCATAAAAATTAATGTAAATTCTGATAATGTTACATTAATACGTTTGGTTGTGCCTTAATAAGGTGTTAGCAACTAAATAGTTATTTAAAAAGCGGTTATTTATGTGATCGCTCATGTTAAAAAAGCATAATGCAGTACATTACTTATGGTTTGTATTAATATAAAATAAGGCAAAATTATATGGACTTTGATTGTGGTACGCATGTTCATATATCATCGTATTCGATGGAAGTAATACCGTCTGATCAAAAGAATTTGCCTTATATATCTAAAAAAAATGTTGAAACTTTATTGAATTTAAATTGCGAAATTGAAGTCGATGGGGAAGTTATTCGTTGTTCTCATTTGGTTTCATTATTTACTTTGAATAGCATTAATTGCTATAGAAGTAACACTAAAATGAAAATTAGCGAACTATTTTCAGATGCAGAATCAATAAAAAGAGCAGTTCCTGCTAATTTTAAAGAAATCCATAAAAATATAATAGAAAACTCATGTGGAAGGCATATTATAGCATGCGATAAATTTGGTAAATTTTTGCACGAAATAGCATCCACCATCGCTCCTGGGGAACAGAGATTTTTTATTTTGCAAAGTTGCAATCATGCAATGTGCTTTAAGATCATGCATAAAATTAAAGAAATAGAAGGGGTACCAGTAGGTAGGTGGGTAATACATTTTTTTGACCCCAATAAGACCAATGTTGTATCACGTAGCGAAGTTTTAAATTGTGAGGAATTTCTTGATTCTAGTATATTTTCTTTAAGAATGTTTATGACTAAAGATAGTTATAGAGATTATTTTGAAAATGTAGAATCAGAGCCAATAGAAAATGAATGCGCAGTATATGAGTACTCTGATATAAGAAATGCAAGTTTGTATTTTTCAACTTTGGAAACCCTGTCTCAAGATGGCATTTCTGGATGTATGATATACCATATGATGTCAAATAATATTAGTTCATTGGATATTAGAGGAGTGGTAGAATCTAGATCTTTTTCAACTTTGAATAGTGATGTTAGAAGAGAAATATTTTTTGCTAGAAGCTCTATAGGTGTTTCTGCTCTTCAGTTAGCCATGGAACAAGGTAAACATAACTCTATAAGATTGTATGATAATTTTTTGGAAGAGCTTTATTGTGATGAACAAGTAAATTTGTTGCCTAATATTGTACAGACTAAATCACCTAAAGGCGTACCTGCCTTGTTTATGGCTATGCAAGATGGACATATTGAATGTATTAATAGTTTTAGTTTATTGATAAATAGACTTATGAATATAAGACATAGAGTTCCTATAGAAAATTTTTCTGAAATGCTTTTTGATATTTTGGTAGCTGATTTTAAAGATGGAAGCTCTGCTCTTTCTATGGCTTTATCAAGAAACAATGCTGGATCTGTTTTGGCTTTTGGGAATCTTTTGGATAATATTTTTATGCTTAAAGATATTATGGATGGTAGAAAATTATCTAATCTTATTTTTAGATTGCTAAGCCATAAAGACGATAAAAGAATGTGTGCTCTATTTTATGCTTTTCAAGAAGGTTATACTAATACAGTATGTGCTTTTGGAAGATTGATGGATAGATTACTTGTTATGAGAGGTCATGTGCCTGATAGTGACATAGCTGATATGATTTTTAGACTTTTGGAATCTAAATCTGGCTCAGGGTTTACTGTTCTATTTTTTGCTTTGTGTAATGGTTATTCTGATATGGTATTTGCTTTTTCTGAATTGATGGATAGATTACTCATTATGAAAGGCTATATACCTGATACAGATATGGCATATATGATTTTTAAATTGTTAATGTCTAAATTTGTCTTAGGTGATACTGGTCTATTTTATGCTTTGGAGGGTGGATACGCTGATACAGTAATTGCTTTTGGTGCGTTAGTGAGTAAATTTTTGCTAATTAAACACAGCATACCTAAAACTATGTTTAATTCCATGATGCTAGACATATTAATTGCTATGGGAAGTAACAATACGCCTGGCATATTTATACCATTAGAAAAAAATGATATTAATGTTGTTGCTGCATATAGTTCATTATTAGTGTATGCATCTAGGGAAGTTAGAAAAGAAATATTTTTTGCTAAAAATGGTACCGGATTACCTGCACTTAGTACACTAATTGCTCATAATAATCCACAATCTTTGGCAACATATGGTTGTTTTTTGCAATCACTTTCTCGTGATGAGAAGATTGATCTACTGTCAGAGATGTTAATTTCTAAGGATGATAGAGGGGACCCTGCTCTATTTATAGCTATGCAAGAAGGATATAATGATTGTATTGCTGAATATGGTGTCTTAATAGAGAACCAGTTAACTACAATTAGAGACTTAATGCCTCCCGATGATTTTGCTAACCTAGTTTTAGATATTGTATCTGCTAAAAGAAGCGATGGAATATCTGCTTTAATCATGGGAATGTATAATAATAGAGTTAGTGCTATAGAAGCTTATTCTGGATTGTTAGACAAAATTTTATTATTACTAGATGGCACTATATCAGCCGATAAGTTAGCTGATATTATTTATACATTAATTTCATATAACCCTCCTTTTTATGATGAAAGCCCTATATTTACAGTCCTACACAGAGGACATGCTGATTCTGTTGCTATTTTTAGTTTATTAGTTGATAAACTAGTATTAATGAGAGATTATATATCTAATCGTAAGCTTGCGCATATGATTTTTGAATTGTTGAAGGCTAGAACTAGCACAAAAATTGACGGATTATTTATGGCCTTGCAAAAAGGTAATACTGATGCAGTAAATGCTTTTGGATTTTTGTTAGACAGATTTATTAGTAGTATGAAAGGATACATAGAAGATGTCTCATTGGCTGATATGGTATTTGATTTATTAATGTGCAAAAGTGGTGATGATAATATTCCGGGTTTATTTATGGCTATGCAACAAGGACACCATGGAGCTGTAGATGCTTTTAGAAAATTATTAGAAAGAGCAATGATATTTAAGAATGAGGTGTTCAGTGAATATTTTAATAATATGATTTTAGATACTGTAATGTCTAAGAGATTAGATGGTACTTCTGGGCTACTTTTGGCACTAAAAAATAATTTTCCTGAGGTAGTTTCATCTTATGGACTATTAATTAACTTAATACCTGAAGATGGATTAGTTAATGTGTTAGTATCTTCCGATAGTTATGGTATACCTGCTGCATTGTTTGCTGGTAAAGAGGCTTTAGATAGTTATCTAGAAATAATATCTAACTTGCCAGCTAAGACTATATGTGCTTTATATTTGCGACTTAATTCTATAAGAATGTCGATTAAACATACACTTTTAAGTAATAGTAGCTTTGATGAAAAATATAAATTTTTATTGGAAAAGATTAAAGAATTTGCTATAAATTCCATACAGGGTATTGTAATAGTCTAGAACTACAGTTGAAATATTCTTATCCCCAAACAAAATAAGTAGTAGATTTAGATTTAGTATTTCATAATCTTTTGCAATGCAAAACTTTAATAAAATTAAAATTAGCGTGGATGCTGATTTTATCATATTAGTGGTATGTAATTATACTTAACGACACCACATCAATATAAAAAATTGTTTTATAAGACAATTTTTTATATGCATATTCATGTTAGAGGTGTTAACGTGGAGCCTGTTTTTATATCTATAGTAGTAATATCGATGACAAAGCAAAGCAAAGCAAAGTAGAGTGACATGAGTTATAGTTACGACATGCATGTTCATGTATCCTCACATTCGATGGAGTTAGTACCATTTAGTCAAAAGAATTTGCCCTATTTATCTAATAAAAAAGTTGGAAGTTTACTAAATTTAAATGGCAAAGTTGAAATTGACGAGGAAATTATTAGTTGTTCTCATTTGTCTTCATTGTTCCTTTTGAATAGCATTGACTGTTATAGAAGCAACAGGAAAATGGAAATCAGCAAACTGTTTTCAGATGAAAGTTCACTAAAAAAATTAGTTCCCTCTAACTTCAAAAAAATTTATAGAAATATAGTAGAAAATTCATGTGATAGACATATCATAGCTTGTAATAAATTCGGTAATTTTTTGCATAAAACAGCATCTACCACAATTTCTGGGGAACAGAGATTTTTTACCTTACAAAGTTGCAATCATGTAATGTCTTTCAAGATTACGCATAAAATTAAAGCAATAGAAGGGGTGCCAGTAAGTAGGTGGGTAATACATTTTTTTGACCCTAATAAGACTAATGTTGTATCACGTAGCGAAGTTTTAAATTGCGAGGAATTTCTGGATTCTAGTAGATTTTCTTTGAGAATGTTTATGACTGAAGGTTCTTATAAAGATTATTTTGAACGTACCGAATTCGAGCCAATAGAAAATGAATGTTCAATACACGAGTACTCTGATAAAAAAAATGTAGGTTTGTATTTTTCAACTTTAGAAACTCTGTCCCAAGATGGAATTTCTGGATGCATGATATATCATATGATGTCTAGTAACATTAGTTCATTCGACATTAGAGGAATAGTAAAATCCAGATCTTTTTCTACCTTAAGTGCTGATACTAGAAAAGAGATATTTTTTGCTAAAAGCTCCTCAGGTGTTTCTGCACTTCAGTTAGCAATGGAACAAAATAACGACAACGCTATAAAATCGTATGATGATTTTTTGGAAGAACTTTCTTGTGATGAGCAAGTAAATTTTTTACCTGATATTATAAATACCAAATCACCTGCAGGTGTGCCTGCTTTATTTATGGCTATGCAAGATGGGCATGTTGAATGTATTAATAGTTTTGGTTTATTGATAAATAGATTAATAAATATAAGACATAAAATTCATATAGAATATTTTTCTAAAATACTCTTTGATATTCTGTTAGCTGATTTTACAAATGTAAGCTCTGCTCTTTCTGTAGCTTTATCCAAAAATAATGTTGGATCTGTTTTGTCTTTTGGTAATCTTTTAGATAATGTTTTTATACTCAAAGATATTATGGATGCTAGAAGATTAGCTAATATAATTTTTAGATTATTGAATTACAAAGACAACAAGGGAATGTCTGTTCTGTTTTATGCTTTTCAAGAAGGTTATATTGATACAGTACGTGCTTTTGGTACATTAATGGATAGATTATTTGTTGTGAAGGGACATGTTCCTGATAGTGATTTGGTTAGTATGATTTATAGACTACTAGAATCTGAATCTGGCGTAGGTTTTACTGTTCTATTTTTTGCTTTGTACAGAGGCTGTTCTGACATGATATTTGCTTTTTCTGAATTGTTGGATAGATTATTTGTTATTAAAGGAGATGTATCTGATACTGACATGGCATATGTGGTTTTTAAATTGTTAACTCCTAAATTTAATACAGGTGATACTGGTTTGTTTTTTGCTTTGGATAAAGGTCATGCTGACACAGTGATTGCTTTTGGTGGATTAATAAGTAAATTTTTACTATTAAGTCACAGTATACCTAAAGCTATGTTTAACTCTATGATGTTAGAGATATTAATAGCTACGGAAAGTGATAATACACCTGGTATATTCACAGCGTTAGCAAAAAATGATATTGATGTTGTTACCGCTTATAGTTCATTATTAGTATATGCACCTAAAGAGGTTAGAAGAGAAATATTTTGCATTAGAGATAGTAACGGATTACCTGCCCTTTATAGATTAATGATTCATAATAATCCGCAATCTCTTACAACATATGATTGTTTTTTGCGATCTCTTTCTTATGATGAGCGAATTGATCTGCTGCCAGGGATATTAACTTCTAAGAATGATAATGGTGATCCTGCTTTGTTTATAGCCATGCAAGAAGGACACAGCGATTGTATTGCTGCATATGGTGTCTTGATAGAGAGCCAGTTAACGACAATTAGGGACTTAATGTCTCCCGATGATTTTGCTAACCTAGTTTTAGATATTGTATCTGCTAAAAGAAGTGATGGAATATCTGCTTTAATCATGGGAATGTATGATAATAGAGTTAGTGCTATGGAAGCTTATTCTGGATTGTTAGACAAAATTTTATTATTACTAAATGGCACTATATCAGCTGATAAGTTAGCTGATATTATTTATACATTAATTTCATATCACCCGCCTTCTTCTGATGAGAGCCCTATATTTACAGCCCTATCTAGAGGACATGCTGATTCTGTTGCTATTTTTAGTTTATTAGTTGATAAATTAGTATTAATGAAAGGTTATATATCTGACGATAAGCTTGCGTATATGATTTTTAAATTGTTGAAGGCTAGAAATATTAGCACAAACGTTGATGGATTATTTATGGCTTTGCAAAAAGGAAATGCTGATGCAGTGACTGCTTTTGGCTTGTTATTAGATAAACTTATTGGTATGAAAGAATACATAGAAGATGTCTCATTGTCTGATATGGTATTTGATTTACTAATGTGCAAAAGTGGTAATGATGATATTCCAGGTTTGTTTGTTGCTATGCAAGATGGACATCATGAAGCTATAGATGCTTTTAGAAAATTGTTAGAAAAAACAATGATATTTAAGGGTGATATATTAAGCGAATTCTTTAATAATATGCTTTTAGATACTGTAATATCTAGACGGTCAGATGGTATACCTGGGTTGTTTGTAGCACTGAAAAATAATTTTCCTAAAGTAATTGAAGCTTATGGCCTATTTCTTACCTTGATACCTAAAGATGAGTTAATTAATGTATTAGTAGCTTCTGATAGTTATGGAATACCTGCTGCATTATTTGTTTGCAAGGAAGCCTTGGATGCTTATTTAACAATGATATCTGAATTACCTACTGATACTATATATGCTTTACATTCACAGCTTAGTAGCGTAAGAAGGTCAATTGAACATATAATTGTAAGTGATAGCAATCTTGATGGAGGGTATAATCTTTTACTGGAAAAGGTTGAAGAACTTGCTAGAAGCTCTAGACAAGGACATTAAATTACTTTACAGATGCTAATGAATCTTGTAATCATCGGATGATATTAGTTATTATTAAACAGAGCAAATGATAGATTTGAGCTTTATAATGTGCAGGTGTAAAAATTCCATAAAAGTAAAATCAACATAAATTACAACAAAGTTATAGGTAGTACATGTGGTTGTATTCAGTTATAATTAACTCAATATAATAAATTGTCTTTCTCTCACTTGTCTTCATTATTTATGCTACGATGAGTACTTACTGCTGTAGTAATAACACAAAAAAATGAAATATTGTAATGTACGGTGATGGATTTAGCATCTGTAAAATACTATGGAGGATTACCATAACTAGCAGAAAAATTGATGAGTCATTTATGAATTATTCAGGAAAATAACACTGTTTAAGTAGTTGATTTTGGATTGTTATTAGATACAATATTATTAATATGCAATGATACATATTTGCTATACAACAGTATAAATCATTAATAAACAACAAATTTAAAAGAGAATTAAAGTCAGAGTAAGTGACAAATTTGCCACACTGATATGTGTATAATAATAAACCAGTTATTTACATAACAAATTGTTTTTTTAAGCATAGTAAATATAATGGTTCTATACTACATTAGCGCGGAAAAGAGAAGAGCATTTCAAGAAATGCTTTCTATATTCTATTCATATACCAATAATAAACCCAAACCATTTATACACTCAACATAATTTCCGTGCATGTCTACAAATAAAGCCGGCACACTTTCAGATGATTAAGATTTTATAGTATTTGGCAACAAACTAACCTTTCTCCAGTTGTGCCATAATACTCATGTATTGCTGCACATTCATTTCCTCCCTCATATTCAAAATAATTTTTATAAGAATCTTCACCTATAAACATTTTTAAAGAGAATTTACTTGGGTCTAAAAATTCTTCACAGCTTAAAACCTCACTACGTGATACAACGTTGGTCTTGTAAGGATCGAAAAAATGTATTACGTACTCTCTCATACTTGTTGGTGCTCCTTCTATTTCCTTATTTTTGTGTATTATATTAAAAGACATTGCGTGACTGTAACTCTGCAAAATGAAGAATCTCTGCTCTCCAAGAGTCAAATCAGATGCTGTATCATGCAAAAAATTACCAAACCTACCGCAATCTATAGTACGAGCATAAGAAAAGTCTCTTTCCATCGTAATTTTACGAACCTCTTTAATTTTTTTAAGAGCTGATGCTCTAACAGATTCTTCATCTGAAAATAGTTCCCAAATTTTCATTTCGGTGCTACTTCTATAGCAATCAATACTATTAAGAAGAAATAATAAAGATAAATCCATAGAAGAAACAATTGTTCCATCAATTTCAACTTGATCACTTAAATTTAATACATTATCAATATTTTTTTTAGATATATAAGGTGAATTTTTTCTATCACATGGTATTTTTTTCATAGAATATGAAGAATACATGGTACTCATCTTAACTTTATTTTTAACACGAGATATTTCACAAGACATTCCTCTTCTAATTTCTTCAGATGCATGCATTAATAATGAATTATACGCACCCATAACACCAATGTTACCTTCTGCCAATTCTAATAATCTGAATATACCGGATGTGCCGTCACGTTCCCTAATCATTAATATTTCTAGCATCATATAATCGAATTTAGGCGTAGACACACTCTCCTTTAGAAACACCACAACTCTACCTATCAATCCACTAAAAGCAACTACTGTATCAATGTGACCCTTTTCCAAAGCAATTAACAGACCGGAAGAATAGATTTTAGGTTTGTGTATTAATAATTTAAAAATCATATCTGCCATATCATTATCAGGTATACTTCCTTTCATAATAAATAATCTGTCCATCAATTCATAAAAAGCAACCATTGCATTAGAACTACCACAGAACAAAGCAATAAATAGTGCAGACATTCCTTTAGATTCAGATTCTAATAGTCTAAAAATCATGCTTGCCATATCATCATTAGGTATACATCCTTTCATAGTAAGCAACCTATCTATCAATGCACCTAAAGCACGTACTTCATCAGCACAATCTCCTTTAACAGCATAAAATAGAGCAGAATATCCCCTTTTACTTCTATGATCCAATAGAAAAAAAATCATATTAGCTATTCTTCTAGCATCCATAACATCTTTGAGCATAAAAATATTATCCAAAAGACTACCAAAAGCTAAAATGGCATTAAATTTATTCCTTAATACAGACATAGAAAGAGCAGACAAGTTATCTTTACGCTTTGCAAGCAAAATATTAAATAATATTT
>NZ_FKII01000046.1 GCF_900078745.1 Candidatus Ichthyocystis sparus | reverse complement strand
GCCACTCGCCACCATCTTAGTTGCCTAAAACGTGCTGCCGTTCGACTTGCATGTGTAAAGCATGCCGCCAGCGTTCAATCTGAGCCAGGATCAAACTCTTTAGTTATATCTTATTTCTTAACAAACTCAGCCCGCTTATCGCGAACCTCTCCTAACCCGCTCACAACTATTAACTGCTTACTCTCTTTTTTAAAGATCTCAAAAACCGGTAACAGACATCACAGTTGGGGATTATGAAGATTAGAATCTACAATGTCAATGACAAAAATTAAAAAAGAACTATCAACATATGAAAATTAAAATGCAACCTAATTATTTTTATATTACAAGCCATTAATTTTTGCATAGCTAACACTCACATCCAATCCTACTTTGCAAATTGAGAAAACCTTATTTATAAAAACGCACCGATCAACATTATCATTATACATACATACATGACCACACTGAGACTCAGAAGATTCCAAATTTTATATCAATCAAGTTGGTATTACTACTCAAGTTAAACGCTTAAAGGACGGCACCCTCCCAACTAGAGCCATTTAAAATAGCACCCGTTAAATTGGCATCTTTTAAATTGGCGCCTCTTAAATTAGCATTCTCCAAATTTGCATTCTCCAAATTTGCACTCTCCAAATTTGCACCTACCAAACTAGCATTAATCAAGTTAGCTCCTGTAAGAATAGCATTGTTTAAGTGAGAACCATCCAAATTGGAATTACTCAAATTAGCATTACTAAAATTAGTACCAATTAGGCATGATCTTTGAAGATTAACTCCCTCCAAATTAGAAGATCTCATAATAGCCCCTGTAATAACGGCACAAGACATATATGAACCTCTTAGATCAGCATTAGATAACAAAGAAAAACTTAAATTAGCATTCTCAATACAAGAAAATCTAAGATCTACATAAGATAAATTAGCTCTATCTAAAACGGCCCATTTTAAATTTACTCCCATCATGCGGGAATTACTTAAATCAGCTCTTTCAAAGTTAGCAGAAATTAAATTACTCCCCATTAGATCAACTTTGTGTAATACCGAATCAACTAAAGAGGCACCAACTAAATTAACCAAATGCATAGTAGAACAAGACAAATTAGTATTTCTTAAATTAGATTTATTCAATCTAGCTCCAAACATGTTGGAAAACATTATAGAAGAACCCTCTAAATTTGTAGATACCAGCTTAGTATTGACCAATATTGAATTATTAAAGCTAGCGCCCTTGAAGTCAGCAAAGCAAAAATACAAACCAGATAAATTTAATCCATCCAGACGTACATTTCTCATGCTTAAACTTTTTTTACCCATAATATTAATAGATATAGCTTCGTTGAGACTAGATCTCTTTTTTCTTATCAAACTAGCGCCCTCATTAGAATTAATACCATATTTATTAGTGGATCTTAAAACAGCTAAAATTGATTCAAATTTATCCTCACCCGATTTGTCGGCAGCAATATCAGCACTATATGTCCCATGAACATTACCACTAGTGTGTACAGATGAATTGCATGAATCAATATTTTCCAAATTAAAATTTGAGGGATTAATATCATCCAAATCAACATAGATTGAATTATCAGCTAGATCATAAATATCTATATTGGGTTCAACTGGATTATTATTATCTAAAATAGCATTAACTAAATTAGCTCCGGTTAATTTTGCTCCAGTCAAATTTGCTCCAGTCAAATTTGCTCCGGTCAAATCTACTCCAGTTAAATCTGCTCTAGTTAAATTAGCATCGATTAAGTTAGTACCAGTTAAATCAGCATCGGTTAAATTAGCATCAGTTAAATTAGCTCCAGCTAAATTAGAGCTGCTAACAATAGCACCAGTAAGAATTGCTTTTTCTAAGTTAGCATTCATTAACCTGGATCGCTCTAAATTAGTACAACGTAATATAGATTCACTCAAATTAGCTGATACACAGTATGCCTCACGCAAATCAGCATTCGATAAATCTGCTCCTGAAGCATCAATACAGTGTAAATTTGCTGTTCTAAGTTTTGCATATACTAGATTAGCTTTTGTAAAATTTGATTTTTCTAAGTTAGCAGATATTAAGTTGGCGAAGCGTAATCTGGCAAAAATGAACTTAGCATTACATAGATTAGCTGATTCTAAATTGGCATAATTCAAATGGGCACTATTAAAACATGCACCTACAGCAATAGAGTTACGTAAATTTGTTAGCTCAAGATTTGCATAAGATAAACTAGCATATGTTAAATTTGCCCTTTCAAAAGAAGCATATCTTAGATCTGACTTAACAAGATTTACACCTGTTAAATTAGCGTTTGTTAAAGATGCTCCTAACGCATTAACCAATCTCAAGTCAGATAATCTCATGTCAGCATTATCTAATTTAGCTAGCTGTAAGTCCGCTTTGTATAAGTCTGCTCGACACAAGCAAGCAAACTTAAGATTAGATCCTCTTAGTACTGAACCACAAAATTTAGATCTGCTCAGATCAGAATATTCCATATTGGAACCTTCAAACTTAGAATAATTAGCATTGCTTGAGGATAAATCGGCAAATCTCAGATTGGCATTAGATACGGATGCTTCTAAAAGGGAGGAGTACGACAAATCAGCATGTATCAGATGAACTTCATCCATTTTAGCTTTTTCCAACACACAACTGTCAAGCTTAACAAAGTTAATAATAGAAGACCTTAAGTCTACAGTATCAGAATTTCTGTTACATTCATCTATATAAGAACAAACGGTTATTTGCTTACTAAGATAAATTTCCAAATGATCAATAAAATTACACTCATCAGATATAGATTCCCTTAATATCTTAGGGATTGAAGTTCTATTACCAGATGTAGTCTTATTCGCGCAGACTCGTACTACTCTTGAGTCCGTGTTAACAGAACCTGAAGAGCTTTGTATGGGCACTAATGAACTTTTAGACAGCATTTTCGCGGTTCTTCTTTGTTCCAACTTCTTTAATAAAGACTCCCTTACAGTACCTGAAGAAGATTTATGCCTAGATACAGTAGAAGATTCCGGCTTAGAAGCTGAACTACTAATTAAGGTAGATAATTGATTAGAACAAGTATTTACAACAGGAGTATGGCAATTATTACGCAAACTAAGTGAAGTATTATTCTCATGATGCTGAGAAACATTACCTGATGTTGGCATGTTGTGCTCTGCATTGGTTACAACATTATTAGCACCTAATAATAAATGCAAATAAGAAGATAAAGAACATCCTTGCAAAACATCAGGTCCAAATGTATTCCCAATTAAATCTTGCCGTTTTATAGATAAAGAATCACCTCTATTAGTAATTACAGACGAAGAAGTTGTAGAAGATGTTAAATTTACAGCATTACCAACTTCCTCACAACTTGACAAATCAGCCGTGTTTATGCCAAGTTCTTGTAAACCACCACAACTAGTACTTGCAGTATCAGTATTATAAGTGCTGCAATTAGTCTGCTCTCCATTGTTACAGGAACCAACACTTCCTGAGCTAGCACTGCCGTCATAAACATAAAAAGTACTGCTATTAACATTAAATGACATGAACAATGTCTCCCTGTCAAAATATACTTGGCACAATATAAGTAATAATATTGTTGTTCATCCAGAGAAGATGCAGCAACTAATGATAAGTAATTACTACATTACGACTTACGTCCAATATCAATGTAAATTTATATAATATATTAACAATAGGAAATAAGTTAATTTACGAACAACCTATCACTAGGTACCAATGATAAAAAAATCTATAAAATTACGAGTAATTCTATAGCATAAAATATGTAAAACACATGCACTATGAATATAAATTTAGTGCCTTAATTCTAAAAAGTATCAACGTTATACCTATAGGCAAATGTTAACTACACAGACAATAAAATGAGTATATATTTGTAGTAAAAATAATAGTTAATTCGTAGTTTATATAAATGAAAAACTTCAAATATGTTTATATGTATCACTCACCAATTTATGTAAACATGCTCTATTACGATGATATTAATCACCACGGCTAGTACTAATATAGTTTATTGATTACTTTATATGTAACAATCAGTAAGAAAACAATATTTCTATAATTGGTGTTAATGTATTACTTATACAAAAACATAACATATAAAAATTTTTCATTCCCAAAGTATTATAGTACTGTAGTAACAGGTACCATACATATAGTATAACCTTCATCCTAATACTGATACAGACTTATAAATAGTAACTACACTACACATAGTACTGCTAGGAAAAATAAATATATCTAATCTCTTTTAATAATAAAAACAAATATATGCTATCTGACTATATAAGACACACCTAAACCTGGATACGCATGTCAGAAAATGTACTAAAAATTACAGATAAAATGATTGTGGTAAAAATATGATTATTAATATGCTCACAAATAATTACTCATTAATCTACATAGCATATATAAAAATACCACAGTACTTTTCTGATAAAAAGCTACATAGTCTTAGCTTAACAGCCTTAATTTCTAGTGAGTATTATAAGATAATAAAAGCTGATACACCTTGCACTGTTTTGCATAAGATATAGGTATGATTACTTTTCTAAATAGGGCCAGGCGGCACACATATAAATGGTCATAGATATAAGAGTCATAACAACCGCCACAAGCATTAAAAACTGTCCTATTAGGAGGGTATCAATAAAATATAGCCTCAAATTAGCAAGAGCTAACGGAATAGCACTTAGCTGAGAAACTGTTTTTAGCTTGCCCAACATACAAACAGCCACACTCTTACTTTGTCCTACTATTGCCATCCACTCACGCAAAGCAGACACAGTAATCTCACGTCCTATCATTACTATAACCATCCAAGTTGGCAATCGCCCTAAATGCAGCAATACACAAAGCGCAGAAACAACCAACAGCTTATCCGCAACTGGATCTAGAAATGATCCCAAACGTGAACTTTGATTAAGAATTCGTGCAAAATAGCCATCAAAAGCGTCCGTTATAGCAGCAATAGCAAAGATGGTTGTTGCTGCAATATCCCGAGTAAAGTCACTATGCCATTGAAAGCAGTAACAAATTACGAAAAATGGGATTAAAACCATCCTAAAAAGAGTCAAAAAATTAGGAAATGTCATCATAAATCACCTAATTGTTTTCAGAGATTCATATATTCTTAATGCCAACTCAAAACTTATACCAGAAACTGTAGCTAAAGTGTCGGGGTTAAGATCAGCCATAGCACGAACGCTACCAAAACGATTTAATAGCAACTGACGTCTCTTAGGGCCAACTCCCTTTATACCATCTAAAACTGAGTTAAAGTTCTTCTTTATACGACGAGATCTATGTGAAGAGACAGCATAACGGTGAGACTCATCACGTACCTCAGCCAAAAAGAGAAGTGATTCATCTGACACACTCATCTTCAAAGGTTCCCTGCCATCTGAAAAATACAAAGTCTCTTGTCCAACTTTACGCGAACGACCCTTTGAAAGTGCTACTATAGGTATGGATAGTTGCAGTTCTGAAATAGCACGACAAGCTGCCTTCAGCTGTTCTACTCCACCGTCAATAATAATCATATCGGGCTGAATACCGCTCCTCCTTAAGACGTTACTATAGTGCTTATTAACAACTTGGTACATAGATGCAGGATCATCTCCAGGAGTTACACCTTTAACATCGTATCTCCTAAACTCCGATCTCAGAAAACCATTTCCCTGCCACACAACGCAAACTCCAACTGTGTTACTACCGTGAATATGGCTAATATCAAAACACTCAACACGTGCACAATCTTCGTAAATATTCATTAGTTTACATACAGCACGCCAACGAGAAAGCCTAACATCACGATGAAACAAACATCTATCAATAGAGTTACTAAGATTATCTTTAACTAAGCTAACAAGTCCAATATGAACTTTATCAGGTGCTATAGCACGGCAAGTAAGCCCACATTTATTTAACGCATTGCTAACCAACTCCAAACTAACAACTGACGGTAAAATCACAAATTCTGGGGGTGATACAACCCCGTAGTGTTCTATGACAAAACGAATTATCAATTCGCTAACATCACAGTCTATAAAATTTTCATTTTGCAACACATAATCTTTGTGATCAATGATATGTCCATCTCTCACATTCATCACGTTTATAACAAATAAGGAATAATCATTAGAAAATAAACCATCAATTATGTCTAAATTATCATGGTTATCACTAACAACATGTTGTACTTCTATCATTTTTTGTAGGGCAATAATTTGATCTCTTATTTGTGCCGCTCTCTCAAACAGCAATTTATCAGAACAAAGCTGCATTTCTTCATCTAATGCTGACATAATGTAGCTACGCTTGCCTGATAAAAATAGACGAGCGCGAACAACATCCTCGCGATAAGAAGATTCGCTTACTTTTCCTACACATGGTGCTGAGCAGTGCCCTATTTGATATAGCAAGCACGGCCTTTTACGATTACCAAAAACGTAATCATCACATGTCCTTAATCGAAAAATCTTTTGCAAAATCTGAATGCTCTTACGAACAGATCCGGCATCAGTATATGGCCCAAAATGGCTCTCAGTTGACGGAGGCATCTTACCTCTATAGGTCATTATGCGTGGATATTTATGATCTGAAAAAACAATATATGGATAGGTTTTATCATCACGAAATACAACATTAAATCGTGGTTTAAGGGATTTAATAAGGTTAATTTCTAGCAAAAGAGCTTCTACTTCTGAGGAAGTAACTGTTACACTAATATCATCTATTTTTTCAATAAGCTTTGCTATCCTAGGACCTTTGTTGCCCTTTAAAAAATACGAAGACACTCTTTTTTTTAAATTACGGGCCTTGCCCACATACAAAATTTCTTTATTCCTTCCCCAAAAACGATATATCCCTGGAGATGCAGGCAAAGAGAGTAATATGTTCTTAATATTCGTAGTAGTCACGACAGACTTGGCAACAACCGTGCATTTACAAACTCTGATAAATGAACTTTAGCCGCGCGATAACGAGGCTCAACTTTAGCAAGGTCAACATCATTAGCACGCAAAGAATCAACTTGTCTTTGGCAATCTGGAAAGTTCGAAATATCTATTGACTCAAGGAAAGAATCTATGCTTGGGGTATCCTTAAGAACATCACAAACGCACACGATATCGCAGCCAGCACTGATAGCACGGTAGAGTCTATCCCTAACATCTTCTACGACCTCACCTCCTTGCATAAACAGATCATCACTAATGATACACTGACGAAAATCAATATCGCGCCGTAGATAATCTATCCAAACAGATGATAAACAAGATGGCCAATGATCAACTTTAGGAAATGACACCCAACAGGTCATAACCCCAGATAAGCGATACCGCAGATTAAGATACGGACGCAGATCTTCCTCTAGTTCTTTTAGTTCTCGATGGTCGACTGGCTGCACAAAGTGGCTATCTTCATGAACATATCCATGTGTAGGGTAGTGTTTACCAACACAACGAACGCCAGAGGCTGACACCCCATCGATAAAACTCCCAGCAAGTGCGGTTACAACATCTGGATCTCTGTGAAAAGCACGATCACCTATAACATCGTTTACGTGATAGTCCAAATCTAAAACTGGGGAATAAGTCAAATCTACTCCTACTTTACCCAGCTCGTAGCCAACAATTATTCCCAAATCTGTAGCAAGAAGTAATGCCTCTTCCGGATTAGCATCATATAGCTCACCTACATCGCGAGCAGATGGAATTAAGGTCCAACCTTTAGTTTTAAAGCGCTGAACACGACCACCTTCGTGATCAACAGTAACCAGCAATTGCGGAAATCGCAGCGATTTAATCTCTTTAACCAAGAGCACTAGCTGATCCATATCCTCAAAATTGCGAGTAAAAAGAATTACTCCGCATACTGCTGGATTACACAAACGCCTACTAATTGATTCATTTAGACTAGTCCCTTCAAAGCTTACAACAATAGGACCCAAATCGGACTCCAACATCGCTTTCCCCAACAAGTATGAACTTGTACTATTTTTCGGCAACAACAAAAGCCAATACATAGCCTATATCATCTGACAAAGACAGATGGATACGATAATCAGCCATATAAGTCAACAAGGGCTCACTAAATGCAAAAAATGGCTTGCCATAACAATCTCTAAGCACAGCTATGTTACTCCAGGTTAGAGGATATCTACGTCCCATACCCATAGCCTTAGACAAAGCTTCCTTAGCAGCAAAGCTCTTAGCTATGCCATTTTGAGGCACAGAATTGCTAACCCATTGGTAATCAGCATGATTCAAAACTTTGCTGCAAAAACGGTCACGATAACGCAACCAAAGACGATTTACACGGTCTACAGAAACTAGATCCGTACCAACACCGACAATCATTAATATCCTTAAGTAATTAAACTCTTCATCTTTGCTACAGCGTGTGCCCAACCAATATCCAATGAACGAACTATAACCGCATAGCCTATATTAAGCTCAGAAATTCCTGGTATAGACAGGATAGGCAAAACATTCCCATAATCAAGCCCATGACCGGCATGAACTCCCAGACCAAGTTCTACTGCATATTTTCCTGCCAAAAACAGCTGCTGCATAGACAGATCACGCTCCCTAGGTGTCAAGGAGTTGGCATAGCACCCTGTATGTAGCTCAACGCTATTTGCGCCCAAATCAGCTGCTGCCCTAATTTGAGAAATATCTGGGTCAACAAAAAGCGAAACTTTAATGCTTTTTTGTATAAAAAGTGGAATAACTGATGCCAATTTAATCTCATTCGAAATGACATCCAAACCACCTTCAGTAGTAAGTTCTTCTCTACGTTCTGGTACCAGGCATATGCTGTTTGGAGATACTTCTAGTACAAAAGACAATATATCATCAGACAATGAAGACTCTATATTAAGTAGAGTTTTAATCGAGCTTCTCAATGACAAAATATCTCTCTCATGAATATGGCGCCGATCTTCTCGCAGATGGCAGGTAATCTGGTCAGCGCCATTTTCTTCGGCCACAAGTGCAGCATAAACGGGGTCTGGAACACTTCCTCGTCGCAGCTGCCGAATGGTAGCAACGTGATCTATGTTAATTCCCAAACGTGGCTTACGTGACATCAGTAAATTACCTCTTAGACAGTACCTGTAGTATACTCCTGGTCTTTAGTGTATACCCATCAAGGTGGTAATCTATAACGTATCGCATAAGCCTGCGTACTTCGCAAGCGTTGTCTGCTGAAACTATCCCGTTAGATAAATCGATAATGGCCTTACCAGACATAACAACACCTCTAGAAATATCTTTGCCACAACGCGAAAACCCACTTCCAACAACATATTCATACAAATTATCTGGAACAATCTCGTTATTTGAATTATCGACAGAACGAAGATCTATGGTGTAACCGAGTATATCCAAAAATGCTATCTCGAAACGTCTTAATATGGAATCAAAAAAAGTAGATTTTTCGTAAATTAGTTCTTCTAATGTGTTGCAATATAAGGTGAACATATCATGGCAATTATCTTCTTTTGGGAAAAGACGCATAATAAGTTCATTTAGGTACAGAGCAATCCACAGCCTGCTACCTGTTAGAAAGGGAAATATCCTGACATGCTCGACTGATGTAAGTCGCAACAACCCGGCACCTGAAGCTCCGAAAAATAATGGCTGAAAAGGAACCAAAGATTGTCCAAAAACGGAATTGGCGCGCCTAGCACCCCTTGCGAGTACACTAATACGCCCATAGTTACTGGTTAGACAATCCAACAGTACAGAATCATCAGCATAGAACCTACGGTGTAGTATAAAACATGGTTCTTGTTCTAGCTCAGTTCTTTTGGACATCCCTCGCCCAAATCAATTACTTCATGTCCCAATTTCTGTAGGCACGGCACATCATCACACCAACCTAGCTTAACTTTTACCCACAAACTCAAGAACACCTTACGTCCAAGAAAATTCTCTATATCTTGCCTAGCCACTATACCTATAGTCTTTATCAGAGAGCCATTCTTGCCTATGATAATTCTGCGATACCTTTCTTTTTCTACGTAGATTAGGGCACGAATTTTGACAACATTGTCACAATCTTCAAAAGACTCTACTAATACTGCAGAACCATAAGGCAATTCATCACCCAAACAACGAAAGACCTTTTCACGAATTACTTCAGATATCAAGAAAATCTCAGATTTATCAGTTAGCATGTCCTCGGGATACATAAACTCCTGCTGAGGAAGCAATGAACAGACATCAGATAACAGAACATCGGTACCTTGCTTTTGACGAGCACTAACCCAACACAAAGAAGCTGGATCTGCAACAGACCGCACTTTCTCCTCTATTTCGGCTTTCAAAAAACAGTTTGGCTTCTTAGCAAGATCTATCTTATTTACAGCTACAATTAACGGAGATGATGGTAGACTACGGGCGAAACTTTCATCTACCTCATTCCAATTCATTGCATCAACTACCCATACCACCACATCTACATCCATGAGAGTTGACTTCAGGGCGCTATACATACACTGGCTCAAACGCTTACGGCGAGATTTATTAAACCCTGGAGTATCAACAAATACGTACTGGCAGTCGTTTTCAGTAAGAATTCCAAGCGTACGCAGACGCGTTGTCTGAGGCTTACGTGAGGTAATAGATACTTTTGACCCAAGCAAGCAGTTTAACAACGTAGATTTACCTACATTAGGTCTTCCGACCAGACCAATTTGACCGCAGCGCACCACCACTAAGACTCCGTACCATGATAATCTAGACAGGTCAAAACTATAGCAGCAGCCTCTTGTTCTGCTAACCGTCTTGACCTGCCGTGACCGATACCCTCAACATTGAGGGCCGGAACACGACATGCTACTTCAAAAGTTTGCTGATGTGCTAGGCCATAAGTATTTAAAATCACGTACTCTGGCAAATCTATACGTTGTGCTTGCAAAAATTCCTGTAGCTTGGTTTTTGGGTCTTTTGAAGATTCAGGATCAAGCTTATCAAGTAGGGTAGACAAAAGGGAAGTAGCAACTTCTGAGGACTTTTCAAAGCCAGCTTCCAAAAAAACCACCCCCAAAAGCGCTTCAAATACATCTGACAAAATAGAAGGCTGCACCACCCCCCTACAACTTTTACTACCTGACTGTGCCAAGCGAACATGTCGCTCCAATTTGATACTCTTTGCCATCTCTGTTAGTGCGGTTTTTTTAACAAGTGACGCACGTAACCGTGAAAGAACTCCCTCTCGCAAATCTGGAAAACGATGAAACAACAAGCTTGCAGCTGCCAGATTAACCACACTGTCACCCAAAAACTCTAACCGCTCATAGTTATCCTTGCCAAGTGAGCTATGAGTAAGCGCAGATCGCACTAAATCCTTATTCTGAAAAGAGTAGCCAAAAGACTCAGACAATTCGTCAAAATCAACAGACACAGCCGCCATATAATCCTCATATACATACTCAAGCTAAACGAATGGGCCAATTCGAGACAAATCTATGTCCATAGGAGGAAATAAGCTACCAGCATGAAACCAGATTAAAAATGCCCTTCCTAAAATGTTCTCCTCTGGAACAAATCCCCAAACTCTACTGTCAGAACTGTTGTCTCTGTTATCACCCATAACAAAGTAGCTATTTTTAGGTACAATACACTTAATTTCTGTAAAGCCAAACTTACAGTCACGACTGTTCGAAAATCTTTCTTTCCTGGTAAATAATCCTGTTCTACCTGGATCATTCAAAACGTCATGAACTACTCCTAACAAATTTTCCTTATATCGCTTTGAAAAGGTAAGTTGTGACGGATTCATATAGTCGGATGCCATTTCCTTCGACACCAGTACATTATTAATGAACAATCTTTTATTACTATATACCACCTCATCACCTGGTATACCAATTACCCGCTTGATATAGTCTATTCTAGGATTTATCGGGTAACGAAAAACTATCACATCACCTCTACTGGGCTCACCCATAGAAAATATCTTCTTGTTTATTAATGGCAATCTAATACCGTACGTAAATTTATTAACTAAAATAAAATCACCGACTAATAAAGTTGGAACCATTGACCCAGATGGAATACGAAACGGCTCAAACAAAAAGGAGCGTATAAAAAATACTGCTAGCAATACTGGAAAAAAACTACCTCCCCATTCCATCCACCAAGGGTCAGGAGATCCAGGAGCGCGTCTTTTGGATGCGTAGAAAAAATTAACCGCAAACAAAAATCCTGAAAAAACTACCAATAAAAAAAGAACTAAAACAAAATCGAAACTCTCCAAAATTTTTCCTTTCTCAGCGCGATGATGTATCATCGGTTCTTAAAACAGCTAAAAATGCTTCTTGCGGTATTTCAACAGCGCCCACTTGCTTCATGCGCTTTTTACCTTCTTTTTGTTTTTCGAGTAGTTTCTTCTTACGGGTAATGTCACCGCCATAGCATTTGGCCAAAACATTTTTACGTAAGGCTTTAACATTCTCTCTAGCTACGATATTGCTACCGACAGCAGCCTGTATTGCAATATCAAACATTTGCCTTGGTATAATTTTTCTCAGCTTCTCTGCCAATATACGTCCACGGTACTGAGCATTAGCGCGATGAACCATTGTAGACAGAGCATCAACTTTATCACCATTAATTAGGATATCCATTTTTACTACATCAGCTGCACGAAATTCCCTAAATTCGTAATCTAACGAGGCATAGCCTCTACTAACTGACTTCAGCCGATCAAAAAAATCCATAACTACTTCTGCACTTGGCATGTCATAAACTATCTTTACTTGCCGTCCGTGATACTGCATATCCTTTTGCACGCCTCGTTTTTTGCTACACAAGGTTATGACTGAACCAACATACTCCTCGGGAACGAATATAAAGCACTCTATAATGGGTTCTCTAATTTCTACAATCTTTGAAGGATCTGGTAAAAGTGCTGGATTATCTATACGAAGCAGCTCCCCTCCCTTAGTAAGCACTTGGTATACAACAGTTGGTGCTGTACAAATTAACTGCGCACCATATTCTCTCTCCAATCGTTCCTGAACAACATCCATATGCAGCAGGCCCAAAAATCCACAACGGAATCCCGAACCTAGAGCATTGGAAACTTCCGGTTCAAAGGTAATTGCTGCATCGTTGAGCTTGAGTTTTTGAAGTGCTTCTCGAAGTAACTCATACTGATTGGATTCAATAGGATAAAATCCAGCGAATACTTGCGACTTAATCTCCTTGAAGCCTGGAAGAGGACTAGAAGCGGGACAATTGGCTAAAGTTACGGTATCGCCGACACGAGCTGAGCTGAGCGTTTTGATACCGGCAACAATGAAACCCACATCACCAGAGCTCAAAGATTTTTGGGGAAGTGCGGTAGGGGTAAAAACACCTATCTGCTCACAAGAAAATTCCTCCTCTGTAGACATAAAGCGTATCTTATCTCCTAATACAACTTCTCCAGTAAATACTCTAATTAGTACAACAACACCCACATAATTATCGAACCAAGAATCTATAACTAATGCTTTAAGTGGTTCATCTACGCAATATGCTGGGGGAGGAATCATATGAATTACATGTTCTAACAGTTCGACCACACCTTGCCCTGTCTTTGCGCTACATTCAGGTGCAGTAGAAGCATCAAGACCTATAATATCTTCTATATTCATGCGCACTTTGTCAGGATCTGCTGCTGGCAGGTCTATCTTGTTAAGTACTGGAAAAACTTCCACGCCCAAATCCAAAGCGGTGTAACAATTAGCTACCGTTTGTGCTTCAACACCTTGGCTAGCATCAACTACCAATAAAGCCCCTTCACAGGCGCTTAGACTGCGGGAAACTTCATAGGAGAAATCTACATGTCCTGGCGTGTCAATTAAATTTAAACGATACAGGCTACCATTAGAGGCACGGTAATCTAGGGCAACAGTTTGCGCCTTTATCGTTATACCTCGCTCTCGTTCCAGATCCATTGAATCTAGCACTTGCTCTGACATCTCTCTCTTATCAAGGGCGCCACATTCTTGAATAAACCGATCGGCAAGGGTAGATTTACCGTGATCTATATGAGCGATAATACAAAAGTTGCGTACATATTCTTTTTTCATAGTTCTAATTTTTCGCATGAAAGTGTAGACTTCAAACAAGAATGAGAAAAATAGAAGCGAGCAATAATTATGGATATACAAAATGAAAAACATGATAACAAAAAAGCGTGTATTTCATTAAAATTAAAGAACTCTGCTGACATAGCAACAATTAAAAAAACCAGCGTTGGCAGGAAAAGTGAGAACATAAGGCTAGATATAAATTCTTTCCTTGATATGGATACTCGCAAGATATCACCCACCTTGCACGGTATTAAGCACGGCATAGAAAACAATGGTACAACTGAACCAAGGAATACCCTCTGAGATGCACAATATCCAAGGGCCAAGCACCTAGAGCAAAGATTACCAGCGTTAAGATAGCATACGGTAATGCAACTAGACTTAAACGACTCAACGCGAACACAAACGGTAACATTATCTATATTGTTTTCGTCCATATAACTCCCCGAACCATATGATAGCACCAATACTTTTTATAAAAATGTAACGTAGGCCTTAGGTTACGCAAAAAGCCAATAGAATTGCAAAGTATTTATATTAACTATCGTAGAAATTTATATTTTTATTCAATTTCATCATACACTTACACTTTACATGACGAAGGACTTTGAAACACATTAGGAAAAGTTAGGTACTCTTAAGTATAAACATCCGTTCTTATCTCAATAGAAATAAGCTATTAGGTAATGGAAACATAATATGAATAAAAAAGCCGTTACTGCATCTATAGAAAACAACTCAGATAAAAATCTGGTTCTTCGTGTCCAGAATGGAGATGATGGTGCCTTTGAATCTTTAGTAGCAAAATATCAAAGTAGAATCATTAGACTTCTTAACAGACTCATTCGTGATCAACAGGAAATAGAAGACATTGCCCAGGAGGTTTTTATCAAGGCCTACAAAGCCATTGGTAATTTCAGGGGAGATAGCGCATTTTATACATGGATATATCGTATTGCTATAAACACAGGAAAAAATCATTTAGAAACTTTGGGTAAAAGAAACCTAATTATCAGTGATAACAAATACCTTAACGATGACGAAAAGACTAACCATGAGGAAAGAATAATTAGCCTAGATACACCTGAACTAGAACTAATGAGCAAGCAAATTGCTGCAATAATAAACAAGGTAACACAATCTCTGCCAGAAGAACTTAGGGAGGCTTTGATACTACGTGAGGTTGAAGGATTAAGCTATGACGACATAGCAGAAGTGATGAAATGCCCAGTAGGCACTGTAAGATCGAGGATATTTCGTGCCAGGGAATCAATATCAACAAAACTAAAGCCATTCCTGGAAGCGCCAAAGGGTAAACGATGGTAAAAATACTTTTGGCGGATATTTTAGCCGTGCAGTAGGAAATTCAAAAAAACGCCCAATTTCACAAAAATGACTAACTTCGCAAAAATGACTAACAATAAATAAAATAAAATCCCTACTACGAGACTCATAGTTAAATGCACGTACCAGCACAACAATTGTCCTTACGGTGCAGTAGTATTTTCCTAAAAAACACTCTTATAAAACATAACTCTTATAAAATATAAAGTAAGTGTGTTGACAAGCAATAGATTCAGTGCATTAGTGAGCAATGATTTTAATACCCTATTGTAATGACAACAAGAAACTCATGATCATGATAGTCGAAACAAAGGTGGTTGATCCACTGTAAGCGAGTGGGTGTTTTAATAACGATACATTCAATAGTATAAGAAGAGTCATAGTTACCACCACCACCTACAGCGAGCAATTATGGTTGGCAAAAACCCACGGCAAAGATTTGCTACTGCTCATTAAATATAGGGAACTCAAGAGTCATTAAACATAAGCACCTCAAGGATGAAAGATAAAACTGGACCGGTAAGCTGGCTATTTTTTTAATCTAACCTTGTAGCGTCAAAAGTTCTTAGCTCTAAACCTTCATCAGTACCAAGCTTGCATTGGTACCGCCAAAGCCGAAGGAATTACTAACAGCAACTGAGACGTTCGAATGCCTCGATTCATGCGGCACAAGATCAAGTCCCACGGCATCATTATCTGGATTATCTAGATTAATTGTGGGAGGAACAACACCTGCACTAAGAGTAAGAGCTGTAAATATAGCTTCCACTACACCTGCAGCTCCCAAAAGGTGGCCTGTCATTGATTTGGTGGAGCTTATCATTAACATCTCTGCATGACTGCCGAAAGCCCGACGAATTGCCTTAAGCTCTGCTCTATCACCCAATTGAGTTGATGTGCCGTGAGCATTTATGTACTGCACCTGATCTGGGTTTACTCCGGCATCACGCATTGCAAAAAGCATGCAATTAGCAGCGCACAAACCATCATCTCTTGGTGCGGTAATATGGCTAGCATCGTCACTCATACCAAAACCGCTCAACTCACAATATATGTTTGAACTACGTCTAACCGCGTGATCATATTCTTCCAGGACAATAGCACCTGAGCCTTCGCCTAATATGAAGCCATCACGATCTCTATCCCACGGTCTACTAGCCTTCTCGGGAAAATCATTGCGTGTAGATAATGCCCTCATAGCACAAAATCCGGCCACACCCATAGGAGTAACCGTGGCTTCGGCTCCTCCTGCAATCATAATATCAGCCTCATTATTCATGATTTGCCTAGCAGCTAAACCAATAGCGTGAGTAGACGTAGCACAAGCCGTAGCAACAGCAGTATTAGGTCCTTGTAATCCTAACAAAACTGACAAATAACCGGATATCATGTTTATTATTGTCATTGGAACAAAAAGTGGAGAGCACTTATTAGCAGCACCTTCTGGATTCTTAAGACATGCAGCCTCAATTTCACGCAAACCACCGATACCTGAGCCCATACATACACCGCACCGTGTGGGATCAAAACCACCAAGATCCAAACCAGAGTCACTAAAGGCTCTCATTCCAGCAACAACACCGTACTTCATGAAAAGGCCCATACGCCTAGCTTCCTTAGGGGACACATAGCCATCTGTTGAAAAATCGTCAACCTCTGACGCAATATGTGTTGGGAAAGACGTTGCATCAAATGACTTAATCTTTCTTATTCCAGATTGGCCATCGATAATCTTCTTCCAAACATTATCGACGACAGATCCCAGAGAAGTCACACAAGACATCCCAGTAACAACCACGCGCCGACGACCAGAACCAGACATACCATTCCCATTCAAGAAATACCTGATAAGCAAATTAACTTAAATTTATGGCTACTCTTCAGTAGTCTTACCATTGCTCTGGCGAGACTTAACATAATCAATGGCCTGCTGAACGGTTAAGATCTTCTCTGCATCCTCATCAGAAATTTCGCAGCCAAACTCATCCTCTAATGCCATAACTAACTCAACAGTATCAAGAGAATCGGCACCTAGATCCTTAACAAAAGCTGCACTATTACTAACATCCTCTAGGTTGACTCCCAACTGCTCAGCCACAATTTTTTTAATCTGCTGTTCAACATTTTCCATAAAAGTACACTCCTGATCGAAGCTAGAAATTTAATCATGATCTGCCCAGCAACTATATACCAGTTAGAGAACAAATAAATCAATAAAAAATAATTAATCCAAATACAATCCACCGTTCACGTGAATGGTGGAGCCAGTAACATAACGTGCTGAGTCTGACATTAAAAACGTCACTGCGGATGCTACATCATCTGGAGACCCCATGTACCCAAGAGGAATATTCCTCAAAATTCCATCTCGTTGCTGATCAGTAAGATTGCCGGTCATATCAGTTTCAATAAAACCAGGAGCAACGCAATTTACTGTAATCTGGCGAGATGCCATCTCCAGTGCCAAAGATTTAGTTAATCCAACCAACCCAGATTTAGCGGCAACATAATTGGCTTGACCTGGGTTACCGGAATAAGCAACAACCGAACTCACGTTAACCACTCTACCCCAGCGCGCACGCATCATTGATTTCAGAACCAATCTGGTAAGCAAAAATGGTCCCGTCAAATCTGTAGCTATAACATCATCCCAATCACTGTCCTTCATCATCACAGCCAAACCATCTCTGGTAATACCTGCATTGTTAACCAATCCCAAAATATTCCCAAAATCTCCCTGAATTCTCTTGACAAGTTCTCTGCAGGAATCAGAGTTTTCAACATTTAGACGATATCCACATCCCTTCCAACCATTGGAGGATGCATACTGTGTCAACTCGTCTGCACCACTATCAGTAGTCGAAGTTCCGATAATGATAACATCATCAAACGTACGACTTAGCATTGAAAAAACTGCTCTACCGATACCGCGAGAAGCACCAGTAACAATAAATATTTTGCAATTATCGCCCATGACAATTCAACCTTCACTTAAAAGACACGACAGTAGTCAGACGATAACAAAACCTCAATATCAGGAATCTTCCGTAACAAGCCGGGCATAACACTTCCAGGACCGCACTGAACAAAGCGCCTAACAGATTGGTCAAGCAAAAAAGAAATTGTATCTACCCAACGCACGGGAGAACTAAGTTGACCAACAAGAATTTTCCTAATACCAGAAGTATCAAAACAAACATCAGCAGTCAAATTGTGTATGACTGGGTATATTGGTCTAGAGAAATCTATCTCTTCTAAAAAACTGCACATCTGCTCACATGCACTGTTCATCAAAGATGTATGGGAAGGAACAGATACATCTAAAAGAATCACCTGCTTGGCACCATTATTCTTAATCTCTAAAATCGCCTTCTCAACAGCTTCAGTATGCCCGCCTATAACTGTCTGCATAGAACTATTAAAATTTGCAGCCTCTACAACAGCATAAGGAGTAGACAAGCGCTTACAAATCTCTACTATCTTCTCCGCAGGCATACCCAAAACGGCTGCCATAGATCCCTTTCCAGTGGGAATAGCCTCTTGCATAACCCTTGCCCTATAACTAACTATCCTTAGTGCATCCTCAAAACTGAGAGACTGAGCTGCAACCAAAGCAGCATACTCACCTAAACTGTGCCCTGCTAGCCATACATCAGACTCTTTATCGATCATCCCTTCGTGTAGAAAAACACGCCACAAAGCAACATCTGCCAGCAACATAGCCGGCTGGGTATTTTCTGTTAACGAAAGTACATCCATAGGACCATGTTCTATAAGCGACCACATATCTTTATTAAGGATATCACTGGCTTCTTCAACAGCAGATCTGACACAAGGTACATTTCTATATGCAGACAACATTCCTACAAATTGTGCACCTTGACCGGGAAATAAAAAAGCAACGGACATAACTTTCTCACATGTCGATCAAAACAGAACCCCAGCTAAGACCGCTTCCAAAGGCAGTTAACAAGCAACGATGGCCCTTCTCGATCAATCCTTTCCCCCAAGCCCAATCAAAAGCCAAAGGAACAGATGCAGCTGAAGTATTACCATGAAATGGAAGAGTAATAACAACTTTATCGTTATCCATACCCAAACGAGAGATCAAAGAATCGATGATACGTACGTTAGCTTGATGTGGAACTAACCAATCCACCGTAGAAATATCCACTCCTGCTTTTTCAAGAACGGCTCTAATACTACTATCAAATGAATGTACAGCTAACTTAAAAACTGTAGAACCCTCCATACGAATATGTGAGCTACCCACTATGGAACCGTGATTAATATGGCAAGGAATAGTCAATACATCAGAGTACCTTCCATCACAGACCACATGTGACGCTAGAATACCGGGAGTAGAACTTGCTTCTAGCAGCATAGCACCGGCGCCATCGCCAAATAGTACACAAGTAGACCGATCTGTCCAATCCAAAAACCTAGAAAAAACTTCCGCACCGACAACCAGAACACGCTCAAATTGTGCAGACCGTATAAATGCATCAGCAACTGATAAAGCGTACACAAAACCGGCGCACGCCGATTGTAAATCAAATGCAGCCGCCTGAAAGCAACCTAGGTTGCGTTGAACAAAACACGACACCCCTGGCATACAGCAATCGGGAGTAGAAGTAGCGACTATGACACAATCAATATCGGAAGGAGAACAAGACAATCGATCAATAGCCTGTCTAGCAGCAGAAGTGGCCATCATAGCCGTATCCTCATCATCGCTAGCAATCCTACGTTCACGAATGCCCGTACGAGACACTATCCATTCATCGGAAGTATCCACGAACTCACTCAGTTCACTATTAGATACCACTCTACGTGGCAAATAAGATCCTGAGCTAACTACCTTTGTGTAGATCATCAACTATCCAAAGCATTAGTAATACTGTCCTCCAGAAGTGAAAGAAACCGCCCGCGAACAGCTTTAGCAGCGTAATGGAGGGCTTGTTCGAAAGCATATGCATCAGCACTACCATGGCTCTTTATTACCAAAGAACGTAACCCAACCAAACAAGCACCATTATAGCGGCGCGAATCAAAGCGATCTCTAAAACGCCTCAACATAGGGTAAGCTGCAATAGCGGCCAACCGATTCATAACTCCACTACTAAACTCTTGTTTAAGTGCAGTAGAAAGCATATGCAATAAACCTTCGCTACTCTTTAGAACAATGTTCCCAACAAAACCGTCACAAACAACAACATCTACGATCCCATTAAATATATCTGATCCTTCGATGCTGCCATGAAAATTCAAATTGCTCTGCTGTCTAATCAACTGCACAGCTTCCTTCACTACCGAATTACCCTTTATTTCCTCACCACCAACATTAAGTAAGCCAACCAAAGGAGATGAAATCCCGGTTACGGCTTTAGTGAGCAGAGATCCCATAATGGCAAACTGCAATAGGTGAACAGCGCGACAATCAACATTTGCGCCTAAGTCCAACATGCAAACTGAGCCCCTAGTCGTTGGTATCATTGTTGCGATAGCAGGTCTTTCTATGGAGTCAAACGTTTTAATAATGAAGTACGCAAAAACCATGAGTGCGCCGGTATTTCCTGCACTTACACAGGCATCAGCCTCGCCACCTTGAACCAACTCCATAACTTTGGCTAAAGAGGAATCTCTTTTTTTACGGAGCGCGACATTGGGCGATTCATCCATATTAACTACATCTGGTGCATGAACAATGTTAACTCGCGACAGCAAACGCTCAGGGAAGTTATCATCCATCCACTTCCTGATTACAGTTTCTATACCCACAAGAGAACACACAACATCGAGACTAGAATCTAACAAATTGACAACGGCCGGCAAAGTAACGGAGGCCCCACAATCACCCCCCATACAATCAACCGCTAAGCGAATGGTCATATAAGACGAACCCCTGGCTAGAAAGAAAATCAAACAGACCAGAAGCTACTATTCTTCTTTTGACGGGACAACACGACGTCCCCTGTAGAAGCCCTTTTCAGAAATATGGTGGAAGTAATGCGGCTCCCCAGAAGCACGCTCAACAGACACGCAGGCTCTAGTCAAACCATCATGCGAACGTCTCATATTACGCCTAGATGGAGACTTCTTATTCTGCTGTACAGCCATGACACGACAACCCTCTAACAAAACCACAGTAAGGCCACTCTATCACAAACTGCACTCGTCGAAAAGAACTAATAAGATATCTTTACAAATTAGACCTTAGGTACACATATATATCAATTGAAGTAGCACATAAAATACAAGACCGTATATAATAGCCGTCTATCTATCACACCATAATAGCAATGCCACCCAATATTGTTTTAGCTTCGTCGTCTACTTATCGCTCGCTAATGCTTAAGCATTTAGGGCTAGACTTCACGGTTGAACCTCCGGAAATAGACGAAACGCCCTATGAAAACGAGGGTCCGTACGACTTTTGTAATCGCCTATCGTATGAGAAAGCCAGTAAAGTTGCGCAGAATCACCCGTCAGACTACGTGATAGGGTGCGATCAGGCAGCGTATTGCAATGGAAAATACTTGTCAAAACCTGGTAATTTTGAGACCAACCTGGAGTATTTGTTACATTCTCAAGGTAAGGTAATCAATTTTTTTACTGGCCTGTGCTTACTGAACCTTGAAAAAAAAGTATGTCTACAGACCTCAAAGTTGGTAACAGCACACGTAAAAAAATTACAGCCTCAATTGATAAAAGATTATATACGTATGGATAAGCCTTATGATTGCGCTGGTGGGATTCGTATAGAAAAAAAAGGAATTGCCCTTCTAGAAAAGCTGGAATCTGACGATCCAACGGCTATAATGGGCATGCCTTTGATAACGTTAATTGGCTTCCTTGAGCAATGTGGCATCTATGCACACTCAACCATCTAAAGTCTAATGATTTTACAAAAATATTATTATTGTGCGTAGAATCGTACAAGTTTTAAGAGATCTGGATTTTATTTACTATGATCAGGAAAATCTTAATTATGGGAGACCCCCTGCTAATCAGGAAGACTGAGAAAGTCAGCTCGTTTGGCACTCCAGATTTGCTGGAGCTCGTTTGCGACCTTAGAGACACTCAGCGCAACCACCAGACCTTAGGGCTCTCAGCACCACAGATTGGTGTACCCAAGCAGGTTATGGTAATTGGAACACCTGAAAGTAGCAAGGACCCGAATAGCCGTGACTACGTGCCATATTTTACTCTAATCAATCCGTCTATAGAGTTGCTAACTAGAAGTAGTTGCGAATTTCGTGAAAGCTGTTTATGCATACCAAATATGACAGCTAATATCCCAAGATTCACTCAAGTACGGTACTTTGGCTTAGATGAGAATGGAAACACTATTCAGAGGGAAGCGTTTGGACTGCATGCACAAATTGTACAACATCATGCAGATCATGTATTTCGTACATTGTATACGATGAGAATTCGGGATTTTTCAAAATTCGGATTTTCTAGTAGCTTTCGAGAAGGTCAGTAGGCAAAGTGAAAATTTATAATCTGCTCGCATACACTGATGGCAAAAAACCAGCTTAGCTGCTAAGATCTGGCGATCTCGCTCGTGGGGACTCTAATTATGATAGTAGCTACTGTAAGGGAAATTAAAAATCATGAATATCGCGTAGGCATACTCCCGGTTTTTGCAAAGGAGTATGTTAAGCATGGCCACACTGTTCTTGTAGAAAAGGGAGCGGGATTAGGTGTTGGTGTAACTGATACTATGTACATAGATGCTGGAGCGATAATTGTTGATTCTGCTGAGGAAATTTTTAGACGCGCTGAGATGATTGTAAAAGTTAAGGAACCTCAGCCCGAGGAGGTTGGGAGATTACGTCCGGATTGTATTATGTATACATATCTACACCTTGCTGCGAACCTTGAGTTAACTAGGTCTTTGCAAGAATCAGGAAGCATCTGTATAGCATATGAAACGGTAACTGATAACAATGGCAAATTACCCCTACTTATTCCTATGAGTGAGGTTGCCGGCCGCATGTCGGTTCAGCTTGGAGCTCATTGCTTAGAAAAAGAGCAAGGAGGAAAAGGTATATTGTTATCTGGTGTACCTGGAACTAGAAGGGGCCATGTAGTTATTTTGGGAGGAGGAACAGCAGGAACTGGGGCTGCAGAAATTGCTGTAGGTATGGGAGCAAAAGTTACGATCTTGGATAAATCACTTTCTCGTCTAAAGGAATTGGATGAGATATTTGGAAATCGCGTCCAAACTCGTTTCGCAATAACTGAATCATTTGAGGAAGTTTGTGAAACTGCTGATCTAATTGTAGGATCCATACTGGTACCTGGAGCCACAGCCACCAAAGTTGTAACTAGAAAAATGCTAAGAAATATGGAAGCAGGTTCAGTTGTGGTGGATATTTCTATTGATCAGGGTGGTTGTTTTGAGACCAGTAGACCCACTAGTCATTCAAATCCCACATTTATAGAAGAAGACATTATTCACTATTGTGTAACAAACATGCCTGGTGCTGTACCTCAAACTTCTGCCATTGCTCTAAACAATGTAACTTTGCAATACGGATTAAAAATAGCTAGCGAGGGCTGGAAAAAAGCTATGTTGGAAGATATAAATTTAAGAAACGGCTTGAATGTTTGCAAAGGTAAGGTGGTGTACGAAACGGTTGCGCATGATTTAAATCTAGAATATGTTCCTGCAGTGGATCTATTGCACTAACTATATTGTGATTATGTTCCCCCCAAGTATATTGGATAGAACGGAGGAGTCTACAGAGGTTCCTCCATATCTAGCTGGTGTTATGCTTATCCCCCCCCTTGAAGTGTAGAACAAGGCTAGCACAAGATGCTCTGGAGAATAGGAGTTTAGCAAATCCTTGAATACCTGGTCGCAACAAACCTCATTAAAGTTTCTAGAATGCCTATAGGATATTAGGTATTTCATCAGCCCTTTAACATCAAATGAGAGCCCCCTATAATCAATCACGGCGGTTGCAAAATCCGGTTGTGAGGTTACGGGACAGTGGGTTAGAAACAAATTAGTATGCACCCTCAGGCTACAAAATTGAGACGCCTCATCAATCTTCAGGTACTTTCTGCAGCTATCGATATCGTAACTTATGTTATCAATTGGGTCATGATCCAAGCACGAACCAATAGAATCACAATCAGGGGTGCCAATATTATGACGAAAATCGCTAATTTTGCATCCTATTGGACAGCCCAGGAGAGAAGAAAAGTCCTTAATTATAAGTTCTTCCAACGCTACTTGAGACCCAACCACAAAAAAACGAAAGGAGTTAAAATAAAGCTTAGCAGATTTACTCTCCACCATAAAAGTAGAAGTAGATGGAATAGCGAGTGTAGCAACACCGCGAAGTGGAAAACCGTTTAGATCTAGCCATGATAATTCATGTACATACCAATAATCACAGCCAGAAAAAAACGAACTATGGCTTATGGAGGCACAGCGAGGCACTCGATCCAGTACATTTGGGGAGTATTCGTTGGGAACAGATTCAAACCTACCAAGCTTGGTATCACCCAGATTCACTGCTCTTCTCCACCTTGCTCACCGTAACAGCAGAAGAATCATATGAGTAAAGTGCAGGCAGGTTACGCCAAAAACCGTAAATATCCATGCCATACCCAAAAACAAAGGAGCTGCCATGAATATTGAAACCTATGTAATCTGCTCTGATTTTAGGATCGCAGTTGTTTATTTTTCTTTCGCACAAAACTGCCACACGTATACTTTTAACGTTTTGCTCAGACAACCATTCGCAAACGGCTTGCAACGTCACGCCATGATCCAAAATATCATCGATCAGCAAAACATGACGACCGTCAAGGACGGTCCTAGGAGTTAAATTCCACCTAACATCACCTGGAGAAGTAGAGTTGCGATAAACGGATACATCAAAATAATCAAAATCCAGTGGAAAGCCCAGGCAACGCATGAGATCGCCAGAAAACATAAGAGACCCTCTCATTATGCTTAAAACGACTGGATACAGCACACCAAGATCTTGACTAATCTGAGCAGACAACCCAGATACGATTTCCTGAATTTGAAATTTAGTCATGAGAAGCTTAGACTGAACAAATATCTCCTCAGCCCAACGGAACCTATCACCAAGAGGAAGATCAGATTCTGCCACACCTCTCCCGCTAATCCAAAACGCCGATTAGAGCATAGAACTCTACCTCGGTCAACAAGCACACGTTGTACTGGTTGGCCTTTTCCAATTTAGATCCAGGATTGTCACCCACAACTAAATAATCCAAAGAACGTGATATTGATGATAAAACCCTGCCTCCATTTGATTCAATAAGCTCTCGTGCGTGGTCTCTTGTCATTTTTGATAATGTTCCGGTTAGAACAAATGTTTTATTTGAAATAGCATTATTGATTATACTTGCCTCAACCTTCTCTTTCTCTACTAAATCGAGTCCATGTAAAAATAACTTTTTGATCATATCTTTATGTAAATCTATAGCAAAAAATTCACACACTTCTCTTGCAACAACAGGTCCTACATCATGTATTTCCTGCAATTCTTCCAAAGTAGTATTTTGTAGAGAAGATAGTGTTCCAAAATGTCTAGATAAAGACATGGCGGTAGATATACCAACACTCCTGATACCTAGGGCATAGATAAAGCGCTGTAAATTAACTTTGGACAAAGAAGACTTAATAGCAGAGACCAAATTGCTTGCAGATTTATCTCCTAGACCAGACAAATTAGAAATATCATCTACCGTAAGGCTGTACAAATCAGCTGGAGTATCGACTAATTTCTCTTTTACAAAAAGCTCGATTAATTTTAATCCAAGACCTTCTATATTCATGGCATGACGACTAACAAAGTGATTTATCGCCCGTATCTTTTGAGCGGAACAAAAAATACCTGCTGGACAATAAACAGTAGATTTATCATCATCACGCGCAGTTGATGTACCGCATACAGGACAAACTTTTGGCATAACAAAAACTTTACCGCGTTTTCCTAGTGATGAAACAGTAGCAATTATTTCTGGGATAACATCACCAGCACGTCTAATACGCACAGTATCCCCTATACGTATATCCTTTCTATGGACCTCATATTCGTTGTGCAATGTAACACGAGAAATAGTAACTCCAGAGAGCCTAACAGGCTTTAGACAAGCAACTGGCGTTAAAACACCAGTACGACCTACTTGGACAACTATATCTTCAACAACAGCATTACATTCCTTACTAGGAAACTTATATGCTACGGCAAAACGTGGAGCTCTAGATATGTAGCCGACTATTTCTTGATCGGGAATATTATTAAGCACATATACAACTCCATCTATGTCAAAAGGCAGACCATCTCGAACTTCCATAAACTTCTCATAATATGATTGTACTTCTGGTAGGCCAACAACAACCTTTGATTGTTCAAAAACAGGAAAACCAAGACCTGATAGAAGATCTATACATTCCCCATGATAGGGTGGTAAAGCAAAATTTCTGACACTTGAAATACTGTACGCATAAAACTGCAACGGACGCTCAGCAGTTACTCTAGAATCAAGCTGACGTATGCTACCTGCTGCTGCATTTCTAGCATTAGAAAAAACCTTCTTCCCTTTGCTAGATTGATCTTTATTTAGTTTCTCAAAATCCTCCTTGAATATGAGAATTTCACCTCTAACTTCAATATACGAAGGAATAGTATTTTTAGAGCGTAAGCGCAAAGGAATACAGCGTATTGTCCTTACGTTAGCCGTCACATCCTCACCTACAAACCCATCTCCCCTAGTTGCTGCACACACCAAAACACCATCCTGATAGATTAGACTAATAGCAAGACCATCAAATTTAGCACTAGCATGAAAAGCAAGTGGCAACTCAAGACCAGTATCTTCTATGCGGCTATAAAATTGGGCAAATTCTTCAGGAAAAAATACATTCATCAAAGATAGCATCGGCTTTTCATGAGGCACTGTACTAAAATATGGTAGAATGGAGGATCCTATGCGCTGAGAAGGAGAATCAGCAGACACCAAATCTGGATGATGTTTTTCTATATCCAAAAGTTCCATAAACAAACGGTCATACTCTTCATCAGCAACTATAGGGCTATCAAGAGTATGGTAGGCATAGGAATAATCATGGAGCAGGCTGCGCAGATCTAGTAGTCTCTTTCGTAGGGATGATTTAGACATACCCCTTCTCAATTGCATAAACATGGGGTCATTTTGTCAAGACTATGCGTGATCTGCAACCAAAGATTCTGAAAAAACGCGAAGAGACGTATGTTTTCCTGGGATTAAGTTAAAAACCTCCATATCACTTACCCATTTTTCTATCATATTACGGATAAGATCAAAATGCTTTTCTACCAAAGGACGGTGCTCATCATCGACCATCTGCCCATCCAATGATTTTACAAACTGACGAGCAACAATCAACATTTGATTAAAAGAATCGAACGGATCAACTACGTGAGGCAAATATAAAGAAAAAGACACTCCACCGAAGGATAAGCGCTTCATCATATCCAAATCAAAGGGTGAGCCATCTAGTGTAGTAAGGCGGAATTGTTCAACACCGTTAGTAGAAATACGACTAAAATACCCCCACTCACTGTTGTAGTAGCACGCAGAGGCCTCAGATAACGATCTAATCTTTGTCCCTAAGAAATTAATACGCTTAGGAATTATATTAATGGCTACAGAGGCATCAACCTCGGATACCAATTTGCTAAGTTTTTTTGCCTTGGACATAACATCAGCTACACTGTCAATATGTAAAACAGCGTTACGTGATTTTGCAAAAGACTCTGCTTGTTCATGAACGTAGCGAATAACATCTTCCGAAATCAACGACTGACGATCACATAACTGCAATGAAAATACCATCCTCTTGGTTTCAAAAGAAACTCTAAATGGCTGCCATACACCGGATAGATTGTGCCAATAAAAAATCCTAAGTTGTGGTATGGAAGAAACTCTAGAGTAAAATTCTGCAAAATCTTTATGCGTTACTGGTTCTGCAAAATTAATAATTAAAATATCATCAACCTGATCAGATAAACAGTTGGGATAAATTCCATTATCTAGAAGTGATTCTTGTAAAGTTGAAAAGCCATGCATATCATTATCAGCGCAAAGAATAGGAACATTAAAATCAGATGCCGTATCAATTTCATCTATAGTACCATTATCAACTACACTTTCCGATTTTGGTGATAAATTTTCAGCACCATTATCAAACGATCGTAAATCCATGCTCCTGCGCTGCTTTTTTTTAATCATATAAACTGTGCCTGGTACGACTAGAAAAACAGGTAACATAAAAACAACTGTGTACCAATGGAACATAGAATCTCCCATTCTATGAACTTAGTGAATAAGCTCACTTTCTTGATTTTTTTCTACCTGATCAACAACATTAACTGTGTCCCTTAATCCAACCTCGACTATACGTGAAATGCCTGACTCTTGCATAGTGACACCTACAAGCTGTTGGGCTATTTCCATAAATACCTTACTGTGCGTAACAAATATGAACTGAGTTTCTAGAGCCATATCTTGGATTAATTTACCTAGACGAATAGTATTAGCCTCATCTAGGGGGGCATCAACCTCATCTAGGAGACAAAACGGAGCTGGATTCAGCTGAAATAGTGACAGGATAACACTTAATCCCGTAAGGGCCTTCTCTCCTCCCGACAACAAATAAATGCTACTATTTTTTTTGCCCGGTGGACGTGCAACTATATCCATACCAGATACTAAAATATCGTCATCTAGTAGAACAAAACGCGCCTCTCCACCTCCAAAAAGACGTGGAAAAATCTGCAGCAGGTTTTCATTAACCTTAGCAAAAGTTTCTTGCAGTCTCTGGCGAGAGGTACCGTCAATCTGTGATATGGCATCTCTAAGAGTTTTGATAGCTTCTGTTAAATCATTAATTTGGTTTTGCAAAAAATCATGCCGTTTATTTTCCTCTTCCCACTTGGCACAAGCACCTAAATTAACAGTTCCTAATTTCCCTATCTCAATTTTCTTCTGATTTATCTCATCTGACACATCATCAAATGAACAACTAGCAAACCAAGATAAAATTTCATCCGAATCATACTCCCAATGATCTTTTCTATTTTCCATTAACTGGGAATACTGAATATGTAATCGCTCGTATTTTAATTGTTCCTTAGTTAGCATTGATTGGTTATTTTCCTTACGCTTTCTACAGGAACGTATTTTCTCTTCATGCTTGCTCAATAATATTTGCACACGAGCGTTATCATCCTCCACCGCGGCCAATTCAGATTCAGCCTTTAACTTTTCGGCTATAGCAGCCTCACTATCATCTTCATTTTCCTGCTCTAGTATACAAGCTGATAATTCTTCACAGCAATGTACATACTCCCTTTCATTAGCCTCTTGTATCAATGAAAACTCTTTCCTAAGATCAATTAGATGCTTTTCCATTTGCTTATATTCCATTACTCGAAGATATCTTTTCTGCTTTTCCTGATATACATCTTTGTAATCTTTTTTTACCTTCTCAAAACGTTCTCGCAAAGAATTAGCAGTGTTTCCAACCTTAACTTTTTCTGCATAAATAACTGCCCGCTCATCTTCCTTATCAGAAATAAGCTGCACTAAGTTATCGTGTACTGTACTCCAATGCTCCATTTTATTTTTTGCTTCATCTCGCACACGATTAAACTGCGCCTTCCTGTCATTATAAGACTTAATTTGCTCTTCACACTTTATTATGCTCAATTCGCAATCATAGATCAACTTAGAAATCACATCTTTTTTATTCCGCAAATTATCGATATCTATATTAGAATCATTAATACATTTATCATGGCGCTCAATATCTAAGCTGTATTTTTTTAACATATTATTATTCTTGGCAATTTCACTTTGCAACTCATCTATCTCCAATTGCCTAACTAAAACACCATTAGATGAATTAGCATAAAAAGAAATCATAGTTGCTGTAGCAATATCGCCTTCTGGAGTAACCAATATCTGATTATGTTCCAAATCTTTTTTTTTATCTATCAATTCACAAAAATTATCAGCGCAAATAACATCTGCCAACCAATCAATGAGCGCTCCTTTAAATCTATGATCAATAATCTCTACCTTATTTATCAAACTATTGGGACAAACAGGTATATCTACATTAGTGTCACAAAAGACAGTAGCACGAGAGGTAGGCCTATTTTCAAGACAGCTAAGCAAATAATCATTATTTGCAAAAAATCCAGCTTGCAAGCGATAATCCAAAACCACTTCAACTGCTTTTTGCCATCCTTTTTCTATTTTCAAGAACTGCCATATAGGACGAACAGTATTATCTCCTAACCATTTGCTTAAGTAAAAATCATCCGTGTCTGTAGATTGTTGATCCTCCAGTAGTTCACATCGAGCCTGAACAGCAATAGTCCTATTTTGAATTTCATGTTGTGATCGTATTACCTCACTACGCTCAAGTTTAATATTATCAACTTGTGCAAGTTTTTTATCTATTTCCTCTGACAACGAGGACAAAGTATGTTCATGTTGCTGCTTCTTCTGCACAATGGAGTCAAGATCAGAATTATCTAAAACTTGCAAACTAGATAGCATCTCTTCTGATTCTATAAGACGCTGTGACCAATCATCAATTTGACATTGAGCTGAACTTTTCTCAGTTTCATGCAAAGCCAATTTCTGGGTTAATTGGAGATACTTGTTCTCAAGTAGTCTAAACTGGGAGTCAGAAGCATTATAATCTCTCTCAGCCTCTTGCAACTCATTATTGATATTATCATGTTTAGAAAGTATCTCATCGTAATGCACCTGGCTTACTTCCAAATTCTTAGAAGCATCTAACAAACTGCCTTTTATTTCCTCAAGACGTTCTACCGTGGAATCAATCTTCTTTTGAATAGATTCCTTATGTACACAAAGATCATTCTTCTTTTCTTGCAAATATTTTTTCTCTGACTCAATTTTGGTAAGAATTTTCCCTTTCTCAAAAATAATTTCCCGGGCGTTATCTATTTTAAGGGAGATTTTAACTTGCTCAGCTTTAATTTCAGACAACTCTAGCTCTGATTTTGACAATAACGTATCTTCATTGGCAACTAAACTTTCTGTTTCTTTCAACGACTGTTGAACTTTATTACGATCGGACTCTAATTTTATTTTTCTATATCCCCATACCCAGTAATTAAGATAATCCAGCCGATCATTGAGACATTTGTATTCACTAGCAACCTTAGCTTCACCTTCTAGCACTGTCAAAGTACGAAGCAATTCAGAGCGAATGTCTTCTACCCGCTGTAAATTCTCCATCGAAGCAACTAAGCGTGATTCAGTTTCCCTACGACGTTCACGGTAACGTGACACTCCTGCGGCTTCTTCAATAAATAGACGAACTTCAGCGGGCTTAGATTCTATGAGGCGGGAAACCATACCCTGTTCTATGATCGCATAGGCACCAACGCCGGTACCTAAAAACGCGTCCACGACATCACGGCGGCGAACAGTCTGCCCGTTCATGGAATACACAGAATCACCAGAGCGAGTTATGACTCGCTTTATGGAAATCTCTGCATGACCACTCCAGCGACCGGGAAAGCTACCAGAATTATTATCAAATATCAACTCTACACTGGCTCTAGATACTGCCTTACGGGATTGAGAACCACAAAAAATAACATCCTGAGACCCCTGACCACGCAAAGCAGACGCTCTGGATTCACCTAGTACCCAACGTACAGCATCAATAACATTTGATTTTCCACAACCATTGGGCCCAACGATACCTACCAAACGACATGTTGTAACAATAAGAGTAGGATCCAAGAATGTCTTAAAACCAGACATCTTAATACTTTTTAAATACACAATCCCCCTCACACACATACAGGCCGTAAACACAAACCTAGATTAGGTCACAAATCCACCAATCTAGGAAAAACGTATATTCTATTGTTACTAACTTAGTACTCATTCAGTAGTTAACTCCTCTCTATCCTTGAAAAACTCAAGAACATCCGGATTGTCTAATGCGTCCGCATTGGATACTTCATGACCCAACACAGTGGCGCGAACAGACAACTCCGCCAACTTGGCATTGTGCGTTCTTGGCAAATCAGGTACAGACAAGATCTTGGATGGAACATGTCTGGGAGAAACATGAGTGGCCAAATAATTACGGATCTTGGAAGACAAATCACCATCTAAATCGACTCCTTCTTCCAAAGCAACAAACAAAATTATCCTCTCGTCACCTTCCCATGGCTGACCAATAGCGACACTACCACGTATAAAGGAAAAATTTCGCAAAGCATTGTAAATCTCAGCAGTTCCTATCCTGATTCCACCAGGGTTCAAAGTTGCATCTGAGCGTCCAAGGATAATAAACGTTGAGCGCTCGGTTTTTTGACAGTAATCGCCATGAAACCAAGAACCTGGATAACGCTCAAAATAAGCCCTGTTATATCTGGTACCTTTTTCATCATCATTCCAAAACTTAATTGGCATTGATGGAAAAGGCTTAGTACAAACCAGTTCCCCTGGTATACCAATACAAGGAAGGTCTGCTTTATCAAAAACTTGTACTGACATTCCTAGTCCAGCACACTGAATTTCTCCAGCAAAAACAGGCAAAATTGGATTGCCAAGCACAAAGCAGGACAATATGTCAGTCCCACCAGATATTGAAGCTAAACACAGATCTTTCTTGAAATTTTCGTACACATACCCAAATCCTTCGGGACTAAGTACTGAGCCTGTGGAAAAAATAAACCTAACAGATGACAAATCATGCTTTTTAAGAGGCTTAATATTCTCAGAGAGACAGTAGTGGATCCACTTAGCAGACAAACCTAGGTGAGTTATCTTTTCTTCAGTAACTAAGCGAAATAAAACCCTATTTTTTTCAGCAAACGGGTACCCATCGTAGCTGTAAATAGTGGCACCGACAGCCAATCCGCCTACTAGCCAATTCCACATCATCCAGCTACAAGTTGCATAGTAGAAAAATCTCGATCCCTTAACAATATCACTGTGAAGAGCGTGTTCCTTTAAATGCTGAAGCAACACTCCGCCAGAAGAATGAACAATACATTTAGGACTGCCGGTAGTACCTGAGGTAAATACTATGAGCAAAGGATGATCAAAGGGGAGCTGCTCAAAAAATATGGGATCATCTAAATTAGAAGTAATCCATTCTGACCAATCTACAGCACCAGTCAATGAAACTAAACTATCATTATGCTCAGAAAACGCTGTCTTTATGGAAACGACTGTTTCTACAGAAGATAATCCATTTAGAATTTGGCTATTTTTCTCTGAACAGTCATAGTCTTTACCATTGTAATGGTAACCATCCATCAGAAAAATTATCCTAGGAGAAACCTGGGAAAAGCGGTCCAATATGGCCTTGGCACCAAATTCCGGCGAACATGCACACCAGATAGCACCAATGCTAGATGCAGCCAAAAATATAACAACAGCTTCAGGACGTGCCGTCAATACTGCTACTACGACGTCCCCTCTACCAATACCAGCAGCGCGCATTGAAGAAGCACAAACCCTAACCTGCTCACGCAAGCTTCCCCAAGACATTAAAACCTTTTCTCCGCTTTCGGAGTAGAAACCAATTGCCGTATCTTCATCACTACAATCAGCCCTATACAACAGATTTTGCGCATAATTAAGCTGAGCTCCTGGAAACCACTTTACCGAGAAACTATTAGGGTCACCACGAGTAATTTCTTCTCCCCGTTGAGCCGCCATGATTTGGAAAAAATCCCACACAGAGCACCAAAAATCATCAGTTTTATCAATACTCCACTGATAAAAATCAGGCCAATTATTAATATTGAGCCCATTTTTTTCAATAGCGTACCTGGCAAATTGAGTAATCTGAGCGGATTCAATTTGCTCTTGCGTAGGAACCCATAATGGCTTTTGAAGCATTTTTGATGGGACAGACCTCTTTTTCATAATCACCACTCACTAAAAAATCATCTCAACAAAAACATCAATTCTTAGTACCTATGAGATACTACAAAAATAAATAGTAACTAAAAACCCATTACTGGTCTCAAATTAGAAACCACGCCGCTTTATCATGCAATAGCATTTAATCAGTATTCAACATAATACCAACAATACTTATCCGAATAGAAAAACCATCTTGTCAAAAAAAAAAAATTATTGAATTATTGATCCAATAGAGTGCAAGTATGCTGGAAGGCAATATCCCATGTTATTAGGTCTTATATCCGTTTTTATTATCTTCATCCTCATACTAAGTTATGTGTCATCGAGCAATGTTAAGACACTGGAAGACTTTGTATCAGCTGATGGCAAGCTGCCAGTATACCTTCTAGCACCAGTGGTAGTATGTTCTTGGATAGGTGGAGGCACCCTTATAGGTGCGCCTGCAATATTTGTTGATAAGGGTATATCAGGAATATTCGGGGATCCTCTTGGAACAACAATGTGCTTGTGGTTGGTTGCACTTTTTTTGGGAAAAACAATATATAGGGAAAAAGTAGTAACTCTAGGTGAATATTTTCGTAAGCGCTTTGGGCGTCAAGTTGAGCAAGTACTGTCTCTAGCCATAATCGCATCTTACCTGGGATGGTCGGTAAGTGTTATTCACGCAGCGCAAATAGTCATACAGCTTCTTACTGGCGAAGCCTTTGGCAAAACTTCTGCCGCTATTGTATCCGGTTTGGTCATAACAGCCTACACTATATTAGGCGGGATGTGGTCTGCAGCACTAACAAACTATATAATAACTGCCGCTGTTCTATCAGGGTTGTTCTGGGTGTTTTATTCCGTAAGCGCCCCACTAGGTGGCATTGTTCCATTGGTAGAAATAGCTATAAATCAGGGAAAATTTACTTTCTTCCCAGACACTTCGGCGGGTGCGCTATTAGCACAATTTTCCAATTTATCCATAATGATGCTCGGACTTATGCCACAACAGGACTTGTTACAAAGAATAAACAGTGCTACGAATGAAAGAACTGTCAGGTCGTCGCACTTAATTGGTGGGGCAATGTACTTACTTATCTCTATGGTGCCTATTTTAACTGCATATGCCGTAAAGATATCTCACCCAGACATATCCAACCACTGGATGCAAAAAGATCCCCAGTTTGTTCTACCAATGTATATACTCACATACAGTTCCACTGCGGTTAAAGTTTGTTTCTTTGGAGCCCTGTTCTCTGGTCTGTTAACTTCTGGTAGTGCATCTATGCTAGCACCATCAGTATCCTTAGTTGAAAACATTATCCGGCCATTTAAAGATATAACTAACGAGCAGGCCTTATTTCTATCTAGGGCGGTTGTTGTTTTATTTGCTCTGGGAGTTACCACAGTTGATATTTTATCTTCAGACTCAATTTATCAACAGATACTAAACGCGTACAGCGTAACCCTAGTATTGGTTCTAGTGCCCATGGTGGCTGGATTGTACTGGAAAAAAGCCAATATAAAAGGAGTTTTATTCAGCGTCATACTTGGCATAGTGTTTTGGGCTCTTTCTAATTTCACACCTTCTGAATTTCCTGGTGTATTGGTTGGAGTATCTGGAAGCGCTCTTGGTATGGTTTTAGGTAGTATGTTGCCCTCAAAAAGTCTAAATGTAATTTTTAGACCCAAGTAGTTTTAATTGGCTAATATATTATGCGTATAAATATTAAGTATTAAATACAGGAATCATTGTGAATTGGTTAAATTTAAGCATCGCCTCGTATGTTATATTTTCTGTCCTATTGGGTGTTTATGCGGGAAGAAAGGTTAAGTCTTCACGGGACTATGTAATAGCTGGCAAGCATCTTCCCTTCTCCATTGCTACGGCCACGATAATTTCTTCTTGGTTCGGTGCTTCTTCGGTACTGGGATCGTCAGGAAAATTCATTCGTGATGGTGTAATTGGTATTATTATGGATCCTTTTAGTGCTGCCATGTGTTTGATTGCTATTGCGATATTCTACGCACGGCGCATATATAGATGCAACACGGTAACAGTAGGTGATTTTTTCCACAATCACTATGGGGAAAAGATATCGATATTGTTTTGTTTCGTTAGTGCTATAACCTATATAGGATGGATTGCGGCACAAATCCAGGCATTTAGCTTGATAATAGATGTTCTTTCAGGAGAAAGCATATCGCATGTGTTGTCCATAGTAATATCATCAGCTGTGGTAGTAACTTACACTATGTTTGGTGGAATGTGGTCTGTAGCTCTTACAGACTTTCTGCAAACAACCATTATTATCTGTAGCATGATATTTTTGTCATTCCTTATCTTTGGCAAGATACACCCGGCTGAAATATTCCATCATGCTCAGCAAGCACACAAAATGGATTTTCTCAGAAACAGATCGTGGTCCGAGGTAGTTGCTCTTGTATCTTCACTTTTAACCATACCTTGCGGATTGATCCCGCAGCAGGATGTTTTTCAGAGGGTAAACTCTGCAAAAACTGAAAATACGATAGTCGCTAGCTCCCTAACTGCAAGTGTTTTGTATCTTATCTTAGGATTATGTCCAATAGTTTTTGGCTACGCTGCAACCATACTGGTACCAGATTTGGTGACTCAATATGCTGCAACTGATACCCAGATGATACTTCCGGAATTTATCCTCAACTATACTCCGTTTTTAGCACGTGTTTTGTTTTTTGGTGCAATAGTATCTGGGCTAATGGGAACAGCCAGTGCAGGAGTCCTTGCATCTTCTGTAATTATAGCTAAAAACCTGATAGTACCTATATTTAAATTCCCTAAGAGTGATAGTCAATTGCTTTTTACGATTCGTTCTGTTTCTGTGGGAATAGGTATACTTGTCGTTATTTTTAATCTGATATCCAACAAAATGATCCTAGACGTAATAACTGGATCTTTTTCTATAAGCTGTGTGTTTATATTTGTTCCGTTTAGCCTGGCATTGTTCTGCCCCAACAGGGCGAACAAAAAAGTAGCTTACTTCTCCATAGCTACTGCTATGTTGTTCTGGGCTACATGGGGTATATCAACTGGCAATATGTCAGCATCCACCTCCATTGTTGGAATATTAGGAAGCTTATTGGGTGGTGTTATAGGAATCTTCGCCACCAGATACGACAAAAAAGTAATCTATAAAATACATGCAATACAGTAGCGTTTAGGCTGTTTTTTCTTTCTCTGGCTGCCTCTCTTCCTTAGTAGGATTAAGTGGGAGGCGGTTATCTAGGTCGAATTTTATTATCCCGTTCTCATCTATATCGATACTGACCTTACCTCCGTTAGAAAGGCCACCAAAAAGAGTCTCCTCTGATATAGGTTTGCGTATTTTATTTACTATAAGTCGATTAAGTGGTCTAGCACCCATAACAGGATCAAAGCCATTTTTAGATAGATAGCTACGAATGTTATTAGTAAAGGTAACCTCAATATTTTTATCTAGCAGTTGTTCTTCGAGTTGTAATAAAAACTTATTAACAACAGAGTTTATTACTTCTTTATCAAGAGCTTTAAAACAAACAATTTCGTCTAGGCGATTACGAAATTCTGGAGAAAACACCTTCTTGATCTCTACTAATTCATCACCATGCTCTCTTTTGGAATTAAATCCCAAAACCGGCTTTTGCAAAGACTCAGCACCTATATTAGTTGTCATTATAATTATAATATTACGAAAATCTGCCTTTCTTCCAATGTTATCTGTCAGCGTACCGTGATCCATAACTTGCAACAAAATATTAAAAACATCGGTATGTGCTTTCTCAATTTCATCTAGCAATAAAACGCAATGTGGCACCTTACAAATTGTTTCAGTAAGCAACCCTCCTCGATCGTATCCGACATAACCTGGAGGTGAGCCTATAAGCCTTGATACAGCATGCCTTTCCATATATTCAGACATATCAAACCTAACTAAAGTTAGGCCTAATAAATATGCTAACTGCCTAGCCAATTCTGTCTTCCCGACACCAGTTGGTCCACTAAATAAAAAGCTGCCTATAGGCTTATTTGGCGAATTAAGACCAGCACGCGACAATTTAATAGCAGATGTTAGGGAATCAATTGCTGCATCTTGACCAAAAATAACGGACTTCAGGTCGCGCTCTATTCTAAAAAGCAGTGCACGATCATCACTACTAACGGCAGCAGGAGAAACTCTAGACATATTTGCGACTACATCTTCTATTTCTGCTTTATCTATAATTTTTTTACGATTCTTCTCTGAAAGTAGATGTTGTGCTGCCCCTGCTTCATCTAAAACATCTATGGCTTTATCAGGCAAGTTACGATCGTTAATGTATTTTGATGACAGTTCTGCTGCAGATACAATTGCTGCTTTTGTATATTCAACAGAGTGGTGTTGTTCTAGATATTCCTTCATTCCCATAAGTATTTGTATTGTATCTACTACTGACGGCTCATCAATATTTATTCTTTGAAACCGACGAGACAGGGCAGCATCTTTATCGAATATCCCTCTAAACTCAGAGTAAGTTGTAGCTCCTATGCAGCGTAATTGACCGGATGATAGAGCAGGTTTAAGCAAATTTGAGGCATCTAATGTACCACCAGAAGACGATCCGGCTCCTATCATGGTATGTATTTCATCAATAAAGAGAATAGAGTACGGTCGTTTGGACAGTCCGTGAATAACTGATTTTAGGCGCTGTTCAAAATCTCCTCTATATTTTGTTCCAGCAAGTAATACCCCCATATCTAAAAGGTATACTACTGCACCTCTGAGAATATCAGGAACTTTACGCTGCACGATTAGCTGAGCCAATCCTTCTACAATTGCGGTTTTCCCAACTCCAGCTTCTCCAACTAGGATAGGGTTATTTTTTCTACGACGACACAGTACTTGTGCTACTCGATTGATTTCTTTTTCCCTGCCAATTAGCCTATCTATACCCCCCGATAGGGCCATTTTGTTCAAATTATGTGTGTATACTTCAAAAGCATCTTCATCGGGATAGGAAACCTCGTCTGGCAAATTATGGGCCACGTTATCCATACTTAGGCTACGAGAAAAATCATTATCACTACTTCTATTAACACTACCATTGGATACACAATTTACTACGTCACTTCTAGTCAATCCCTGCTCATTTAAGAAATAAAGTGCGTGTGAATCTCGTTCTGAGAAAATAGAAACTAAAACATTGGCGCCTGTAACCTCGGTTTTACCGGATGATTGTACATGTAGAATTGCTCTTTGAATAACTCTTTGGAACCCCAAAGTTGGACTAGTATCAACAATTTGGTCACCTTGAACAATTGGAGTATGTTCATCTATAAATAGAGATAATTGACGCCTTAGAAGATCTATATGAACTGAACATAGGCGCAAAACATCTGCTGCGGAGTGGTTATCGAGCAGCGACAACAACAAATGTTCAACAGTAATGAACTCATGTCTTTTTTGTCGCGCCTCAACAAAAGCATTATGGAGAGTAATTTCTAGTTCTTGAGATATCATATACCTTCCAATAATGTAAGTTGTAATTCTTTGTTTTTATACATTATATATGTCCAATCTAGCTTCTTATAAATTTATTATTGACATCTTTATTGTTGATATCTTAATTTTTCATTAATTAGACAGTAATTCAGGGGTTGGACAAAAAACTACCAACAAAATTAGGCGGCTCATCTACTAAAATAACCCAACGGAAACGTCCGATATCTGCAAAACGTTATTACAGAAGGAAAAAATACGTTTAAACTAACAACAAAAATTTATTGATATTCTCAATTATAAAAAACTAGCTTAGAATCCATAATAAAACCGAGCTTATTTACTAACTCCTTCACGGTAACTCAACAATTCATCTAAAACGCCGCGATATATGCCAACGAGAATATCTACATCACTCACCAAAACTCGTTCATCTACTTGATGAGCTGTATCACCAACAACACCAAATTCTACTACTTCTCTACAAATATCGACGATGAAACGACCATCACTTGCACCTCCTTTTGTATTAACAACTGGTCTGTAACCGGTTATTAGTTCCGTTTGTTTAGATAAAACTTCGGACATATAACCTGTATTAGAATAGAAAGGAATAGCTCCAGAAACCCATTTCTTATTAGATAACGTTACCCTTGTATCAAGAATTATTTGATCAATCTCTGCCTTCAAATCACTTTCATGATGATCGGGGCAATATCTAATATTTATGGCTACATAGCAGGACCCAGGGACAACATTATCAACCCCAACACCTGCTTTAATATTGGTAATTTGCAGTGAGGTTTTTTGGAAATTATTGTTACCACAATCCCAATGATGTGAAACAAGATTAGTCAAGAACGCCAATGCGTTATGGCATGCATTATTTGCATTTTCGTATGAGACATGACCTTGTGTACCTGAAACAGTAAAGTTACAAGACAGCGACCCACGAGCGCCATTTTTAATTCTATCTCCTATACGAGACAGGCTAACTGGTTCACCAACAAGGCAAAAATCAATTTCTACATTCTGTTCCTTCAACCATTTTACTACTTTAGCCGTTCCATCTATCGCATAAGATTCTTCATCAGAAGTAACTAAAAAACATATAGTACCGCTATGATCAGGAAATTCCGTCACAAAATCTTCAGCAGCAACCACCAGAGCGGCTAATCCGGTTTTCATATCGCAGGCTCCTCTACCATAAAGATAGCCATTAGAAACAACTGGATCGAAAGGAGGATAGCTCCACTCTGAAAATAATCCTACTGGTACCACATCAGTATGTCCGGCAAAACAAATGCATGGGCTACCTTTACCATGGGTGGCCCAAAAATTTTTCACATTTCCATAATTAAGTCTTCTGCAAAAAAAACCAGACTTCTCGAGACGGGAGATAATAATATCCTGGCACCCTGCATCTTCTGGGGAGACTGATGGACAGGCAATAAGTTCCTTGGACAGCTCTAAAACTTTATTCATCCCTTAACAATTCACTAAAAACGATCTTCTTACGTGTACCATCATCAACTGTTTTTACTATAACAGCGCAGGATATGCTGCAACCACCTTTATCTTTGCATGATCCAGGAACAACCACTGAATATTCTGGAACTACACCGTATGATATAGATCCGGTATCTCTATTCACTATTCTAGTAGAAGCGCTTATGCAAACCCCTGCTCCTACAACGCTACCGCGTTTTACTATAATACCTTCTGCTATAACGGATCCTGCACCTATTAATACATCATCTTCGATGATAACTGGCCTATCTTGGATTGGCTCTAGGACTCCTCCGATCACAGAGTTAGCAGATATATGGCAATTCTTGCCAATCTGAGCACCCCCACCTAAAACTGCACCTATATCGATCATTGTACCCTTATCAACGTAACAGCCAACATTTACGAAGCATGGCATTAATATTACGCTAGGTGCAACATAGGAACCAAATCTTACTATTGCACCTGGAACAACGCGACACTTTGACTCATAGAAATCATTCTCGTCAAAATCTGAGAATTTAAGCTTGCACATATCAAAATAACGAAAAACACCATTTTCATATAATTTCATTGTTTGTGTACGAAATGACAAAACGATTGCCTTCTTCAACCATTCGTGGGTAATCCACTCACCAGATACAAATTCTGCTAAACGCAGATAACCATTATCTAAAGAAGATAAAATTCGGTTGATACAATCTCTATATTCTGGAGCAATAGTTTTACTTGATAAAGATGTGCGCTCAATCCATGCCTTGTTAACAATGTTCTCATCAGTCATTTGAAAAGACATATATGATTTTACCTTGTATAAACTTACTTCAACAAAAACAATCAGGAACTATGTCCTAAGCTTGATGCTATTCCGGAGGCATTCATAGGAGAAATAGAAAAATGAGTTACAAACAAACCTAATGGATTATATTTTGCATCATTTTCATGCACTGGTGGCAAAATAAAAAACTCTATGTGCATCATTTTATCTTCGCGGCTTGTTACTGCTCCATTGTGATAAATGGTCAATGTAAGGGTTAAGTCAGCATAGCGCGCATCATGATTTCCCCCGATAACTAGGGAGTGAAAAGACACGGAACGTCCATATCCTTTGTTATCGGAAATATTTTTGCCGGGCATATCTGACTGTACAAATCTGTATAGTTCTGTAACTGCTGGTCCCCTGACCCAAGAGGATGCCAAGGATAAATCCCTACGTATGCTACGAATATCAACTGACAATAGTCTTTCTACCCAAAGGCGAATAAAATATGAAACATTAGCTGCTGTAGGAAGAAATGGTTCTATATCTAAAGTTTTCAGATGTCCATTCGCATCTCCAACTATGATAAAGCGATTCTCTCTACTTGAGTCAATCAATTTCAAAATAACAACAGACTGAAGGATATTAGAAAGTACCAGTAGTATTACGAGAATAAAAACGCGTCTATTGATAAAAGCGGGCAGGATAAACAATTTATGAAAACGTTCCAAAGACGAGAAGGAACCCATACATCACCTTAAAGGTAAGATTCAGTTAACAAGATGATAATTTGAAATTAGCAATATTTATTCTTAATTATTAAATCAGGCCATGCCACTATGTATAAGTAAAGGAGGATACGGTCTACGTTATCAAGCAAGACCCTCTATGAGGGTACCAGTATAAACTGGTGTGCCTAACTCTCTCAGGAAAAGCGACACATCATTCACCAGTGTATTACAATTCATACCACTAAGGCTGGATATGCAGTAGATCTGCTCTATAGGAAACGGCAGACGTTTGGATAAATCTGATCTTAGTTGAGATATTTCATCATTTGAGTAAGATTCTGATTTATTGCAAACTAACCACCTTGGCTTAAGCAGCAATTCCGAATTAAAGTTTACCAGCTCTGTTTCTATAGCGCGAAACTCCTTTTCTATGGCATCTAGATCCATAGAAAAGGCATCAATTACCTGAAACAACAATCTAGTACGCTGTACATGCCTCAAAAATCTGTGTCCTAATCCCAGTCCTTCGGAGGCTCCCTCTATTAGTCCTGGAATATCGGCCATAACAAAGCTATTAAAATAGGAAGTACGAACTACTCCTAGATATGGCTGCAGGGTAGTAAATGGATAATCAGCTACTTTAGGCGTAGCGGAAGAAACGCAGCGAATAAGAGTTGATTTACCGACGTTAGGCTTACCAATCAGCCCGACATCGGCCACTACCTTCAATTCAAAATGTACATTAACTGACTCTCCAACTCCTCCTGGGGTAGATTGCCTTGGTGCACGATTAGACCCGGACTTAAAATGCTCGTTACCAAAGCCTCCTCGTCCCCCCTTAGCTAACAAAACTTTCTTTCCATGGGATTCTAGATCTCCCAAGATAATGCCAAGATCATGATTACGGACTATTGTTCCCACAGGAACTGGCAGGAACACATCCTCCGCGGCACGTCCATAACAGCTACGGCTTCCACCACGCTTGCCATTCTTGGCCTTACAATGATTCTTATAGCGGTACTCTATGAGGGTATTTATATTTTCATCAGCTATTGCCCAAACGCTACCGCCACGCCCCCCATCGCCGCCGCTTGGACCTCCCTTAGGAACGTACTTCTCCCTACGGAAGGAGACCATTCCGTCACCACCATCACCTGCACTAACTTTAACGAGCACCTCATCGATAAATTTCATTAAGGGCTAAGAAACGCAAGTAGCTGGAATAATTGATACTACTCTTCTCTTCAAACGTCCCCCCACAGTAAATTTAACGTGACCTGGGGTTAGTGCAAAGAGAGTATAATCGCGACCCAGGCCAACGTTCTTTCCTGGATGAAAACTTGTACCACGTTGACGAACAACAATACCACCAGCCTTTACAAACTGGCCACCAAAAACCTTGATTCCCAGTCGCTTTGACTCAGAGTCACGACCATTACGAGAACTACCACCAGCCTTCTTATGAGCCATAATAAAACCTCACATTGTAAGCGGAACAATCATCAAAAACTATCCAATGCTATCAATACGAACATCAGTGTAATACTGGCGATGCCCCTGTCTCTTCTGATAATGCTTACGGCGGCGCATCTTAAAAATATGTATCTTCTCCCCACGACCAGCTGATACCACAGTGGCTTTCACAGAAACGCCATCCAAAAAAGGGCAGCCTACATCTATTTCTTCTTCAGAACGCTTTACAAGCAAAATCTCTTCAAAATTCCAACTAGAACCAACTTCGGCATCCAAACGCTCCACACGTATGACATCCCCGACGGAAGCACGATACTGCTTACCACCGGTCTTAAAAACTGCATACATAAATTAAGCTCCTGAGTAGAAACGTGTTTAGCAAAAACACCGCTTAAACACGCGCAGTGTCAATTCTATGATAGGTTAAGCTAAAATGAAAGCTAGCGGATACCGAAAAGTATATGATACGGCCGCTGCTGCTGTATAAAGCGGAAAGATATTAACATGTCCCTTTCTTGAGTCAATACGGATAAGGTCTTGTAGCTCTGCATAAACCACATCACACGTTGCAAATCGCAGGGGTCAGATATGACACAACATCACGATAGATTGGTAGCAATACACGAATTTATGAAGGAAGAATTACTACATTTTGAAAATGCCATGAAAAAACATCTTTCCTCTGGAACAAAAAAAATTGAAGATATTTCCCAACATATTATCAACGGTGGGGGGAAAAAAATTAGGCCACTGATTGTGCTAGCTGTAGCACGCACGTGTGGTTACCAAGGATTACTGCATGCTGATCTTGCTGCCATGATTGAACTTATACATGTCGCTACGCTTCTTCACGACGATGTAGTTGACGAAGGTTCGCTACGTAGGGGGGGTAAAACGGCCAATGCTGTCTTTGGAAATGCAGTTAGTATTTTGGTGGGGGATTTTTTATACACACGAGCTTTCCAGATAATGGTTCAAGTAAAAGCACAAGAAATTCTGGAGGTCATGTCTGAGGCCACAAACAAGACAGCAGAGGGCGAAGTAATACAGCTAGTACACAATAAACACCTGGAACTCAAGAGACAGGACTATATGGACATAATAGACAAGAAAACAGCTCAAATATTCTGTGCAGCTGCGCAAGTTGGAAGCATAATTGCTGAATCCTCTCTAGACAATCAAAAAAAGTGGGCAAATTACGGATACAACATAGGCATGGCATTTCAGCTAATGGATGACCTACTTGATTACACGGCTAACCCCAAGCTTTCCGGTAAGGTTACGGGTCAAGATTTGTCTGAGGGAAAAGTCACCCTGCCGATTATACACGCCCTAGAACAATCTTCCTCAGAAGAAAAGCAAATAATTAGCGAAATAATGTCGCAAAAGAGCGTTAAAAACTTAGATAAAATAAGACATATACTGCATAAAAAATGCTCACTAGAATATGTTCATCAGCAGGCGGTACATTTTTCCCAAAAGGCTAAAGAGGCTATAGAAGAGGTAGTAGATTCACAATTCAAATCAATATTGCTAGAATTAGCTGACTTTACCGTCAATCGTCACAGGTAGGTTATCGCGGGGTGTAGCTTAGCCAGGTAGAGCGCTACGTTCGGGACGTAGAGGCCGGAGGTTCAAATCCTCTCTCCCCGACCAATATGATCTTCTATTCTATGGGGGATCTTTTAAAGGGGGATTATTATGAAATTAGGCAAGAAAAGTTTCCGTGCATCCAATAGTACTTGCAACGATTGCCATCAGAGCTCATACAAGCAATATGGTAGCTACGGTCAGTATGGTAGTAGCTATGGTCAGTCTTATGGAGCTTATGGCAATCATTATGGTTTTGCTTATGGCCAGTATGGTCAAAGCAAAATAAGTAAAACTAGGTAGTAAATGCAATCATCTAGGATTACTGTAGGATGGACACTATCCGAAGAAGGCGGATCCGTCCTTTTCTACAGCCCTGAGCCGTTATCGTCTTTGTATTCTAGAAAAATGATTGGTGTATCGGCGTGTCCTGCTGTTCAGCACTATGAGCATCGCGTGTTTTGTGTACGTAGTCCCTATTCTTTGCGCATACGTGCTAAGTTCGACAATGATAAATGGTATTTTTACCCTGTTTATCCTTTTACAGAAATGCCTGAGAGTAGTCTTTTCGAGCGTGTTCAATTTCAGCCAAGGTCTGCTTGGCGTGATCCTTTCGTTCCGGTGTTGCAGTTACTTTTACCGTATGTATTTGTAAGTGATGAGGATGTTTTTTTGAATCAGATTGAGGCTCCGTGTGGGAAAAACCGCAATTGGTCGCTTCTATCTGGTCGTTTTAACATTTATGACTGGCAACGCCCTATAAACTGGGCCATTTCGTGGACAGACACATCCGAAGATATAGTTATCAGACGAGGCGATGTATTGTTCGGTTTGTTATTTGAAAGTTGTCATCCGAACAAGGGGATAGTATTAAAGAGGATGCCATATGAGGGCGCCATAAGGGCTCTTGTTGAGGAAACAAGAGGTGTTAGCACACATGTGCGTGGTACTTTTAGTTTATTTGCCATACAAAGACAGAAAAGGCTACCTGTGTTAGGTACGGAATCTTAGCATGAAGAAGGAAACCATGTGGTATGCCAACCAATGTGTGGTGGACATACTGTTTGATGAAATAAGCCAAATATACCGTGTTGGCAACAACATATGCCTGCATATAGGAAGCGATTGTGGCATAGAAAGTGGAACTCACACCATAAAAAAAGAAAAAGCCAGGCTCATAATTCCCATAGAGAGCATCGGCTCCATAATATCTGACTTCAGCCAAAGCAAACTGTTAGTAAAAGAGGACTGCTCACAAGCAATCACAGAAGAAAAAGAGAATGAAGACAGCCTCTTAGGAGAGCCATTTCACGTAGACGACTAGGGAACCACTGGTTGCGGGGGCAGGATTCGAACCTGCGACCTTCGGGTTATGAGCCCGACGAGCTACCAAACTGCTCCACCCCGCGTTAAGTAAGAGGAGAGATGAAGATTCTGCATTTACAAATCGGTTCTGTCAATAAATTTCTTTGTAATGTGAAAATATTTTTTTCTTGGCCATCTATGATCAGTATGCAGAAAAAAAGTCTAGTAACCTAAGATATAGAACAAACATAAATCTCTCATGAATAAATAAAAATAGACCGAAACAAAAACCTATGCAAATATCATATAATAAAAATTGAATTGCACTTCACTTTATATTTTATTTGTCATTAAAAAAATTAAGTTGGTTTTTTATTTTTGCATTAAGCAATGCACCTAAAAATTAACGGGTTAAATTCGTAGGTAGTTTCTCTACTTTTATTGCTGCTAAGGAAAGATTAATAATGTGTTTTCTATGCTTATTAATTATTATCTCATAGTCATTAATGAAACCTAATTCGATTAGTACATTGTCCTGGTTATCCTTAATGATACGGGTAATGCCTTCCATGATTGATATTGTTTCATGGCGGCAGATGTGGTCACATAAGAGATATGCCATAGTTTTAGGTCTTACTATAATTTCTTATAGCTATGGTAGTTGTAGATCACTTTGTAAGTAGTATTACTTATACTTATTTGCGCTTCATAATGCAGGACATAATATCGAAAAGCATTTTTGCAATATAAGAATGAACGAGGATAAATTTATGGCCGAGGGCGTAACACCGGTCGGGAGATCTGGTAGTGATCCCGCTGATGGTGGTGAAACAACTCAAACAAATCCTAATGCATCGTTGGGTGACATTACTACACGCGAAGGACGTGCAGAAAGAATGGCACAGGCAAGAGGTGCCGCTGCTTCCGCTGGCGCGAGAGTATATGCTTCTGCCGCAGAGCATGCAGAAGCAGTGGAGGAATCGTCTAGAGCTGTAAAAGCTTTGAGTATCCAGAGGGATGTTCTGTTCTACTTAGGAATTATGCTCCTTATTGTAGCGATAGTAGCGTTAGTTTTATTGCTACTTGTTAATCTCGAGGTAATTACTGCCGGCGCCCTACATCTTTCAGTTAAAGCACTCACTCTTATAGCTCTTGGATGCTGTGTTATATCTTTGGTATTACTTATAGGATCGAAAATATCATCTTCTTACCTAGAGTCAGCTTCTGTTTCCCTCAAAGAGATGGAAGTACTCAACCGCGCTGACGTTACTCTAAAAAATGCGCATGCCAGAGACATGGTGGATAAATTAAGAAATGTCGTTAGGGATGATAGCATGTCTAGGCAATTATCAGCTCAATTAGGAACGCAAAGCAAGCTTATAGATCAACAGAGAAAAGACTTAGCCAATCAAAAAGAAGATTTGGATAAAATTAGGAAAGATGCTGAAGATACTATTACAAGAATGAATAGAGAGAGAGAAGAACTTAAAGCTGAAAGAGACAGGTTACAACAAGGAATGCAAAGACTTGACAAAGAGAAACTAGGTCTTATCGACGATAAGGAAAAGCTCGAATCTGCAAGGAGGGAACTGGAATGCAGGTGCACTAAGCTTGGGGAAGAAATGGTTACGATGGAGAAAATGGTTTCTGCTGCCCAACAAACCACAAAAGAAATGCAAGAAGCCGCTGAGCGTGGTAAAGAAGATTTGAAGAGTGAAAGGGAAACATTAGAGCGCGAGAGAGCCAAAGTAGAGAGAACGTTCTACAAGCTAGGCAAGGAATTTCCAGAGTATTTTGAACAAAAAGATTTAAGACTTGATTTTGATCCAGAAGGTAAGGGCAAGGATAGAAAACGTAGTGGATCATCCTCATCATTATCATCCTCACTAAGAAGCTTATCAAGTTCCTGGGGTGCTGCTATATCAGCTTCTTTTGGTGGCAACAGCAGTAGAAGATCGTCACAAGCATCACATCATAGTGACAACGGTTCCGACAGTGAAGGGTCACCTAGGATAGTACGTGCTGGTAGCAGTAAAGGTAGACAACATGCGCCAGAAGATTTTAGCCCAGAACTTGCTGGAACCTCCAGTTTATTTGGTGGTGCTATAGCTGCTGCTGTAATCCAACCAAAGCCTACTGACTCAGGTAAAAGAGCAAAAAGAGTTACCAGAAGCGGCTCATCCGGGCCTTTTGATCGTGGTAGTCGTTACCGCTCATCAGATGGTTCAAGATCAGGTAGTAACAATGGCAGAGGTACACATGGAGAAAGAAAAGAAGATGGCAGAGATGATGCTATGACTAGCTTAGCACAGAGATTAATGATGAGCATGTCCCCTGCTTCCCATGGACATATGGGACATCCTGGTGGAATGGAACCACCACATGATGCTGTGACAACTGGTAATGCTGGAAGTAGAAGAAGCTATGCTGGAGGTTTTGGTGCTGCGGGTGACACAGGACCTGGTGGTGAACCTAAGACTAGGAAGAGCTATGCGGAAGGCACGGGTGGTAGTAGAGAAGGAGATAATCCACTTGTTAGGTTTGGCTATGATCCAAGGCGTGTATTAGATCTAGGTTCAAATAGAGGGGGTGAAAATGATGGAGATGGTAAAAAAGATGGTAAGAAAGGTAGAAAGAGTAATAAATTTCTGAGATTGTTTAAAAATAAATAGAAGGTAGTATTTAACGTAATGTCAGTAAATTAGTTCATTTAATAGTTGCTATTAGTGGGGTTAGTTGTGCCTAAGTAAGAGACTATGTAAGAGAAATTGTTTATATAGATTACCATTATAAATACACAAAAAGGTTAAATATTGAAGTGCATGTCAGGCAATTGTGACATTAAAATGGAAAACTACAGTAATAAAGTACTGGGTGTAGTAAGTGCAGAAGTAGCAGATGAAAATGACTATAAGAAATGAAATGTTAGACCGATACTTCATGTGAATTTTAGTAGTTGGTGTATCCGGTGTAACGTTAATTAAACTTAAGAAAGGAATACGAATATGGCTACAAATGGTGTTGGTGGACCTGTAGACGGACCTGTAAACGGCGATGATGGTACTCAAGTATACTCAGAGATTGGTCCTCGTGGTGTAGGTGGAGCAGAGCAGGGGGGTAGTGATAACCCTTACAGCTTAGTAGGTCCAGATGGTAGTGGTGAACACGTAGGAGTACCTGTACGATCCGGTGGAAATGGTCCGCAACTACCACCAGGAGTTAATGGAGGATGGAGGGATAAAGTAAGACAGATACTTGGCGGTGTGGGTGATAAAATTGATCCAACTGCATATCATAGGTTGTTGGGACAATATAACGCTGATGACATTCGTGCAGTTGAGGGACGTCCTGGCTTCAAAGTTAGGCATGAGGATAACACGTACATTTACACTGCTCCTATGTCTCCTGCCACCAAATTGGTGATTGTGTTCATGGTACTTCTGTTTTTATTAGTTGTGGCGTTTGCTATATTGGCTATACTTCAGAAATTAGGAGTTGTAAAGCTACCTATTGACTTGCACATAGTTGGAATAGTGCTTGCCTGTACTGTTGGTGCGGGTATGTTGTTTACTGCTGGGTTCTTTCTCGGATTGAGTGCTGGAGAGTACAAAAAACACTCAGAGGTACGAGTCAGGACTATGTTAGAAAGAGATGCTTTAAGGCAAGAGTCCAAGTTGCTAACAAATGGCTTGAAAAAGTTGGGTAAGATTGAGGATGAAGTACATGCAGCTACGGAAGAGCTTGGAGGAGCTATCTTAGGATGTAATATTAGAACCAATGCTACAAACAATGAAAATCGACGTCTTATGGAAGAAAACAAACGATTGAGAGCTCATTTGGCTAGAGTAGGAGGTTCTGGTCCTGAGGTAAGTTCTGGTTCTGAACAGTAAGGCAGTAAATTTGGTTTATCTTGTGCATGCGTGGGGCAAAGTAACTGCCCCACCATGCCTCGTCTTTTTTTAGTTTTAAGAGTAGCAAATAGTAATAGAATGAATAATATGGTGTAGCAGTACGGTGTCTCATGTCCTTTATTTCTCAGAAGCGAATCCATGCTACGGCGAGTGCCTATAGGTTGGATGTTTTGTTAGCATTAAATTAAATTCCATCATCTGTTTTTAGATATCGCTTCTTGCCTCATCATACATGTCTCTATAAAATTCTTCCCTTCTCCTGCTCTAGTTTTACCTTGTCTATTAGAAGTAAACATGCGTTGCCTTGTTTTTCAATTCCAATAACTTTATTGCCAACAAAATACAATAAGGTCATTAAAGTAAAATGGGCAGAAACATGCAAGAGCACCACACCTATACGCCTTATCATAGTTAAAAGTTTAGGAAATGAAAAACCTTGTTGTATGTTGATATAATTAAGAAGAACAAATACTGCAAAAATAGCATAACGGATTAATAAAAATATCAACAGTACGGTAATCATTCCTTTGGTAGTATGTGGTAAAGATTGTGATACCTTAGTAATACAAGTCTCTACAACATCTACATTATGTAGCAATGTTAACAAACGAATCACAATATAGGGAATAGCAGTACTTCCAAGATACTGGGATAAACGAGGTAAGAATTAAATTTAAGAAACTTGTTGTCTATAATATTGCCTATCAAATCTATCATATCATTTGAATAATCGTCTCGTTGCTGACTTTTCAATACTGTAAAGCTGCTAAAGAATCCCTCGACATTTGGCTGCACAATAGTTACATTTACCTATCTATGTATAATCTGCACCTAATACAGGACACGCAAAAATCTATCAAAATATTTATTTGTAACTGTTACAAAAAATACAACATTTGTAACAGATAAAATACTAATTAGATTACTACACAAGATAAGACAAATTGAGCGTCGATTATTATCACCAATACAGTAAATACATGGAAAGTAACATCATGACACTTACAGAGTATCGTTCATAAATAATTATATATATAGTGAATCCACAAGGTGCAGCATAAAAAATATGCTTAAGAACACGAGGAGTATAAAAGTAAAGATATGCCAATCTCAATCTTATAAAAAGGTCTATCCAACGATATGACTAATCACAAAAAGGGGTAAGTTGTAGTAGACAGGCAGGTAAACATCGATTGCTAGGTGAAATTACCTGAGGTTCATCAAACACCAACTGTATAATTGGTACACGATACAAAGCAATTTGTGCACTGTAAAGATCATATTTTGTAAGATTTACCTAACAGAAAGTATTTAACACTGTAAAGATTTAACTTTGAATTGCAGGAACTAAAAATTGATTAATTATGTTAGATTAGGATCTATATTTGCAGCAACTACAAGACAAGAACGGTACCCCCAAAAAAAATAGTAACCTTTTATCAACAATAAACAACAACTCCAGAAGTTTTACATACATAAGAATAATGAATCAATAAAACCATTCAATCACTTTATACCTTGATTATATTCCACTACAAGTCAATATATAAAAATCAATATACCAATATGATAAAAAACTAATTAATCCACATACTAAACAATCCTACATAAAATAATGCTATCGGCTAAAATAACATTAGCACTACAACAGCACTACAACACGACGGCATACAATTAGTCACAAAATAACAGCTATTCAAATAAACAACTAAAGTATAATAAGAAAAATAGTAGTAACCACTGACAAAAAGATTAGGAGATTACGTAAAAATAAAAACAATTAATATTCACCTTAATTAAATCTTTCAATTAAACAACGCAAACCACCTAATAAACTATAATCCGACAGTATACTAGGAACAGGGAGCAATTTCTTTTACATCATCGCATCAACACCAATATCATCCGCCAAACAAGTACCATAAAAGCAGTCCACTAAAAACAAGGACTAACAAACTTTACGAAATATAATGGAGAAAAGAGGACCAAGCATGGCACAAAACAGTGCCATAACCTCTCAAATAAGGGGTAACCAAGCTCATCTACAAAAGGCTAGCAGTGTTTTTCTGAGCAATCACAAACACACATCCACTTCTTAATTGATATTAATGAGCATACAAATCCACGAACGCTGATAAAAATACACGCACCACCAGCATCTCTTTTATAACACAAACATGTACGTGACACAGGTCGAACTATGGCACGTACATACAAATAAACATCAATCAACTACCGCCTAAAGAATCTACGAACTGCACCCAACATTAGAGCACTCCTCCTAACTAAAACCATGTTTCTTCCTCCAGGAGGAGGTACAACAGGTTGGACAGAAACACGCCCCCCACGTCCCAGACCACTTGCATCGGAACGAGATCTATGCCTGCTAGATTGTTGTTGAACCGCACTCCAATCTATATCGAGAATACGCCAGTCATTAGGTCCTCTACCACCCCCTGTAACTAAAAATTCACCCCTGCTATCAAGAGCTGGCTCTTCATTACCAGCGTTGTCTTGTTGTGGTTGAACAACCCTTACACTACCAACTGCACCTTCTGTATAAGACCTTGACCTGTGACCACCACCTTGTGACAAACCGCCAAATACTCCCACAGCACCCCCGCCTTCAGGACCAGCCCCCCCTCCAGGAGCATTGCCGCCTACAGCACCCCCAACAGCTCCCTCTTCAGCATCATCTCCTCCTCCTACAAGATGAACAAAATCATTACCACCACCATTACCACCATACGGTACAATATTCATAGCATCTGCCCCCTTTTAGTTTATTGTTGTATTTGTTTTATATTTATCAACCAGAAAAATACAAACTCGCACCTACAAAAAATGTTTAACAGCCACCTATTATTTATCAAATTACCAGAATAAAATTGCATCATTCAAGTAGTAATACTTCATAAGTATACACTTCATAAGTGTATACTCTATAATCACTAAACTGAAATCGTGCACAACACCGATATAACAAATGCAATAAATTAGGGTATACACTACATTCTCTTTAAAAGATCTTTTTTTACCCAAAATCACGATTATTTAAAAAATAATCACAATGTATAATCCCAAACATGGGGTGCACCGTTGTAAAGAAAATAATAACAAATAGCAACAAGTTGAGTTACTCAAAATAAATAATTCTTGGCATAACAAATTAAAATATTTACTAAAACGATAAAAATTATTAATAAACTTGCAAAAATCAATTACAAAAACACATAAAATTAACGTTCATAAATAAGATGGTATGAACTAAACATCCATGATAGTATAAAATTCAATATTGCTTACAGGTGGCAATATATGTGATTTACATACTATGGGAAACAATTATCAATGACACATCAGATAAAAAAATATTACTTATAAATACTTCAACAAACATTATAAAAACATGATTAAAAAGCCCAATAACCTTACTAAAGAACAATCATATAAATAACCACATTTTTTATGCATAGTAAAAATAGGTAGAAATGTGTATAGTTTAGCAGTATATATTACATGCAAAGTAACAGTTTGCTATGGGCCGTACTTATGTATTTGGTGTTGTTAGCATTAAATTAAGTTCCTTCATTTGCCTTTCGATACCACTTCTTGCCTCATCTATGTCTTTATAAAATTCTTCCTTCTCTTGCTTTAATAGTTTTATCTTGTCCATTAGAAGTAAATCTACGTTGCGTTGTCTTTCAACTTCATCAACTTTTTTTCCAACAAAATATGACAAAGTCATTACAGTAAAATAGGCAGAAACATGCAAAAGCACCACACCAATACGCCTTACCATAGTTAAAAGTTCAGAAGATGAAATGCCTTGTATGTTGACATAATTAAGAAGAACAAGTGTTGCAAAAATAGCGTAGCAGATTAATGTAAATATCAACAGTACAGGAATCATTCCCACGGCAGTCTCTAAAGAGGATTGTGTTTCCTCAGTAATACAAGACTCTACAACATCTGCATTATCTATAGCAATGTTAGTAGACGAATCACGATATAGAGTAGAAGTACTTCCAAGATAGGGGGATAAACGAGGTAAAAATTCAATTTCAGAAACTTGTTGTGTAATATTGCCTATTGACTCTACCATATCACTTGAACAATCATCGCCTTGCTGATTTTCCAATACTGTAAAACTGCTAAAAGAATCAGTCGACATTGGGCTGCACATAATTACATCCACCTATATATAACCTGCAACTAACAAAGAATAAGCAAAGTTCTGTCAAAAATATTTATTTGTAATTATTACAAATAAATACAATGTTTGTAACAGCCAAATACTAATTAGACTACTATATAAGATAAGACAAATTGAGCATCAATTATAATCAACAATACAGTAAAGGGAAGTAATATCATAACACTTAAAGAGTATCGTTCATAAATAAGCAGATATAGCCAACCTACAAGATACAGCAAAAAAAACATGCTTAAGGATATGAAGAGTATAGCAGTAAAGGTATAGCCACCCTCAATCTCATAAGAAGGTCGATCCAGCGGTATACATAAGCACAAAAAGGTAAGTTATAGCTAGACAAGGAAACATCATTAGGTCGAGTAAAATCACTCAAGATTACATCAAACATCAATTGTAGAATTTTTACTCAACACAAAGCAATTTGTGCGCTGTAAAAATTATATTCTTCAAAATTTACCTAGAAAAAAGCATTGAATATGATAACGTAAAGAAATTGCAGAGATTAAAAATTGAATAATAATTAGAGGCCAGAATTTATATTTGTAGCAACTATAAGATATAACATACACCAGCGCCTCCAAAAAACTGGCAATCTCAATCTTATTAACAATCAGTAACAATTCCATAGATCCTACGTGCATCAAAATAACGCACCAACAAAATACTCACTCGCTTTATACCTTAATTATAGTCATCACCAACCAATATACAAAAATCAATACACCAATATATAATAATAATTAACCCATACTAAATCTTGCATAAAATAATGCTAGCAGCCAAAAGAGCAGCAGCACTAAGACATGACAGTATACAACTCGTCACAAAATAACGATTAGTAAAATAACCAACTAAAGATATAATAAAAAGAATCACAGCAACCGCTAACAAAAAGATCGAGAGACTACATAAAAACGAAGACAATGCATCCCCACCTTCATTAACTCTTTTAATTGAGCAACGCAAGCTACTTAACAAAGAATAATTTGAAGACATACTAGGACATAAACCTTCTTTACAATAATTGCTAGTATCTGCATAACAAGCACCAGAAAAAAAGCCACTAGAAGCAAGGCCTAAACAACTTTCACAAGGTGAACTATCAGAACCAAGCATGCATAAAACGACGCCATCACCTTCTGAACAAGGGGGAACAAAATCCTCTACAAAAGGTTGGTAGGACGCTTTGTTTTTAGTAATCACAAACACTCTCATATTTTAATTATTATTAAGGAGCCCAAGAACACACGAACACTAATAAAAAAATAAATGCATCACGCAGCTATTTCATAACATGAATATGTACGTGACATAGACCAACCATGGCACGTACATACAATAAACACACGAAACCTACCTCCTAAAAAACCTAAGTAACCTAGACACGATCATGGCACCCCTACTCCTCCTGGTCATAATAACCTCGGTTGGAGCCGGCCTAGCAACGGGAACTGGATGCGCACACTCTTCTAATCCTACACCTCTATCTACAACCGTATCCCAATCTATACAAAAATCTCCTCCCCCCCGACTATCTAGCAAAATCACACCCCCACCACCACTAACTGTGTAAGACCTACGACGAACACCAGCACCTCCACTAGCCTGGGATAAATCGAATACCCCATGCCCACCACCAAAGGTGTAAGATCTCTGACGAACACCATCACCACCGCCCGTATGAGGTAAACCAAACACTCCTTGATCATCACTACCACCACTAGCGAAAGACCCCTGACGAACACCACCACCGCCCGTATGAGACGGTACATCAAATCTTACATGCTGTAACCCACCACCACCAAAGGTGTAAGATCTCTGACGAGCACCACCACCTTGGGATAAATCAAAATCTTCATGACCCCTACCACCTCTAGCGGAAGACCCCTGATGAACAACATCATCACCGCCCGTATGAGTCGATAAATCAAATCTTACATGCCGCAACTCGCCACTAGAGGTGTAAGATCTCTGACGAACACCACGCCCACCACCACCTTGGGATAAATCAAACATCCCATGCCCACTGCCACCACTAGTGGTGTATGACCTCTGACGAACACCACCACCACCTCCATCGAGCCGGGACAAACCACCACCACCACGATTACCTCTACCACGAAGAGACCTCACGCCTCTAGAAGCAATAAGTGGGCTACGATTTCCAGCATTGCCTACTGCACCTCCATCATCTTCCTCAGCACCATTACCTCCATTGCCGCCACCAACATAAGGCACAATATTCATAGCATCCATCCTTTTTAGTTTATTGTTGTACTTGTCTTATACTAATCAGCAAAAAGCAAAACATCCCCGTGCTGCTCCAGGAAAAATCGAAATATTTAACAACATCAGTTTAACAAACTACCAGAGTAAAATTGTATTATTCAAGTAGCAATACTTCATAAGTATATAACCTGAGTGCTTAGCTAGCATCGCGTACAACACCGGTATAACAAATAACTATCTGGTAATTAGGGCATATACCATCTGCTATTCAAAACATTGTCCTAAAAATCATAAAAAACCATCGCCATCTAACAAAAATGATATCGCAACAAAAACATGTGTGCCTGCAACAAATAAAATGGCAATAGATAACAAGAATTTAAGTCACACAAAAGGTAATATTATCATAATAAATTCAAATATTTATTCAAATGATATAAATTATTAACAAATTTGTAACTGCCAGACCAAAAACACAAAAAATTAACAACCGTAAATAAAATAGTATGAACTAAATTTCCAAAAAAACAGTAGAAAATTCAAATATTGCTTGCAGATAACAGTAAATAAGTATTACACATTAGGTGAAACAACTATCTATAACATATCAAAGAATGACTCTACCAAATGTTTATTAAAACTTAATACGTAACTAAAAATTTAGAATTTAGTAGTGTTTATTAGTAATAGCGAGACATATCTGACAACGTGTACGGCGTAACAGTAGGTACTGTTTTTCATTGATTATAGTAATAGTTGGGTATTTATGGATTAGTTGTTAGAATTAAATCAATTTCCTTCATTTGCTTTTCTATACCACTTATATTGCCTAATCTAGGTCTCTATGAAAATCTCCCTTATCTTGCTCTAATAGTTTTGCCTTGTGTATTAGAAGCAAATATAAGTAGTACCATCTTTCAATTTCAGCAACTTTTTTCCCAATAAAATACGAAGTAGTCATTATAGTAAAATAGGAAAAATCATCAAACCAATACGCATCACAATAGTTAAAAGTTCAGAAGATAAATGCTTTGTATGTTGGCATAATTAAGAAGAACAAATACCGCAAAAATAGAGTAGTAAATTAACAGAATATCAATATACATAAATCACCACCACGACAGTCTCTCTAAAGCAGACGTGATTCCTAAATAATACAGCCCTTACAACATCTACATTACATAGCAATATTGATAGACTAATCACAATCTATGGTAGCAGTACTTACATAATATGGGAATAAATGAGGTAAGAATTTAATTTCAGAAACTCGTTGTGTAATATATTTACTATTGGCTCTACCATACCATTTTAATAATCGTCGCATTGCTTATTTTTCAATACTGCAAAACTGCTAAAAGAATCAGTCTAGGTTGGGACACACTTAATTAAATCTACCTATATACAATCTGCATCTAGTATAGTAAAAGCAAAGCCCCATCAAAATACTTATTTGTAATGTTACATAAAAGACAATAAATGTAACCGCTAAGTATTAATTGAGCTACTATGTAAGATAAAGCGAGTCGAGCATCAATTATAATCACCAGTACAGTAAATACTGTGGAAAGTAATATCAGGATACTTACAGAGCACAGTTCATAAATAAGAATATATAGTGAATTATGAGATATAAGCAGCATAAAGACTATGATAAAAAAACATTAAGAGTATAGCCCATCTTATAAAAAGGTCGATCCACAGACATGACTAAGCATAAAAAGATAAGTTGTAGCTGGATAAGTAAACGTCACTAGGTTAGGTAAAATTACCCGGTATTACACCAAAAACTAATCGTAGAATTGGTACACTGCACAAAACAATTTGTGCACCGTAAAAATTACATTTCGTAAGATTTACTTAAAAGAAAGTATTAAACATTGCAGATTATTTACTTTGAATTGCAGTAATTAAAAATTGATTAATAACGTTGTCTCAGGTTCATGCTTACAGGAACTACAATACACGAAATACAACACACCCCCACCGGCAACCTTACTAACAACAAACAACAACTCCATAAGTATTACATGCATCATAATAACGAACCAACAAAACACTCGCTCCGCGCCTACATAGCCTACATATTAGCCCATTGCAAATCAATATACAAAAACTAATTAATCCATATGCTGGGTAATCTTGCATAAATTAATTCTAACGACCAAAAGAACAACTGCACAACAAAATATGGCAGCACACAACTCATCGCAAAACAACGGCTAGTGAAACAATCAACTAAAGATTTAACAAAATAAGAAAGAAGAAAAAAAATCGAAGCAACCACCGACAAAAGGATTAGAAAAGCACATGGCACACAGAAACAGAGACACTCCACCTCCTAACCTCTTAACTTTTTTCACCGAGCAACGCAAATTAATTAGGTGAAGCATAATTTGAAGGCACACCATGCTGAAGTAAAGCACCCCCCTTTTCCATTATCGCTAACATCTGCACAAAAAGCGCCACAAAAGGAGCCACTACAAGCAGAGGACAAACAACCCTACAAAGGAGAATACCCTAGGAACAAATTCACATACAAAAACCAGACACGAAGAGCACCGTTTTCAGTAAACACAGTCCCATCCTTTAATTACCACCAAGGGTGGGCATACAAAAAAATCTAACAACGCCCGCTATCTCAAAAATGCCGACACGAGCACAAACCTACGCACGTACCGCAAACACCATCGCCAACTAACCAACTCAAACTTGCCGGTATAAGAAGAGCCCTACTCCTTCATTGCCTCCCACACCTCACAAACTCACACCCCGCTTGTTTTACCAAGAGGAACTAAGCGACCACACTCACACTCAAACAACCCCAAATCCCCACCTAAAAAAACACAAGTAGCACCACCCCCATCAGGCATGCACAAAACCGCGCAGCTTCTTTTAAAAACTGCGCAGCTTCTTTTTTTAGCTCATTCCTCTTCGCCCAGAACCACCACCACGACGATTACCACCACTGCGGCGCACAACTGGCTGCCTAGAATAATCATCTCTGTTAAAACCAGCTCTATCATTACGACCACTACCTCCGGAGCGGCTAGTAACCGGTCTCCCAGAGAATCCTCCGTCAGAACCTAATCCTCCACGATCATGACCTAAATGTCCACGATCAGAACCTAATCCTCCACGCTCAGAATGACCACCACCCCTAGGGCCGGCAAGCATCGCAAAAAGCTCTTCTCTGCCAACACGACCACCTCTGGGGCGCGGCCTCCTGACCAATCCTCTACCACGCTCATGACCTAAATGCCCACGATCAGAATGACCACCACCTCTAGGGACGGCAACCATAGCAAAAAGATCTCCTCTGCTAACACGACCAACTCTGGGGCGACTACGACGAGCAACCGGTCTCCTGAGGATTGATCCTGATCCTCTACCATGCCCACGACCTAAATGTCCACGCCCAGAAGAAACGCCATCACCGCGACCAGAACCTCTGGAGCGAACACATTGTCTAGAAGGATCACTTCTGTCAAAATCACCACCCTCATCACTAGAATAACCACCTCCTGGAGGAGCAACTCCAATTCTATCGCCTCTAACTGTTCCCCAATTTATATCGACAATACGACCATTACCCCCTAAAACGAACGGACCGCCGCTACCTTCCGAGTAAGATCTCCTCATGACACTAGAAGCGCCAGCACATTGCGGCATACAGTCCCCCTCAGAGTGAGATCTCTCCCTGCTACCAGTAAAGCCACCACCACCTTCGCCACCACCATCACCCCTAAGAAAAATAAAACTTCCACTTGAGTCATCCGAACTTCCCGAAGAACCCAAAAAAGTATCCTCAAAACCTCCACCTTCGTCAGAAGACTCATCTGTACCAAAAAAATCAAAATCATAACGATAACCACCAGAACCAGAACAATCTCTCATAACACCCACCCTCTTTTGTTATTTTTTTATGCATGTACTCCATACACACGAACAACTCATACGACGCCCCGAACGATCAAAAACGAACAACGCCCGAGGGGCCAGGGTACAACATTGAAACCAAAAAAATCTAAAAATAATCAATGACATTTGTGCGCCAAATTACCAAAACCGAATTGCCGGAACCATATCATTCAGTCAGACGATGATCTGCATACTTTAATGAAGTCATATAGAAAAGCCTAATTTCTGGACTGTCATTGTATTTGTATGTAACACCAGTAAGGCAAACACAAAACTGTTCTAATTTATGCTATGTGATACCTTATCTTCAAAACATATTTTATTAAATTCTCTTCTAAATAAATAAAATTATGTATCATGAAAAATAAAAATTTCTCACATATGATCTCAGTTCATACTCAAGGCATGTCAAATAAGGGTGGTATAGATTAAGAAAGTAATAATATATAAAATACATCAATTGCTTAAGCTACCAAGATAAATATAATATATAACGCCGACACAGCAAAAACCTGGCTTTTTCTTCAAAGGACATAAATTACCAACAAACAGTCAGTGTTAAAGCAAAGTGTTAAGGCAAAAAATTGAGCTAAATCTCCAAAGTAGCAACAAATTTATCGCTATCTAAAAAACAAAGCACCGTTATGCACTTTATTCCTAGGCTAATGACCATAGGTAACATGTTGAACAAACATCGCCGCTTGCACATCAAATTCAACAAGTATCCTAATAATCATCACTAAAATTGCCAAATTAGGAAAGCGCATATGGCTATTTGAAGATAGGAGCATACAATATTGCATGTAACTTAACTAAAAAGCTATAACTAACGATACTAATACAGTTATCACTGCATAACCACTACACAATCACCACTCTACATACGATAGAGTGTCGAGCGGTGCTTATGGTATATTCATCATTAACAAACGTGTGAAGATACACTAAAGATTGTTTCCTAAAACACGAGTAATAACCAATATCAACCAACAAAAATAATTACAATCACGAACACGATACTATAGGATCGCGATAAACGAACAAGCGCAGCAGCGTGTCATATACGAATAGCATATCGTAGGTGAACAATTTTATCTTAATTTAATTTATTTTTACTACGCAATAATGCAACGCCAAAAACGGCCACACACTATACACGAGATGTAGAGACGTTGATCACGAATAACTCAGCACTAAAAAACTGCATAAGACAAGAAACACTATAATAAAATCATTAGAAACAAAAACTCCAAAGCTCGGCACACCATTGAAATCAACAAACAGCAACCGTAAGAAATCACAACACTAAGCAAATCAATACTACTCTCAACCAAAACTAACCAACATATCTACAGCACCATAGTCAATATTAAGGCCTACTCAACAAAAAAACACCCAACAAACAACAACAGCTGTTACAAAAAATATAACTACTCAGCCCAGTGCCCACGAACAACAAATAACATACACAACACATCTACAAAATAGAATAAAAATCAGGGCGGCCACACCGTACAACATAAGTGTAACAATGAACACTTACTAATCAATCAACCTCTTCGTAAATAGTCTTACCACTAGAACCACTATCATCACCAGAACAAAGTATATTTTCCTCACCAGCTTCTCTCCCCAATTGAGGTGATGATAACGGCACAAGAGGTAGAGAACGTCCTACAAATAATGTATGACTCATCTCGCTTACAGGCGAATTATGCCCAACCACCTCCTCACAAGAAGAGGACGTGGAGGAAGAGGAAAAGCCGCCTTCACTCAATCCATCCATATCTAAACAACCGCCACCATCGCCGAGCATAAGGCCAAGACCACTAGCATATATCGGGTTACAACTCACCGAAGCAGACCCCAACTCCGAGACAGCATAGTGACAAGAAGCAGAAGCAGAGACACAAGAAGCAGGAGCACAGGCGCCAAAAGACATGTAATCACTTTCAACAACTACTGGGATTGGAGGAGGTGGAAAAGATGGTCCCCTTCTTGTAGGTACGTCACAATGTTGTAACGCACGGCCAACATCAGGTAACATATACACACAATCAGACGAAACATCTACCCCTGTGCCAGAAGAAGTAGGTGCATATCCACTACCACCAGAACAAATTGGACTCTCTTCACCAACTGCACCTCTCAATTGAGGTGATGACGATATAGGTAGTAGAGGAACCCCTTCAAATGACGCACAACTCACTGAGCCCGTAGAAACAAGACTCCCAACCTCCTCATAAGAAGAGGATGAGGGTAAACCACCTTCACTCAATCCATCCATATTTAAAAGTCCATAATCACCACCAAACGTAGGACCCAAAATACCAGCGTACAATGGATTATCGCTAACCAATCCAGACCCCAACTCCGAAGCAGCATAGTGACAAGAGTCAGAAGCACAAAAACCAAAAAATACGTAATCAGTTTCAACAAGCGTTGGGATTGGAGGAGGCGGATAAGATGGACCCCTCCTTGTGGGTACATCATACTCATGTAGGGACAAGCGGCCAATAGCAGAGGATACAGAATCAGACGAAGAGACATCCTCCCTTCTAACCATGCCATAAAAGTCAGGTGGCGGAACATCTACCCTTCTAACTATTCTAGAAGAGCCAGGCGAAAAAACAGGTGGAGGGACATCAACCCTTCTAATTATTCTAGAAGAGCCAGGCGAAGAAACAGGTGGAGGGACATCCATCCTTCTAACTATTCTAGAAGGACCAGGCGAAGAAACAGGTGGGACATCCACCCTTCTAATTATTCTAGAAGAGACAGGCGAAGAAAAAGATGAAATACCAGCCCTTATTGGCTCAGAGGAACCACTTGCACTGCTCGTAGCAAGGGAAGTAGCAACATCTACGCTTGTACTCTCAACAGCACCACCTCTTCCAAAATCATCAACAACCACTTGAGAAAGTGAACTAACACCTCCAACAGAACAATCACCATCACTCGACTGAGTCTCACTCTGTCCCTCTTGTGAAGCGTTACAAGAAGAACCAATCCCCCGAAGACTAGGATACACCCGACACCTCCAACAACATCCTAATTATTATTAATTAAACCTTGGATACAAACACAACCACAAAGAGCGCACAAGCAAAACATCCAACACAGATCTACTGACACCAATCGACTACCAGCACCACTTTTATTTTTTTATGTGAAATAAAGTGCAACAATAGTTGATCAAAAGTTATAAAAAACAACAACCACAAGAAACCAGTACTCTTAATGATTTTCATGGTAGGGAATACGTGACAAAGAGTACCCTCACCCATCTGCATGTTAAAGTGCAAATTTATCGACAAACCAACCACCTTGATAAGATGTGAATGCTATTAATTTAAAAAACCACATCACCTAAGTTAGATAATTTTTCACTATCTTTAACAATAATTTATATCATAACTTCCACAATTTTGTAAGTAACTAAGGACAATCCATTTCAAAAACAAACAGCAACCCTGACAGTGATAATACACAAATAATACACAAACAAAAATAATAACAGTAAACACTTTAAAAACGAGCCACAAAATATTCTGAACACTACAAAACTATCCCTCACATAAACACAAAAATACGAACAAAAACCGACGTGAGATGCCAAAAAAACTCCCTCCATCTGTTACAGCAACACAAAAAAACAGCAAAAATTACCACAAGAGCCCCGAGGTACCAAAGACTTACAAAATTCACTCATCGACAACACCCCTTACTGGGTGTACCACACGAACATGCTCACACCTCGGCCTAGGCACATCCAACGGAACTGAAATAACAAGCTTGCTAAAAACCTCAGGACCAGGATCAGGACCATGACCAATCGAACCTACAGGACAAGAAAACGCAACACTCCCACATCCTCCAAGTTGAGTCGAAATTTCAAGAGTAGTCGGTACAGGACCATGATCAAGATCAACTGACTCTTGTCCAGTACCCTTAAGAGGGCCTTCTCCTGCCCACGGAGCATGTACCACCGCAGTAGAATGCTCCTCAGAAGAAGAAACAGCTGGTTCTTCTCCAAGAAAAACAGCACAATATTCTTCCTCACGAGCAGAAGAAACTCCATCAGGAGAATCGGTACCCCCTCCTCCACCAAAACAGAAACACCTACTAAACATAAAAAACCCTCTATACTTACTGTAATCCTTAACAATTCTCAGCAAAACACCTCGCCCTTGAAGATAGGCAAAGAAACAACCCATAACAGAAGAAAAAAATCACCCCCCACAAGTAAAATCATAAAACAAAGCCACACAATCACGCCTAAACGCTTATAACTACGTGCTCACGCAATAAAAAAACCCACGCTATCAGGTCAAATACTAATAAAACTTCCAAAAACGCAAATCAAATATCCAACTATATAAACAAAGATCATAATCGAATAACAAACATCATAAGTAGTAAGTAATAGTATTATGCTATATACTTTTCTAAAATGATTGTTACTTTTACTGTAATAATTAAATTAAATAGAACTTACCCACCACTTATGAGTATAAATAAAAGTTAAGTGATTACATTTTGCTCTTGCATTGAAATGAATAAGAAAGGCAGAAGAAACATCTAGCAGCAACAATTGTTTTTAAGAAAGCACTTTATACTATAATAACAATGTAACTAGTCCAAAATCACAAATTGTGTAGCACGGTTGTAAAACTAAACTTACCTGCGTCACCTAGTAACAAAGACCCTCATTACCTCCGTACATATAACTTGATGATGTGCTTAGCACCCAAATTTGATAACAACATATGTAAAGAGACCAGAGGCCACAGAGTCCCTCCCTCATTGATATACGTAGGGTAATAGAAGACAAAAAAAACCGTGATTACCAATAAGTACCTGCGTTTACACTAAACTAAAAAAACTTGCAGCTCAGTGAACCAGAAGAAGAACTTTCAGATAAAGAGACAGAAGGTACCACACCACTCCAAGAAACCAAAGGACCTGCACACTCCCCAGTAGGAAGACTTCGACATTTAGATAAAAAAAGCAGAGGATTCCTAACAATCTTCCAGTCCTCACAAACCCTAGCAGAGCACTCAGTCAAAGGGACAGAAGGTACTACACCACTCCAAGAAACCAAAGGACCTGCACGCTCCTCAGCAGGAAGACTTTGACATCTAGGCAAAAAAATTAGAGGATTTCTAACAATCCTCCGATCTGCACAAATCCTAGTAGAACACGCAGTCAAAGGGGTAGATGGTACAACAACACTCCGAGACACCAAAGAACCTGCACGCTCCTCAACAGGAACACGAACCTCTTCACATGTAGGTAACCAGGTTAGAGGACACGCCGCCACCATAAAACTTGCACAAGCACTAGAACACACAGCCACATAGTGTGAACTATCAGGAGTATCTCCGGATCCGCCTGCGCTTTCAGCAGACTCACATACAGCACCAGTAGACATAGAACCCAAGTCAGATCTAACCGAACGCGAACAACATAAGGCAGTGGAACTAGCAACACGTGAAAAAAGGGGGGCAGAACAAACCAACCATGGACCTGGACCCGAACAAGTGCAATCCCTCAATGACACCTCACAACAGCTACACACAGTAGAAGAACCGTCAGTACATCCCAAACTGCCACCACGTGTCGAAGTAGAAATCGAAGACAACAAATCAACCCTATCCATACCACTCCCCTAAAAGATCAACCGTTTTCGCATTTATCCTTTCCTTTATAACCACCGCCATCTTCTGCTACTTATAATTTTCTACATAATCATGCACAGCCTTCAGTAACTAGCCTCTAATAATGTCAACGCCAGCAGCAACCACAACGCGCCACGCACAACGCAAATCGCAAAATCATTGATATAGGAGAAGGGCAGATGTAACCTTGTTCATAAAGTAATACTAATACACTTTTTCCCCTAGCAGTCCTCTTCTTATAGTAAGAGTAGCAACAACTGCAAGTAATGTAAGTAGTAAGTAATTTTCCTAATTTACAAAATATTGAAAGTCAAGCAGCTCAACAACAAAAAATCACACCAACTTAACAAAATTATCACAATATCCCGAAACACGGAGATTCACAGGTTGAAACAATAACCAAAAATCGGCAATACATAGAAACCAGCATAATTAGTCGAACGGTATAGCGTAGTAAAAAAACTTATATTTCCTTTAACTTTACTACTGCAGACGGTAGATAGTATAGTAATGATACTAATAAGACATCCTTTATCCATTATTACTATCTCAACACAAACACAAGGATAGCCTAATCTTTGTTGAATATCGTCAGTGCACATAAGGCATGTTATTTCTGTATATTTCTCTTAGATACTATGTTTTATATTTTATGTAATCCAGAATAATTATCAATATTTTTTGTGATTCCTTCCCCTTCATAGTTATCTTTCTCAATCTAACAACAATTAATAACAAAAATTATCATCATCACAAAAGTGAGAAATCTCACTATCCGTAGTTGATTCACAACACCATGTGTTAAATAGTTAGTTGCATAAACGTTACGGGGTAACATTTTCAAGATCACTACAACTTGTAACAAAATCACAGTAACCTGAATTACTGTATCTTCATTACTACGGAACATGCATTATGGTATAAGACAAAGATCAATAAGCACATTTATCACACTAGGAACTTTGCTTCATAAACAAATTTTGCATCTGTACTCAATCAACAATTAAAATAAAAAACAACATAGCACAGTGGTAAAAATGAATTATCAATATAATATGGTGATAATAAAAATTATATACTAACCATATTTGTATACTAACTGTTATTGCTAACTACATCAAAATACAAACCGCTCTACTTGTGTAACAAGTATAAGGACGTACGTTATATGGCGTGTTGATATAATTATTATGGAGCGCAGCCATCTAATTGTTACAAGTTGTTTCACAAAAAACACTCATATAAGTTAGATACTATTGCAATAGCACAACAAACCTTATTTAACTGACTTAGTACCCATAGAGTCACTGACAAAACCACCCCCTAATGTGCTTAACTGCACTATATGTCTGGATTCAAATACATAGGTAATAATATCTGTCCAGTACACCTAATAGTTGCAACTGCGAATCAAGACAATAAAGAACATATTAACTAAGATTATAACGACTGATGCTTGGAGTATTTTTTAAATGTAATAATTCACATGCTAGGAGTGTCAATAATGATTAATTCGCAAATTACTACAGTAAGAGAAGGAGCGCCTTGCGCTGCGGGTGGTGACGGTGGCGCGTGCGTGTATGGCAATGATAAGAACGGTCTTTCAACTGTACAGAATCATCATAATCATGATGAGGATGGGCACGGCTATCCTGCAATGCGGAGAGATGACAATGGAGGAACTGGGTTGGCATTATCGTCCGGACAACATATCGGCTTTGATAGGGAATCAATTGAAGGTGACAAATGCCCACTTTTACCACAAAGTGGCAATCGGTGTGAAAACCATAGTGAAAAGTTACAGATATCACTACCTAGACTCTTAGGATCAACTAAAACCCCTCGAGATACCGTGGTGGTTGCAGCATCTATACTTCTTTTACTGATCATAGTAGCCGCAATTATTACCGCTGTGTTGTTCTACATGAGGATAATACACATTCCTGGCATGAGTAATAATTTATTCTTAAGAGTAGCTGTCTCCGTCGGGTGCTCGATAATGATATTGTCTCTTCTTGCAGGCATTGCACTTGCCCTAATCATAGGAAGATCAAGAGGAGAAATATCTGGGTATCGTTCATGCATTAAAAGTACATCTAGAGTCATGAGACGCGTAGCTGATAAAGAGAAACTGCTTGCTGAGAAAGAGAAACTACTCGCTGAAGAGTCGGAAAAAAACGATAGAATCTTGAAAGACATTGCAGATAAGCAGTCTCAGGCAAATGGAATGTTAAGAGATCTAGAAAATAAACAAAAAGATCTAGAGTTTAGAGAAGGAAGAACACTAGGAATTCGTGAAATTGATGATATCTTGAGAGCATCTACGGAAGCATTCGAAAGAGCAAGGAATGAACTTGAGATGGAAACTGATAGAGCTCGTGTGTGTCGTGTTTCTTTCTTAGCTGATCTTGGTGAATCTAAAAATATGGAGGGAATGAAAAAGTCCGCACGAGAATTAATCTGTAATATAGAACGTAGGGAATTCACTATAAGCAGAATGGAGCCCTGTATGGTTGCGCATGTTGAAAGAAACCATGCACTTATGATGAAAGAACAATCCGTAAATCATAGGGAAAGAGAGGTTGCTCTTAGGGAAGCAGAGCTTGCTCGTAGAGAGAGGATACAATAAGTAGAACAAAACTTACCTAGTGAAGGATTGGATTCAGTAGTAATTGGATTCAGTAGTAAATGGTTAATTTATAATTAATACGTTGAAAAATAAGCAGCACACCTAAGATAGGAGTGGCGGGTTGAGGGTTGTCACTCCTACAGCTCTTTGTAATTATTTTCTTACATGTACTGTAACACTGTGGAGCTTGTGTCGGTAGCAGGGTTTTGTAAATATGCTTACGTCATAAATATGAATTTTCGACTCATCCATGCAGCGACATAGTACAAGATGTGCATGATATTTACATAAAATAATTTCTAGATAATCATAAAAATAATGATAATTGCTACGATGTATTTTTATACGAGTGTTGTTATGTGATGCTATAGTTACTTAATTTATATGTATATGTAATACGAGCACAAACAAAACTCAATATAAAAGACTCCTTGTCAAATCATATCAAAAAAAGTAGCATGGCATGGCCATTGTGCACTGTGACAGTAATAATTGTGTATAAATTATAGGTCTGCTATTTAAAATCAAATAATGACGAAATAAGGAAAAGTGGTATGAGTACAAATATTAATTATGATGCTATGCGTCATTCACAAATGGGATCAACAGAATTTACAGATAAAGAAGAGCTATTAGGTTCTTCTGACATTTTTACAGAAACTGCATCTTCGCCATCATTATCATCTTCTGATAAAACAACCAGTGGAATAAATATTTATTCAAGAAAATTATCAATCACTTGTAACGACACAAAAGGATTGGCAGAAATTAAGCAAAACGAGATACCAGAACATGTTGGCAAACTAAGCAAATCAAGCAAAGCTCTTATTGCTATTTCTGCATGCATTATACTTCTTACAATTACATGGATAGTTGTTGCCACCTTAGTATCATTAAAAATGATTAAAATACCAGACATGGCTAGGCATATGGCTTTAAGAATTGCTTTCTATGGAGTATGCGGCATGATTGGCATTTCTGCTATATTTCTCTCTGCTACTACCTTTGTTGTTGGAAAATCTCACGGTGAAAAAATGGGATACAAAAAATGCCTAGAAGACAAAATAAATACCTAATTCTCACGATAAAAGGCACAAATAAAAACCATCAGTGTACTAAATCAGAATAGGAAAAATCGTACAAAAATGTTGTAGTAAATATGTAACAATTACACATAGTGCATGTTATTTGCAATTATTAACAAATACAAGATTAGGCTAGAGCGTATATAAAATAATGTTTTATAAAAATTTAGAAGTTGGCCTGATGAACCGTACAATATTAAATGTACCTCGCATAAAAAACTCACGCGCCAGTGGGTAGAACATGATGTGGTATCTACCAGAAAAATATGCGCAAGAATTGTACCAACATAACCCAGAGCCTGTACTCTTTATGAAATACCAATACCCACTAAGTATACTGATGTAACCCAAAAACATGATACAAGATATCATTTGTATAAATAAAACCACAAAACACATTAATGATAAAAATGTTAGATTAAAAACAAACATCTACCTTAGTATCTTTGCGCAATGACGTAAGCTACTAAAAATCATAGCATACAAAATAGTGTGCATCTTTTGCATAATCTATAACGCAAAATATTAAACAAAAACATCACATGCAGCACAATCTGCAAACAAGATTTACTGTATAAAAAACTAAAAATCAGGTGCCATAATTAGCTTAATGTAAAGATAAAATAATCTAAGCCTAAGATATAGAAATGAATAATAACCCATACCGCATTACAAAAAATAAATCATCGAATGTGTAATCTACATGTGATTGTAATAATAATATCCATATAATTTAATAAAATGTTTTAACTAAGACTAATTCTATCATGACCTGAGCATAAGATCTAACGAGTATAGTCGTACAATCGCAGACGAAAAAAATACATAATAAGATCAAAATGACCTATAATGAAGTATACGGTGTGTTTTATATTAAGTAAGTGCCTTTGTGCGTGAACAAATTTAAATCTAGCTATTTTAGGATCCACTTATGCACTGGCACGTAATAATCAACCAAATTAAGTATGAATTAAGTGTATAAATATCTCTCTTAGTACGCATGTTGCACCAAAATGGACACATCAGGTAAAGGTATGATGCGCTTGTGTATATTGATAACATGGTTTTGGTAATAGTTACGTAACCACTATGATATAGGAGATAATATCAATGGAAAATAAGCCGATTACAAGTAATCTATCTGATATCCCTGCGTTATCTTATGAATTAATTATAGATTATGAAGATGCTGCACTTATGATGGAAGAAGAATCAGATACATTATTAGAACCCAAGTCTGAATCAAAAGGATCGTTATTAAATCATCCTACTGGTAAAAATCCTATCTCACTAAGCTCGTGCGGAATTGATTACCAAGAACAACCTGCAAATACTTCAACAGTTGATTCAAATACGTCGACAAAGAATGATTGTAGGGAATCATTGCCAAAGACGGACAACAGCACAAAAAAACCTATTACTGAAGAAGTAGAGGAAGAAAAGCCATTAAGCTCAAATAGTGGATGTCTGACTATTACTTACCTGATTATAGCCTCGATAATTATTTCATTTGCGGTTCTCCACATATTGGCCGCGCTAAACATACTACAAATACAAGGAATAGAGCAAGAAACACTCAACGAAATTATTTCTTACGCACAGTATGGGGTACTTGGTATGTCTACGGTTTCTTCCATATCAAATTGTTCGTTGCATGTACTATCATTTGCAAAAAAATGTGCTAAAAAATGAAATTAGTCCACTGTCGATAGCCAATCACGTAAAACACTGAGTTATAAAACTGATTCTGTGGCAAGGCTGTTAAAATTGATCTTATTAGCAGCAAGCAAAATGTCAGCCCAAATTTTTTACTATAATTATTACGCAGTTAACATCAATACGGTAACATGCTACCAATACCAAAGCTTTAGCTAATGCTTATACAACATCGCAACATTTAGTATCACCCGATGACCCAGGTTAATCATTTTTATGATCTGTAAGCTAATCTAGAAAAGCCTCATACCTAGCAGCTTCAAAATTTTCACCTCGATATCTAGATACTCTCTACACTTTGTAAATTCTGTTAATTTTGTATGTACCTCTAAAAACACATCTTCAGGTAGTTTTACCAACAAACTGGCAGTATTCATCAACAACACCATGATGCGCTGTAAATGTGGCGGAAACACCTAGCACATCTCTAGCAATCAAAAGGTTAGCCCAATGTCTCTTAGGAAGTTTACTCGCCAATAAAAAAATAGCTAGCAATAACATTGACACAATTATCTCGTAAAGCAGAAAATAACCCAGGACAACCATCAGAATTTCTGGACATTACTCGCCTAGTAACATACCAAAGGCACTAACATAACATTCCTCATCACGAATCAATGCGCTATATGATCCAGGTCTACCCGAATCACTTTTAGCCACTAATATGTCAAAGGTAAGACTAAAAATCTCCTCTATGGAAATAACCCCACCTTCTAACATAAATAATTTTTCTAATAACTCAGAAAAAGCAACTATAGAATCTCCGTGTCCCTGCTGCAAGGCAATGAACCATCCTTATATACCATCATCGCTACCTAACATAAATAACTCACGAAGCATAACTAACAATCTATCATGAGGAATTTGAGCACTCAATGACATAAATTGACTTATCAATTTAGCAAAAGCTTTAATGGAATCTTCACAACCGTTTGCAAGGTCATAAATAATCCAGGTTCGCCTTCGCGATCTTGCCATCAATAATTAGTGAAACATATTATAAAACTCACAATCAGGCATTCCTCACCTAAAAAGAGTAAACTTTTATAACAATCCACTGTAAGCATCAACTAAATTAATATTATTCTCATATAAGGCAAAACACATACCAGATTTGTAATTTAAAGATTCCATCATTAATAATTTAAAAACTATTCTATTAACATTTACAAAATAGTCAGAATTATTAAAATGAGTAAATCTAAGCAATAGTTCACCAAAGACTCACCAGACTCAGAACTATCTTTCAAAATTGCAATATGTAGACCTATAACACCATCGCTTCGCTTAGACATTAGAAAATCATAAACCATGTCGCAAAGTTCATATACTTAAATTTCATCACGAATAATCAATAATAAACAAAATTGACTGACTGCTTCATAATGATTTTCCTGAAAGGCTAAAAACAATCCTGGAAGGCCATATCTCCTAGCCATAAGCAAGTTAGAAAGTATATTAGCCATAGTGTACGCAGGAATTTTGTGTGGTATATTAATTATATCTAGCAACTTACGATAAGCAGCAATATACTTTGCATAATCACTCTCTAAAGTAAGAAAAATATCTAACGTACATTATATATTTTCAGCCCACAACAATTCTGGAATAAATCTAAGCATTTCATCACTAAACATAGTATCCAACAATGAGCCATAAGCATCTGTATTTTCGTGCTTACCCAATCTTAAAGCAATACTAAGTGCCGTAATCCCTACGCTACTCTTACCCCTACTGCATTAACTAGCCCCATCACATCATTTGCACTACCCTCTGAAATCAAATGAAATACCATGCATGGAGAGACTCCGTATTGGGATAAAGTTTGACGTGTCAAAAAATCTTTATTAGTATCTTTAAGTTCACAATGCTCATATACAAGACATTCACATTCTTCAGGTTGATCAGATAAGTTTTTTAAAATATCTTCCGTAAAGATTGTTACTAACAAAACTTTGTAAAGCAAATCTAGATCCATCTAAAAAATCACTAGGATCACTAACTGCAACACGTGCCGCTACATTCGTTCTATTGTGATCAAAAAACCAAACTACGTACTTACTTAGTAAAGTTTTACAATATTTTTTATGTAAAAGTATAAAGGACATTACATGACAAAAACTGCCTAATAAAAAAAATCTCTGTTCGTAAAGACTAGTATCTTTGGCGATACCACACAAAAAATCACCGAACTTACGACACGCCACAATATGCCTGCCACAGGACCTATCTATCATGCTTTTATATATTTTACCAATGTCTTCAGGAATGATACTTTCTATTAAATAGATACTTCCAAAAATATCTCTAACCATTAATTTTTCATTTTTAACGTGATAATCAACAGCATTACGAAGATATAAAGCTGACAGATGAGTACAATTTACATCAACACCACCAACATTTACTTTGCAGTTTAAGTTTACCTCTTCTTGTTCAAGATAGGCACTTGATATGTAAGGAACACTCTTATCATCAGGTGGCATCTCCTCTTTAGAGGAAGCATTCAACCTGATTGGTGGATTGGCAGAAATAGCCACCCCTATTCTCCGGTATTATTATTTTTTACTGGCACACTTACACCGTTGCAACTAATAATTTCTGATATAGTTATATAATTATGGTGATAATTTTCGTGTACTATTTATCATTAGTACGACACCCGCAAACACGCGCCCCATTGATAGATAAAAAATAAGCTCCGACCCGGGAGTACAACATTATCGAGGAGTAGATATAAAGTAAAAATTACCATAATCAAATTAGAGGCAACGTATCAATGGTAATGGTAACATCCATATAACAACGAAAGCATAGAAATACGTAACAAGCAGGAATAAATGATTATTAATCATTTATAAAAGTCAAACCAGAAGAATATAATTCACCAGGTTATAATAGCAAGTGCACGACTATTAATTACCTAATTGTAGCTTCAATGGTCATTTAAATTATTCTTTGCATGCAGAGCACATTTGCAAAAAATGAAATTAGTCCGCCATCAATAGCCACTCACGTAAAATACTGAGTTATAAAACTTATTCTGTAGCAAGGCTGTTAAAATTGATCTTATTAGCAATAAGCAGAATGTCAGCCCAAATTTTTTACTACAATTTTACGCAGTTGAGATCAATACGGTAACATACTACCAATACCAAAGCTTTAGCTAATGCTTATGCAACCTCGCAACATTTAGTATCACCTGATGCCCCAGGTTGATTATTTTTATGATCTGTAATCCGATCTAGAAAAGCCTCATACCTAGCAGCTTCAAAACTTCCACCTCTACTAACAATATCTAGATACTCCCTGCACTTTGTAAATTCTGTTAATTTTGTATGTACCTCCAAAAACACATCTGCCGGCATATTTACCAACAACTGGCAATATTCATCAATAACATCATCATGCGCTGTAAATATGGCGGGAACACCTTGCACATCTCTAGCAATCAAAAGGTCAGACCAATATCTCTTAGGAAGTTTACTCACCAACAAAAAATAACTAGCGATAACATTGGCACAGTTACCTCGTAAAGCATAAAATAATCCAGGACAACCATCAGAATTTCTGGACATTATTAGCTCATACATAGCATTAAAAATTTCATTTTCAGAAATTTTTCCCTTAAAAAAGTCAAACTTACCTAGTAACACACCAAAGGCACTAACAGAACATTCCTCATCACGGATCAATGCTATGTTTAATCCAGGTCTACCCGAATTATTTTTAGCCACTAATATGTCAGAGACAAGACTAAAAATCTCCTCTATGGAAATAACTCCACCCTCTAACTTAAATAATTGGCCTAGTAAATCAGAAAAAGCAACTATAGAACCTCCATGTCCCTGCTGTAAAGCCATGAATAATCCTGATATACCATCATCGCTGCTTGGCATAAATAACTCATGGAGCATAACCAACAATCTATCACGAGGAATTTGAGCACTTAATGACATAAACTGACTTACCAATTTAGCAAAAGCTTTAATGGAATCTTCACAATCGTTCTGCAAGGCCATAAATAATCCAGGTGTACCTTCAGATCTTGATACCAATAAGTCGTGCAACATATCATAAAACTCACAATCAGACACCCCACCTCTAAAAAGAACAAACTTTTCTAACAATCCACCAAAAGCATCAACGGAATTACTATTATTTTCAGATAAGGCCAAACACAGACCAGATTTGTAATTTAAAGATTCCGCCTTTAATAATTTAAAAACTATTCTAGTAACATTTCCAAAATAGCTAGAATCATTAAAATTAGTAAATCTTAGCAACAGCTCACCAAAGGCTCGCACAGACTCAAAATTATCCAAAAAAAGGGCAATTTGTAGACATGAAGCACCATCGCTTCTCTTAGACATCAGTAAATCATAAATCATGCTACAAAGTTCACATACCGAAAGTTCATCACGAATAGTCAATAATCTGTCCAGTAATAAACAAAATTCAATGACTGCTTCATGACTGTTTTCCTGAAGAGCTATAAACAGTCCTGGTAAGCCATCATCTCTTCTTCTAGCCATAAGCAAGCTAAAAAGTATGCTAGCAATATTATACATAGGAATTTTGTCTGACATATTGAGTAATCTATCTAGCAAACCACCATAAGCAGCAACAGATTTTGTATGTCCTCTCTCTAAAGCAAGGAAAAGCCCTGGCGTGCCTTTAACATTCTCGGAACGCAACAATTCTGGAAGAAATCCAAGCATTTCATCACTAGACATAGTATCCAATAATAAACCATAAGCATCTATATTTTCGTGATTACCTAATCCTAAGGCCGAGTTAAGTGCCGGAACCCCTTCACTACTCTTACCCCAAAAAATTTCTCTTCTAAACTCACTATCAGGATCTAATAATGATACTATATCAACTATTCTCATCACATCATTTGCACTACCCTCTGACATCAAATGAAACACCATGCATGAGGAAACTCCGTATTGGGATAAAGTTTGAAGTGTCAAAAAATCTTTATTAGTGTCTTTAAGTTCACAATACTCGTATATAAGGCACTCACATTCTTCAGGTTGACCAATAAGTGTTTTAAAATATTTTTCGTAAAGAGAGCTATCAACAAAACTTTGTAAAGAAAATGTAGATTCGTTCAAAAAATCATTAGGATCATCAACTGCAACACGTGCAACAACATTCGTTCTGTTAGGATCAAAAAACCAAACTACGTACTTACTTCGTAAATTTTTACAAGATATTTTATGTAAAAGTCTAACAGCCATTACGTGACTACTGCTGCTTAACAAAAACAATCTCTGTTCGCAAATAGCAGTATCTTTGGCAATACCACTTAAAAAATCACCGAACTTACGACAAGCTACGATATGCCTGCCACAGGAACTATCTGTCATATTTTTATATATTGTATCAATGTCTTCAGGAATAATACTTTCTATTAAATCAACACTTCCAAAAATATCCCCAACCATTAATTTTTCATTTTTAATATGATAATCAACAGCCTTACGAAGATATAAAGCTGACAGATGAACACAATTTATGGTAACACCACTAATAGTTACTTCACAGTTTAAATTTATCTCTTCTTGTTCAAGATAAAGACTTGATATGTAGGGAACACTTTTATCACCAGGCGACATCTCCTCTCCTGAAAATGCACTCACCCTAACTAGTGAATTAGCAGAAATAGCCACTTTTGTTCTCCACTATTATTTTTGCGAGTATATTCACACTACTGTGATTAATAATTTCTTATATATTTTATAATTATAATACAAGATTTTATGTACTATTTATCGTTAATATGATGCTGCAAGCATGTACCTATTGTGAATAAAAAAACAATCCCGACATAGGAATACAATATATTTGGAAAAAGATAAAGTAAAGATCACTATAATCAAATATTTATCAATATTATCACTTCTCTATACTACTTGCTAAAAGCAATATATTAATGATCACGGCAATATCCCCGTAGCAACGTAAGTACAAAAAATACATATAAGCAGGAATAAAAAATTATTAATCATCAATGATGATAAGTATCCAATTAATACGATTATATGTATTAAAGCACATTAGTTATATAATATAATGCACTATATTAAAGCGCAATTTAAATACCAAATTAGGGAAAAAGCAGAAGAAGAGAAGCAACTAAGCTACAAATAGTAAATGTATGAGCAATTGACTTGCAAAAAATATGATAAAAAAGAAGACCAATCAACCAACAATAGATCATCACAAAACATAGCCTAGGTTAAAACCTGGCTCCGTAGCCAAATTGCTGAAACTAAGACTTACACAACCTCACAACCTTTAGGATCACACCCAAATTGTTGATCATTTTTATAATCTGTAAGCCTACCTAGAAAAGCTTCATATCTAGTAACCCTAGGACTTCCACCTCCATTAACAACATTCAAATACTCTCTGCGCCTTGTAACTTTAGTTAATTTTGCATGTACCTCTGAAAACACCTCAACCGGTAGTTGTACCAACAACTCGTAGTATTCATCAATAACACCATCATGCGCCATAAATATAGCTGGAACACCACGCACATCTCTAGCAATCAAAAGATTGGCCCAACGACTCTTAGGAAGTTTACCTACCAATAGAAAATAACTAGCAACAACATTGACACAGTTATCTCGTAAGGCCGAAAATAACCCGGGACGACCCTCATAATCTCTGGACATTATTAGTTCATCAATAGTATTAAGAACTTCATTTTCAGAAATTTTTCCCTTAAAAAAATCAAGCCTCTCTAGTAACGCACCAAAAGCGCTAACAGAACATGCTTTATCACTGATCAATGCTGCATTTAGTCCAGGTCTACCCAAATCATTCTTAGCAACTAATATTTCACGAACAAGACCAAAAATCTCCCCTATGGAAATAACTCCACCTTCTAACATAAATAATTGTTCTAGCATCTTAGAAAAAGCAATTATAGACCCTCCGTGTCCATGCTTCAAAGCCATAAATAATCCTGATACACCATCATCACTACTTGACATAAATAACTCATGGAGCATAACCAATAATCTATCACGAGAAATTTGAGCACTTAATGACATAAACTGACTTACCAATTTAGCAAAGGCTTCAATGGAATTTTCACAACCGTTCTGCAATGCCATAAAAAGTCCAGGCACACCTTCAGACCTTGCTACCAACAAGTGGTGAAACATATCATAAAATTCATAACCAGACACCCCATATCTAAAAAGAGAGAACTTTTCCAACAATCTACCATAAGCCTTAACGGAATCACTATTATTTTCAGATAAGGCCAAACATAGACCAGATTTGCAATCTAAAGATTCCGCCATTAACAATTTAAAAACCATTCTGGTAACATTTCCAAAATAGCTAGAATTATTAAAATGAGTAAATCTTAGTAACAGTTCACCAAAAGCCTGCACAGATTCACAATTATCCCAAAAAAGAGCAATTTGTAGACCTGAAACACCATCGCTTCTCTTAGACATTAGCAAACCATAAATCATGTCACAAAGTTCAAATACTGAAAGTTCATCACGAATAGTCAATAGTCTATCCAGTAATAAACAAAATTCACTGACTGCTTCATAATGATTTTCCTGAAGGGCCATAAACAGTCCTGGCAAACCATCACCTACTCTTCTAGCCATAAGCAAATTAAAAAGTATACTAGCCATAGTATACGCAGGCATTTTGTCTGACATACTGAGTAATCTATCTAGCAACTTACCATAAGCAGCAACAGACTTTGCATAACCTTTCTCTAAAGCAAAAAAAAGTCCTGGCACTCCTTCCATATTTTCAGACCGCAACAATTCTGGAAGAAATTCAAGCATTTCATCACTAGACATGATATCCAACAATGAACCATAAGCCTCTATATTTTCGTGATTACCTAATCTTAAAGCTACGTTAAGTGCTGGAATCCCTGCACTACTTTTACCCCAAAAAATTTCTCTTCTAAAGTCACTCTTAGGATTTAATGACGATACTATACTAACTATCCTCATCAAATCATTTGCATTACCATCTGACATCAAATGAAACACCATGCATGAAGAGACTCCGTATTGAGATAAAGTTTGAAGTGTCAAAAAACTTTCATTAGTATCTTTAAGTTCACAATGCTCATATATAAGACATTCAAATTCTTCAGGTTGATCAGTAAGTATTTTAAAATATTCTCCGTAAAGAGAACTATCAATAAAAAGTTGTAAAGAAAACCTAGACTTATCCAAAAAATCATTGGGATCATTAACTGCAACACGTGAAACAACATTCGTTATATTAGGATCAAAAAAACAAACTACGTACCTACTTCGCAAAGTTTTACAAGACATTTTATGTAAAAGTCTAAAAGCCATTGCGTGACCACTACTGACTAATAAAAACAATCTCTGTTCGTAAAGACTAGTATCTTTAGCAATATCACTCAAAAAATCACCGAACTTACTGCAAGCCACAATATGCCTGCCACAAGACCTATCTACCATGTCTCCATACATTGAATCAACATCTTCAGGAATAAGACTTTCTATTAAAGCAGTACTTCCAAAAATATCACCAATTACTAATTTTTCATTTTTAAGATGATAATCAACAGCCTTACGAAGGTATAAAGCTGACAGATGAGTACAGTCTATAGTAACGCCACTAACATTTACTTCGCAGTTTAAGTTTATCTCTTCTTGTTGCAGAGACAGCTTTGATATGTAAGGAATACTTTTATCACCAGGTGGCATCTCCTGCCCCGAAAACGCACTCACCCTAAATGATGAATTGGCAGAAAAATCCACCATTGCTCTCCATTATTATTTTTCAGAGATAAATTCATACTATTTGTGTCAGTAATTTATGATGCATCCCATAATTATCATGAATAAATTTAACATACTATTTATCGTCAGTACGATGCTTGTAAACTTATACCTTCATGATAGGTAAAAAAACAGGCTCCAGCTTAAAAATACAATATACGAGGAAAAATACAAAGTAAAAATTACTGTAGCCAAATATTTATCAAATTACCATATTGCTTACCAAAAGCAATATACGATACACCAATGACCATAGTAATATCCCCAAAAATGTAAGTACAAAAAACAAGTAGTACTAAGCAGAAACAAGGACATCGATGCTGATAGGTATCTAATTACACAATGATATGCATTAAAGCACATCAGTTGCTAAATACAATGCACTATTTCAAAGCGAACTTTAAACAGCAAATTTTAAGAAAAAAGCAGAGAAAGAATTGCAACTAAGTCACAAATATTGAATTCTTAGCTACTTACCTTATTATATCTTAGATAATTATTTATTCGAGATTCGCCACATATCGTCAGCTCCAAACATGCTACGAATACACAGAATAGAGAAAAAAATACTCTACCAAATTATTTATTACGCACAGCAAAAAAGATCTGGTATGTCTACAGCTTATTCTATAATTGCTCTTTGCACGTGTAACATAGATTTGCAAAAAAATGTGCTAAATAAATGAACCAACCTACCAGTAACAGCCGCTCACAAAAAACGTTAGGTTAAAACTGGTTATGTAGCCAAACTGTTGAAGCCAAGCTTTACAAGGCGCATAGTGAAATAATATCAGTGTAATAATTTAGAACTAAGTCTACTACCATACAAATCTACACAACTTGGGAGACCTATCACATTAAGCCCCAATCACATTTGGGCCCCAGGTTGGTCATTTTTATAATCTGTAAGCTTACATAGAAAAGCTTCATATCTAGCGACTATAGAACTTCCAGCACTATTAACAATATCCAAATATTCTCTGTGCCTTGTAAACTCAGTTAACTTTGCATGTACCTCTAAAAACACCCCAAGCGGCAGCTGTACCAACAACCGGTAGTATTCATTAACAACGTCATCATGATCCGTAAATATGGCAGGAACACCAGACATATCTCCAGCAATCAAAAGATTAGCCCAATATCCCCTGTGAAGTTTACTCACCAATAAAAAATAATCGGCAATAACACTGACACAATTATACCGTACAGCCGAAAATAACCCGGGACAACCACCAGAATCTCTCGACATTATTAGCTCATTCATAACATTAAAAATTTTATCTTCGGAAATTTTTCCCTTGAAAAAATTAAACCTGTCTAGCAACACACCAAAGGCATGAACAGAACATGCTTTATCATACATCAACGCTGCATTTAATCCAGGTCTACCCAAATCATTTTTGGCCACTAATATGTCGTAGATGAGACTAAAAATATCCTCTATGGAAATAACTCCACCTTCTAACATAAATAATTGGTCTATCAACCGAGAAAAAGCAATTACAGAGCCTCCGTGTCCCCCCTGGAAAGCCATAAACAATCCCGTTACACCATCATCACTACTTGACATAAATAACTCACGAATCATAACTAATAATCTATCATGAGCAATTTGAGCACTTAATGATACAAACTGGCCTACAGACTTAGTAAACGCTTCAATGGAAGCTTCACAACCGTTCTGCAATGCCACAAATAATCCAGGCACACTTCCAGACCTTGTCATTAATAATTCGTAAAACATATCATAAAATTCACAATCAGATACCCCACATCTAAAAAGGGTAAACTTTTCTAACAACTCACCATAAGCTGCAATAGAATCACTATTATCTTTAGATAAGGCTAACCAAAGACCTGATTTGTAATTTAAAGATTTTGTCATTAATAATTTAAAAACCATTTTGGTAATATTTCCGTAATAGCTAGAATTATTAAAATGAGTCAATCTTAACAATAGGTTACCAAAAACCCGCACAGACTCAGAATTATCTTTAAAAATTGCAATTTGCAGACCTGTAACACCATCGCTCCTCTTAGACATAAGCAAATCGTAAATCATGGTACTAATTTCGCATACTGAAATTTCAGCACGAATAATTAATAATTTATCTAATAATAAACAAAATTCACTGATTGCTTCATAATGATTTTCCTGAAAGGCTATAAACAGACCTGGAAGGCCATCATACCTACTAGCCATAAGCAAGTTAGAAAGTATATTAGCCATAGTGTACGCAGGCATTTTGTACGGCATATTGACTAATCTATCCAGCAACCTACCATAAGCGGCAATAGACTTTGCACAACCTCTTTCCAGAGAAAAGAAAAGACCTGACGTACCTTCAACATTTTCAGAACGCAATAATTCTGGAAGAAATCTAAGCATTTCATCACTAGACATAGTATCCAACAATGAACCATAAGCATCTATATTTTCGTACTTACCTAATCTTAAAGCAATATTAAGTGCCGGAACCCCTGCACTGCTTTTACCCCAAAAAACCTCTCTTCTAAACTCACTACCAGGATTTAATGAAGATACTGCATTAACTAGCCCCATCACATCATTTGCACTACCCTCTGACATCAAATGAAACACCATGCATGGAGATACTCCGTGCTGGGATAAAGTTTGAAGTGTCAAAAAACTTTTATTAGTATCTTTAAGTTCACAATGCTCATATATAAGGCATTCATATTCTTCAGGTTCATCAGTGAGTTTTCTAAAATATTCTAAATAAGAATAACTATCAACAAAACATTGTAAAGAAAACCTAGATTCATCCATAAAATCAGTAGGCTGACTAACTGCAACACGTGCAACTACATTAGTCCTATTAGGATCAAAAAGCCAAACTACGTACTTACTTCGTAAAGTTTTACGAGATTTTTTATGTAAAAGTCTAACAGCCATTACGTGACTACTGCTGCCTAATAAAAACAACCTCTGTTCGTGAAGACCAGTATCTTTGGCAATACCACACAAAAAATCACCGAACTTACGACAAGCCACAATATGTCTGCCACAGGACCTATCTATCATGCTTTTATAAATTTTACCAATGTCTTCAGGAATAATACTTTCTATTAAAGTAGCGCTTCCAAAAATATCTCCAACCACTAATTTTTTATTTTTAACATGACAATCAACGGCATTATGAAGATACAAAGCCGACAGACTAGTACAACTAACAGCAATACCACCAATATTTACTTCGCAATTTAAGTTCATCTCTTCTTGTTGAAGAGAAAACTTTGATATGTAAGGAACACTTTTATCACCAGGTGGCATCTCCTCCCCTGAAAATGCACTCACCCTAGCTGGTGAATTGGAAGAAATAGACATACTTGTTCTCCATTATTATTATTTTTTAGAGGTATATTACATCATTGCGACTAATAATTTCGAATATAGTTTATAAGTATAGTGCCTGTAGACACATATCCTATGACATATATAGAAACAAGATCTAGTATGGGGGATATAATATGTGGAGTAAAATGTAAAGTAAAAATTACTATGATCAAATTTCACTATTCTCTATACTGCACAATAGAGGCAGTATATTAATAATTATAGTAATATCCCTATAACAATGGAAGCGTAAAAAATACGTAATAAGCAGGAATAAAAAATTATTAACCATTGCTACGTAGATAATGGGCATCAAATTAGCGCTAGGATATACATTACAAGTACATCGATTATAAGGGATGGTACACTAGAAGTGTAATTTCGAAGAAAAAAGCAGAATAAGAAAAGCCACTAATCTTAAATGGGTCCTCACAAAATATGGTCCAGATTAAAATTCGCTCCGTAACTAAATTGTTGGGACCGACTTTTCAAGGCACATAGGACAAAAATGTTATTGTAATAACTTAGAGCTTCATCTGATCCTACATAATTAGGCAACCTCTAGGATCACATGACGCACCAGACTGATCATTTTTATGATCTGTAAGTCTATTTAGAAAAACTTCATACCTAGTAATTTCAAAACTTCCGCCTCTATTAGCAATATCTAAATACTCTCTGCGCCTTGTAACTTTAGTTAATTTTGCATGTACTTCTGAAAACACATCTATCGGCAGTCGTAACAACAACTTGTAATATTCATCAATAACACCATCATGCGCTGTAAACATAGCTGGAACACCACGCACATCTC
>NZ_FKII01000045.1 GCF_900078745.1 Candidatus Ichthyocystis sparus | reverse complement strand
TGATAAAATCCTATACATAACTATAGCTGTATGGACTGCATGCAATATATTACAAAGCAGGGTAGGTAGATAGTTTTACGTTTATTACGCGTTATCCATATAATTTAACAATACAATTAAAATCAATTAATTATCATCTTAATAGTTTAAATTTAATAAATTAATTTCTCTATTTTCTCCCTTGGTATCCTGACCTACCACTTCAAGAGGAGATTTATCTCCACCAGCATTAGGTTCCGAACTGTTATTATCACCCGAAGTGCCGTATATACTTTTACCAGACATAGAGGAAACATCCTCCGTTACTATTTTCATGCTAACTGGACCTACATATCACCTACTGTAGCACCGGTTCGAGTAGCTAGGGAGTATCATACATGAGGCACCTGATAAGACGGACAACATTGCTGCTAACTTCTTCACTTTTATTTCGATAACGAATCGGTAGAAAGTAGGTGAATTGTATAGAGTAGCTCATGTACAGTGGTATCTATGATAGTGTAAGTATTGTCTTATGGGTGACAAAGTCCTATACCTGATTACACTGTATAGATTGCATAGAGCACGTCCCATAGTAGGGAAAGTAGTTCCTTTTACATTTATTATATGTTGCTCATATAAAGATTAAGCCGAAATTTATTAAATATGAAAAGTTATTGATTTTATTTCAGTACTTAGTAATAATTATTGGTAATTCTTTGCACCGTATGTACTGTAGTAGTTGGTACTTTTATTTTTTGAAATGTAACATTAGATGTAATTAGGTTTTAGTGTGTAATTAGTAAGGGAAGTGTTTTTGCTCAATTATAGTATTTGATATTTATTTATATTAAGTTAGTGATAATTTTATGAAGAATGAATTTTTTAATTGCGTGGAATATTTTAAATATTTTTGGGATGTGAGTTACTCTGTGTTATTGGGCAGTGATTTGTTATCATTCTAGCTATTATTAATGGCAGTTTCATTTTTGATTGTTGGAAGTATCATGATTAGAAATTAAGATTTTATTATACATATATGCATATGTATACGGTAGTTCCTAGAAATACGATTAGCCAATTTTTTTAGCATAGGGTAAGAATTAAGTAATGGTTGCTCACTTGAAATCTGCGCTTTCTCAATAAGAGAGTCTAGGGTCGTGCGCGTGGATTTTTTTACTGAAGTCCCAAAAGAATAGCCCTGGAGCGGTAGTTACTTGCATCATACTTTGCTACGTGCATTTTTCTCTATGACTTGTTATTAGCTGCACGCAGCACACCAAAGCGTACCAATGTAGCAAATAAATCTCGTAATACGATTCCAATATTTTTTCATTCTTAAATTTATCAATACATAAGTTCTATCGTTATCTATCTTATCTTTCATGTCTTTTTTCACTACTTGATAGAGCACCTGTTATGTCGGAAAGACAACAATGTTACTGTTAATTTTTTATTGCGATAAATGGTAAATAGTTTTGTAGCATACATGATAGGAAGTTTTTTATGATATACAACCAAGCGTAGCCTTGCCATAGTAGCTGCATAATTTCGCGCAAGGTACTCTATACGTTAAACTAGAGATCTTTTGAATTTGTCGCGTATTTTTATAACTACATACAAGCTCTCAGAAATAAGTCAATAGATACCTAAAAAAGATCTTACAAATGCCCTATACATGATATAATCCCGGCTTTTTACGTGCTGCATTCTGCCTGACAAGGAAATAGATGACCTTGTGCTATTGTTACTCCTGCATGTATCAGTGATTTTCAATCATTACCTACATTGACGTTCGTCAACATATAGTTACATAAAAGAAAAACTGTGTGAAGTCGTACCTTGGCCTGCAGTTTATTATGAATGCGATTCTTGGGCAAGACGACTGCGTCGCCTTAGGTGTTCATTGACAGTTTACAAACATACATCTTGTAAATGTTTCGCCAACAACAAACATAAACAGACGCTCCCTCATCTTATTATCGCATTCTCAACTCTTCTTACTTCTACGTGTTCCTGATAAAATTGCACAAATCGATATAAAGATCAGAATAAGCGCCATGGAGAGTCCTACAGTAGCGGAAAAAGAAAAACTCCCCCTTAATCCAGTTCTAGGATTATATTCCGACCCAGAAGTCCAACTTTCTAAGAAGTCAAAAAAGAAAAAAACTGCAATTGAAGAAAATGCTACGGCCAATGTCACAAAAGTACACAAATAATCGGTACTATCATCATCACCTTGGTGATGTTTTGGCCTGAGAGCCTCTGCTTTACCTGGTCCAAACTTACATCTTGGCCCCTTGCCAAGCCTACTTACTGCTTCTGAAGTTGAAGGACGATCATCCTCTGTATCGTAATCATGACCATAGCCCCTAGCAGCAGCTAAAGCTTGCCCTTTGCCTCTCAGAGATCTCGCTGATTTTCTGGTAGGGTTACGCCATATGTCACCTCCTTTCTTGCCAGGTCTTTCCTTATCCCCCCTTTGTTTTACTTTTGGCTTTGCACCCAATCCCTGTGATGGTCCAGAGCCACTAGGATTTGTTAATGGCACACTCGATCTGTGACTGCCATCTTTACCCTCCGATTTTCCACCCTTATCATCTTGACCTACCGCTCCCAGTGGATATTCACCCCCACCAGCAGCAGGTTCATCGGCTTCTGAACTACTATCACCTGAAGCACCGTATATTCTTTTATCAGACATATAACTAACCCCGTTTATTGTTTTAGTATTAATGGGACAACTTCATACACCTACTGTGACATTGTTACATGCAAGAGGCACGCCCCCCCGAGATACCAGCAAGACAACAGTAATGCTACCGATGATCTTTATACTTTTATGTAAGCCTACCATCACCACCCTGCCATTTTATCCTAATCTTGATCGACTAGCCTCAATCCAAGTCCGCACATCGACCGTGAATAAATAACATTAACTTCGTCAGCTTCTGACTCATCTCTGTCACTATCTAAAATGTTACTCATACTCTCCTATTATACATACACTGACCAAGAGCTTGGTATTTATAGCAAATATCAATCTTAATATATTTTTCATAACGTCAAGTTACGTTTGACTAAACATAAAGATGCACCTTATTTTGAATAATTCTTAATTTGCAATTTTATATAATCCATATAAAGCGAAATTACCCAAATTTATCAACAATGGTGCATACACAAAAAAGACGAGCTGTTGTAGTCCAACGACTGGACGACTAAGCACATATTCTTTACTAGAGTAAGACATTAAATAATCTATCCAAATTCTTAATACTCCACTAACAAATCTAGAATTTTACTTATCACTCGTTTCCCCTTTGTCCATCCTATTATCTCCTACTGTGCTGCTCCCTGTGTTCTAAGTGAATTTCACCAAGCAACCCTTCTTCTACGTATTTTCATAAGTGTAATGAAACATACAATATCACACACATGACCGTTAAGACTGAATTATTGGCCTTAGGTGTCAACCCGATTGAAATAGCTGATTTGCTGCTTTGCCTATAGGCGATCACACAGTCAGTCGGATGCATAGGTAGAGAAGAAACATGTGACTGACAACAACCGCAAAGACAGCCTGAGTGGAAATATCTACTCTGCTGGTCCGTCGGCAGATAGGATATTCAAGCATCAGCAATAGGTAATCTCCCCTTTACAAAAAGCTTGTCGTTATTGCTCCGTTGTTGCAGCTTCTGCTAATTATTCTCTCCCTGGTGTTTTTTGTCTCACTGGAATCGAAAGCTAAAGCTCAATACCACCAGTACCACTTTTTTCATAGGACGACGTGTTAAAACTGGAGGCATAATATCTCTTGCTTCCCTAAACTCATCCTGATCTACTCCACTAAGAGGAGGGTTGCTTACCCCTATTTATTACTTTAAGTGGTTTATGAATCATAATCACCTGAAGAAATACACTATGTCTTCATCAGGACATATAATTTCTCTCATTTAATTTATCTGTACATAACAATTCACTCTCATGGATAAGGTATAAGTAAGTTATGCCCCATATCAGTTAGTACCTATACTATTTGATATCTCTATGCGTAGAATTACCTATTATTTTTTCGTAATAAAAGTAAAAAAGTTGACAGTAGTATTGTTGCCTTATCAGTAGCTCTGGGACAGAGCGATCTAGCTGATCTGTGCTCTAATCTGCGCAGTTTCGTTGCTCTGATAGTCATACAATGTGTATGATGGTGCGCCGTTGTGTTGATGACAGTACATCAAAGAGGGTGATTCTCTATGTCTGGTGGAAGAATATATGGTGCTTCAGATAGTAATAGCAGTAGTGTTTCAGAGATCGATGGGCTTGATGATAGTGGAGATGAATCTCTCCTGGGAGCTGTCAGTCAGAATATTAAATCTGGAAAATCAGAAAAAAGTGATGGTGGTGGTGCGTCATATGGAAAGTCCTTAACCATCTCCGGTAGCTACAGATTGTCTCGGGAATTAGGTGCAAAACCAAAATCAAGAAGCAGAGGAGACATGGTTAATTCTAGCAAAAAGAGTGGCTGGCATAAGTCCAAGAAAAGAGCCGGCGATGGTTCTGATATTAGTTTGTGTGAGGTGCTTTCGGTAATGTCAGTAGTTATGTCTATTTCCACTGTTTTAATCTACGATTTATTGACGCTTGGCTCCAAGGCGTTTGGGAAAATAACCGGACTTCCAAGACGACACCTAGCGTCCATAGCACCTGCCGTTTTAATGAGCTTGAGAAAGCATTGATCATTCTATCTTTCATACTTCTGTTTGCAGCACGGTAGGTAATACCCACGAACACCAATAAAAACCATATTTTGTTTATCAACCAACCGTCACAGGGGCACGACCAAACAACTGACAGTACCAAACCACGAATTATACAATACATTTCTACCCATACTGCATATGTTGATGGCAACAAATAACCATATTCAACTTTCTATTTATTTCTCCTTCTGAATCTCCCGTCCCCGATTCTTCCAAAATTAAGTACCAGCCAGAACAAATAAGCCACGAATAAAACCATAAAGCAAAAAACCAAATATTTGGTCTTATCGACAAGGGTAGCATTTCTACCACCTGACCCACCGATACTGCCCCTTAAGATGTCACTAAAAAGTATCGACAATACCGGACAAGATAGCGCTAACACGAAAAACATACCTCTTCTGAATTGTGCTTGAGGCATATCAGGAGAGACTTTGCCTGGCTCTCTAGTTCTGCCTGCGCCAAGCCTACTTCGTGGGCCATCCATTCTCACTACCACCAAACCTGAAAGGTCTTCCCCTTCGCCTCTATTTCCACATCCTCCTCTAGCAGCAGCGAGAGCTTGCCCCTGACCTCTAAAAGACTTTGCTGATTTTCGGGTAGGGTTATGCCATATATCACCCCCTTTATTATCCGATCTTTTTCCCTTTCCTCCACGGTCATGGTGTTTTACTTTTGGTCTTGCACCTAAATCTTTACCTAACTCAGAGCCGTTGGGACCCATCAATGATGCCCCCACACTAGAACTACTGCCGCTTCTATTCCCTAGTACTTTGTTTTTACTTCCAGTATTCTGACCAACTTTCCCAAGGGCGGATTTCTCTTCACTGTTACTAAGTTCGTCAGTTTCTGAACTACTATCACCACCTGTAGCGCCGTATACTCTTTTATCAGACATGCTGGCCCCATTTTTATGATTATTGTAAGAAAGAAATGCCTACGTTATGCGTACACTAAAACACTAAACGTAGCAACCACACCTATACGCATAATAGAGTTCAAAAATAATTATTTATACCAAATTTTTTGCTCTTGGTATAACAAATAGTATTAATACAAGAACAAGACGATTACTCATGTAAGATTAATGTGAGAATTTGTGTAAGATAGTAAAATTCTTATAGTGTGTTGTGATTACATGAGCGGTTGATATTTTGCTAATATTGTAGAAGCTAGTTTTGCTAGTGATGTTACTATGGCTAACGTAGGCGAAAATAAATTTCTACTCTTACCAATGTTATATTAGCAGCAGAAAAAATATTGATTTTATTCTGCTATGACTCTATTTACTATGAAAATGGTTGCTGATAGTTGTTTTTCTCATAAATAAGGTTTATGTTTTAATAAGTTTACCGTCCAGTATAATTCATCATTCTACCATGGATATTTATGCAGCTATTGTGTAATAGAATAAACAGATGAGACTACAAAGGACCGCAATCATACATCCAAATCAAAATTTAGCTATATGTGTTGATATTTCTTAGAGGCAGCAAGTTTTTTCTCCTAGGCTTTCAAAGATGATCCCGCCAGCTTTGTGGTAGAAGTATTCCTTACATTACACCTTTTTTGCCTGTTTTTCCTTAGTTTTATTTAGGCTTTACTTCGATTATCGCACCTGATTTTTTAGATAATTGATTGGCCAAAGAGGCAAATCCACCCCTTTTAACAGAGACAACACCAATTTAACACCTTCCCTTATTATTTTTTCACCTATCTTGATTTAACATTCCAAGGAGGTAATTTTTACTACTCTAGTCTCGAGTCTTGCCGATTTTTTTAATTACTTATCCTACTGTCTGAAGCAATACAATCTTTACCATCAGAACAGACAAGTGTGAAAGTGTGACTGAATATAATAAATCTCGAAATTCACTGATGCATTATTTTCTATACTTTTTGTGTGGCACGATAATATTCATGAACACCAGGAAAATCCCATTCTACTATTTATTGAACAGCACCACAGACACACAATCAAATAGCCCACAGTATAAAATCACGAATCGCACACTTCCTATTTCTATTGTTGTATTTGTACGCATTGGCGGCAACAACAAGTACACTTAACTTTCTACTTGTTTCTTCTTCTAAACTTCCTATCCCCAACATTTCCAAAATTAAACATCAGCCAGAAACCAAAAGCTACAAATAAAGCTACAACCCAAAAACCAACATACCTAGTTTTATCAGCAAGGCTAGCACTTTCACCATCTGATTTACCAATACTGCCCCGTGAGATGTCACTAAAAAGTATTATCAATACGGGCAAGATAATACAAAAAAAAGTAGCATGTTACCCCTAAATTCTGAACGCGACATACCCCCAGAGACAATTTTGCCAGGCTCTCTTACTCTACTTTTACCAAGCTTACTTCGTGGGCCTATTCCTAATCTCAGTGCGCTCAAATCAGCATGTTCTTCTCCCTCATTGTTATCTCCACATTCTTGAGTAGCAGCGAGATTTTGTCCCTGACCTTTCAAAGCCTTTGCTGATTTTCGGGTGGGTTATGCCATATATCATCATCTTTCCTATTTGATTTTCTTCCTTTTCCTCCATGCTTTACTTTTGGTCTTGCACCTAAATTTTCACCTAATCCAGAGCTGCTGGGACTTTTTAATGACGCACTCAGTCCTACTACACCAGAACTACCGACACTGCCACTTTTCTTTTCTGTTTTTTTGCTTTTACCTTTAGTATCCTGACTTACTCCTACAAGGGTGGATTCTTCCCTGTTATTACCAAGTTCGTCAGTTTCTGAACTGCTACCATAACCTGCACAGTGCCGTATACTCTTTTATCAGACACGATAACCCCCCCAATTATTATTATCAGCAATGTTTATGTTGCGCATACACCAAACACGGCAAATATCGTTGTACCAATAATAGAGTTTAAGGAGCATTATTCATGCTAAATTTTTTGTTTTTGGCATAATAAATATTATTAATACAAGACAATTGTTTATATAAGATTAATGTGATGATTTGTGTAAAATAGCGATAAAACTCTTGTGCTGAGTTGTGGTTTGTATGAGTGGTTGGTAGCTTGTCCATCCAGAATGCAAGCCAGTTAGCACAAAACAAGGACCAGGTAAAGTTGCCATTTTTACGCAAGCCCTGCAAATCCCATTACCAAAAGCGCAGATTGCTAATCTAAACAGAGCGCTACGAATAAGAAAGAGCCATTCCTACACGGATAATAAAAACGCTGCCTTTCAAAGCAATGCATACACCCCACCATTATTCATCTTCCCGTTTAGATCTTTTACTACCTTCAGATGACACAATACTTATAAAAAGTGCTGATAGCAAAAACATCAACATAAAAAGAACGGGTACTGCATATGCGAGATGTATCCTTGAAAACCCGGTTATTTTCCCACACACGGGGTTGGAGTCCCTCTCAGATGCCGTGCCAGAGCCTTCCAGTGTTAATAAATCGTAAACTAAAACTGCAAAAATCAACACAGCCAATAATGATGCTGGGAACATATCAGATAAAGTAGGCTCAATACGCCCCTCTTTTTTCTTGATGATGGGTGTATCAGAACCTGGACCACGCACCTTCCTGGGGCCTACGCCTCCTACCCTTACTGCTACTATAGGTTTTTCTTTTTCTTGAGTAAGGGGATATCCTCTAGCGGCAGCCATAGCCTGTCCTCTACCTTTCAAAGATCTAGCTGATCTTCTGGCAGGATTGCTCCATATATCACTCTTTCCCTTGCCAGGATCTCCTCTACCTCCTCTTCCTTTTGGTTTTGCACCTAATTCATGAGACAACCCGGACCCGCCGGAAGCGGAAGCTAATGATCTACCACCGCTACCCTTTTCAGATTTTTCTCCTGATTTTGCAGCTCCAGCATCCTGACCGACTGCTCCAAGGGGAGATTTACTTTCATCATTGTCAGGATCATCAGTTTCCGAACTACTGTTACTACCCGAAGTACCATATATTCTCTTATCAGACATAGACAGCCACCCTATTTCATATTTATTGTTCTTAACTAAAGGAACACCCCACACCCGTTGTAGCACCATTCGAGCAACGAGACACACATGTACAAATTTACTGGTAAGGCAATAATACTTCTGCCAATTTTTTTACTTATATTTGCCAAAATAGCTATAAACTATAGATATATAGCTGTCGATAATAAATACTAACTGTGGTACGTGATAGAATCGTGTTTCTGTTAAAGCTTCATAAGATTTTATGCAAGACGCTCCATGATAGAGATATTGCAGATATTTTTACATTTTTTTGTGTCGTTAGCATAGGGCAATAAAAGGAAAATTAACCTTATCTAGGAAATTAGGTCCTACTTTAAATAGAAGTTAGTCGTTTTTGTAATTTTTAAACTCAGTAAGTTGGATGGGTGTGGGGTAGTAGTGTTTCTTTGTTCTGTGTTTGTGTGACGACTAATTTGGGCCATACTAGTAATGACTTCATAAATTAGGAATGACTAAATTTCTCAGACACTTTTTGAAACTAACAGGCACTATTGTCGGGCAGATATTTAGCATTATCGCCCTAATTTGGGGCCTTGCCGTGCATTTCGACAGAACTTAAAAATACAAACCAACCAATCTACATAAAATATAAACCAGGAAAAGGTTGCTATTTTAATGTAAATACCATAGACAAATCTAGAATGAACTAGAGACGGGACAGCTTTTTGAGGATTCTTCTACCAAAGATTCCAAAAACCACCCCCTATATTCCTATGCCCCTACTACAACACATGATTATACTATTGCTCATCTTCTCGTTTGGATTTCCTCCTCCTGGAGGATATAACACCTACAAACAGCGCTGATAACATTAACAAGACTATGAAAACATTAGGTGCTATGGATGCGAGGAATAATCTCGAAAACCCGGTTATTCTACCAAATGCCGCGGCGGCATTAGAGTCCTCTCCAGACGTCGTATCAGAGTCCTCAAGTGTTAATAAAATCGTAAACTAAAACTGCAAAAACCAACACAATTACCAATGATACCGACAGCATATCACACAACCTAATATCAGTGCCTTCTGATCTTTTCTTGATGGTGACTGGATTAGAACCTGGACCACGAGTTCTTCTCGGACCGACACCGACCACTTTTATTGCTACTGACGGTTCTTTTTGCTCATGGGGAGGGGGAGATTCTCTAGCAGCGGACACAGTCTGCCCTCTACCTTTAAAAGATTTAGCTGATTTTCGGGCAGGGTTGCTCCATACACAATCTTTTTTCTTGTTTATGACCTTTCCCTTTACCTACTTTGCCTCTTGTTTTTGGTTTTGAACCCAATTCCTGAACAGATCTGTAGGAGTCATTAGAGGCAAGTAAGGATCTACCCGACGAACCATCACCACCTTTTTTTTCTGATTTTTCGGATCCAGCATCCTGGCAGACTGCCTCAGGGGGAGATTTATTTCTACCACTGTCGGACTCATCAGTTTCTGAATCACTGCTACTAACTGAAGTGCCATATATTTTTTTATCAGACACAGAGAGCAACCTCTTTCATGTTTATTGTTCTTAATTTTGTGATACATCCTCTTATGCCGGACATGCTATCACTAGAGCAACGATATACGTAGGTCAAAATTAATGATAAGTTAATAATATTTATGCTGATTTTTTTTCTCTCGTTATGACAAATAATAAGTAATTTATGTGTAGGTATAGGAGTATCGATGATAGTACAAGTACAAGTACTAACTGTAATTATAGAACCTTGTACATTATCTCTATTAAAAATTGATATATTCATATGTTTTATGTAAGATATTTAACTTAACAACATACGGTGTCATTTTTTAACATTTATTCTATGCTGTCAGTGTGGATTAGATTAAACAATTCTTGTTCTTGTCTTATCCAAATTACTAAAGAGACCCAGTTGAGACCCAGTTATTTTTATAATTTTTAAACTCAGTAAGTCGATAGTTTTAGCATATAATATAATGGTACCGCTACTGCTTGTACACGCCCCGCATATGAAATCCATCTACACAAAAAAACAGAAACACCATGCCCCACAACAAACACATACATTTCACCACTATTCATCTTCTTGCTGAGATTTTTTCCTATTCCTAGATGATAGAAGACTTGCAAACACCGCCAACATAAAAAAAGAACCCATGAAAGCACCAGTCACTGTGCAAGCTAATTGTGTCCTTGTAAGCCCGGTTACTTTCCCGCATTCGTCAGATCTTTCAAGTATTAATAAATCGTAAACGAAAAGCGTAAAAAGAGACATGCCCAGTAACGCTGCCAATAACGAATCACGTAAACTATCAAACATTATAACACCAGAACTCCCGGTTTTTTTCTTGGCTTTGTGTGAATCACAACCTGGACCACGATACACCCTCGGACCGGCACCAGACACTCTCACTGCCACTACTATGTTTTCCTTTTGTTCACGAACAGGCGGGTACTCTCTAGCAGCAGCCACAGCCTGCCCCCTACCTTTCAAAGACCTAGCCGACCTTCGGGTAGGGTTGCTCCATATATCACCCTTCCCTCTGCTAGGACCACCTCTATCTCCTCTACCCCTTGCTTTTGGTGTCGCACCCAACACTTCATACAATCCGGAGCCACCGGAGGCAGCTAAGGCCCTACCTGATTTACCAGCAGCACCACCACATCCTTTCTCTGGTTCTTCATCTTCATATTTGGTATCCTGACCGACCGCTCCAAGGTGAGATTCACTTCCACCATCGTCAGGACCATCAATTTCTGAACTACTACCACTGTTACCACCTGAAGCGCCATATATTCTTTTATCAGACATAGAGTACCACCCTACTTTTCGCTTATTGTTTAACTAAATTGTGACTTGTGACGACACACCGCACATTAGCTCCAGTACCATTCGAGCAGCGAACAGAGCATTCTACTGGTAAGGCAATAATATTGCTGCTAACTTTTTACTTTCATTATGATAAATGGTAAATTGTGTGTAGATGTGGAGTTATCTATAGTGGTGTAAGTACTAACTGATACGTGATAGAACTTTATACCCGTTTGTAGTTTGGTAGTATAGTATAGGTTTTATTTTTGCAGGATCTTCCCACGATGGAGGGTGCGGGCGGACGTGTTTTTGCGCTTTTTTTGTGTTGTCAGCAAGGCCAATAAAGGTAACCATTCTTATCTAAAAGATTACTGAATTCTATGTTAAATAAAATCCATCTCCAGCCATATTTTATAATTTTTTAAACTCAGTAAGTTAACTGTTATAGCGTTATTATAGAATGCGGTATAAGTAAAGAAGTAAGGCGCACGAAACGGAAACTTAGCTTTCGTATGCAACTAGCAGCAATGACTTTATGGATTGGGAGGAAAACTTTGACTGTTCTATAGTAGTCTATAGCGTAACCTTTAACCAAATTTTTTAAGTACCTTTTCCTAAACTAATAGATCCGTGTTGCCTGGAAGTGATTTAGCACAATCGCCCTAATTTAGAGTTTCACCATACGTCCCAACAGAACTTCAAAACACGACTAAACAACTCACATAAAATGGAAATTAGGCAAGGTCCACCATTTTGACGTGAGTCCTACAGACTCAGAACGAACTGCATACAGCAGTATCGGGCATATCTATAAACCTGCGTTAGGGTTTTTCTACTATCTACTAAGGACAATGTCCAAAGAACTGCTCCCAATGTTCCTATATACACGATATATGACGTCCCTCGATATGATAGCACTGCTGTTATTCGTACACAGAACACATATAATAGCACCTACACACAAAATAAAAACACCATGTTCCCAACACAACACATACTTATTCTTCTTCTCGTTGAGATTTTTTCCTATTCTTAGATGATAGAAGACCTATAAACACCACCAAAACAAAAAAAGCGCCCATTAAAGCACCAGGTAACACGCATGTGAATTGGCTCCTTGTAAGCCCGGTTAATTTCCCATGCTCGTCAGATCTTTCAAGTGTTAACAGATCGTAAATTAAAACTGCAGCAACAGACATACCTAACAACGATACCAGGAACGCACCAAGCACACCTTTAAATACTACAACACCAGCAGAATTTTCATCTTTCTTCTTGGTCCTCGAATCACTACCTGGACCATGAGACCTCCTTGGACCGACAGCTGCTACTCTCGGTGGTTGTTTTACTTGTTTATGACTATGTGGAGACCATCTGGCAGCAGCCATAGCCTGTCCTCTACCCCTTAAGGACCTAGCTGACTTTCGGGTAGGGTTGCTCCATATATCATCTCCTTTTTTGCTACCACCTCCCCCCTTACTTCCCTTGTCTCTTGCTTTTGGTCTTGCGCCTAATCCTTGAGACGATCCTAAGCCGCCAGAGGCAGCAGTTAGTGATCTACCTGATACCCCACCACCACTACCACCTGTTCCCTCCGATTTTGCAGCTTCATCAGTACCCTGATCGACTGCTCCAAGGGGAGATCCACGTCCATCATCACCAGGACCATCAGTTTCCGAACTACTGCTACCACCCGAAGTACCATATATTCTTTTATCAGACATAGAGAGCCACCCCATTTCATGTTTATTTTTTAATTAAACGACGGCACATTCCACACCCGCTGCAGTACCATCTGAGCAGTGAATAATATGAATCCATGCTACTGGCAAGTCAATAATACAGCTGCCAACTTTTTACTTTCATTGTGATAAACAATAAGTAAATCATGTATAGTAGTACAGCATATGTAGAGTTACTTATAGTAGTGTAAGTACTAACTGATACATGATAGAACCTTGTATCCGTCATAGCTTAATAGTTTTGTTTTGTGCAGGACACGTCCCACGGTGTGTTGTTAGCAAGGTCAATAAGGGTAACCAATTCTTATCTAAAAAATTATTGATTTTATGTTAAATAAAACCCACCTCCATCCATTTTTATAATTTTTTAAACTCAACCCAGTAAGTCAGTTGTTGCTATAGCATGCAGTACGGAAGTAAAAACGCACGAAACTTAATTTTGTATGCAAAATAGTAAGATGTTTTTGATCCGAGTTTGCGTGCTCGCTAATTTGGGTTATGCTGATAGTAACATTAACTAAATTATCAATTTTTTTAGACGCTTTTTTTAAAACTAACAGATCCGCGTTGCTGGGAAGCCATCTACCATAGTTACTCTAATTTTGAACTTTCACAAGTCTTCATCACACGTTTAACCAGAACTTCAAAGTGAAACCAACCGATATGCGTAAAATAGGAATTAGGTAAAGCATGTTATTTTGGTGTAGATCCCACAAATTTAGAATGAGACAGATAAGCTGTAAATTTGAGGGGGTTCTCCCTCTCACAGAGCTAAGAACCCAAAAAGGACCTCGAATTTTCTGCCTCTAACATTCCTACGTATATGATGATTTACAGCCACACAGCTATCCATAAGAAGGTAGTTGTCGTTGCTTGTGCACAGCACACACAAAGCACCTACGCATAAAACAAAAACACTACTCTCCCGATACAACATACACACTATTACCACCCATCTTCCCGTTGAGATTTTCTCCTATTACCAAGTGATAGAATACTTAGAAGTAGTGCTAACAATATTATCAAGCTCATGAAAAGAGCAGGTGCTGTGGATGCTAGGTATCTCCTTGAAAGACCTGTTATTTTTCCAGACGCCGTGTTAGAGTCTTCAAGTGTTAATAAATCGAAAGCTAAAATTGTGAAAACCGAAGTAAACACTGAAATTACTGAAATTACCTCACATAAACTAATATCAGAATATCCGGCTCTTTTCTTGGTGGTGATTGAATCACAGCCTGGACCACGCGCTTTCCTTGGACCTATACCAGTTACTCTTATTGCTACTGATGCATGCTGTTGTTCCGTTCGAGGGGTACATCTCCTAGTAGCAGCCACAGTCTGCCCCTTACCCTTCAAAGATCTGGCTGATTTTCGGGCAGGGTTGCTCCATATATCATCCCTTTTATTGTCATGACTTCCTATCTTACCTTTTGGGCCTCTCACTTTTGGTTTTGTACCCAACTCATGGGACAATCTGGGGCCATCGGGGGCAGTTAAGGACCTACCACCTGACGAATAACCACCACCTTTTTTTCTAATTTTTCATACTCATTATCCCGACCGACTGCCCCAAGGGAAGGTTTATTTATATCACTGTTAGGCTCATCAATTTCTGAACCACTGTCACTACCTGAAGCACCATATATTCCTTTATCAGACATAGAGAGTTGCCCCATTTCATATTTATCGTTCCTAATGCTAATGGCACATTCTTACACCTATTGTAGAATCATCCAAACAGCGAGGTCGTAGGCCAAAATTTACTGGTAAGGCAATAATATTTCTGCTAACTTTTCTACTTTAGTTACGATAAATAATGAGTAATTTTACGTATAGAAGTATCAATAATAGTGTAAGTACTAGCTGGTATGTGACAGAACCTCCCTATGTTACATCCATATTATAAATTCACAGATTTTATGCATGCAAGGTGCTACATGTTAGAGAGGTAGATCTTTTTTATATTTAATGTGCAGTTTTTGTAGGTTAAAAAAATTAAATAATTCTCACCCGAAGAAACATTTATTTTGTATTAATATTAATCAGTAAAATCTGGTTGTTTTTTTTCAAACCCAATGGGCTAGTATTGTAAAATACACTTCAGTATGTAGTTATAACTTTAGGATTTTTGTTTTTTGCATTGCAAAGTTTTAGCTTTTTTATTCCTTTAAGTAAAAATACTCTCGGAATTTGGTTTTAGTGCGTAGTTGATAATTAAGATATTTTTGATACCTATAGTGTATGAGTATTGGTTTGGATTGTAACAGTAGTAGACAGTAGTAATAAGCTTATTAATCAGGATGAATTTTTTGATGCCACAAAGTGTTTGAAACATTTTTGGGGGTGAGGGTGTTTGGGAAATGGCTTAGTCTTTTTCTGTAGACATTTATGACAATTTTATTGATGATTTTATAATTGTTGGAAGTGTGTTGGCCAAATTAGGGCCATATAATTACTGCAACACTTAAAAACACAATCCCCCCCCCTTCACATAAGGGGGTGAAGCTTATTTAGAATCTGCTATTGTTATATATACAAGGCGTATGTGTGAGGCAAATAAAATTCACTGTGCCTATTGGTTCTTTTTCATTCATGATTTAGCTCGATCAACGCATACGTTTTGCTACCTATCTTCTCTTTCATACTATATTCCCTTTCAGATTATTTCTCTTTACTTTGTAGAGAGGGTAGTGTAGGCATTTATGTTACCACTGATGGGCTTAAAGCTAAAAAACCAAATATTGCGTTTTCGAGAGTTAAACATGACTATTCTGCTAGGAGTGAACTGGAGTTCCTCGAGTATAACAAAATTAAAAATGAAAACTGTCAAAAACCACGTAGAGACTAACATAACAGTAATTATGCTATAGCGCATTATGCGCACACTACCCACCAGTTTTTTACTGCGTCGTTGATTACGCTACCTAGTAATAATTATATCTAAGATATGTGCATAGCGTTACTACCCTAGCATAGCAGAACGTTGAGTCTATGCGTGTGGTGTTAACTTCTTTAATACAGAGCGGCTAGGCTTTGTTCCTGGTCGTTAAAAGATATTGCTGATTTTATTATATGATTATGCCACGTATAGTAACATTTTTTATTACGTTGTTTCCATTTACTCTTCTTTTCTTTATTGTACTTTCGTTTTAGTATTTAATTTCTGACCTATACCGGAGCGGAGGCCGGCTAGCGTACCAAGATAGATTGCGACAACATATTACTGCTATTTCCCAAAAATTCATTGATTTCTGTATGGTGCAGAGCTTGGTTTTACATCAATGATACATTTTGAGTGCCACATGATTTGCTATAACAAATTCAATCACGCTGCTATTGCTATGATGTAAATTGCACAATCCAGGGGTTTCTACCAAATAGAGAACGATCCCGTATCTAGTACTGCATTATCTTGAGAAATTATGGTTAAAAGAAACAATAACTGACGAGATCTCCTTAACCAAATAATCGTTTATACCATTTATGGACCACGGAGAGTACATGCTCTTTTTTTAATAATTGTTTCTGAGTGCATCATGAAGCGCTTCTACACTAACCAATATTTGTACCTTGAGTTGTTCTCTTACCATTCATGCAATCTAGATGAATACTATTACTATCGCTGTTGCGTTGTAGGAGACACAGACGGGATTTTGGTACCTATTTACAGTCAGACAAAGACAATCCTTGCTTTTGGTCTCCGCAAACTATTTCTAACCTTTGCTTGCCATTGCTCCACAAAATAATACTCTTCCTTTTCTGGAAGCCGATTTCATCTCATATATCTATCTTTTTCCCGCATACAGTTCCGGCACCCAAGGCGGATACAAGAATGTGACCGATAGACCTCACTTTGTGCCTGAGAGTAAAAAGAGTATGAGCAACCCCTTTTTCTACCTGCGCCTTCCTCTATTTTCTCCTGCACACATTATTCTTAACAAAACAACAACAAAAACCGAAACAAAACAAGTAAATGCTACTGCGAATGAAACCGCCCAATTGAGGGCTTCTTCTCTACTATGTCCAGTAATAGTACTGACAGCACTATTATCCCAATCTCGCGAGAGATCAGAAAGCAAAAGTGCTCCTATTGGTAGGAACAGTAGAAGTAACCTTGACATAAAACTAACACACGGATCATTTTCAGCACACTCATCGTGAGGGTCTAAATCATGATGAACCATACTCAGACTTGAAGAAGTTGGGGGTTCGCTTCTGACAGAACAAGCTTCAGCTGCTCTTTGGGTGGCGTCTCTTCTGGCACGCAGCTCTTGCCCCCTACCTCTAAGGGTTTTCGCCGATTTTCTTCCTCTGTTACTCCACACATCATCTCCACTTCTACCTGACTTTCCCCCACCTTTTCCTGACTTTCTTCCCCCCCCTACTGCTCTAGGGCGCGCACCAAGACCCGCATCCTCTTTTTTACTTGAGGAAGATGGGGAAGTTAATGCCCCCCCACCATGACTACCGCTACCCGTTATCCCTGAACCTCCAGCTGACCCTGCTTCCTGTCCTACCGCTCCAAGAGTAGATTCACCCGAACTGTCACTAGGTTGATCAGTCCCTGAATCTCTTCCAGCTTCTGGAGTGCCACGTACTCTTCTGTCGGACATGATATTACATCCCTATGTTATTTTTGATATTGGATGGAAACCGCATTTTATTTTAATGGTACGTACTATAATACTACATTGCTACATTGATAAATTGCTATCTTATCTTGCCTCGCGTCATTTCATGCTGATATCGGTCTTACACGATGCCGGCACTGTCCAGTGTAATGTGTAAATAACTATTATTTCTGTGATATTTTTTACTTTTATAGTGATTCTTCATATGTAGTAATATCCATAACAGTGAAATCTATATAATGGTATATCATAACAAACTTAGGCTATTTAGTAATTACTATTACATACTGGATGCATTGAACTGTAAATGTATGGTTATGTAAGTGTTGCTTACACTTGTTAGATTTATTTAATATAAATAGTAAATATGTAGTAAATATAAAAATAATTTTAGTGGTTTTTAGTTTTGTAAGTTTTGTATTTAATAAAATTCTTTTGCAGAATAAGGCAACTATATCCAGGTAACTACATCCTGTTAAACATTATGTTGATTGAATTAGGTTTAATTATATAGATATTAATTAAGAGGTTATTGCATAGATAGATGGCAGATGGCACCGAGTAATGTGCATGGTTATTTATTATTAGCCACACAATTTATTTATATTTTTTTGATCCATAGAAAAATTTTCTGAGCTAATAATTAATATATTATTATCGTTTTATGGTAGTGGCGAGCAACATAGGGGTAACTTTTTAGTTAACTTATTGTAATAGTATAAGTTTTAGTAGTGACCTAATTGTACTTAAAGGCCTTCGTTTTTACTTACTATGAGATAGCTAGTAGTTTTACTTCTATGGTGCGGTGGTATGGTGGCAGGCAGTATGCAAGTTGTAGCAGGTACTTTTTTAGATCATGTTTATTATTATAAAAGTTAAATTTAAAAAACTACTACTACTAATCCTAAAATTAATATCAAATACATTGTTGCGATTGGAGGAGTAGCATCTTGGAGTGTGCAATTACCGAAGTCAATTCCTATACGAAGTTGTAAGTAGGTGATGTTCAATTTGAGATGGGTGTTTTAACTCAATAGAACGTGTTTTACCAGAGCAGTGGATGAAAAAGATATGTCATGCAGTCCATAGTTGTACCTATGTTCATTTTCTCAGAGGTAAGTTTTTGTTTCTGATATCTGAGAGATTTTTTTGTTCTTTTCTTCTTTCATTGTTAATCAATGAGATGTTACATTCCTTATTTTGGGTATTCTTTCTATATTTTTTATTTGGATATAGTTTTTTGATGATAGTGACGGTTAAATTATTACCACTATAAAATTGTAAAATCATCTATCGTATGCACTATTTTTAATGTCATTATAAAATGTTTTGCAATATTTATAGTTGATAGTAGTACAGTTACAATTTATAGATAAGTAATTGCGTTTTACTTGCAAATGTAGTTATCCCATTTGTATCTATGTATAATTTTATAAATGCTGCGTTACGTAAAGAGGACCTGATTTTACGTGCAAAATTAGACATTTGTAATCTAAAACATGGCGTTGATTTTGGCATTGTTTTTTTAAATTATTTATATGACGTCTTATAAAAAGGTAGTATTTGCTTAAAGAGAGATGCTCATTATAGATGATAGGTAAAGAAGTATTTGAATTAATCATATTTTTCCTACTAATCTGAGTTATTGCAACTGTTATATATTAATTTGAATTAAATCATAAAAAACAAAGATCTTGAGTTGGCAAATATGTTATGGATGGTAAAAGCATGTACTTTAATCCAAGATCATCATGATCATGTTTTATATTGTTTTTACTTCATATTTTGGGCCTAACATTTATCCTGTGTTTTGGTGTGATGCTGAGCTTTTATATTTCTATAGGATTTGAAGGGCATTGATATTTTTTATTACATTTGTTTATAGAAGCAGTTAGTAATTTTGCTTTTACTCTCATATTACGTCTTTCTTATTTGGTTGTTACATACATTATTATTATTGCTTTTTTGTATCTATTTTTTTGTTGCCTAATTTGTAAATTATTAATTTACTAGGTAATGAATTGGTGCATAGTAGTATTTTTAGTGTAGTGGGTTGACATATTATTTTGCATAATTACTTTAATATGTTACATCGCAAGCAGTTGAGTTTCTTCTTTCCACAAAAATCTTATTTTGCTTAAAGTGTTATCTTTGCATTTTTAAGTGTAATAAGTAGTTTTACTAAAATTAACTTTACCACTCTCCGAAGTACCTATATCCTAGGTATTGCATGCTATTTTAGATACAGAGGAGTCTCATTTTTATGTCAATGAGATGCCATCATATTTACCGTGCTATTATTTTAAATAGAGTGGTATGTCTGCTTAAGATATTGGTAAGACAACTACGATACTGCCAGTTTTTTTACTTTTATTACAGTAAATAACTTATCTGTAACGCTGCAAGAACTGGCTGGCATATGATAAAATTTTTGCACTTTACATAAGTGTGCAGATCAAGCGTGCAGATCATATGTTAGTATAGAAACTAGTAATACAATTGTTCTCTTTTTATAAAAGAGGAATTTGGTAAATGTTGTTATTTTTATATAGTACCCATCATTATTTATAATCAAAGAGCCGGTTGTTAATCTCTGTAATGATTATCTACTAAGGAATAGTTATCTTTGAGGATCATATATGCATATAGCACATACCCTTCTTAGGATCCTCCAGAAAGAGTGCTCGCTTGTGTACATAGCACACAGAGCGTATTTTGTAGTAAATAAAGTTACGGTGTTCGCAGTACTTTTTTCATTTATAAATCAGTTAGCACATACATTTTGCTATTGTCCATCTTCTCTTTTATATCTTTTGTTTCCACTTGAAGCGTATATGATTGTAAGAGTCACAATCAACGCTAATGAGGACGCAAAATTATTTATGCTGATTTTGATTCTGTGGAGGATGTGTGTATTACTTTGGATTGTGCTAATGGTCAATTTTATTCATATGGGTAGCACAAGATTTTTAGTTAGTTTATGAATTAAGATGATTTTTTTATCCCATTTAGGTAGTTTTCATAATTATAATTGTTTTCCAATAATATTTATAGAAGATGTCATGTCCAAGGATGATAGGAGTGATTTGCAATTGTTGACTAAGAGATTGGGAGATAGAGCACAGTTATAGGAGGTTTTTGTGATCTGATCTTCATTTTTACGCAAGAGTATTGAAACCTATTCTGCCAATGATATTTGGCTCAAGTAAGACCAAGTTGAGACATTAATAGAAACAGAAGCGTTTGAAACATTTTTTGGTGCTAGTAGTTCTGGTTGTGGCAAAGCTACCTCACATAATTCTGGAGGAATTAGCTACTCAGTGAAAGGATAAGCTAGGGACACTTTCTTACAGTCAGGTATAGGCTATAGGCCTGCACATATTTATCTAAGAAAGGATACCTAACAAGGTAGATAAGATGGCAAAGACCACGTAAAATATCCCTCGTATGGATAATGTCAATGCCTCTGCCATCGATGCTTACGCCATCACAGAATGCACGGCTTTTCCCTCAGATTTTCCTAACTCCTACGTCTACTTCTATGGGTGCCTATAGGTATAGTGAATAATACTAACAAGACCGCAAAAACACCAATTGCTATCTTATGAGTCGCAATTGCTCAAACCCTGTTATTGAGCTGGAAGTACTGTAATTATCAAAGCTTAATAAATAATAAACAAAAACTACAAGAGATCCTCCAAACATTGAAATTGCTGTAGCTACTTAAAATACAACAAAAATAACACCATTGGTGCTAGTTCTTTTCTTATTGGATTTAATGACTACTATCTGGTCCACGTTCTACTTCTATGGCCCCTTTCTACCACTCTCACTGCTGTTGTAACGGACGTGTATCGGCACCTCTCTTTTTTGCCTTCAATAGCAGCCTTAGAAATTTTATAAACAGCACGTTTTTGCTCCTCACCTTTATTAAGTCTCGTCTTCTTTTTCTCCTGATCTTCCTTTGGGTCTTGCACCCAATGCCCTTGATTCAGCATTGATGATGGTTGGCGAATGGACTTCGTTGCTTACTATCATCTTCTGATTTGTTACTCCCATTCCTATCTTGATTGACTACCCCAAAGGGGAGAGCTACTTACTTCACTAGTAGACCACCAGATCCTGAATCATTGCTACTGTACTATCCGAAACACCCCGTGTTACCCTATCAGACACACAATCTCCTTCGTTATTGTTTTTTTTTACTTTGATGCGATGACACGAAGTACCAAACACTGTGGAAAAGAGCACTCAAAAGTATTATCTATATGAACTTTTATATTGTTGTAACTATATTATTAATATCACAATTTTATTGTTATTTGTGATAGTAAATAAGTGTAAATAGTTTTTATATGAGGATATAAGGGTATCTACGACACAATAGTTAAGGTGCTAGTAAGTGCCGTAGTAAAATCACCTTGTTTTTTTATGATTACACGGATCTATTCCATTAGTGTTACTACATTAGAGAAGATTTTTTGATTTTGATAAACTTTATCCATCTTATAAAATAAAGAACGTGTTAGTCCTTGGGCCAATACCATTTAAAATTCTATTCTCTCAAGCACCGTATGGTAGATGGATGGTGGTACCTGTAAATATAGTATAGGATTAAAGGCGATTGTTTTAGTGTTTTGTAAGTTCAGTATGCTGAGGCTTAGTTATACATAAGCAATTTATATTTGTTCCTAACCTTTCCTAAGGGAAAAGCTGCACGAAATCTGACTTTCTTGTATATCTTGTATAGTTAGGTGATTAAGACAGTTTTGCCCCATATACTGGGCGATGTTGATCAAGGTCTGGATCTACATTGGCAGATGATATCTATTTGTCTTGTTTTGATCCAGAGAAAGATAATACGACCTTGATTGATCGCAGCAGCTGCTAATTGCACTTAGGTACCCAGGCGCTTGAGACCAAGAATCATGATAACCAGCGTATATTGTGAATATCATGATGCCGGCACGATACCACACACATCCTATCCCACGCACCAATACCTACTTTATTCGCATATGTTTCGGTTGTTGAGAGCAGACCTTACCATATAGTGTAATTTAAAATATTCTGCTGATTTATCACTACGACCCAAAAATAATTTGCCTGTTACTAGTTATCTGGCTACATTCCCTATCCTATAGCTCTACGGTCTCTGAGGATTTAACCAGACGATTTTTTTACATGCTTCCAATAGTTCTTCGCCATAGCACAGCAAACCTGCGTAATTCAGGAGAAATTAGTGCGCGACATTCCTCTATTGAGGACAACCTGTACAATCAAACACAGCCTACAGATTTCCTGCACGGATTTTACAAGGGATATAGTGGGCAAAGATCACAAAAAAAGTTCCCAACTGTATACAAACAATGCCTTCTTCCAGCATTATAGAACACAGCTTTCCTCAGGGTTTCTTATTTTTACCTGTACTTCTACCCGACATAACACCTAAAAGCATAGCTAACAAGACTAATAAGATAACCAAATTAATTAATGCGTATCTTACTAGTTTTCCCCACCCAAGCCTGGTTATAAAGCCAGACGCTTGGTTTGAGGAGCTCTTATCGGTTCTCTCAAGGGTTAGTAAATCGTAAATAAAAACTAAAAGAGATGGAACAAAGACAAAAAACTGCATAGCTACTTCAGTTATACCCCAAGTCGTAGGATCGGTGACAGTTCTTCTGCCAACGGATCGACGATGAGCAGTACCTTCTGGCCTACCACGACTTCTGGGGCCTTCTAATCTCACCAGCACTATTGTACCTCTTGTATCCTGCTTAGCTGGGGCGGTACTTCCCTCACTTTTAACAGCGGCGAGAAACTGCCCTTGACCTCTCAAAGATTTTGCTGATTTTCGGGTAGGGTTTTGCCATATAGCATCTTTTTTCTTCCGATGTTTTCCCTTACCTTCCTCGTGTCTTACTTTCTGCCTTGCACCCAATTCCCTAGATGATCCAGGGCCACCAGGACTTGCTAATGACGCGCCGGATCCACTACTACCACCAGCTTTACCCTCTGATTTTCCAGCCTTACCTTCATCCTCTTGACCTATTGCTCCAAGTGGAGACTTGTCTCCACCGGTAATAGGTTCATCGGCTTCTGAACTACTATCACCACCTGAAGCACCATATATTCTTTTGTCAGACATAATAACCTTTATCGTTGTTCTTCTATATTTCTTGCTCTTCTACCTTGGTTTGTCCTTCCACTCTGATACCAACGCAATGATTGCAATGATTGGCAAGTAAGCAAACACCAATCGGGAGAACCACCCATGCCTGTTCATGCTAAAGATGAAAAGATATTATTCATACGAACTTTTTATTGTTATAGTAACCAATAAGTAAGAAAGTAGTTAGTAGCTACATAGTTTGTATATATGGATATTCCAGTACAATAGTTAAGTTATAGTACTGATTAAACACTATAGCAACCGTAGTAAAGTCATATTGCTTTTTAGGGTTATATCTATTGTGATGCATTGCTATATTAGGATTTTTGGTTGGGCTTTCATATATCTTATAAATAATAAAAACGTGTTAGGTTAGTTATTAGTATCAATATCATTTAAAGTTTCATTTTCTTGAATGTTTGTATGAGACGGGAGAGGTTTTTGTCTATTGCTCTAAATCTGGGTATAGTTTCTTTGTTTATTTTATATAACAATCATAAACCAGAAGATTTGTAGTTGAGGAGAAGACTAAAAAAACCTGAGACAGAATATCCTACATCAAGATTAAGATGTTCCTCTTTCCTGACTATTTTTTGCAATCATGGGTTTTGTCAATGCCAAGCCTTCATCTTGGACCTTCTTTTTTTCTCACTGCTTTTAAGTCCGAATGATTTCTTTCTATTGTACATGATAAACTGCGGTCGCTCTTCACTGTAAGCAGTAGCCTTTAAGTAGAAACATTAGCATCTATCTTCTAGGCGCAAAAATTCTTTGTCTTGTGCAACTTTTGCTTAAGGTTTTGCTGCCCCTCGATCTATTCTATTTACTATTGTTAATTTTCTATTCTGTATATTTTGTTTCTACTTGAAGTGATTACCATTATAGGAGTTACAATTAGCACTAGTTAGGATGATAAATTGCTAGTGCTGGCTTTGATCCTGCATAGGATGTGTGCATTGCTCTAGATTGTGTTGATAGTAAATTTTACTCACTCATATGGGCACCACAAGATTTTTAGTGAGTTTATAAATTAGGATGATTTTTCGTCCTATTGGGATAGTTTGTGCATTTGTGTAATCTTTTTTCAACAATATTTTTCAGGCTAGAAGGTATGACTATGCACAGATATCCCTCACTATTCTGAAGGATAGTGACAGTTCATCAAGGACATTTTTGTGCAGCCAATTAAGGGCGATAAATTGGTCTGCAATTATTCCTACAATAAGTGAGAGAGTTTGGCAAAAATCAAAAAACTTTCTCCCTATTTGATACGATGATGTCTTTTTTCTCCATCATTACATAAACAAATGCAATCGCCTCAGGCCGTTCTATCTTCGCTAGATAAGTACCTGTAAGCATGGCTAAAAAGATAACGAGGCCGTAAAAACAACTGAAAAATCCTAGGAGCATTTCACGAAACCCTGTTATTGAGCAGACTACTTATAGTGGTCTTCAAGGATTAATAAGCCGTAGGAAAAATTGCAGTAAATGACATAAATGATGAAATTATTACAATAAATTCACCTGTACTAAAAAAATTATCATAGTGGGTTTCAGCTTTTCTTATATGGGGTTGATCACAACCTGTCCCATGCCCACCCTTATGTCCTGTTCCTACTATTCTTACTGCTATTATTGTAGCTGATTATAGCGGCAACACCTACCTCACTCCTTAGCAGCCTTTTCAGCGGCAAGTTGTTGTGTCCTTACCTTTATAAAGTCTCGCCCCACTTCTGTATCTTTTATTCCATACAACACCCTTATTGGCAGGATTACTCCCCTCCTTTTCTTCTTTTACCTCTGTTATTTTTCTGAGGTCTTGCACCTAATTACATTAGACCAACATGGCCTGGGTACATTGAAGAGCTTCTGCTGGACCTACAACCACTTTCTGATTTGCCACTTTCATCCTTATCTTGACCGACAAGCCCCAAGGGGAGAGCTATTTACTCTACTAGCAGTAGATTCACAGCTTCCGAATCACTGCTGCTACTTCTACTATCAGTAACACCTCGTGTTATCCTGTCATACGTACAATTACTCTCCATTACTGTTGTTATTTTACTTTGGTACCAATGACTGACAAGATATCAAAACATTTGTACAAGTAAGGGTCATGGTAAAGATGAAAAAATATTATTTATATCAACTTTTTATTATTGCGATAGTAAATGATGAGTAAGTATAGATGTTTGTACATGAGGTTATTTACAGTACAATAGTGGAATGATGGAAGTACTAGTTAAATAGCTCAGTAAAATTACCTTACTCTTTATTATTCGTACAATTTACCCTCTACTTTAGGATTTTTTGATAGACTTCAAGTATCATATCTTATAAGTAACAATAACAAAAACATGTTAGTTCTTAGTGCCGGTGATGTTTGTTTAAAATTTCATTACACTGTAAGAAAATTGGTTGTTTTTGTTTTAGTATTTTGTACATGACCAGTATGCCCATATTTGTTTGTACTTTGCTAACTGGAAGACATGTCATAGCCTAAACGCATTACCCTTTCCTTTTAATGTGAACGGCATGGCAAACTTACCCAATCTGCTTAAGTGCAACCATCCGTAAGGCAGCTTACATTTATGTGTAACTTCGCCTAAGGGAAAATCTACGTGAAGTTTGTATTTCTTGTACAGTTAAATATGATCCACTATTTTTTTATTTTAATCATCCCATCAGGAGCAACAATATATTATTGCGCACTAAATTTTGGTAGCACATATTTATTATTTTTATTATGATATTGATTTTATATAGACAAATAAACCAATATTACTGCTGTGTATAGTTAGATTTTTAGTTGTTTTTTGCAGAGTGGTTATTAGTTTTTTTATTCCATGAAGAACGCATGAAATTTATTTTTGGTGTGCAGTTGGTAATGAAGTTGTTTTTGCTCCACACCTAAGTGGCACTGAGTAATGCTTAGAGTTATCATGGATGCCGTTTATTTGATTGATTTTGACTTCGGAGAGGATGTGTGTGTTGCTTTATATTGTGCTAGAGTCAGTTTTATTCAGATGGGCACTACAAGATTTTTAATGAATTTATGAGTTTGGATAATTTTTTATCCTATTTGTGTAATTTGTGCAATTTTTGTGCTCAATACCTTAAGCAGTACAGAGCTACTTTTTGTACGGTCTAATTAATTTTGTACATCCCGCAAAACTTTTACCTCTATTATTTTACGTATTTATTTTGACCTATCGTTCCAATGGGGGATTTATTTTCATCATTACTACTAATGATATGTAGTTACTATAAAAGCATAATTGCAACCATCCAAGGCATTTTTATTTTATCAAACATAAAGCTACTTTTGTCTATTATTTTTATGACAATGGTGTGTATCCAACCCCTGTACAGGCAACGCACACCGCCCCTAGTGATTCCATCAAGGCAACGTAACCTGCTAATTGTATATTATATGTTTTACAACAGAAATATAAACATTTGAATTTGAGTCCAGTAGCTCTAGCATCGGTATAGCAATTTCGCACAATTACGTAGAAATTAGTGACTGATTTAGTGTAGTAACAGTTCAAAAGGACCTTTCGTACAGTCAAGCATAGGCTACAGACCCGCACGGATCCTTCTAACAAGGGAGAAATAGGGCTATAAAGATCATAAAGCCCTCCATTTTGGATACGACAATACTCCCCCTTACAGAAAACATATCTTCCTCAGGTTTTCCTATTTCTATTTGATAGATTAGATACAAGCATAGCTAAAAATATTAACATGATCACAAAACTACCAACTCCTAATTCCGCCATTTCCACCCTACTAATCCCAGTTATTGATCCATGATTCTGCTCGGGGTCTTCAATGCTTAACAAGTCGTAAGTAAAAAATGCAGCAAGCAATGCAGATACCAAAACTGTCAGAACTAACTCACGTAAACCAAAAATGTCACCACCACCACCGTCAGGTTTTTTCTTACGATGTTGATCAGCACTGCTACCTGGACCATGCCTACCTCTAGGGCCTTGACCTAGCGCTCTCACCTCTGTTGTTCTAACTTCTTTGCACTTATCTGCCTCTTCTCCAACCCGAGCAGCAGCCCTATCAGCAGCAAGTTTTTGTCCTTTTCCTCTATGAAGTTTTGCCCTCCTTCTGTCTTCTTTATTCCATACAACACCTTTCCCAGTGGCTTTACTTCCCCTTTCTTCTTTTCTTCCTGTCCATTTTTTGGGCTTTGCGCCCAATTCTTGCTGTCCAGCGCGGCCCGGTGATGTTAAAGAGCCCCTGCCGGACCTACCACCACTTCCTGATTCGCCACTCCTCCTACCTCTATCTTGACCAACCGCCCCAAGGGAAGAACTATTTCCCCCAACATCATTAGTAGGTTCACCGGCTTCTGAATCACTGCTACTATCTGAAGCACCTAGCGTTATCCTGTCAGACATATACCCTCCACTATTGTTGTTCTTTTACTTTGGTTCGTTTTTTACTCTGGCACAAGAGATGTTCGGCAAGCAAGCAAACATTTACAGGGAAAAGAACCAGCACCAGAACATCCTAAAGATGAAAAAATATTATTTATATGAATTTTTTGTATTTACAGTAATTAATAAGTAGTAATTACTAAGTAGTAATTATATGTAGTTATAGTTTGTATATTAATAGTTATATATACACTACTATAGTGTAATTATTGGTCAAATACCTTAGTAAAATCATATTGCTTTTTAGGATTACGCAGATTTTATGTTACTACATTGGGAAAGATGGTTTTTATCTCTCTGTGGTGGGTTCCGTCTATCTCATAAAATAACAAAAACGTGTTAGTTCTTAGTGCCAACACCATTTAAAATTCTATTGTTCTGTAGAGGAGAGCTGTTGCCATAAATATAGGATCAATGCCGGTTATTTTGGTATTTTGCACAGCATGATCATATTCGTTTGTACTTTGCCAATTATATGTCGTATCAGCATAGCCCAAATATATCGCCCGTACCTGTTAGTATAAATGGCATAGCCAATTTACTCAATAATCTGGAGTTATTGCCATCCATGAGAGGTTTAGATTTATGTTCTTGCATGATTTTGTATAAGGGTAAATCCGCATGAAATTTGTCTTCCTTTGTACAGTTTTGCTTCAATATAAGTAGTGTCAAGCAAGGTTTAGGTCTATTGGTAGGTGCTCTATACATTTTATTTGTCTGGTTTTGGTTCTGGGCAATATGAAATGACTGAAGTTGACCGGAGCAGCTGGCTATTGCCAAGGTGTTTGGTATCAACCAGCCATGGCACAAATGTATTGCGAAGTATCACAATGCCAACTTTATGTATATAAACTACTCAGTCTTCTCACAACGCAGCCAATATAGCCCCAGTACCTGCTTTATTTGTATATGCTTTGGCAGCTGAGAATAGATTTTGCCATGGAGTGCAACTTAAAATATTTCACTGACCATCTGTGGCTAATGAAAAGAATGAAATACTCATTACCAGAGTTTCCTATTTATGATGTCCTATCCTATCTCTGTGGTATTCATGTATTTCACTGAGAAATTATTCTACATATTTGTTGCATGAAGCGATAATAAACCCATTAGGTGCCGTATTATCAATCCCTATTAGTCAATACAATTGAGCTAACTTGTTCTACGATCCAATCCATGTAGGCACGGCCACACAAGTAGATGATTATATGTGGAGGAGGAAACAGGCACACGCAGTAGTCGCAACTACAATCCGAATGTAGATACCTATCATGGCCTGTTAACAGATCACAAAAAATCCGTACATGATTTGCTGCCACCTTATTTGGTTATTGCACTTAAACTCTCGCTGCTACCAAAACTATTGTTACTCGAGGCTGAAGTATCATGGTTACCATCTCATATTATTGTTAGGTGTGTTAAAATAGACTTATAGTCAGCGTCTCCTTCAGCCTCACCTCACCTTGATTTTCTGCCACAAGATAGATCCTACAGCAAGGACCTATCTTCGTTGATACTGCTTTAATCAGTTTTAATCATTATTTGAAGCGATATATATTTTTTTATCAGACATGTAATTTATCCTGTATTACTTATATCTATTTATATTCTGTAAATGAGGAATTTTTATTTTGTTCTTATGTGTTAGACGAAGTCGTACTTCTATTTGCAATATAGTCAAAGAACAGTGGTTTTTTTGTCAAATTTTTAGACTTTTATCTAAATAAAATCCGTGCTTAGAGCAAAATGCCACTAAACTTATTAATAAACAATACCATACAAGCGTAACAATTTAAAGGTACACGAGAGTCTTACGCACCTACCTGTTTCGCACTACGCGTTACGAATACACAATTAATTGGACACCTGCGAATAACCAGGGTTATCTTATTTATGCATTATCATTTCTACTACCTACGGCACACTGTCCTCTTTTGGGGTTCTTGAGATTATGAGCGTACCCACACTAGTTAAAGACCTAACGTCTCGTCCTCCTTCTAACACCTCAAATTGGACTGTGAATATTGTCCTAGTTGGGCGGTAGGTGGCGGAGGGACTTCTAGTATCTTTACTTTATCACCAGCAGATTTTGGTTTTTGGAGAAACTAGTGACCATAGACAGCCCCACTAAGGGCAATTTTGCACAACCAAATGACAGGCCATATACCCAGCACTGACTTACCTAACAGGGATAGAGGATGGGCACAAAGAAGGATCCACATTATACGACGATCAGATTAACAAAGACCTCGCTTGTTGGGTCCTACTTTCTGCCTCTGTTTCTATTTGAGATAGTTTGTGTAATTTTTTTTCGATAATATTTATAGAAGATGTCATGGATGAATATGATTGGAGTATCTTGCAATCATTGATCAGGAGTTTGATAGATAGAGTACAGTTAGTAGGAGATAATACTTTGTGATCTAATCTTTGTTTTTACGTAAGAGCATTGAAACCTATTCTGCCAATGATATTTGGCTCAAGCTGAACTAAGTTGAGACATTAACAGAAGCGTTTGAAACATTTTTTTGACTAGTAGGTCTGGCTTGGCACAGCAGTCTCGCATAATCCTGGAGAAATTATTGACTTGGCGACAAGTCATACCAAGAAGGACACTTTTTTACAATCAAATACAGGATACGAATCCGCACATATTTCTCTTTACGAGGGAAGGGTGGTAAAGATCAAAAAAGAAACGACCCCCCTATTGGATACGGCAGGGCGATTGATACTCCGACATAGAACTCACAGCTTCTTCTCAGGTTGTTCTATCTTCTACCTCTATTCCTACCTGCTGGAGTACCTAAGAGCACAGCGAACAATACTAACAATATCCCAAAAGCACCAGCTCCTAACCTTGCGAGTTGCGATTTCTCAATTCCTCTTACTGAACCAATCATCAGATTGGTGCTTTCAGTGGCTGATAAGTAGTAAAGAGAAACTGCAGAAAGTAACGTAAATACCAAAGGTGCTACAATTAATCCATATGCACTAGCATCTCTACCGGTGCCAGTCCTTTTCCTACTGGACTGATCAGTGCCTGGACCATGTTTACTCCTAGGTCCTTTTTTTAGCGCTCTTGCTGCTATTATTAAACCCAATGCGTCTCCTTCTTCTTTGCTTTTACCTCCACATCCTGCCTCAGCAGCAAGCTTAGCATCCCTAGCGGCAGCCATTTTTTGTCCTTTACCTCTATAACATCTAGCTGCTTTTCTGTCTTTCTTAGTCCATTCAACACCCTTCTTCCTTCCGTCAGTTTCCCCCTCTTCCTTTTTCACTGATTTTTTTTTGGGCCTTGCACCCAATACCACGTATCCAGATCCAAGACAGCTGGGAGCTTGCAGAGAGACCCTGTCGGGAGCGCCATCATCCCCTGATTTGCCTTTCCCATTCCTATCTTGATCGACCGCCCCAAGGGAAGAGCCACTTACCCCACCAGCAGCAGACTCTCCAGATTCTGAATCACTGCTACTGCTACTATCCGAAACACCACGTGTTAACCTGCCAAACATACAATTGTCCTCCGTTATTTTTTACTTTGATGTCGACGATCCATAAAGTACTAAACATTGTGGTAAAGAGAACCCAAGAGTATCATCCATATAAAATTTTTTATCGTCGTAACTCTACTATCACTATCATGATTTTATTGTTATCTGTGATAGTGGATAAGTATAAGTAGTTTGTATATAATGGTATCTACGACACAATAGTCAAAATAGCAGTGGATACCGTAATAAGATACCACCTTGTCTTTTAGGATTGCACGGATCTGTTCTGTGGTGTTACTACACTAGGAAAGATGATTCTTTGATAAAAAATTTAATCTTTTAATATAATAAGGAGGGAGTGGGTTGCTTAATTATTATAAATATGCCTATTTTAATTTAAGAGACAATTTACTTTTGTAATTCTTTGTAATCCAATATTTTGTTTTTTTATGGTTATTTTAAGGATTTAAGGATATTTATTTTATATAGTACAACTATTCCACATTACTAGCGTTTATAATATTGGCTGTTGGGCACAAGAATGATGTTAATCCGCGTAGGGTTTATTCGCATCCTACGTTTTATAATATAATAATAAATGTGTGTAGTATGTGGAAGTAGTTACTAAATGGAAGATTGTAAGTCTCCCATATCTGTGATGCAAAATGAGATCTAATGAGTATATATGAGTGCAGATACAATGATTATGAATGAACATGAATTAAACTAGTACCACTGCAAACACGACTAGAGATTACATAAATATGTAAATGTCTAGTATGATTTGCCGGCTAGCTGTCCTTCTTGTTTTTTCTAATAGGTTTATTGTTGCATATTGATATAAGTGCCACAAAAGATATCAGTAACATAGCAACACAAACTATTAGAAAACGTGCAAGTATCGATAAACTGAGGCCAGTTATTGGTCCAGTAGAGTCTCGATCTGCTAATGCCATTTCATAACCAGAAAGCACTGATCCAGCCAAGCTACATAACAGAACAAGCATTACCTCTGAAAGGCGCCAAGGGCATCTAGACATTTTCGCCTCTTGTCTTGATGTTTTCACAAGAGGCCTGTTTGTACCAAGTCTACTTCTAGGACCTGCGCCAGTTCTCGGAACTAATGAAAAATTACCACGATTACCAGATGGGGTCTTGCTAACAGTTTTTATTCCGCTTCCTACTAAAGTTTTCGCCGCTCTACGAGCATCATTTTTCCAGGGGTTACTTCTGTCAGTTTTTCCTTTGTTAGCAGATACACTGCTTTTTTTAGTGTTGAAGCCATACCCAGTACCAGTACTGCTGCTACCACTTCCAGCTGAAGTACCTGAAGCACTCAACTCACTAAGTGATGAACTAGAATCGGGTGACGAACTAGAACTAGGTTCTGAACTAGAAACAGATGATGAACTAGAACTGGGTGAGGAATTGGAATTAGATGATGAGCTAGAATCGTCATCAGACTCGTAATGTTCACCGCCAGCACTACAAAAACCACGTAACCTTCTATCAGACATCTATCTCACCTAAACAGTTAATTTGTATTTTGGTATAATTTTTCCACTACACAAAGAACAAATACTACATGTGTTTCTAGTAGGAGGACCACTTGCGACAGGCCTATTTATGACGTCATAGACATCATTAAGTAAATACCTTCAAAACCGAAGATATTGTAAAAATATTCATTAACAGGCAGATAATTATTAACACATAATTTTACATCGAGCAATAATAATTTATTATGTTAAGTACTGATATACTAAAGAATTTCATTAATACCGATAATCACTTATAAGGTTTTCTCCACAACTTTTTTTACAACTAACTTACATTGAATATTTATTTTTGAATTTTTACCATTCATTGTATTAATACATGTTTGATAAAAGTTTTTATCGAACATTAATCTTATCTTGCATATCGTATTTCTATAGTAAAAATATCAATGATCAATCTAGATTATATTATCTAAAATAAACCGCTTAGTATGATTAGTTGTATATGCTAGTAGCTAATAACAATAAGCTAGGACTATCAACTGCACAATTAGAAAGACATTCACAGTATAATATCAGTCTGCTTGACTTATGTAATTGTAATTTTTAATTATGCATATTAAGCATTGTACTTAGGTAAGTTTATTATTCACCAATTGGCCATGCTTATTGCTTAGCAATGTAGGGTTAATAGTTAGATGTAATGATAGTACTAATTCTTATGTTACTTATGATAGCGGTGATAGCAGCACAAATTTATGTAGAAATTTACAGCATCCACTTTCATGTATGTTGCTATGGTCTAACATGTTAACTTACACAATAAAACAGAACAGATTAATGTTGCTTATAATTAAAATTTCATTGTAGTGATAATCTCTCATGATGTTTTGAACAGTAATTGCTTTTACTAAATTATGTGTTTTAATGTGCACATCTCCAGAACTAATTTTTCCGTTTTAAACAATAAAATGAAGCACTAAAGTAAGACTATTACAGATAATAATTTTTTTATAAATTAGGGGCCATGGTATTTTTTATTACCATACTAGCATCAATTTATTATACTGAGAGATGTATATAAACAATTTTACAATTATATCTTATATTGCTCGCTGGTACATTGTACATAGTCTTTATATTGTTGGTAAGTTAACGTAATCCACAGTAGGTAAGTATGTTTCATACCACGATGATTTACTTATTAGATAATAATGAATAATGCAAGGTTAATCTCTAGCTATGAATGTATTTTGAGATTGTTTAGCCAGCATATGATCACTGTTCCAGTGATTAATGACTTTGATTAATAAACTACTGCTGGTGGTATAGTATTCTCATTTAACTTTGTTTTTTTATTGCTCGGTAGTGCTATGCATGATATTAACGTAAGTGGACTAATTGTCACGGTAAAACTGAGAGAACATTTTTAATATCTTTTATGCCAGATTATATTTAAATTTATATGTACTCTACTTTTACAACTAGACGCAAACTTACGTGTATATGGTTACATTATGAACGAAAAGTTTTATAATATAAAGTATTACTCTGTAACAATAGTTTTGTCTATTCTAATCGTGGCTACTCAATACTCTTTATGGTTTGGCAAAGAAGGGTGGCCTAAGGTTTGGCGTAGGCAGGACGAATTAAAGTCTTGGATTGCGTACAATTCCACCTTGATTAAGCGTAATAGAAAATTAGCTGCAAAGGTGGATAATCTTTTGCACGGTCACGATGTGCTAATTGAGAAGGCACGTTATCGTTTAGGACTGGTTTCCCCAGGTGAGGTGTTTTACTACGTGTACGATAACAGAAATAATAGTAACTTTTATCCACATGGCTAGGGATCACTTTTTATGCTTTTTATGGCATTTTGCTTTCATTGTGTGTGATATATTTACTTATATTACCATTATGGTTAGCGCATCTGGCTTTGGGTTGTCAATTGGCTTTGACTAATTGACTAAATTTATTCATTTTATTTTGTTTCTATTTGTAGCTTTGGTAATAATGTTGGTTGATACATGGGAATACCCTGCATTTTGATATTTCCTAGTACCATCAACATGGCCGATGCTTTAGCTCTATTTTGTTGCGTGTTACGAAGGATGGGGGGTAATTTGCGGTGCCTAATTATATCAAAAATGTGATTTTACAATTGTTGTTAACTGTTGTTAGCACCTCTGCGCTTGCGGCTTCTTCTTGCTATACCATGTATTTTACCCACTATACGAATCCTAAATATGTTGTTGGCATTGACAATAGAGAGCTGGTAAATTCTTTTCTTAGTGTTGACTTAAAGACCGGTGGAAGAGGGCAGAAATGGAGTTTGTTTAAGGCTTATGGCTCCATTTTGCCTGGTGGACGCCCTATGTTTTATGTTGCTTTATCTGACAATTCCCGCAAAGTATGGGGTATAGAGTTTTTAGGTTCATTCTGGTTTCAAGCTGAATTATCATCATTAGACTATAGTCCCTGGGCTATCGTGGAGGCTCGGGCTGTCGATGGTTTACCTGGTGTTATAACCTTACATTCACCAGCTTCTGAGGAGAAGGTACAGCAACCTGTTTGCTTGGTTCCAACTACGATAATGTTTCGTCCTGCCCCTGGTACCAATGTCTTGCGTTTTCATGGATGTTCTGTTCATCCTAAAGAATGGAGCTATTGGGTGCCCAAGGATGCTGATACTGGTGAAAATTGTGCAAATCAAATATTGAAACAAACTAACTACCATTCTCCTGTTGTTGTTGATCCTCAGTCACTGTGCAGTAGTGTGTTTTTGAAACCCATAAGCGCTAATGGGGTTTTTGCTTCAGCTAAAGAGTCGACTATTACCGTCAATAGTTATGCAATCCTAGATACTGAAAACATGTTTAACTTTACCGAGGTATGGATTCCTCGTGTAGATTTTATTCCATCTTCACAGTCACTTTTTGTGAATTTGATATGGGGAGAAAATAAGGATCTAGCCCTTAGTATGGTTAAAGAATCCGGAATTATTACTTCTAAAGTAGTGGTTGGTCGTTTTTCTGGTGATGTTTCTCAAGTTTGGTTAGTGGTAGACTCCAAATCTCATCCAGGATCATTTGGCCTATTAGATGCTGAGACTAGATTCCATGCCCTCACCATTGATGATTCTGCCAAACCAGGTACAAAGCTAAGATTGGAAGGGTTCTACGATAAACCCACACAGCTTTGGAAAGCTGTTAGCACGCAGACAGGTACTGACTGTACTACAACTTTTGTTAATTCCTTCTCTGGTATGTCTGTGGGTAATATTATTTCCAATAAAACTACCAGAGCTGCTGTTCCTTCTATAGATAAAACTAGGAAGCATGTTGTTATAAATTGGCAACCATCTGTTGGAGGAAGGGACGTCTATTACGTTATTCCTAGGAAAGATCTAATCAGTGCTGCAACTGATTTTACTAAAGAATTACGCTACGCTATGGATCCATCCAAGTGTTTTATTCCATTATTTGATTCATCAGGTGAGGTTAACCTTTCTTTGATAGACTGTTTCAAGAGTGCTTCTACCCCAGCTGCAGTTTGGCGTTTTGGGGACCTAGTAGATGTAGAAAAAGATAGATCTCAGTTTTGTGTTAATGATGCAGGACATGGCAAAGTATGGTGTTTGGCAGATGTTAAGGGATCTTTTGCTCCTCCAATTGATAAATCTGGAGAGGAAAATAAAGACACTATAATGAGGTTTGATTCTCGCCTTATAGGGGTACCTACTGTATTTACTACAGGCAATGGATATTGTTTGGCCATAAAGCAATATACTAAGGAGGAGGTGGTTGGTAGTAATTTTGTTACCATGTCTTGTCATTCACTTATGGGAGACTATAGTATAGAAAATATGCGATTGATTCCCGATGACAGTGGTACTACTAACAATCCACAGAAGAAGTACTTTATATCTGTTACCAGATCAGACGGTTCTCTTATGTGCTACGGAAAACGAGGGGATACCTTATCCTTTAATACCTGTGATAAAAAAGACCCAGGTTTAAAATGGGTGTTTCTGTCTCATGAGCATATACAAAACGTAAAAGATGGCATGTGTTTAAGTGGTGCTGGTGGCGGTAGCTTTAATACTCCAATCTCTGAGGCACCATGTTCGACAGAAGGTCCTCAGATGGTGTTCTTCGCTTCGTCCTATACTTCTGCTATTAAGCCAAATGTCTATATGCAGTTGCATCATTGGGATTTGTCTAGATGGACCGACGATGGTTTATGTGTTACAGCTTTGGGTAGCTATAAGAATAATTCTCAGGACTATTGTGGAGATCCAGATACTGATAGGGGAAGGCGTCAGCTTTGGTGGAGGGAGTTTCTTCGTACAAAGTTTGCACAAGGGGACTTAGTTCCATATTTTGACAATACTTTTGCTTTATCAATGTCAGCTGGATATGTTCTTGCTCATCAGACTGTATACAAGTGGGAAGAGTGGTCAGTGCAGCAGTTTTATATGTATGACACCTATCAGACTGCTTCTGGTGACTCTGTTGGTATAACTTACTGTTATTCAGATAATAATCCAGGCCATCCAAGTACTGATAGCATAGTGGCTGATACGTGCAAGCAAGATGGGGCGTTTGGCATAAACAGCCAGACCTGGCTGTTTACACCAGTCATATTGGTCCACTAACTTGAAGGTATCAATCTACCTGGATTTGTGTTATCGGCAAGTGACAGGTAGAGCTTTTCTGTTTGCAGATCAAGCCACAATAGATCGTCATCTGTACATTTTTTTTGACAATTTACTAAGGCCACGAAGCTGTACCAGTGGCCTCTTGGCATCTTCCAGTACCCAGCCAGTGCCCTTACGTTTTCAAGAGTGCCCGTTTTCATGAATGCATGTTTTCTTAAGGGACTGTTGTTGAAGCGGTATGCTAGCGTTCCATCAACACCTGCTATAGGAAGGGACTCTAACAAAACAGGGAAATATTCTTTATGAAAAGCATGGCGCAGTAATTCCGACAAAAAAGATGATGTTAGACGATTGCTTTTTGATATTCCACATCCATCCTTTATGCGTATTTGTTGATCACTTATATTTTCCTGCTCTACCCATGAGGTCAGTTTTTTGCTAGCAGCAGCAAATGTTGCTTGCTTATAATCAGATTTGTATCCTATTGACAAAAATGTTAAGTACGACATTAGGTTATTGCTAAATTTATTCATTCCAATAAGCGTTGTTGATAAAGGGTACGAGGTGTGATCTGCTACCAATATAGCGCTTTTCTTGGGTACGTCTTCTATTATGCTTTTAAGTAGATAGTTTCCAGTCATATCTTGCCAACGTCTACGAAAAAGATTTTCTATGTATTGCTGATGAGTCATAAACGACAAGTACACAGTGTGATGTGAACAATTGGTAGAGTCAGTGCCACGTACCAGTATCTTACTTGGATTTTTAGAGCTTCCAGGTCTGTAATAGGTGTCAATTAATGCTTTTGAACAAGGTATGTTAGCAAGCTTTACATGGCTATCAATCGTTACATTGTATGGCAAATAATTGTTAGCTCCTATCAGTATATTGCCATTTTGATGAGATATGTCTATTTCAGTAGTTTTGTAATTTACTATGAACGGAAACGGACCAACATTGTATGCAGCGAACCGATTTTTGTCACCTAGGGTATTTAGAAATTGGTGATTAAAGTTGTTCAAGTCTATAGCTAATGTGTCAATCTTTCTAATATTATTTCTGTACAAATCTTTAAGCAGATTATCAAAATCCCTGTCTAGAAACATTGGGTCCCCAGAGCCAACGATCCATATCTTTCTTACTCTTCCGCTTTTATCAGGAGTACCATCAGCGTAAATCCTTGTAGTCCACCTGTATCTTGGACCCAGTATGTCTAGTGCAGCAACAGACGTGACCAGCTTCATCGTAGACGCGGGAGCCATGGGGACATGCTCATTTTTTCTGCTGATCCACTTGTTGCTGTCAAGGTCGTATATGGCAAAAGAAAAAACCCTACCACCAGAAAAAGCATCACTAGAAAATAATAGACAAAGAACGAAGGACACCACCGAGCAGAACAAGGTGCGTTTTACGCACCAGTTGACGAGACACACTACAAAAATTCCCCCAAAAATCTACGACCACCAACGCAAGGGGATTTCCACCAAACTTACTATCTCTCCGTTAGGCTGCCTGGTATCTCTAAGCGCACTAGGTAGAGGCACGTAACATAGTATACACCCACAACAATCCTACGGCTGATGCTGGATCTATCTTTTTCATACCAGATCAAATAAACTGGATTTCTAATGTTCATACTGATCTTCCCCCATCCAATTATTATCCTACGCGAGCCTTATTATGGCAATCAGTTTGTATTGGGTAAATACAGTTATTCCCGGGTTGCTTGGGAAAACTCCATGGAAAATTTAGGAAAAATCATTAATATTGGACGGATGTCAGTTCTGAAAATTGTTCACCTAAGTGTTTCTAGCTAATGGTTTTACCTGCCGTTCGCTCTAGTCGTGTAGCATTACCTGGTTCTTCAGTGAGTTATTCCTTATCATGCTGCTAGTAATGTATGATGTGTTCATCCATAATTTTTGGTGATGTAATGCTGTCTAGAGGCTATTTTTTACATTTTCCTTTTTCTGAACAATCATTTAACAGGTTACTTTATTACTTTTATCCATCTGGTTTTTCTCCAAGGGAGAGTATTTTTTCTCAGGTTATTTCTCCTGATCCAGAGGTGTTGCTTTTTGATGACGACATAGTTTCTTTTTTAATTGCTTTGGATAGTGGATCTGATGAAGAGCTTGTTGGTATTGCACATCGTATAGGTAGTGACAGATTTTCTAAGGTTGCCGCAGCAGATTTTAGAGATGTTATTCATTCGCGTGTGTGCCAGCTGTTCATATTGTTCGATCAAGATACATATTGTCGTTTATCTGCTATTTTTAGCCGCGGTGATATATTTGTTTTTCTACAAGATCTGTTTCTAGATGATCAGTGGACGGGATTTGTAGCTATTTACTTGTTTCGTTGTGTGATTAGTAAGTTTTCTACTACTTCATCTACTCGTATTAACTACGAACTTATTACCAAATTAAAGACCAAGTTGGTAAACCTACACTGCATATTTCCCCCGTTTGTTGAAACAGGTGCAAAGAATACTGAGTGGGAGCATATATTAGATGCATATCGTGATACGGACCTTTTTTCTGATTCATATAAGAAAAGATTGTTGTTTTTAAAATATTTGGATCAGGAAAGTTATTTTTCATATTGCTTAAGATTGACTAATGTATTACCGTCTTTTTCGCGGTTATTACTAATATTGCAAGCAATAGTATCTATGACATCTTCGTTAGACTATGTAACAGAAGAGCAAGAACATTACTTAAAGAAAAATCTAATTTCTCACTACGGAAACATGGACATGCCATTGTTGGTTACAGTGTTCCAGTATCTCCTAGAAAATAATATGGATGAACTAAAGTGGGTAAAAGAAGGTGAGAGGAATGTGTTATTAGTTACTATATTGAAGACTATAAGAAGAAATGCTGAGCACTACGTATTACACACTGCTGATGCTGTATGCAATAAACTATCTCAGTTATTATCAGCTACTGATTGCAGAAGATTCGAGGGCGGATTAGCTCTTTCTAAGGAGCAGTGGATTCCTCATACTGATCGTGAGGTTGATTTGGCTGCAGCTTCAGCTTTGTTGTCTGATTCTGTAGATGCTGTAGATGAATTTTTGCAAAATTATTCCAACGGCGGGGTTCACTATCGCCTATTAATTAATAGACTCGGACAAAAACTAAGGCACTCTTCGGTTTGGATGAATTTATCCAGTGTGAATTTTTTAGTGCAAGCTATAGAGGATAATGGAATTTCCTACCCCCTGGTGCTTCGTGTTGGCTCGTTATGGTTGATGATATTTCGTGTTGTAGATTACAAATCAAGAAAGGTACTGAAGACAAAAGTAGGTGGTAAGCTCTCAAAAAAACTTCAACACCACAGTGATCACTATGTTCTGTACGACTTTCGCCACGGAGCTTCCTATACTTGCGGTAAATCTCGTCAGCTAGTTGAGCTTATTTGGATGTTATTGGGAGTTCAAATCTGGCTTCCATCATCTGATATAGAAACACTTAATGATTCATTGCGTCCTTCCAAGGCTGGGCATTGCAATGTTGGACCATTTAAGATTACACGTTTTTGGGATGAAAAATCCTCAGAAATGCAGTGGCTTGTTGAAAGAGAAAATTGGCCTCCCAAAATTTTTATAGACCCTATTTCTTTGCGTCGTTGGTTGCGTGTAGAGTGTGGCATTTACCAGGATGGTGCAATTTTACAAGAGGTGCTGTATTCGTCAGTAGATAGGGGAAATCTTGCTTGTGTGCGGATTGCTTTGGCAATTCCTTGTTCAGATAAGTCGGCACGAGACTTTTTGTTGAATGGACACAAGTCCAATTCTGATCAAGAGATGTTAGTGTGGGATGCTATGAATAATATGCCGATTGTTTCTACGCTTGGGCCTTTACATGAAAACAAGTGCTCCTTTCCTGATTCGTTATCCATAGCTCATACCATTATAGATTGGGACAATTCAAGTTTAGGTAACGCAGATGCTAGATTTTTTGCTTTTGCAGGACTTATTGCCCTTTGCTGTCGTTCCAGGGGGTCATATTGGTGGCAAAATGGTCTATTTTTGATTCGTACTGCGTTTTACCGTGGTGTAGGTGTGGATTTTGTGATAAATGCGGTTTCCTTGTTGCCACGTATAATAGGGTTTGACAGTGTTGCGCTATGGACGTACTCAGAGAGTCATTTATCTTTGGTTGCTGGGCTATGTCAGCTGTATAACTTGCCACTAAGTGTATGTGATCTTAAGAAGTGGAGATCTTTCCTGGAAATATCTACAAAAGACTCCACATTTAGGAAATATTATGAGGAGGGAGGGGTGTGCCCGACGAAACTGTTAGAACCTCATACCCTTCATCAGTGACCAAAATCGTATGCTCCCACTGTGCAGAAAGGCTTCTATCCTTGGTTGTAACAGTCCATCCATCCCGTAGTACCTTTATATGTCTTCCACCTTGGTTTATCATAGGTTCTATCGTGAATGTCATTCCTGGCAATAGTTTTAGACCGGTGTTTTGTTTGCCGTAATGTAATACTTGTGGGGACTCATGAAAGTTTTTTCCAACCCCGTGACCACAAAACTCCCTTACCACAGAAAATCCAAGGTTTTCTGCGAAAGATTGAATGGAGTAACCTATATCACCCAGAGTGTTTCCTGGTCGTACCTGGGTTATGCCTACCCACATGGCTTCATAAGTTTTTTCAACTAGACGCTTGGCATGCTGCGCTACTTCCCCTACCATGAACATGCGGCTTGTGTCGCCATGGTACCCATCTTTAATTACAGTAATGTCTATATTTACTATATCTCCATTTTTTAATTGACGATCATTTGGAATGCCGTGGCATATAATATTGTTTACAGATGTGCAAATTGACTTAGGATATGGAGTACTAAATCCAGAGGGGTGATAGTTAAGCGGTGCAGGTATAGTTTGTTGAACATTTACCATGTAGTCATAGCAATGCCTATCAAGCTCTTCAGTAGTTATTCCCGCTTTGACATGTGGCGTTATAAAATCAAGTACCTCAGATGCCAATTTGCCAGCTATTCTCATTTTCTCAATTTCATCTGATTTTTTGATTAAAACAGCTTCGTCCCGTCTAGACATACATTCCCTCACAGTCGCGAGCACTTACCACTTTTACCTACTATCATAGCTCTTTTGGGTATTTTTCGGGACTAATTTTTATTTATTTAATCTAGAAAGTAGTTTACGTATTACTAATAAGTCCCTTAGAATTGAACACCGTTGTAAAATTTGCGCGTAGGACAGGCATAGGGTGCTTTTTTTTTGTCCTGCGTTAGTGTGAACCCTTGTGCGAGGATATCTTATGGGAGCAACAATTCGTCAGATGTTGGAGGCAGGTTGCCATTTTGGTCATCAGGTTAGGTTCTGGAACCCTAAGATGGCACCGTATATTTTTGGTCAACGTAACCGTATCCATATAATTAATTTGGAAAAGACAGTCAAAATGTACCGTGATGCGTTACGTTTTGTTTCAGGCTTGTCGTCTAACAATGGGAATATTTTGTTTGTTGGTACTAAAAGGTCAGCTCGGGATATTATCTCTGAGGAAGCTACTCGGTGCAGTATGCCATATGTCCATTATCGTTGGCTCGGCGGTATGTTGACCAATTTCAAAACTGTGCGCCAGTCAATAAAGCATTTGCGCGAAGTGGAGGAATTGTTCTCAGATGAGAGTAAGCAACAGTTTTTGTACAAAAAAGAGATGATCATGAAGCAGCGTGAATTGGCAAAGCTGCGTTGTAGTTTTGGTGGAATTTCATCCATGCATAATCTTCCTGATGCTTTGTTCATAGTAGACGTTGGATATCAGAAGATTGCTGTTGCAGAAGCCAAGAAATTGGGTATTCCAGTTGTAGGTGTTGTTGATACTAATGATTCCCCAGACGGGATAGATTATGTTATTCCAGGAAATGATGACTCTGGGAAGGCTATTCGTTTATATGCCAGTGGTATAGCGGATGCAATTTTAGATGGTCGCAAGCGAAGTAGAGATGCGATGGTTTCTAGCATTTCGGAGGAGCTTGTCGAGGTTAGCAATGCTGATGATGCAGAAGGCGTATCAGATTTGGTGTGAGTCGACGATTGTTGGCCAATAGGCGAGGGTATATGAGTGAAATTACAGCTGCTATGGTTAAGGAATTAAGGTTAAAAACGGATGCTCCTTTACTAGAGTGTAAAAAAGCTTTGGTTGAAGCTGGTGGTGATATGAAGAAGGCGGAGGACATTTTGAGGGTTCGCTTAGGCGATAGGGCCACAAAAGCCTCCTCTCGTGTTGCTTCTGAGGGCATAGTTTTGTGTCGCATATCAGATGATCGTCTTTCTGGTGTTTTGTTGGAAGTAAACTGTGAGACTGATTTTGTCTGCAGAAATGAGAGTTTTATAGATTTTTCTTATTCTGTGGCCTCTTTGATTTTTCAGGAACGCCCCAGCGACATAGAGAACTTAATGAGTTTGTCTACAGAAGGTAAGCAAACTATAGAGGATATGCGAGTTGCATTGGCTGGTAGGATCGGAGAGAATATTACTATACGTCGCTTTACCTTGTGGCAAAGCGAGTGTAATTTGACCTGTTATGTTCATGGTTCGCGTATAGGTGTAATGGTCGAGTACAGTGGAGATGACAATGCAGCAAGGGATGTTGCTATGCATATAGCGGCATCTAGGCCGTTGTGCGTGTCACGCGATGATGTTCCCAAGGATATTTTGGAAAGAGAAATGGAGATCTATCGCCAACAAGCTGCTCAATCGGGTAAATCAGATGAAATAATATCCAAGATGGTTAATGGTAGAGTATCAAAGTTCCTGAGTGAGGTTAGTTTACTTGATCAGCCTTTTGTTAAGGATACCTCTAAGTCTGTTGGAGAAATGCTAGTAAGTAATGGTACTGTTGTTCATCGCTTTCAATTCTTTGTGGTAGGTGAGGGGATAGAGAAGGAGCGGGTTGATTTTGCCAAAGAAGTGGCAGCAGTCAAATCCATGTAACCTCGGGGGAGTTATGTCCGTTGTACGCCACAGGCGTGTTCTTCTTAAGTTGTCCGGTGAATCGCTTTCAGGGGGTGATGGTTTTGGTGTTAATTCTGGCGTACTCTATGCCATAGCAGACGAAATAGCGTCGGTTCGTGCCATGGGGGTTCAGATTGGTGTTGTTGTAGGTGGGGGCAATATCTTCCGAGGATCTAACTTGGTCGGTCTTGGTATGGAGCGAGCAGATGCAGATTATGTTGGCATGTTAGCTACAGTTATGAACGCCATTATTTTGCGCGAGGCTCTAAGGCAAAGGAACGTTTCTGCTCGTTCTATGTCCGCACTACAGATTGAGACCATAATAGAGTTGTACGTACGGAATAAGGCCATTTCGTACTTAGAGGATGGTTTTGTTGTTATATTTGCGGCTGGTACTGGTAATCCGTTTTTTACTACCGATACTGCAGCCTCTCTTCGTGGTACAGAGATTGGCGCTTCTATAGTTTTGAAGGCCACTAAGGTTGATGGTGTGTATGATAAAGATCCGAATATCTATGATGATGCGGTTCGCTATGATTCTGTTTCCGTTGACGTGGCTTTGGCTGAGGGATTGCGAGTTATGGATTCTACAGCGCTGGCATTGTGCAGGGATCAGAATTTACCCATTGTGGTCTTCAATATTTTTAATCCAGGCGCTCTATCTAGGATTGTTTGCGGTGAGCCAGAAGGAACGCTGGTTTATTGTTAACATGTTAAATGAAGGATTTATGCGTGGTTGATGACATACAGCGGCTTACACAAGACAAGATGGAGAAAACTATAGGGTCGTTGAAGGTTTCTTTGTCTAAGATTAGGACAGGGCGTGCTAATACTTCTTTGGTTGAGGATGTGTTGGTCCCTTACTATGGATCTACGATTCCAGTTAAGCAGGTTGCTAGCCTTACGCTGAGTGATTCTCGTACCATTATGATTCAACCATGGGAGAAGTCTCTGCTTCCCGCTATTGAGAAGGCCATTCGTGATTCAGATTTGTGCTTGAATCCTTTTACGAAATCAGATGCAGTGTGTGTTCCTATGCCTGCTCTTTCTGAAGAGAGGCGTCGTGATTTGGCCAAGCTTGTGCGTTCTGAGAGTGAACTTGGAAGAGTTAGCATTAGAAATATACGTAGGGATGCTAATTCTTCTCTGAAAGAATCCTTAAAGAAGAAGGAAATTTCAGAGGATGAAGAACGCTCTTTACAAGACAAGATTCAGAAATTAACTGACCGTTTCATCGCTGATATTGATGATATTATGCATGCAAAGGAAACGGAAGTAATGACTATTTAATTATCTGCAGGGGTGTTTTTTGTCGCAATCATCATCCGCTGTGGAGGTTCCGCAGCATATAGCTATCGTTATGGATGGTAATGGTCGCTGGGCTGAGAAGCGTTCTATGTCGCGGTTGTCTGGTCATAGCAAGGGTGTTGATGCTGTTGAAAGTGTTGTGCGAGGGTGTTTGTGCCATCGAGTGCCTTGCTTGACTTTGTTTGCTTTTAGCACGGAGAATTGGCGTCGTCCAGTATCGGAAGTGGATGCTCTTTTTTCATTATTAGTTGTCGCTCTTAGGCAACATATGGGTTTTTTGAAGGAGCATGGAGTTTGTTTATCTTTTATTGGTGACAGGTTTTTCTTATCTAACTATTCAAGCTTGTTAGATGAGCTGGGGCGAGCAGAGGAAGAGACTCGCGGAAATAATAAGTTGTTCCTCAATATAGCCCTAAACTACGGGGGGCGTTGGGATATAATCCAGGCTGTTAAGGGTTTTGTCTCCGATCATCCTTCCTTTTCCCCAGAAGATATTAGTGTTGAAAGTTTGAGTCCGTACTTTTGTCTTTCTCACCTACCTGAGCCGGATCTTTTTATTCGTACATCTGGTGAATATCGCATAAGTAATTTCTTTTTGTGGCAATTGGCTTACACAGAGTTTTATTTTACACCTGTTTTTTGGCCTGATTTCAATGAGAAATCCCTTACTGATGCTATCGGAGTTTTTCAGCGCAGAAACAGGAGATTTGGATCGGTAGGGGGCAGTGTTGATTGTGATTTTGGAGATGTCCTTTAGATGTTGCTAAAAAAGTCTCGTTTTAGGGAGCTTCTACTTCGCTCTATCACTGCATTTTTCCTATTAGTTTTGTTGTTTCTTGTAGTGAAATTTTTGTCCCCAGCTATGGCTATGGTGGTAGTTGGGCTTTTACTTTTGCTGTCACTTTGGGAATGGAGCAGGTTATTCATTACATTACCTAAGTCACGTGCGCTGGATTTTATGATTTTTGCATCTACCGTACTATATGGTGTTTTTGCTTGGTATCTACCGAAATCACAAGCTCTTAGTGTGGCTTTCGTATTTTCTGGTTTATGGGCCTTGGTACCATTTTCTCTAATAAATTACAGTGCTAGTTCTTGGAGCATGTCAAATCCGTTAGCCTTTTTGGGCGTATCCTGTATCCTGATTGGTTGGTTGTCTACATTCTGGATATTCCGTTTTCTGGGGGCAAAATTTTTGTTCTGGTCTGTTTTTATTATTATGTCTATGGATAGCTGTGCATATTTTATTGGTACGTTATTTGGTCGTACTCCTATAGCTCCTTCGATTAGTCCGCGTAAATCGTTTGAGGGTCTTTGTGGTTCATATATTGCAGCCGTCTTAGTACTATTAATATCCCATCTTTGGGGGATAGTTATATTGCCGTGGAAGTTTTCTGGGGCCGACTTTTTTATTGCTGCCATTTTTGTTTCCTATGCAGTTTCCGGTGATCTTCTAGAATCTGCCGTTAAGAGGGTGTCTGGAGTAAAGGATAGTGGTAACCTTCTTCCTGGTCACGGGGGTATTTTAGATAGGTTTGATTCATACTTTTCTATGATGCCTCTATTGTTTTGTATTTTGAATCGTTAGCCAGAAGGGACGCAATGCCTAGGAATGTCGTGATTGCCGGATCTACTGGCTCAATTGGAAGTCAGGCGCTTGATGTTGTACGCCTATACCCTGATAGGTACCGTGTTTTAGCTTTGTCAGCTAATGAGAAGTGGCCACTCTTGTATGAACAATGTTGTGCATTTAATCCTGATTATGTGTGTGTTGCTAATGATGATGCCTTTAAAGCTTTGTCCTTGGCCCTTTCGGATAGGGACGTTTGTGTTCTTTCTGGGCGCGATTTTCCCCGTATAATCTCACTGCCTGAGGTGGATGTTGTACTTGCTGCAATTACCGGTACAGCAGGATTGGTTGCAACTTGTGCTGCTTTGGAGTCGGGCAAAGAGGTTCTTTTGGCAAATAAGGAATCCTTAGTTGCTGGAGGCCCAGTGATAATGGATGTTGCGCGTAGCTCAGGCGCTAATATTATTCCCATCGATAGCGAGCATTCTGCTTTGTTACAGTGTCTTTTACCTAGGGATTATTCTTGTGAAACTTCAGCAAATCTTGTAAAGCGCCTAGTGCTGACAGCATCTGGGGGGCCATTTTGGCCGCTTCCTTTTTCTCAGCTTGACAATGTAACTCCCGAACAAGTTTGTACCCATCCGCGCTGGTCAATGGGTCGTAAAATTTCTGTTGATTCGGCTACTATGGTAAACAAAGGACTTGAAGTGGCTGAGGCTTGCTGGTTATTTGGAGTTTCTCCAAGCAAGGTTGGGATAGTTGTGCATCCCGAGAGTATAGTTCATGGATTAGTTGACTATATTGATGGGGTAACTTTGGCTCATATGTCCTATCCTGATATGAGAACTGCACTATCCTATGCTTTGTCATCTTCTAATAGGCATATATCGGGTGTATCTAACATTGATTTGATCAAGCTTGGCAGTTTATCCTTCCATGCGCTTGATACAAATATTGCTCCGTGTTTGAAAATAGTACTTGATGCTGTTACAGCTGGACATAGCGATTGTATAATTGTAAATGCTGCTAATGAGGCGGCGGTGCAGCTATTTTTAAGCGGTCAAATTCGTTTTACAGATATTCTTACTATAATTTCTGAGACTTACTCTGGAGTGCCTGCGCGTCCATGTTCTACATTGGATGACATATTGTGCTTTGACCAGGAAGTTAAGGCTTATGCTAGCACCGTTGCTAAAGATAGGTTATCTATTTGTGTAGGTTAGTTGTTTTCCGTTACTAGGCTCGTGTTATTTTTGGTTAAGAAGATATATTGATGAAAAAAAGTGTTTTTCTTTTTTGCTGCTTGTTGTTGAACTGCCTTTGTAGTTTTGCTGCTGTCCCTAATGCTATATCCAACATAGTGGTTAAGGGCTTGGTTCGTATGCAGCCTAAGGTTGTTATAGATGGTTCAGGTTTGCATCCCGGGGACTCTTGGGATGAAGAGCATTTTTCTCAGGCTATTCATAATCTTTTTGAGTCTGGTTTGTATACAGATATTAGGTTTTATCGAGATGATAATGATCAACTTATTATTTACGTGCGGGAAGCTCCAACTATAAGCAGTATATCCTTTAGTGGCATGTACGCTTTTAGTGACAATGTAGTAAGGAAAGGACTTTTAGCTGTAGGAATTTATCCAGGTAACGTATTTAGCCCTGCAGTATTGTACCGAGCTGTTATTGAGCTTAGGCAGCAGTATTTGCTTGATTCTATGTATGCTGTTCATATTAAAACACAAGTAACTCCACTGGAAAATAATCGTGTGTCAGTACAGTTTTTGGTGCGGGAATCTCCTACTGTACGAGTACGTGGTATTAATTTTTCGGGGAACAATAGTTTTTCTAGTAGTAAATTGTTGTCCAGTATGTCTCTTAGACCTACTGGATTTTTTAGTTGGTACACGAAGAATGATAGGTATTCTCGTAGTAAGCTAGATTCTGACATCAGTTCTTTGATGAGCTATTACTACGATCGCGGGTTTGTAGATTTCTTTATACAATCTGAGGAAGTATCTGTTGTACCAGATTTATCAGACACTTTTATAAAAATTTCTGTACATGAAGGTCAAGTATTTAAGTTTGGTAAGGTTGTTTTCGATGGGCCACTTATAACAGACGAATCTTTTAAAAAAATGCTAAGTATTCGTCCGGGCGATATTTTTAGTAGAAAGGCCTTGATTGACTTTGTCAAAAAATTGACTAATTTCGTTGCTGATAGGGGATATCCATATGCTACCGTGGATGTGCATCCAGACGTTCATAGAGATAGCAAAACGGTTGATGTTAAACTTGTTTTACGGACTGGTAAGTTGGTCTGGGTTAGGCACATAGATATAGACGGTAACACGATGACAAAAGATGAAGTGATTCGTCGTGAGTTTCGTCAATATGAAGGTGCAATGTATAATCTTTCTAAAATTGAACGCTCCAAGGAAAGGCTTAATAGGCTAGGCTATTTCTCTGATGTGGTATTTAACATGGTTCCCGTTTCTGGTAGAGACGATCAGACCGATATCCATGTTTCAGTTAAGGAAAGGCCATCAGGACAATTTAGGTTCGGTATAGGCTATTCCTCGGCAGAGAAGGTTGTGCTGTCACTGTCTGTTACTCATCCTAATGTTTTTGGGACAGGAAATCTTGCCAGTATTCGTTTAAATACTAGTTCTCTTAACCAACTTATAGATGTAAGTTACGTTAATCCTTACTGGACTATTAACGGAATAAGTAGTCAAATCGGATTTTACCGCAATGCTGTTTATCAAGGTGTGTTGGGGATTGCCAACTACCGTGCTGTTAGCACGGGAGGTAGGTTGCGTTTCGGTATTCCGATTTCTGAATTTGATACGATATTTACTGGTGTTGGTGTAGAGCATGTTGACCTAACTGTATACAAAGATAGCCCAAGCCAATTTGTTAAATTTGTACACCAACATGGTCCTTCAAACTCTATTCTGACCCAGGATTTTTCATGGACTAGGGATCTAAGAGACAGTCTAATATACCCAACTAAGGGAGTGTATGATCAAGTATCTGCTGAGATTACTTTGCCAGGTAGTAATTTAAAGTACTATGTTCTTGACTATAAACATCAGAATTATTTTCCTATAAGAGATGACGAGCTGGTTTTGCTGCTGCGTGGGCATATCGCGCTTGGACGAGGATTAGATGGCTCTTCATTACCATTCTTTAAGAACTTTTATGCCGGGGGAATAGGAACCGTTCGTGGGTACTCTACAAGTTCTCTTGGTCCGCGTGATAGCAGTGGCAGTGCTTTTGGTGGAAATACAGAAGTAGATGGTGGTGCGGAATTGCTTTTTCCAATTCCAGGAATGGGAAAAGATCGCTCATTACGGATAGCCGCTTTCCTAGATTTTGGCCAAGTATATGGCAGAGGTGATTACAGGCTACGGTACAGTAGTTTTAACATAAAAGATTTCAGGTACTCTGTGGGTATGGCATTGTCTTGGCTATCACCTATGGGACCCCTAAGATTTTCCTATGGATATGCTATTAATCCTGCTTTTGATGACCATGTACAAGCTCTTCAATTTACCGTTGGTACAGCTTTTTAAAGTAAGTGATAAGTGGAGGAATTTTAGTGCGATCATCTATTGTTTTGTTTAGTACATTGTTTTTTCTTATACCAAGCTATGTTTATGCTACTAAGATCGGTTTTGTAGATACTCGTCGCATTCTTAGGGAGTCACAATTGGCTCTAGATGCAGAACATAGACTATTGAAGGAATTTGAACCACGCCTACAAAAAGTTAAGGATCTAGAGGCAAGTTTGGGTGAGATTCAAGCAAAGATGGATGGTGTGGATGGAAAGATATCCTACGATGAACGCCATGAACTAGAAAGAAAATATAATGAGTTGACACTTGAGCTACATATGGCTAGAAGAGATTCTGCAGAAGCTCTAAATTCTCGGCGTAAAGAGGAGTATCAAAGGATAATTCGTGCCGCTAACTCAGTTGTCCGTAAGGTGGCTGCGCGCGAGAGATACGATGCTATCCTGCAGGAAGCTGTATACGTTAATAAGAATGTTGATATTACCGATCAGGTTCTAAAACAACTTAGCTATTCTCAAGCCGATGATACAACATCAAAGTCTTGAAATAAGAGAGAATAATATGATTACTGCTCAAGGCATAATGTCTAATCTTCCCCATAGATACCCGTTTTTATTGGTGGATAGAGTTATTTCCTGTGAACCTAGCCAAAGTATCGTTGCTATCAAGAACGTTACCATAAATGAACCATTTTTCGTGGGTCATTTTCCAGGAAATCCAGTTATGCCAGGTGTCTTAGTAGTTGAGTCTATGGCACAAGCAGCGGGGATCTTACTTACCATTTCCTCAGAAGGAAATGCTAACAGCAGCAAAAACGATGTGTACTACCTCGCCGGTATCGACAATGCTAGGTTTAGAGCACCTATAGTGCCAGGAGACACTATAACCATAAATGTTTCTATGCTTATGAAACGTACCTCTATAAGTAAATATTCTGGACGCGTTTACTGTGGAGAACGTCTTATGGCTGAGGCTAATATTATGTGTGCTAGGGCGTAGTTATGCTAGTTTGTGGTGTTGATGAAGCGGGTAGGGGGCCTCTTGCTGGTAGCGTGTTTGCTGCAGCCGTGATTTTGGATATGAGCCGTAGCCTGCCAGAACTAAATGACTCCAAGAAGTTATCTAAAAAAAAGCGTGAGGAACTGTTTCTTGTTATTCAAGAGACTGCTATAGCATGGGCCGTTGCAGAGGCAACAGTGGCAGAAATTGACCAAATGAACATATTACAGGCCAGCCTGTTAGCTATGAAACGGGCATTTGATAAGGTTTCTCATGTTCCATGCGACGATGTTTGCATTGATGGCTCTCATTGTCCTAATCTCAGTACAGTATGTAGAGCAGTTGTATGTGGGGATGCTTTGATACCAGCTGTTAGCGCTGCCTCTATCATGGCCAAAGTAAGCAGGGACCATTATTGCAGTGTTTTGCACGAACTATACCCACAGTACGATTTTGTCAAGCATAAGGGATACCCAACAAAGCAACATTTTTTACTCCTGGAAAAGTTCGGACCGTCTCCAGTACATAGATGCTCATTTGCTCCAGTAAAGAATTTACTAAAAGAAAGTTGCTAAGGTCTTGACCAAACTTCAGCTTTGATTAGGTAATTAATCATATTAAAGTAGGTAGAGTATAAAGTAGGTAGAGTACCCCCACATTATGGGCTCTGCGGTTACGTCGTATCCTAATTTTAACGAACACAGAGCACTCAAGTTTATCTAGTGATATGATAGGAACAAACTTCAAATTACCAGAATCAGTTCACCAATACGCACTTCTCTAAAAACGTAACAGCACTTTCTATTAAACATAAGAATGTAATTTATTACCCCCTTCTCCATCAACTGAAAAACACAATATGCTTACTCACAGATCGGTAAATACTGAGCCTTCCTTTGCCTTAAAGAGAAAATACTTGCGAATAATTTCGGTAGATGGAGTAAATTAACTAAACTGCAATATTCTGGTACGTTAACGACATAATCGTTTTTTTATGCTTCTATGATTAAATTAAATTCGCCCACTTTCTTACTAATTCAACTAGTTCAGCAGCAGTCTTTTCAAGATAATTTTATTCTTGTGTTCAGGTACATTCCCACCCCTATCAGCCTCTGCTGCATTGCCTTGTACCATAAAATGAGATCTAGTATCTAAATATACAGCTAGTAATAATTGTCTAATGCAATCATCAACAGTTATATATTTTATATTTTATTTCTCAATTAACTAATTCTATACATGAAGGGCAATTTTTTTAGTAGAGATAAATCTATACTACTAACACTAGTATCATGTTATTTATCAACTACGGTGCTATTAATATCACTATTGTTACTGACTATAGGTTATGTCAAGATCATATTGTCTTTATTCCTGTGCAGTTACAATTGGCTATGGTCAATTATGACCATAGCCAATCCGATACCAATGCTATAAATTTTAAAGAAATTTTTTTATGTACAAATAAGCACGTCTATATTATAAACTTGAGTAATAAATTTTTAACAAGAACCATACCTATTCTCCACTAAGTGCTCTCAGAAGATATTTAGATGTAGCACGTGCATAATCAGTATCAACTGATAGAGCAGACGCAACACTCATCACGTCCGATCCTGATGGTGGTATGGTGTGTTCTCCCCAATCAGATAATAATGAATTCATCAGATTTACTGACCTACTTCTCACTCTAGTATCTACTTCATCACTTTTACTACCTTTTTTAATAGAAGCACGATCAATTAAAGATTTAATTTTAGATTTAGCCTCGGATATTCTTTTTTTACTTTGTGATAACGATGCTTTTCCACCTTTTCCTAACAAACCGTGTCTAGATTTAGCACTAGATGTCCCTTTTTTACTTTGATAAGACGTTGCCTTTTGGCTTTTTTCTTCTAATAAACCATATTTTTCAGCGGCATTGTGGGCTGAATTTATAAGTTTATCTCTATTTTCGTGTACAACTTTTGTTAGACTTACTAAATTTTTCAATAGTAAGTCATATTTATAAGATAACTCCGCTTGAAATTCTGAAAATTCTTTGTCTATAGTTGAGTCTATCTCACTCATTTTTAGGATCAACATTTTTTTTAAACCATCTGATGGTTGACCTATATCTTCTGATCCTTCTATGCGAGCGGCTAAGGCTTTTACTTCCTCCACAGCACCCATTAAATATGTACTCATTTTTTTATGCATGTTCAACATCTGAGATGTAATATCCTCTATCATATCTTCACTTAATTCATCTTCAGACCGTGATCTTAAATTTTCTAATGATGACGTATTAGGGTACGTATTTTCTTCAATAAAATACCCCTCCATTAACCTATTTGATATCCTTAAATATAGTGGTATTGTGTCTTCTCTAAGAGTCAGTAATAATTGAGAAATTTCTTCCGTATTATCCAATTTTTGTCCTAGGCTAGATACAATACTATTAGCCTTTGTAATGGTAGAACTGGCCTTTTCTCTAACTGTAATATCTAATTTGCGTGAAGATGATTGTCCGGAACCTATATTTGCACCTGCTCTATGAAGTGCATCAGAAAGTGTACCAGATATAGCTGATACAGATGAGCTGTATGGTGATAATGACTCTGAACTGCCTCTACCTGCGCTTGCTCTACGAAGCACATCAGACGACATAGCTGGTTTGTGTGAAGATGATGTCCCGGAAGCTACATTTGCACCTGCTACACGTGCAGCCGCTCTACGAAGTGCATCATATACATCTGACGATCGATCTTTATTACGAGAATGTTCTTCAGATGTTTGTGATATTTCTCTACCTGTTGATAATGACTCTGAACTGCCTCTACCTGCGCTTGCTCTACGAAGAGCATCATAAATAGCTGATTTGTGTGAAGATGATGTCCTGGAACCTACATTTGCACCTGCTCCACGTGCAGCCGCTCTACGAAGTGCATCAGATACAGCTGACGATTTGTCTTTATTACGAGAATGTTCTTCAGGTGTTTGCGATAGCTCTCTACCTGATGACGTCTTACCTGAAGTATTAATGGTGCCGCTTTCTTTTAAGTTATGATTTGCATCAGTATCATCAGTGCTTTGACGACTATATTCATTAGTTCTCATATTTTAAATCCCTAAAATTAGAGCTGCTAATAGTACGGGTTGAGTTTTTATAGTGGTACAAAGTTTCATCTCTGGATTAAATGCTACTTCCTTGTTTGTATCCTACAAACGAACAATTATAGAATTTACTCTGCTCCTTTGATACAAATACAAACTCTTTTTATCCGTAATAATGTAGATTTTTATTTAATATGACGCTTTAGATTACTTTTGATGACATAGTTACTTAAGCAATCTTCATTTAATATTGTTATTTTTAACTGTATATCATGTTTAAATATTAATGACACAATATCACGCTTATTACTTAGTTTTTACTATCCTACCTATTATACACAAGGTAATTTATTCTATGCTTTATAAGCACATAACAATCTTATTGCTAAATAAGTTAATTATCTTAAAAACACAGTGCAACCCATATAGTAGGTTGCACTGGATGATATGTATAGCTACTAACCATTTTGCACTGTAACATTGTGTTGCCAGCATTAGATTATAATGTATTCATAACCCAAGCCATTTAATTTCCGGTAGCATCCCTTGCCCTTGGCGGTCTGTTGGGACCACCAATATTCCTTGGTGGAAGTGGAGGTGCCGTATCCTCACCAGAGCTGGCATTGTAATCTCTGAATACATCCTCCAGCTCTTGAGCATATGCTTCATCTAATGAAGCACGCATTTCACCTGGTGTATGATCAACAAAAAGATCATCAAACTCCGTAAGCAGTTCTTTCATCAATCCATCATCAATTTTATTTTTATTGACAGCAGCATACCCGTCTTCACCGGCAGTTATTCTATTGTCATAATGTGGTACTGTACTATCACCCCTATTGTCATACTGTGTTCTGGTATTGTCTCCAGGAAGAGATGAATGTGGTTCTCTACCGCCTCTACCAGCAACGCTATCCATGTCTTCATATATATGCTCACTACCGCCACTTCCTCTTCTAGCAGCACCATAATCTATTTCTTCATAAACGTGATCAACAGGAAGAGGGGGGGCACTAGGGGTAGCATGTACAGATCCTTGGGATCGATTATTGGAGATTAACCCCAATGATCTTGCTGGATTGAAATCCCTGGCATGACGGACAATGTTTGTTTTCAATTTAGCGAAGAAACCCCTAATTTTACTCAACAGACCTTTAGAATTTTTTCCTGTATGTGAACCGATGTTTGCAGGAGATTGTGCCACTAAATTACTTAAACCTTCTCTTCGACCACCATCATCTCCATGATGACGTACAGCACCTTGCCTTGTTAAACCATCTGTTTGATTACTGCCTGCGCGATCACGCACAGCACCTTGCCTTGATAATTGAGAAGCACCTCCACCTTCGTTTCCCTCAACAGGTCCAGGTAGACCAAATGGTCTCATTTGCCCATTCTTAACCATTTTAGATTTAACCTTGAGCTCCATCTGAGTAATTTTAGCTTCGAGATTGCTTTTGAGAGTTGCAAATGCATTTGCTATCTTATGACCTAGTTGACTCAACTTTGCCTTTCCCTGGGCCATTAACTTGTTTGCACCACTAGCCCCTTTACTTTTTCCTGAGCGGCCAGCATTTTCTGAAGTTGCAATCTCCATATTGCGTGAACTAATTTCACGTGCCGAACCCTCGTCTGCAGGGCTACTTGCAGCTCTAGCATCAGAACCATCACCAACTGAAAGTTGTTCGTTATCATCTTCAGGAGCTTCAGGTCCCCCTGCGGGACCGCTTTGATCTACTCTACCACCACCTGGTGCAGCATTAGGATCAATCATAGTTGCTCTTCCTTATTAAGTGTAACTGTGTTAACCGTGAACTCTTCCCCCGGTACATCCTGATTACTCTACACAGGACAGGAACCTCATATATGCAAACATGCAAACGCAACCACTAGGGAAAAAACCTTTAAAGTTTTTCCTAGATATAGATACTGAGACACTGTGAATTGACTGCATGTATGACTTATAGTTCTTTTTATAGGTTTTTTTTATGAGCATATTTGCTAAATTGATTAATTTTTTGCTTTACGTAGGCAAAAAAAATCAGGCTACATTGAGCCTGATAGTTATATTTAGTGACTGTAGACAAGTAAATAGATTTTAAAATCCCTGGGAACTACAAATACTTTCTACTCTTTCTGGGGTTAGATTTGGCAGTTCATATTTTAATTTAATAATTCGTATTGTTCCATCAGTGTTTATTAAGACCTCCATACTGGACGATATGTCTATTCCTGCAAGCAGTTCTGGATCTGTGAAGACAAAATTGGAGTTTTGTCTATGAGCACTGACATCTTTTTTAACATCCACATAACGTTCTTTTTCCTGTACATATAGTGCGCGAGCAACTCCGGAAATGCTGCATGTCATAACTACCTGTCCTGATGGTAGCACGCGTAATTCATGTTTGGTAGTACCACTAAACTCCTCATTTATTCCAATTCCCGCTTGTACTGGGAAAAGTAAATGGCTTACAATCCACCCTGTATTCAACATAACAGCAGCAGAGCTTTGGTTCATTATGGCGCATAATACTTCAAAAGCTTCTGGTGTAAGTCCTAATTTTGCTACTTCTTTAACAAAAAACCTAGACATTTCCTCTGTTACTTCTGCTTCATTTTTACCCTCTGTACCACCATCTATATCATTTGCAGATATTTCTACTCCACAAACCGTGTATAACGACCGTCTAAGATCTTGTATAAGAGAATTTTGAACGGCATAATCTTTTCCATCTACGGTGACTTTAGTTCCATGGTCAGAACTTGTTGTTGGCAAGTAGTTGCCCATAGTGTGTAGAGCATAAGAAGTTGGAAGCTCAGATCTATTTTGATAATAGTAATCATATTTTTGACTGTAGCAAAAACCAAGTACTTCTAGTACCCCTCCTTCTACATCATGTTGTTTTCGTTCTTTTCTAGGAGGCGAACCTCTTCCCCGCAATGCCATACCAAATCTGGAAATTCCTAGAGCTCCATCCAATTTACTCAATGATATACCTAGCTCTCTAGGCATTGAGGAGGCAGTTTTCTCAGATATTTTTTCAATTACTTTTCTTGCCTCAAGCATCCACCATCCAGAAAGAACACGTTTGGCAGCTGCTAATGCATTTGCATTTTCTTTAGATAATGACTCGACCGCCATTCTGACAGCTTCCCTTTCTGATAGCAGGCCTTTAGGAAGATGAGAAATTACACTATGTGCTGTTAGGGATATTTTTTTAAGTTTCACTAATAAAATCTGTTCGTTCCCTGCTGGAAGCGCTGCAGCACTTTCAAGTAAATCTTTGTACATTTCTGCTATATCTCTTGTTACTTCTTCTGCTTTTTCCTTAGAAGCTGCATGTAATTCTGAAACTTGCTTGTGTCCAAATAGTTTTAGTACTTCTTCTGCTGCAATAAGCGTGCTTAATGATGCATCTTCAGTAACCCAATTCATGCCAGAAAACATAAGTAATGCCATTTCCATATGTTGTTCTTTTTGTGAACTGTGTTCACTAATAAATGTATATATCCTTCTAGCTTTTTCCACAGATTTTGCAGTGATTCTTATATGCTTAGGTACAGCTCTTCCCGTTTCTTTATCAATAACACATGAATTAGCTTCCATAGATGACATCATTGATAAAATAAAGGCTTCTTCATAATCACCAACTCTTTCTTCAGCAGCTTTTATTTTTTCTCCAATCATTTTTCCTAAGGCATCTTCCGATAATGCTACTTCAGCTAGTTTTGATTCAAGCTCAGATAGATTACCTGTGTTTTGTTTTTGTTCTTCCATGACCTTTAATGAAAAACCACGAACACTACTTGGAATAGATGAATAAGAAATCAGTTTCACTGTGACTTCATATTTGCAAGAAGTAGTAATTTCGTCACACTTGTAAATAAGGTCAGTGTTTGTAGGCATACTAGATAGTTTTTTATCAAGCTGATTGCAAAAGTGAGGATTACCAACAGACTCTGCTGCGTACGAGGATAAGGTAAATCCTACTAAAGCTTCTTCTTCTGCACACATCAATTTGTATCTATCCGCACAGTTGGTAACTACATCTTTCAGTAGATTACATCCTTCTGGTTGGGATTGAGCGATGAATTCAGATTTGTAAAAATCTCCATCTAGCATAACAGTCAGTACAGACTCTAGCTGTTCTTTGCTAAGATTAGACGATGAATTGTGATGTAGTAATCTCAATAAAGCCGACACAACACCACCAACGGCTTTTCTTCTTTGTTCTGACTTAGAGCAAGCTCGTTCTACTTTACTTAATACTGATAAAACACTAGCCATTAAGCCCCCTGCTGCACAAGCATCAGCCCTAGGAGACTCTTGTTCTGACCAACATAAAATTAGTAATTCTTTTACTGATCCTTCCTGTGTGCTACTAGTACCCTCTTGCAATTCCTCCTCAAGGTATTTGCTAAATCTGTCAAGAGACGATAAGAATTCCTCGTCTACTTCTTCCGTGCCTGACGTTAATTCAGACCACATTTTACCTATGAGTCCAAGTTCTCTAGCAAGTGTTTCCCCTGAGTATGCACTCGGTAACCCTTGACAAAGATCTGAAAAATCTTTGGAATGATGTTCTTTTTTTATATCCCCAGATTCTTTAGTAACGAGCGAAAAAACATCCTCTTCACCAGAACCACAGGCTAGAGAATACCCTATGTTCGATGCCATTTTATCTGTCCGATTAAATATCGTGAGGAGCGCGCATCCCACTCTTGAAGGTAGTTGAGCTGCACTTCCACGGTATAAGGTTTAGAGTAACCTGGCATGTATAATGATACCTATACATGCCTCCGTGATTGATTCGATGACGATGATGTTATGCCATTTGCGCTTGGGTTTCTATTGGAGTAAGTTCTCAAATGGAGTAAGTACTCAGTAGGTTAATTGCTTAGATAGATTAAGTACCCAGTGGACTAAGTTCGCAAGCAAAGTAAATTCCCAAATTTGTACAAATTCAATGTAAACAATTCACTATAAAACTTCACTTCAAACCTTAAATTAGCAAATTACCCTGTGTTTTATAACACGCCAGTTACCCTAGAGCTGCGCTATCCTTATTAAGGAAAATCTTAAGAGATTTAGCGTGTTATAGGTTTTTTAGTTTGGTAGAATGTTTACAGTTACTAGTAGCGTTAGTATCATGTTTATGCCATTACAATTGTTACTATGTTTGTATAATTAGTATTGTTTCGGCATACATACACGTGATGTACCGAACAGCTATTTTTACTTTTACTTTAGTTTCATGTGTGTGCAATCCTGTAATCAAAGTAAGATAGGAGGTCGTTTATCTATGTGTATCGGAGTCTTGCCTATATTGTACATTTCTGGATATCAATTTTCACGTATGGGTAACTTGGAGGAATTGCGTAGTTGGTGCTTAGATACTGCAGACTCTATGGGATATGATATAAAAGGTACCATAATCATAGCAAACGAAGGAATTAATTTCTCACTTTGCGGACCATCTCCAGAGTTAGAGGAATACTATAGTGCCTTGTCTAAAAGAGCCAATTTGGTATGTAGTATACGTAGGAGCTACGCCACTAGAATTGGTTTTCGTAGATTTTTAGTGAAAATTAAACCAGAGATTGTATCTTATCGTTGTCGTGAGGCTACGTACCGTCCTTTACCTTACTTGTCCGTAGAAGATTTTCACAGATGGATGAGTATGAGTAGTGATGATGCTGGTACTCCATTGTGCTTAGTAGACGTGCGCAACGATTTTGAGTATCAGATGGGAACATTTTCTGGTGCTGTAAATGTTTCAATAAATTCATTTGGCGAATTTAGCCGCAAAATGTCTCGCCACTTGCTAAAGGAAAATAGCACCGTAGTTACTTTTTGTACAGGCGGTATTCGCTGTGAAAAAGCATCCCACTGGTTTTACAGTGAAGGCATTAGTGCTTACCAGTTGGATGGAGGGATTATTAGGTATCTGGAGGTATTTGGACAGGGGTTTTTCCAGGGGACGTGCTTTGTGTTCGACGGAAGAATCACTCTTGACGGTAGCTTATCTCCCACTAATCCTTATTATCTGTAGTTTCGCTCAGCACGTAGTTTTGACCGCAGTATGGGCACATTATTTCACCTGTTTTTTTAATGTCCAGATACACCCTTGGATGAAGATTCCAAAGTTCCTTTGTCCTAGGGCAGTGAAGTGGGAGCTCCGCAGGCGATATCGTTACCACTGTTGTCTGGCCATGATTAGAAGACATATCAGGTCCTTGTGTCTATTTCTGGGATCCTAGCATGCTTTTATCTTATTTTCTAGAGTGGAAAATGGTACAATTGACTATACTGTGCTGTATGGTTTACGTATCTCTGGGGGCGCTTTTATATGTCAAAGGGAAGAGTTTTTATTGGTCTCTCTGGCGGTGTTGATTCTGCTCTGTCTGCCTGGTTGCTGCAAAACAAGAATTATGATGTTAGCGCTGTTTTCATGAAAAATTGGCGTGAGGATTTTTGTCCATCAGCTACTAATACTAAAAGCAATTATTGCACACAAGATGATGATCTTAATGATGCTATATCTGTATGCGATCACCTATCCATATCCCTGGAAGTGGTAGATTTTTCTAAGCAGTACTATGAACGGGTGTTTACCCACTTCTTATACGAATACAAGCATGGCCGCACTCCAAACCCAGATGTGTTTTGCAATGCGTACATAAAGTTTGATTCTTTTTTGAATTACGCTTTATCCAATGGTGCTGATTACATAGCAACCGGACATTATGCCCGTGTTGAAAAAGGGCCAGACGGTATCTACCGTCTTCTTAAGGGGACCGATCTTACTAAGGATCAAAGCTATTTTCTCTATCGCTTAAACCAATATCAGTTGCAACATGTTATCTTTCCTCTTGGGAATTTAGATAAGGTTACTGTACGTAAACTGGCACGCAAAATCGGTCTTCCTAATGCCAATAAGCGCGATTCTACTGGAATTTGCTCCGTTGGTGAGAGGCCTTTTCGTGAGTTTTTGTCAAGTTTTTTGCCGGCTCATCCGGGTCCTATCTATACCCTAGATGGAAAATACCTAGGTCAGCACCAGGGTTTAATGTTTCACACCATTGGGCAACGCCGAGGACTCGGTATAGGTGGTGTTCGTGGCTATGATGCTAACCTGGCTTGGTATGTTGTCTCTAAGGATGTTAATCGTAACGCTCTGATTGTTTGTTTGGGAGAGCACCACCCATCTTTGTATTGTAGGATAGTTGATTTAGGAGATTTATCGTGGATTGGTGAGTGCCCTAGTGATGGAAGTAATTGCTATCTTTCGCAAGTTCGTTACCATCAATCTGATCAGTTGTGTGAATACTATGGCTTTGGTACTGCTTCCGGGCGTGTTGTGTTTTCCTCTCCTCAGCGTGCTGTTGCTCCAGGCCAGTCGTTGGTTATATATGATGGCGCTATCTGTATGGGGGGAGGTATTTGCGTGTCTATGGAGAATTAAAATGTTACTGATGCTAGTTAATGCTGCTACTATGTAAAGGCTATTTGTAGATGCGTGCTTCCTGCATGTTAGCATTCGCACTGTGTAGTTTTGTTGGAAAAATCAGCTCCTGTGATACGATTGAGCTCAAAATCAGTGATCGGTATGTCCAGCTTTGAGGCGGTAGCGGTTGTTGTGGTATTTGTTGGCTGTTGGTTTATTTTTTCTCCTGTGTATCAGAGGCACGCTGTTATAAAAGATTTTCGCGATGGTGTCGAGGAGTTGTCCTTTTTAAAGCGTAAGATCTATGAGGTTGTTTCCAGTAGTAGCAATTGCCCGAATGAAGTAGGACATTCCTTCCCAGGGTCGCGTCTGTTTTCTTCATACTCACTTGTTGAGGCTCCTACAGGATTTTCTCATGGGTGCCTAATTAGGGCACAATTTGGGTCCTCTGCACACAAGTTGTTGCGTGGTCGTTTTGTAGAGCTAGTCGGCCTACAGACTTCTGATGGTTTGTTGACATGGACTTGCAGCACTACAGTTGGACGGGTCAGTCATACTACATCTGATTGCGTGCGTGTACCGATTGTAGTTTTTCCATAGTATCCGTATAAACACAAGAGTTGTTTTGGTGGTTTTATTTCCCCCTTTTGCTGTAGTGGTAATAACCAAACATTACAATGTTTTAGTAGACTCCACACCGTCTGTGTTTTTGTTCTTTTTGCAGTTTTTATTTTTTTGTTTAAGCTAATGAAACCTTAGCCTGTTTTTTTGTCAAAACGATATTCTCAATTTGGCCGGGTTTGATGACTTCTTTCAGTGGGTTGCTTGCTACTGGGGACATCGGTTTGTGGTTCAACTTGGGCATATTACTTAATGTTGGTGCGGGTGTTGCTTTGTTAGGTTATTGCTAGGCTTGTTATTTTTTAACGTGTGATTTCGTTGTTGGTAGAAATTGTTGTTGTTCTTCATATTGTGCACCAGTGGGTGATTGTTTGCCTACGTGTGGGCAATGTGATTTAGTTGGTATTACATCAGCGTTGCAACAATCTCTGCTTACACATAGCATATCCTAATGGCATGTGTCTTGTAAGTGTGCCTTATGTTTTTGGTGGCCTGCATGTGTGTGTCTTTTTACGTAATGAAAGGGGGGGGCTGTCGTGAATAGAAATAAGGGTTTCACTTTGGTCGAGTTACTGATAGTGGTCGCTATCATCGGTATTCTGGCAGCTATTGCTTTACCGGCATATCAAAATTACACTGCTAAAGCCAATTTTGGAGCTGCTTTAGCTGAGCTGACTTCTTTTCGTCAGCGTGTAGTTGAGGCAGTTGCTACTACCGGTGCTTGTCCTGTTGAGAACAGTACGGCTTGGGGTGCGTCTAAGGTTCTGTCGGGCTACTCATTGAAAGCTGGTACTGGTACTGCCTGTGTAATTTTGGCTAAGTTCTCTAATACCGGTGTTAGTTCCAAAGTTGTTGACAGAATTATAGAACTTGTTGGTGATACTTCGGCTGGTGGTATGTTTGCTTGGACTTGTGTTTCAAATGTGCCAGTGGAGATACTTCCTGTTTCTTGTACTCACACCGAAACTGCTCCAGAGTTTCCATAGAATTTTTGTGGGACATGCTTTTACTACTAGAGTGGGGGGATTTTCCCCCTCTTTTTGTTTTTTCTCTTGGCGGGTTTTTGCTATGCCTAGGTTTTTGATGACAGATCTTGCTTGTAGTCCTGATGTACAACAGCTACGACCTGATATACTTTGGGGGTGATAGTAGGGGGAAGTTTTGTCAATTCATACGTGCTAAATGTGCTTTAGTTATGTCTAACATACATAACGGGTGCTTTTGTTGTTGTTTTTTTATTGAAGACCACCCTTAGTAGGGGTATAGTCCTCGTCTGTGTCAAGAATAAACAACTTTGTGGAGGCTTGTTGTGCTCCGGTTCATTCGTAGAGAGGATTTGCCGCGTCTTGCTGAGCTAGATCAATTATGTCATCCCCATCCATGTAGTCTAAGCCAATTCGAGGACCTACTGAAGTCGGGTATTTGGGGTGTGTTGATTGATGTGGACGGAGAGATTTTGGGATACACTCTTGCCTCCATAAGCGTTGATGCTATGGATATCCTGAATATTGCGGTATCTCCTAAAGCAAGGCGTTCTGGTTTTGGGATCCTGCTATTACTTTCATTGCTGACCCAGGCTAAGTCTTGTGGCTGTTACAAAGTCATGCTTGAGCTTAGGATGAGCAATTTGAATGCGCTCTCCCTATACAAGTGGGCTGGATTTGAAGTAGTTGGGTGTCGTTATAGGTATTACTATAACATTACCCCAGCTGGACCGCGTAATTATGAGGATGCTTTGGTAATGAGATGTCTTTTGGGTGAGGATTTTGATTGACCAGAAGTTGATTTTTTCTCCCCCCCGTTGGTCTTGGGCGCTGTGGGGCGAGCTCCATTCTGTTTCTTGCCTGGATCTTTTACGGTTTTCTCGTGCCGTTTCGTGTTCCGTAGCTAATTTACGTGAGATGCTAGTTTGCTGGTTTTGTTTTGGACTCCCAGTTAAGTTTATTTCGTCCAATTATGTTTCTTTGAAAGACTCAGGTAACTCTTGGGTTGATACTAGGAGGTTATCTAGTCTGGTTTCTTGTCTTGTTGTTTCCTTTGTTACATGTTCGTCAACTCAGGACATGGCTTTTGCCCACAATCAAAAGGAGCCATTTAATGTCTTTTGGTCAGAATATCAGCTGCGTGGACGTGGACGCCATGGCCGTTCTTGGATATCACCCCTTGGCCATGGGTTGACGTTTTCTGTAAGTTATATTGACACTGATCGTAATTATGATGGTTTTGCTCTTGTTGTGTCATTAGTAATTTTGGAAGTATTACATGCCTTTGGGCATACCAATGTTGGCCTGAAGTGGCCAAATGATCTCTTACTGCTTCCGTCTAGAAGCAAATTGGCCGGTGTTTTGGTGGAAAAGAGTAAAGATCGTGTTGTTATAGGTGTGGGTGTCAACTTGAAGCTCTTGTTGTCTACTGCCTTAGGTGAGAATTGTCTACATTTTAATAAATTTAGGGAATGTACTGCTGTTGCTATTATAAATAAGTTAATAGCGTATTTGGGTATTTTTATTCGTCGTGGATTTTCTTATTTCAGATCAGCGTGGATGCGACATCACTTTTTTAACAGCTCCCGTTTATTGATACGTACCTCTAAATGTAATTACGAGGGGTGGTGTGAAGGTGTTGATGATAGAGGTGCTTTGTTGTTGAGTAGCAATGATCGTGTAGGCGGAATTAGAGCCTTTTTGTCTGGTGATGTATCTCTTTGTCGGAGAAGTGAGAGTCGTGAATTACTTAGTTGTTGATATGGGGAACTTTTTAACTAAATGGGGAGTTTGTTCCATTTATGATGATGCTCAAAGGTGTTGGCATGTTACAGATTCTGTTCCTACAAGGAGGTCTTCTGAGCTGTTGAAAAGCTGGGATAATCTTTCTCCACGCCATGTGCCAGGTTGTGTGGCTATTTCTAATGTTTCCAGCTTTAGCCCAGAGACTATGATGCATTTTGCTAAGAATAGATGGAACAATGCTTCTATCTATCAGGTTGATTCTTTAACGGATCAGAGTGGTTTAAATAATTTATATAAAAATCCAAGTAAGCTAGGCTCCGATCGTTGGGCCAGTGTGGTTGCTGCCAATTGTTTGTTCTCTAGCGAAGTTATTGTGGTTATAAATTGTGGTACTGCATTGACAGCCGATGTTGTAGGTAGAGGATCGTATTGGGGTGGAACAATTGTCCCTGGATTTTACTGGCTTGAAAGAAGTTTGTTGGAGGGTACTACTCTTACTTTGGAAGATTTTGATTTTGCAGACCTTCCTGATGACCTGGATGATTTCCCACAAAGCACTTCTGCCGCAGTTAAGGTGGGTGCTTGCGATTTGTCTATAGGATGGGCCTGTAGAATGGTCGAGAGAGTTCAGAGAAGATTTAGCACAGTGCCCAGGGTTATTATATCTGGCGGAAGTGGTGAATTTTTCTATCGCTTATGGAAAAGAAATATTTCTATACCGGCACATTATATTGATACCCTGGTCTTGGATGGATTGGTGCACATATCACAATGTAAACTAAGATCCGAGATAGTTGCTTAATGTACATTGTAACTTTGATTGGCGGTATTGCTTCTGGAAAGTCTGCAGCCTCTCGTTTTTTTTCCCAAAATGGAGCTGGTGTAGTAGATTGCGATGAAATTTCTAGGAATCTTACAGCAGCAGGGGGTGATGCTGTTCCAATTATTGCTAAACATTTTGGCAGTAGATTTATTGGTGAAGATGGCTCTATGGATCGTCCTAGTATGAGACACCTCATTTTTTCTGATGATAGCGCCAGAATGCTTCTTGAATCATTGATACACCCAATGGTTAGGGATCGTGTGCAGGATAGATTGGGACTCTTGGCCAATGTCCCATATGCTTTGGTTGAGGTTCCTGTCTTGCGTTCCGCTTCTTTTTGGCTAACCTCTGTGCAAAGGGTTTTACTAGTTCGTTGTGATAAATCGCTCCAGCGTGAGCGTTTAATTACTGGCCGTGGGTTTTTGCCAGATGAAGCCGATGCAGTTTTGGGGGTTCAAGAACGAGAGAACTTCTATGAAGATTACGATGATGTAATTGACAACAATTATAGTTTGAAGTTATTAGAATCTAATGTAAGAAATTATCATGAAACATACTGCCGTTATGCTAAGGAGGACTGATGTCTGGTGTCTGGGTGTCATGTCCAATTTGTAGAAAGAATATTTTGTATAGTAGCGACAATCCGTGGCGTCCTTTCTGTTCCGAATTATGTAGAAAAAAGGATTGGGTGCATTGGATGAACGAGGAATATGTAATGGATACCAACGAGCCTGCAGATTCCGGCTCTAAGGATGACGATAACAACTAAAGCAGTAGTTGAAATACATTCACGTGTACTCCCCATGCTCCTATTTGCCATGCATTTTCCAGCGTTCCTTCGTCTACGTGTGACGTTGGAACATAGTATCCAAAAGGCAAGGTCAGAGTTTGTTTCGGTTTTTCTGTTAAAAGAAGGCATGTGTCGTGATCAGGCGTTTCTGGCCATCTTTTGTAAGCATGGTACCAATCTAATTCTTCTTTGCTAGTATCTACCCAAGTATACAAAGTTGTATTATTGCCACTGACTAGTTTATTCCCAATAATAATAGGCAATCCCACCTTGCTAAGGTCGACTGTATGTCCCAATTTTTGCCGTACAAGAATATGGCACTCCATGCCTAAACTTGATATAGCGTCTTGTACACTTTTCGTAGGAACTTCATTGTCTATTACTACTATCACATGAGGGCGAGATAAGATTTTTAATACCGAGAGATTTGTTCTTAGCAAAGGACTAACCTGCAATGGCTTTAGGCGATCCTGCCAAAAAAGTCGCTGATTTTCCAGGCTGCAGGGCTCATTCTTCCATCTGGTCACACGCCAAAAATGAAGCATGATGTCGCCGCATGTGTGTCGTATGTGCTTAGTAACCAGTAGATAGGCAGTTTCTACATGGATTCCCACCTCTTCGTGTAATTCCCTTACAAGGGCATCTCGGCAGCTTTCGCCCGGTTCTTGCTTACCCCCAGGAAACTCCCAGAATCCAGGACTAGACTGCAGAGGTGGGCGACAGGACATTAAATAATGTCCGTCGCCTCTTTCTACAACCCCAGCGGAAACATGAACTGTTTCTGCTGAAGTTCTACCGCTTGTACCTACTTTGCCAGTTAAATTATCCATCTATGGCCAAATATCTTACCTTTGGTCCTTTTTGTCCTCTGGATCTTTACGTAGGGTGTACCACACAAGTGTTGCAATAAATAAGCACGCGCCGACACCCTCCAGGTATAAAAGCCACATGTATAATACCCTCCCTAGTTAGAAAAATGGATACAACTTGGTCCAAATCCGCTTACTATATATCGAGCGGTAATTTTTTCAAGGTATGTGATGGTTATATGTCTAAAAAAATTGATGTTGTAGTTGTTGGAGCAGGCTTTGTTGGCCTGTGGGCTAGTATAGCATTATCCCGTCATGGCTTATCTGTAACCCTAGTTGACAGCAAAACTTGGGAAATAATTGAAAGCTATGTGCCAAATAATATCTTTGCTCTGACAGATTATGTCTATACTGCCTTGTTAGAACACGGCATAAGTGTTAAAGCTTGCCCTGTAGAGAGTATGCAGATAGGTACAGTCAAACATTTTCCAGCGTTGTCACTTGGTGAGTCTTGCCAAGTACGTCCAATTGCATGGACCGTGTCAGCCTTAGATCTTTGGAAGGCGCTGGTTGCTAAAATAAAAGAAGAGAATATTATCTGTCGAACTGAGTTTTCAGTATCGCGTTGCTTGCTATCTCATGATAGCGTTCAGTTAATCGATAAACACGGCTCATCTATAGATGCGGAGTTGGTTTTGGCAGCTGATGGTTCTCATTCATGGTTACGTAACTATTTTAATATTCCTTGTATACACAAAAATCAAATTCTTCCAGCTAAGACAGCCGTGTTTCCTATCAATTGGAAAGATCAGGATCCAATCACAGCTAGGCAATGGTTTGGAGATAAGTTTGGTGTAATTGCGTTTTTGCCATATGCTGGTACTAGTTACTCAGCTTGCTGTGTTTGGTCATTGCCTGCAAAACATTATCTTTGGAATGATGACAATCCTTCTTGGGGCGAGGCTTTATGCGGGTTTTTAGGTATAGATTCATCTGCTTTGACTGTAGCTGGGGATATATATTGTTACGATATAGAAGAATATATAACGCCTGTGGTAGGTCAGAGGTGTGTTTTGTTGGGTAATGCCGCATATTCTGTTCATCCTTTGGCAGGGCAAGGACTTAACATAGGTTTTAGGGGTGTGTTACATTTATCCGGTGTTTTGGGGAATCGTCCTTCTTTTAGGCCTGTTTTTGATGCAAGCATACTTCGTGCCTACGGACGAAAATCTGAAATTGAAGCACGAAAGTGGTCTTTTGTAACCCGTTCTCTTTGGTACGCGTCTTCAAATTCTATTTCTCTGGAAATACTGTTACGTGGATTATTATTGACAGATCAGTTTGTGTTTGCGAAAAATTGGTTCGTACGATGTGCTCAATAAATTAATATAGAAAGGAATATTTAATGATGTTAAGAGCTAGGCAGAGGCTGTTTTGGGCCTGCTTGTTATTGTATACTAATGTTTTTGCTTCTGCAGTTCATAGTAATTCGAATATTGCATCCAAAGTAACTGAGGATATAAAAAATAAGGCCATAGACATAGCTGTTAGTGTTTTTCCTTCAGTTTCTGTAGATGCTGTGTTGCCCTCTTCCATGCCTGGTTGGGTTGTAGTGGCTTCTGGCGATCAGATAATTTACGTAAATGTTAAGCTTCACCTTATTTTTCAAGGTACTCTTATCGATGAAAAATCGCGGGTCAACCTTACAGATAAGGTAAAGACGTCGATAATGGCAAATGCTATTAAGAACTTTCCATTTGAAAAAAATGCCATCCCCTATGTTAGTGGTAACGGTTCTCGCCATATAGTGGTTTTTGAGGATCCATATTGTAAGTATTGTCGTGTGTTTACAGAAGAAATCTCAACTTTGACCAATGCTACGGTTTACGTGGTTTTGTATCCAGTTGTTAAGGAGCAGTCTATGGTTGTAGCCGCAAAGATTTGGTGTGCTCCAGATCGTGCTAAGGCTTGGCATGATTGGATAGTTGATTCTAAGGAACCCAATAACAGTGGATCTTGCAATACTCCTCTCAGGAAAAATGTAGAAATGGGACGTAAATATAGCGTTACTGGAACACCTACCACATTTTTCATGACGGGACAGAGGATATCTGGGGCCCCTACGGTCGATACCATAGAGGAATTATTGGGCAATTAGGAAGGTATTTTGTGGCGGCTACTGAGTAATGTGGCTGCCTGTTTTTTGTATTTTTGGTATAGGAAAAGATATTGTTTCTGGCTGCGATTCCATTTGTTCAGTGTACGTATCCGGAAATGCTTCGCTTATTTTTTGAACTACTTCCGTTATCAGATTCTCTGGAACTGATGCCCCAGCCGTAATACCAACTGTTTTGAAATCTCTAAGCCACGCAGTGTCAAGTTCCTCATGTGAGTCTATCATGTAAGTAAGACAGCCTTGGCTTTGTGCTACATGCTTTAGTTGTCTGGAATTAGAACTATTTGGAGAGCCTATTACTATTACGCATTCGACTATTTTTACCAGCTTTTTTACGGAATCTTGGCGATTCTGGGTGGCGTAGCATATATCGTCTTTTTTGGGCCCAATTATGTGAGGGTACTTCCGCTGCAATGCTCTTATTATCTGTTTGGTTTCATCAACCGATAGAGTCGTTTGTGTTACATAAAATATCTTATCCGAGTCAATATCCAAATTTGCAATATCGTATGTTGTTTGTACTAATGATATCCGATCTTTTTCTATTTGGCCCATTGTTCCTTCTACCTCTGGATGTCCAGCATGGCCAATCATAATTATGTGATATCCAGCTGCAGATTGTTTTCTAACCTCTACATGAACCTTTGTAACTAGAGGACAGGTGGCATCGAATAGCCTGCAATTTTTGCTCTTAGCCTGTTTCCTAATGGCTTGAGATACTCCGTGAGCTGAAAAGATCAAAATACTGTTATCTGGCACCTCCAAGAGATCATCAACAAAAATTACACCTTTTTCTTGTAATTCACTAACCACACGTCTGTTGTGTACGACTTCGTGACGTACATAAACAGGAGGACCAAAAAAGCCAATAGCATCATTAACTATACCAATGGCTCTTTCTACGCCAGCACAAAATCCCCTAGGTGAAGCTAGAATAATTTTCATTTAATGCGCTATCTAAACTTGTATACGGTAAAAAAGCTACGCCGCAATTATAGCACCGTTATAATGATAATGCTTGTGTATCAAGAAGTTGTATTGCTAAAAATGGCTAAACATTGGAACAATATCAATATATATGTGGCACCATTGATATATACAATACTTGCTGCATAATACAGATTCTAGCATGGTAAAAGGCAACTGCAATGGCTCTAATTTTATTGTTTAAGTAAACTAAGTACCAAGTGTTTACTATCCATTCTTGACATACTTAAAAAATTTTACGTACCACAGGATCTTTGCATAAATATCAGGCTGTATTTATTGTCGTCCAGCATGCTTACTAACAGATAAGCACGTCCATGAGCGAATCTACCATTCTAACTATCTATACCCCCTACTATCCATTTTTTATCCATCATATGCTATGTATCTGAAATTTTATACACTACGCGATTGCCTATATATCGTTACACATGGCCAGCAATTTTAAGGAAAATTGCAGCTATAATAGCTGCAACGAGAGCAATTGCAATTGTAATTAAAAATGAAATTGCAATAACCCTGATTCCGTCGTTTATAGCTAAGTTAGATAAATAATTTACACTTCCTCTAGCAGCGTGCATTGTCGTTGTCATCGTAGTTGAGCAAAATCCCAATAAGTCCGACATAACCCCTCTACTACTTGGCTCATTGTTATTTTCTACATCTGCTACTTCTATATTTTGTTCACCGTCAATACTTGATCCTATGTCCATGTAATTTCCAAGGCTGTCAAGCGAACCCCTATTATACTGAACCATTTCCATCTTTTTTACCTTGTATCAGACAAAATTCCACACCATGATAATTTATGTATTAAAAAAAATTAAGTAAAGTATGTTTATTGCATACGTTGCTAATTAGCATGGGGCATTGACAAATAATATTACAACATCATATGCATTAATATGCCTTGCCGGATATAGTAGTATGCACCACTTACGAAGTTAATACTTTTTTAATAATAGATGATCAGTAAGATTTATATAAAGAAAATAAGATTTATATAAAGTAAGATTTATACGACTGCGATACTCACATTGTATATATTAATTTTATTTGATGTTTTATGTATAGGTATTTTGAGTTAATTTTTATAATCCTTAATTGTTTTCTGCGTAATCATTAATTACTTGTTGTGCTATTATTTTTGCGTACCCAATATAAGATTCTGGAGTTAATCGTATCAACCTTTCCATATCTTCAGGTGGTAAAGGGAGGGATTTTATGAACTTGTGTAATTTATCAGACGTGATTTTCTGTCCTCTAGTTAGTTTTTTCATCTCCTCATACGCATTGTTAATTTTGTATCTACGCATGACACTTTGAACTGCCTCTGCTAGTAACTCCCAGTTCTGATTTAGGTCTTCTAACATTTTTTTTGTGTCGGCATTAACATTTGTTAGTCCCTTTATCAGCATGGAATATCCAAGAAGACAATGACCAAAAGCTACACCAATATTTCTTTTAAGTGTTGAATCTTTAAGATCACGTTGCCAACGCGACACAGTTAGCTGTTCTGAAAGGTGGATAAGAAGAGAATTAGCTAAGCTAAGATTACTTTCAGCATTTTCGAAATTGATTGGATTAACCTTGTGAGGCATGGTAGAAGAACCAACCTCTTGATGATTTATTTGCTGTTTTAGGTAGCCTAGACTTATATATCCCCAGAAGTCACGACATAAATCAATTAGTACACTATTAAGTTGAGAAAATAATAAAAAAAAAGTTGCCATCGTGTCGTGCGACTCTACTTGTGTCGAGTATAGACAAAAAGAAAATCCCAATGACTGAACGAATTTTTTTGAATGAGCTATCCAATCGACGTTGGGATAAGCAATAGTATGTGCGTGATAGTTTCCTACAGCACCGTTAAACTTTCCTGTAATCGATAATTCTTCTATTTTTTTCTTAATAGTACCTACTCTATGTAAGAATACAGCAACTTCCTTACCTAGTGTAGTAGGGCTGGCTGGTTGCCCATGGGTTCTAGACATCATTGGAGTTGATGAATATTCTACAACCATCTTAAAAAGGTGGTCCACTATAACGTGAATTTTTTCTAACAATATGGTTCGAGTGTCCCTGATCATTATGGCGTCTGCCAGGTTATTTATGTCTTCACTAGTACAAGAAAAGTGGATTAGTTCTTTTTTACTTGAAAGCGAATCTAGAGCAGAAATTTTTTCTCTTATCCAGTACTCTACTGACTTAACATCATGATTAATAACATTCTCAATGGACTTTATTTTTTCTGCGTCTGATATAGAAAAATTATTACTTATACTTCTAAGGAACAATATTTCATCAACACTGAGATTTGTTACGTCACTAATTTCTGGATTATCAGCCAGAGAAATAAGCCACTCTATTTCCACATGAACTCGTGCTTTGTTCAGTGCGTACTCACTTACCGTTTGTGATAGTTGCTCAACATGGTTAGCATATCGTCCGTCAAGAGGACTTATCATGGTTAGTGGGTGCAATCGTTTATCAAAATCCATGTTGTATCTTTCAATATTTAGTAATATGAACTAAGTATCTATTTATCCTCAGCATTGTTGATCGAGTTGATAGGTCTATTACCATTTAGGAGCCAGCTTCCTGACTTATTTCCCTGTAAATCATTTCCCTCATACGTACCTTTACCTCCATTGTAGACCCATATTCCATAATTATTGAAGTGGATTCTGTTCAGGTAGGCAAATGGTGATCCCCCAGATTCTACAGCAATTCCAGCAAATTCATTACTGCTAATATCATTGTCTTCTACTACTCCTTCTCCATTATCTCTTATGTAGATTCCACTTTGTTTTCCTGCGAGAATTAAGTTTTTTCTTATAGTTGGATTAGAAAATTCCTCGATTTGTATTCCGGCAAAGGCACTTCCTATAATTTCATTTTCTTCTACAAGTCCCCCTGAAACCCCATATACAAGTATTCCTCCTCCATAGCTGTCATTAATGTGGTTGAAACGTATTATAGGTTCTGCACCAGACTTAATCTCAATTCCTGCATGCTTGTTCCAAGAAATTTTATTATGCTCAATACGACCTCGACCACGATCGTAAACAAATATGCCACTACCATCAGCACTATCGTGAATGAAACAATGGTGTATATACGGATCTGCTTCACTGTGTACGGCTATGCAAGCGTTGCAATCGCTTTGTATATTGCATTTATCTATTTCTATATTGTATGGGCCACGTACATCTATAGCGTACCAGTCTATTCCACCAAACTGCCTTATTGTTAAATTTCTCAGCACGCAGTCATTATCAATCAAGAAATTGCATGATCCTGAAGCACGTATTTCAATATCCTCGTTATTACCTTCACCAATTATGTTGATAGGACGACTAATAATAAGGTTTTCTAGGTATATTCCTGGCTTTATGATGATGGTGCCGTTGTCAGGGCACCTACTTACAGCCTCTACTAAGGTTGGGTAGTCACCGGTTCCATCACTAAACATAGTTATAACATTAGGTGATGGCTTTGCTAATATAGAACGTGAGCCCTTGCTCTTAGTAGGAATTGATAAAAAATCTGATGCTAAGGGACCTAGGTGTTTTTTGACGGCCTTATGATCCGGCTTTTTACGAGCTAAATGAGAGTTCCTGTGTTCAGCAAATATTATCTTGGGGGGGCTCATGTTAGTGGTGGATGATCTATTGTTGGTAGTGGATGATCTATTTTTACTCATGAGCTCAAGTATGGTAGATCCTATCTTTTCTATAGGAATAACAAAAAGATCGTTTTCTAGTGGTAGAAAACGCTGTTTTGTCCAATTTAGCGCAATTATTCCTTGGGGCAGGGGTAAATTGGTAAGTAAGCTTTTCTTGTAGTTCTGATACTCAATCCATACTATGGATTGAGGGCGTAAATTGATAAATGATGATAATTCATCCCTGAAATCAGAATCTATTGAAAGTTCTGAGGTCATAAAAACCATAAGTATAGAATTTTTATGTTTAAGGTTCTGAGATTTTTCCCAACTTCTTTTCCACTCAGGGCCATACTTAAAAAGTATTAAGAGATCATGTTTAATTTTTTTTTTCAATGGCTCAGTGATAAGCTCCAATATGGACTTTATTCGCTCCTCATCATATTGACTTAGTTGAGTATTGCCTCTAACAAAAAGTGAAGTTGTCATAAATAGTAGTTCCGTTCGGTTGTAGCGTAAAAGCTGTAGCCAATAGTATGACTGCAAGTCATTATGGGTAATTTTAAAATGGATTTTATTAGTACTTTAGAGCATATTGCTACTTTCATTATCAGTGCTCCTGTTTTTATATTTATGTTACTGATTTTGTTGGTATATATTTATGATGTGTTGCAAAAAAAGCACTCTGTGTTAAGAAATTTTCCAGTTATTGGACACTTTAGGTACCTCCTGGAGAGGCAAGGGGAGCACTTTAGGCAGTACTTTTTCTCCGGTGATAGGGAAGAGATGCCATTTGACAGATCTACGCGATCTTGGGTGTACAGAATGTCCAAAGATGATGATAAATCTGTTGCATTTGGATCTACATATTACATTCGTAGGGAAGGGTCTATTATCTTTTCAAGTGCGCCTTTTGCTGTGCAAGTACAAGATTCTCTTACTACTCCCCCTATAAGAATTGGTGAAGGCTATTGTGATTTTCCCTTCGAGGCTAGTTCTCTTATAAACATAAGTGGTATGAGCTATGGTTCCATATCAAAACCTGCTGTTAGAGCACTATCCAAGGGTGCACGTGAATCAGGTTGCTGGTTAAGCACTGGTGAAGGAGGGGTTAGCCCACACCACCTAGATGGAGGGGCTGACCTTATAGCTCAAATTGGTACCGCTTTGTACGGCTTTCGTGATGGTGATGGTAATTTTTCCTGGTCCAAGCTAGAGGAGGTAGCTGCGAATACATCGGTAAGAGCTTTTGAAGTTAAATTGTCTCAGGGTGCGAAGCCAGGAAAGGGCGGTTTATTGCCTGCTGCTAAGGTAACTGACGACATTGCTAAGATTCGTGGTATTAAGCCACATGTAGACTCTATTAGTCCTAATTGCCATAAAATGGCACACTCGATAGACGAGTTGCTTGATTTTGTTTCAAGGGTTCGTGCTGCAACCAAGAAACCAGTTGGTGTAAAAACAGCACTTGGGGGATATGACTTTTTATGTGATCTGTTTTCTGCCATAAATGAACGTGGATTACAATCTGCTCCAGATTTTTTAGTTATTGATGGTGGTGAAGGCGGTACAGGTGCTGCTCCACAAGGGTTAATGGACCATATGAGCCTTTCTATTCGCGATTCACTACCACGAGTCGTTGATTTAATGAATAAATACGATTTAAAAAAACGTATCGTCTTAATTGCATCTGGCAAGTTGGTTACACCTGTAGACGTAGCTTGGGCTCTTTGTATGGGTGCTAATTTTGTAAATAGCGCTCGCGGTTTTTTGTTTTCTCTTGGATGTATACAAGCAATGAGGTGTCATACCAATCGTTGTCCTACTGGTATTACCACCCATAGTGTTCGTTTGCAAAGGGGGTTGGTAGTAGCAGAAAAGTATGTGCGTGTGGCTAATTATGTTTCCAATATGAATAGCGAGATAGAACAAATAGCTTATTCTTGTGGAGTTAAACATCCGCGCTTACTTAACAGGAGCCACGTCATGTTAGTGATAAACCAAACTGCAGTACCTTATGCGGAACTTTTTCCAGAAGTGTTAAAAAGTTGACAGTCCTTATAGGGGATATTTGGATTATTATCCCAAATACTTAGGTAATACAACGGATTTTTGCCACATTTTAACGTATTTATAGTGTAATTTTTATCATATTAAACAACAAATTTGTCATATGTAGTATGCGCACAAATATATAGAATTTTCTTGTCCATAAAATTTCAAGGTCAAGAAATGCCTACAAATGATATTTCTGTTGAGCGCATTCGTGAAGTGGAGCCTCTATTGTCCTCACCTATCAATATAGGTGTGTACGAAGACGAGGGGAACTCTAAGCAGCAAGGTGGCAATCAAGACGAGGAAGATGAAGAAAAAAAAAGAAGGGAAATTGTTCTGGCTAATCCTAGTATATTTGTGGAAAAATATAGGCGCGACAATGAAGAAACTGTTTCCCCAGACTTTATTGTTAGATGCCGTCGTGTTCGACATCTGATTCATTGTATTTAATTTTTCCACTTTATAGAGCAACCTATGCTCGGGTGCTGTTCTTCAGGTCCTTTACCTGTTTTTGAAACGAGAATCATGGCTTCACGTAGCTCCTTTTTTGCTCCAGGAACAATCTCTTTTCCGCTTGAGCTATGTCTGCCACGATATTGGAGCTTATTTTTGCTGTTGAATCCAAAGAAATCAGGCGTACAAACAGCACCATAGGCGCGTGCCACGTCCTGTGACTCATCATATAGGTACGGAAAGGAGAATTTTTTTCTCTTCGCCAAAAGTTTCATATTTTCAAGTGAATCCTCTGGATATTCAATTGCATCGTTTGCAGAAATAGCAACAGACTTTATGCCCTGAGTTTCTAGGTAGGAAATATCTTCAAGTAATTCATCAAGTATAGACTGTACATATGGGCAGTGATTACACATGAATATGATGAGATGACCACTGGGTCCCATAGTATCACTGCGCGACCAAACCTTTCCATCTGTTCCCAGAAGGGAAAAATCAGGTCCAGACCAATTAAAATCACAAATCGGAGTTTTGGTAGCAGCCATTGTTAAGAATCCTCTTCTTCCAAGTGGTTAGGGTTGAATACACCGGGCTTTTGGTGAGATAAAAACGACGCCATAAGATGTATCTCTTCATCTGTAACTTTTGATACTAGGCTTTGCATAATTACATTCTTGCGTATCTTAGAGCGATAATCTAATAAGGCAGACTCTAAGTAATCTTGACGCTGATGTGCCAACACAGGGTATTCATCAGACGAAGGTGTTCCAACCTCTCCGTGGCAAGAAGCGCACGCCAGCTTCTTGTATATGCTATATCCCTTAGCAATTTCTATCCCTGATGTATTATCTGTAGGAGGCTGTATATCCACTTTCTTTTGAGCTTGGTAATAAGCTGCAATATCTTGCATATCCTGCTGACTAAGAGACATCGCAGCCACGATCATAGACTTTGTTGGCCTTTGTTTGCCAGCATAAGATTTTAGGGCTGATTCAATGTATTTGGCAAATTGTCCACCAAGATAGGGCACACTGTAGCGCCTGGGAAAATTGTAGTGATAGCCGGTTATGTTGTGACATCCTTGGCACATCTGACTTTTAACAAATCCGGCTTGTGCATTGCCAGCTGACTGTGCCACATAGGGAATTATACAGCCAATAATTATGGTTGCTAACGATTGCCAAGACTTCATGAACGGCACTCCTATGGAAATGTCTTACCAGAGACGGACCAGATTCTACCGGAATGTGGAAGATATATCCAATTACTATGGATGAATTTAGTTTGATTAGCATGGCCGGTTATAAGCAAAGATATACCCCTAGCAATGATGCCTTCTACATAGGAACTATGCTGTATGGTTTTAGTCCAACCGGCGGCTGGTTTTCTTTTATTTGTTTTGTTTCTTCATTAAGGAAGCTATATGTTTTATAGCGCTTTCGATTTCCATAAGTCCATTCTAGACAGCTGTAGCGTACAGTTTGGTGAGTTGGGACATAGTTTTAGTGAGATGGGGCATTTTTTTCAACCAGCCAATAGTTTTGTGGCTCCATTGACTTTTTTATCTCGCCTTACCAGGGAGTACCCATGTGCTCCCTTTGACATATATGAGGTTCAGATAGACGGACGTGCTGTTGAGGTTCATGAGGAGACTTTGTTCCGGAAACCTTTTGGCAATCTTCTTAATTTCTGTAAGAACAATTTCCAAGACCATGCTCCTATGTTGGTTTTATCACCAATGTCTGGTCACTATGCTTCCTTATTGCGCCGAAGTGTTAGGCAACTTATCAAGTGCTATGATACTTACATTACAGACTGGGTTAATCCTAGATATATACCTTTGGCAGAGGGTGATTTCGGTTTTGATGATTTTGTGCAGTACATATGTGACTTTGTTGAGTATATACGTAATCATACGGGACGTAGTCCACACATTATTGCGATTTGTCAACCTACGGCACCAGCTTTGGTTGCTGTTCACCACATGTCCTCCATTGGTCTAAAGGTTGGAAGTATGATACTAATGGGTGGTCCGGTTGACGTGCGTTGTAATCCTACTAGTGTTTGCAGATTTGCTGAGCAACGAACATTATCATGGTTTGAGGATAACTTGATTGTTACTGTTCCTGCTAGGTATCCAGGTGCTTTTAGGCACGTCTATCCAGGATATTTGCAGCATATGTCTTTTATAAATATGCATCCTGACAATCATATTAGAGAACATTTTAAATTTTATGAGGCTATGGTCGAGGGTAATGAGAGTTTTATAAAGCGGCATATAAATTTTTATGATTCCTATCATGCTGTGATGGATATGACAGCAAAATTTTTCCTAGAATCCATTGATATGGTTTTTCATAGGCATTGTTTGGCCCTTGGAGAGATGATGTTTAAGGGTAAGAAGGTTGATTTGGATGAGTTGACTGATGTTCCTCTTTTAGTTGTTGAGGCTGAGTTGGACGATATATGTGCTCCTGGGCAAACCAGTGCGGCTTTCGGTCTTTGTAGTAATATTCCAGATAATCTCAAGGAGTACCTGCTTGTTAAGGGAGCAGGCCACTACGGTGTTTTTAGTGGTAGAAAATGGGAGCAAGAAACTAGTGGCAAGATCAGTGAGTTTACAAGAAGGTTTGATTAGTTAAATTTTATTCCTATTAAAGCAAGTTGCTATTTTATATAATAATTTTATTTATGTCACTTGAGTTTTTTCTCTTTGCATACAGTATCTATAGTTATTTTCTCTTTCTCCATTTATTTCTTATATTACAAACAATTCCTACTTGTGAGATAGAGCACTATTGAGATTGTGCTCTATTCTCTATTAAATATTCTTAGATTATCCTATTCCTATATAGGGATTGACATTTACTGCATTGATTTTTAGAAAATAAATACCATATCGAAGGTTGTAGTAGATAGTATTTTTAGTTATGGAATTATAAAAGAGGTGTTTGATGCAAGTTGAGCGTTTGACTACACAGTTTCGTGATGCCCTGTCGTCTGCAGAAAGTCTTGCCGTTAGCAAGGACAATGCTTACATAGAGCCACAGCATTTGTTAAGTGTTTTTTTATCAGACCCAGAAAGTTCTATTACTACACTTTTGGGTCGCTTTTCTTTACCTATTGCTGAATTGCAACAACAGATATCTAAATTGATAGATGATTTGCCAATAGTTGAAGGACTACAGGGGCAGGTTAATGTTTCTAGGTCGTTGTTGGGACTACTAAATTTGTGTGAAAAAGAATCACAAAAGAGAGGTGACGAATATATTCCTTCTGAGATTTTTCTTTTGGTTTTATCTGAAGATAAGGGAGCAGTTGGTGAGTTGCTTCGTAAGAAAGGAGTTGATAGAAATAGATTGGAGAATTTTATTAAGGATATTTCTTTGCCAGGTTCTGTATCTAGTCCAAATTCAGAATCCCAACGTGGTGCTTTATCGAAATATTCTATTGATTTGACTGATATGGCACGTTCGGGTAAGTTGGATCCTGTTATAGGTCGTGATGACGAAATACGTAGAACTATACAAGTTTTGCAGAGACGTACAAAAAATAATCCTGTTTTGATAGGTGAGCCAGGTGTAGGTAAAACTGCAATAGTTGATGGTTTGGCGCAGCGTATAGTTAATGGGGAAGTTCCTGAAGGATTAAAGAATAAGAAGGTAGTATGTCTTGATCTATCATCTATGTTAGCTGGTGCTAAGTATCGTGGCGAATTTGAGGAACGATTAAAGAACGTCATTAAAGAAGTTCGTAAAGATAACGGTCAGACCATTGTATTTATAGATGAAATACACACTCTTGTAGGCGCAGGTAAAACTGAAGGTGCAATGGATGCCGGTAATATCTTAAAGCCTTTGTTGGCGCGCGGGGAGCTTCATTGTATTGGTGCTACTACTCTTGACGAGTACAGGCGCTACATAGAAAAAGACACAGCACTTGAGCGGCGATTCCAAAAAGTCCTGGTTCAAGAGCCAAGTATAGAAGATACCATCGCTATATTGCGAGGTCTACAAGAAAAATATGAAGTTCATCATGCTGTTGACATTACTGATCCAGCTATCGTTGCTGCATCTGAATTGTCGCAACGGTACATTAGTGATAGATTTTTGCCAGATAAGGCCATAGATCTAATTGATGAGGCAGCCTCGCGCATCAAGATGGAAATTGATTCCAAGCCGGAGGTTATGGATCGGCTCGATCGTAGGTTGATACAGCTTAAAATCGAAAGGGAGTCTGTTCGTAGGGAAAAAGATGAGCTATCACATAAACGTCTTAAGAATATAGAAGAGGAAATATCTCGTTTGGAGAGAGAGTACTCAGACTATGAGGAAATTTGGAAGAAGGAGAAGTTAATTGTAGCTGGAGCACAAAATATACGTGAGCAGATAGATCAGTTGCGATCCGACATTGAGCAAGCAAAGCGAGAAGGGCAGTGGCAACGAGTATCAGAAATTCAGTATGGGCGTTTGCCTGAGTTAGAACTTCAACTTAAAACAATTGAGAATAATCAATCTAATGAAGGTGGAAAGTTAGTTCTTCTTCGTACCCAGGTAGGTGCAGAAGAAATTGCCGAGGTTGTCTCCAGGATGACGGGGATTCCTGTATCTCGCATGATTCAAGGAGAACGAGAGAAATTGTCGCATATGGAAGATTTTATTCATAAGCACGTTATTGGACAAGATGAGGCAGTGTCTAAGATTTCTTGCGCTATTAGACGTTCTCGTGCAGGTCTGTCTGATCCCAATAGGCCCTACGGTTCATTCCTGTTCCTGGGACCTACAGGGGTAGGTAAAACGGAGTTGACAAAGAGATTGGCTGAATTTTTGTTTGATTGCCAGGATCAGTTAATTAGGCTGGATATGAGCGAATTTATGGAGAAGCACGCTGTTTCTCTACTAATTGGAGCTCCTCCGGGTTATGTTGGCTATGAAGATGGTGGTGATTTGACTGAGGCAGTTCGTCGTAAGCCGTATTCCGTGGTTTTATTTGATGAGATAGAAAAAGCACATCCGGATGTATTTAACTTATTGTTACAAGTTTTGGATGAGGGCCGCTTGACCGACAGGCATGGTCGAGAGGTAGATTTTCGTCATACTGTCATAGTTATGACATCAAACATAGGAAGTGATTTTTGGGAACAACAAGGTAAATCAGTGGATGATATTCGCGAGCAGGTTATGTCTGTTGTTAGGAAAAACTTTCGTCCTGAATTTCTTAATCGCATAGATGATATCATACTGTTCGATGGTTTGACTGAGGAGGATATGCGCCCCATTGCCAAACTACAATTACAGCGTGTTATTGATAGACTGGCTGCACAGAGTGTTCCTGCACATGTAACTGATGTTGCTCTAAACAAGATTGTGCAATTAGGATTTGATCCTGTATATGGCGCTCGTCCGCTAAAAAGAGCAGTTCAGCAGTGGATAGAAAATCCGCTGGCTATGCTATTGATAGATGGTAAAATTATTCCAGACCACGATCTTACTATTGATTATCTAGATGGCAAGTTTTCTTTTAACTCAGAAAAAGTGGCTGTTTCTGAGAGGTAATTTGATTAGTTATATGGTGCGTTGCTGCTATAAGGTTGGTTTTTATCTTAACCTTACTTATACTCTCCTTTCTCTTTAGTGCTAATTTTGGAGGGTGGGTTGTTTGTTTCCACATCTGATGGACACAGCATAAATGTGCATAGACATTTTGTGCCGTGTCCTACTCGACCTTTGGCACTGACAATAGGTAATTTTGACGGAGTTCACGTAGGCCATCAGGCCATGTTATCTAAGCTTAAGTTGTACGCTGCTGAAAATGGACTTCAGACCGCAGTTATGTTGTTTCATCCCCATCCTAGATTTTTTTTCCAGCCACAATTATTCCGAGAATTATGGACTCTTCGTGACAAGATTATATGTTTGGCTAGAATGGGGATAGATCACGTCTATATTGTCCGGTTTAATGATAAATTTTCAAAGTACAGTGCCAGATTGTTTATAGAAGAGGTGCTAATTTTGGCTCTGCGCATAAAATATCTTCTTGTGGGAGAAGATTTTTTGTTCGGTGCTAATCGTTCAGGCAAAGTTTCCCTTCTACGAGAGTATGGTATACGTGGTTACTTTTATTTTGAGACCATGCAAGATTTTTTCTACAAAGATGAACGTATATCAAGTACCTTGTTGCGGCAGATGATATCTGAGAGCAAGTTTGACCAAGTAAGAAGTATACTTGGTTTTTCTTATCAATTATTTGATAGAGTGCGCTATGGACAGCGTTTGGGGCGCAAGCTAGGATTCCCAACTATAAATTTAAGGCCACCTGTTAATTCTGTTGTGCGGGGCACCTTTATAGTACAGGTTCATGGTCTTGGCAGTTCTTCATTGCCAGGTGTGTGTAACGTTGGGAGGCGTCCAACATTGCCATCCGGGGATAAATTTGACTGGTTGGAGGTTCATTTGCTTGATTTTTCAGATGATGTTTATGGGTGTCGTGTCTTCGTGGAGTTTCTAAAACACTTGCATGAGGAGCGTCATTACTCTTCTATAGATGAATTAGTGCGTGGCATTAGCGCTGATTGTGATGCTGCCACTTGCTATTTTCTTGGACACTAGAGAACATATTTTTTGAAGGTTTTAAATAATTATGCCTAAGAAGACAGATAGGTATCGCCACACTTTGAATTTGCCTGACACTTCCTTTCCTATGCGTGCGAATTTATCCAAGAACGAGGAAATCTGGATAGAACACCAAAAGAAGAGCGGGTTTGTTTCACGCTTAAGAGATAAAATGAAGTCATGTAAGCCTTTTGTCTTACATGATGGGCCACCATATGCTAACGGCGATATACATATGGGGCATGCAGTAAATAAGATTTTGAAGGATATTATAGTTCGATACAAGACCATTACGGGGTTCAATGCAGTTTTGGTTCCAGGTTGGGATTGTCATGGTATGCCAATTGAGATTCAAATTGAAAAAATGTATGGCCGTGATCTTCCCATCCATGAATTGTTTAAACTATGCAGGTCTTATGCGCTCTCTCAAATTGAGAGGCAAAAAAAAGATTTTATTCGTTTGGGAGTTTTGGCTGACTGGCAAAATCCATACTTAACCATGGATTTTTCTCTAGAGGCAAACGAAGTCAGGATAATATCCAAGCTTTATGAAAAGGGCTTGTTAACTAGGGGTTTAAAGCCTGTTCACTGGTGTTTGGACTGTGCCTCTGCTTTAGCTGAGGCTGAAGTTGAATACGAGGATAAATTTTCACAATCGATAGATGTAGCACTTAGTATTACGGAATGGCCCATTGAGATAAGGGATAAGTGTTCTAAATTTAGCCAAGTATATGTGGTGATCTGGACAACTACTCCGTGGACTTTGCCATCTAATCAAGCAATTTGCGTTAACAAGAGTATGTGTTATTTACTCTTGAGTACTCCTCGTGGATACATGATTGTAGCTGAGGATCTAAAAGGCCAGTTTGTATCTCGTTGTTCTTGGTCCGAAGATAGTGTTTCTATAGAACTCATATTGCCTGGATCTTGTTTGCAGGGCATGAGAGTTTGTCATCCCATATACAATTTAGATGTACCTGTTTTGTATGGAGATCATGTAACTGCAGATTCCGGTACCGGTATTGTTCATACTGCTCCTGCACACGGTCTGCATGACTACAAGGTCTGTTTGGATAATGGCATAATACCCAAAATACTTATACAAAATGATGGTAATTTCTCCAAATCTGTGGAATTTTTTGCTGATGTAAATTTGCGGGATGCGGATTCATTAGTTATAGACATGCTTCGCAACAAAAATACCCTAATTTCTTGTCACTCAATAAAGCATAGTTATCCTCACTGTTGGCGCCATAGAACCCCAACTATTTTTAGAGCTACTCCGCAGTGGTTTATTTGTTTGGATAAGAGTTTACCCGGAACACGTGATACTATTCGCTCGCTTTCTTTGAGTGAGATAGAGAAGATTGAGTTTCACCCTTCTCGCGGACATTCTCGTTTGCGTAGCATGGTCTCCTCACGTTCTGATTGGTGTTTGTCTCGCCAAAGGCGTTGGGGTGTACCGTTACCATTTTTTTTGCATCGTGATACTGATGATGTTCATCCCCGTACTGAGGAATTTATTGAGCGTGTTGCCAAACTCATAGAAAAAAATGGTATTGAAATATGGCAAGATGTATCTATTGAAGAGTGGCTAGGTGATGAGGCAAAATATTACTATAAGTTAATGGATACAGTAGATGTATGGTTTGATTCTGGCGTTACTCATAGTACAGTTCTGAGGGGATCGCACAGAGATATTTTGCAGTATCCAGCTGATGTGTATTTGGAAGGATCTGATCAGCATAGAGGTTGGTTTCATTCGTCTCTTTTAACATCGTGTGCTTTGGACCAAAGAAGACCGTACAATCAGCTTATTACACACGGCTTTGTAGTCGATGCTGATGGCTATAAGATGTCAAAATCGCGCGGCAATATTATTTCTCCGCAATCAATTATTGAAACAAAGGGTGCTGACATTTTAAGACTGTGGGTTGCGTCTACTGACTATACCCGTGAAATGTCTTTGTCTGACAGTACTTTAAGCAGTACGGTTGATATTTACCGACGTATTCGTAATACCACGCGTTTTTTGTTGGCTAATGTAAGTGATTGTGCTGTTAACGAGGATATTTTACACATTGATAATTTGTTAGATTTAGATAAGTACATGCTGCTGGTTACTGAGGATTTCTTATCTAGCGCTAAGAATTACTATGAGTGTTATGATTTTTCTTCTGTAGTTAGAGCGATTTACAAGTTTTGCAGTGATGATTTGGGTGCATTTTATCTTGATATTGTTAAAGATAGACTATATTCATGCCATATAAGTTCTGCTCCCCGTCGTTCGGTTCAAACAGTACTCCACCATATAGCTAGATCTTTGTTATCTGTTTGTGCCCCTATTCTTTGTTTTACCTCAGATGAAGCATGGAAATATCTTAATGATAACGACGATTACATTCTTTTAAATGGGTGGCACCAACTTCCTGTACTTACCTGTACTGATAATTTACGTAACAGATGGGATACAGTTAGGAGAGTTCGCGTAGAGGTTATGAGAGCAATGGAATTAGTGCGAGAGAAAGAAAATCTTGCCACCTCCTGGGAGGCTAGTGTTATCGTTACTCTGGGAAATGCGGAAGATTATGAGCAGCTTGTATCAATTGGTAATGAGCTTCGATTTGTATTTATGGTGGCTGAGGTTAATTTATTACGTGCTACAGAAAGTGATGTACTTTGTATTGATGTTTCATCTGCTAAAGGCAACAAGTGTCTTCGCTGTTGGCATGTGTGTAAAGTGACAAATGTTTCGGAAGAGTTTCCAGGCATATGTAATCGTTGTTTTAGCAATATTAAAGGCGGTGGAGAGGAGCGCTATTATGCGTAGTACAAAATTTAGCTACAATTTGATGGTTATTTTTTTTGTGATAGTACTTGCAGATCAGTTAACTAAATATTGGGCTATTTCTTCTCTCTCGTTTTATCATCCTGTTTATGTTAATGACTATATGAATTGGAATTTAGTACTAAATTATGGTGCTGCGTTTGGTTTTATGAATCACCAAGATGGCAAGCAAAATTATTTGTTTATCGCTGCTACATTATTAGTAAGCTTGTTTTTACTTATTATGATGTATAAAGGTAATTTGCGTGGTTGGGGATCAAAAGGAGCTATTTTGATAATAGCAGGAGGTGTTAGCAATTCTATAGATCGTATTTTTAGGGGAGCTGTATTAGATTTTATTCAATGGCATTTTCATCAATGGTCATGGCCGTCTTTTAATGTATCTGATTTTTTTATTACCTTGGGAGCTATTATTCTGATTGTCTATAATCAGCGAGGATTTAGTGAAAGTCATTGATTATGGGAGTTTAGTTACCCTTTTTTATCAAATAAAAGTTGATAGGACAGCTGAAATTGTATTGGATAATTTTTCTTCTACGCCCGCTACCCTTAAGATAGGTGAGGGTACGTTGAACAGTTTCTTTGAGGATTGTTTGATTGGACTGTCTAGTGGTGATAGGCGGGAGTTTTTTTTATCTCCTGGAGAGTCTTTTGGTTTTAGGAGAGACGATCTTTTGAAGACAGTTAAAAAGTCTTTTATTGCAAAGAATGATATTGACAAATGCCGCCTTGTCTCAATAAAAAATAAGGGACTGTCTGTCACAGGGGTGATTGTAGAGTTTAATGACGATAGTGTCTTAGTAGATTTTAATCATCCCTTATCTGGGGAAAATATAAAATTTTATGTGCACATTGTGGATGTTTTGTAATGTGCAGTTTATGAGATACGTAGACTTTGCATAGCAAATAATAACTATTTTTTTATGTTTGCCCTTTTTATGCAATCTTTATAAAGCTTATTTTTTGCATGCGACCATTCAGTATGTATAATGTCCAGCATAATTTGATTAGTTATTTCACTGCAGTATGAATCACTAATGTGTGACACGGTACCGTTAACTATAACCGGTGATTTTTTTAGTAGTAGTTGTATTGATTTGCATTCTGGTTCTAGTAATGATCTAGAAACATTTATGAACTTAATTAGGTTGCTATCAACTTTACTTCTTACTTCACATTCAGTGCTACCGCTAGAGCACAACTTAGATATCATCTCTAATAAAATAGCTATTTCAGGAGAGATTTTATACTTTTCTTTGATACTTACTTGCATTTGAGATATTTTGTGGTGATATCTACGTGATAATACTAGCTCTTTTCTTAAGGTAGTACAGAAAAAATCCTTCAGTAGTATGCGTCCCTTTTTAACATTGTCCATCATGCAACTTACAATTTTTTCTGAAACATTAAATTCTGGACTTTTAGATTTTAAATCTCTAAAAAAATTTACCATATTCTCAAGTATTTTGTTATTAGACTCTGGTATTGTATTAAGTATACTGTTAGATACGATTTCTTCTAATTTTTTACGTACGTCAGCGGTAAATATTTTTCCCCATATAGGATTATCATAATCTAAATTTGATGATTTGTTTAGCATATCTAGTTCTATAAATGCATAATCAATTGATTCCAACTTTGTAAAAGCAGATGAGTTTATGCAGAGGTTAATTTTACATATGTCTCTAATTAATAGATCTTTTATGCACGAAGCGACATTATCTAAAAAATCGACATTTTTAACTAATTTAAGTACGTCACTAGGTAGTGTCGAGTTTTTCATTGATTCCAGATTTTCATTTACTGCAAATAAGAGACATGTTTTTTTTAGTGTGTCCTCAGACACAAGGTTGTATTCTTCTGGTATATTAAGGTGCAGCTTGCTGTTATCTGCATCATCCACCAAGTTTGTACTATAAGCTTTGTGTTGTGCACTGCTATCAACTGGTCTTTCTGCTCTGTACTCAGGCAATAAAGACATTATTCGTGCTTCTAAATCTCTTATTGATTTTATAACAGTGTCCCTTCTTAAAGTGCAGAAAACAAGCTTCGTTTCTGCCACAGATATGTTCCTATATCTATTATTATCAAATATCTTTGCAGATGACAGTGATGATTTTATTTTTGGGGCATAATTTTGTGAGAATCTTAGGGCATGCTTTAATGCTATATCATCTGCTGCAAACCTTATACTAAGTGTAATAGTATCCCAGGACACTCTGTTTGCTAAATACGTTAGGTAAGTTTTTCTTATCCCAAGTACTGATGATCTGATGTCTTCATCTAGCTCATTAGATAACGACTCAACGAAATTAGCAAGGGCATTTCCAGTTTCATTATCTATCTTAAGGCCACGGTATTTAGAGAAGGAGTGTGTAGCTGTTTTAATCATAGTAAATCTATGGCTGTGTTTACTATTAGCCGACATGGGAAGCGGTGTTTTTTTTAATTGAGATCGTGATTCTTTACTAGTACTTGGTACAGCAGGTTGTATCGGATTAACAGTAGGTTGCATCGGATTAACAGTAGGTTGTATCGGATTAACAGCAGGTTGTATCGGATTAACAGCAGGTTGTATCGGATTAACAGCAGGTTGTATCGGATTAACAGTAGGTTGCATCGGATTAACAGTAGGTTGCATCGGATTAACAGTAGGTTGCATCGGATTACCAATAGGTCGTATTGTATTACCTATAAGCACTATTTGATTACTGATGGGTAGTATTGGATTGCCTACAAGTTGCATTGGATTACTGATAGGTCGTATTGTATTACCTATAAGTAGTAGTGAATTGCCAGTAAGTCTTATTTGACCATCTAAGGTCTTCATTTGATTTCCAATAAATTGGGTTTTACCCCCAATGGGTTGTTCCTGTTTACTTACAGATATAGGTAATGTGTTTACTGGTTGAGTATTCATTTCTGAGCTAGTGCCTGGTACACATTCTGAGCTAGTGCTTGGCACATATTTTTGCTGAAGCTGTGGGGATAGATAAAAATTATCATCACCCAATGTTAGAAGCTCAGTGCTAAGTTCAGATTCATCTATTGTTGATCTATACTCATTAATTGGTGAATATGATGGAATGTAGTTTTCTTCTCTTTGTTCTTGCATTAACGCCGTAGTTATACTTTGTTCATTTTCTTCGCCTCTATTACCTACAGTAGGCCAATCAAGATCGTTATCAAGTAAATCTAAGTCAGGGCACGTATCACCTACATTCATATAAACCACCGTAACAACACAATGTGATCAGTTTATCACTGTAGTGTCTTATGATCGCAAGTAAAAATAGTCTGTACAAATTGCTATCATGTTTGTTAATTTTGTACATAATCGACCATAGGTCTAAATTATTTTGGGAAAATAAATACCACATAATTGATTATTCATAATACATAATAATATCTGTTGGCTACTATATCGCGGGAGCCATGCTAAGCTTTTTCATGCGGTTGCTTAAGGTGGTGGAATTTTTCCCTTAATCAAATTTTGTAGAGTAGATGCTTCCTTCGTTTCGATTTATCTGTTGTATTACATCTATAGATCGTCAATCCTAAATACATGCTGTCGTGTATGTTTTGCTGCGATGCTATACATTATCTATGCACATTTCTATCCTACAGGTTGAATACATCCACCACTTTACCAGTTTTTTCTATTATTTTTCTTGGAATAAATGGTAGATTTACTATTACAGCGTGGCTGGCATAATGCCATACTCCAAGATCAAGCCAGCTGTTTCCACAATATAAGAATTTGTGGGCACCATATTTTTCTGCTAGTAGCTTTCCCTTGTTTACTCCAATTAGGTGTACTTTGTCATCTGAAGCATGATAATCATCAAATATATTGATATGATTGAATATAGCTTCCACATAATTTTTTTGTGAAGCACTTGCTAAAATTACAGTGTGTCCTTCTTTTTTCTTTTGCGCTAGCCAATTAACTAACTTATCGTTGTATTTGAGATTATTGGGATTTATATTTATCACTTGCGATAGCTTGTATTTGAAAAACAACTTGCCTTGAATCAGGTACGGAATAAAGCTCATTCTTTTCTTTAACGGCATACGCGACCAGGTGCAGATTGCTATCTTTCCTACATCTTCCGCGATTAAAGTTCCATCAAGATCAACGCATATGACTTTGGGTATTTTTTGGGGCATAAATTTCTCTCTACAAAGATTGCCACTAATTATGTATAGTGACATATGCCTCAATTATGGACCAACTTTGTAGTAACCCATTAGTAACCAGTTTATGTAACAAACTAATTTACGTATACGCTGATTTTGTTACACAGGGTAATATTACCAAAATTTAGCCTACTTTAAAGTAAGCAAGTAAGCCATCTACCCACTCCTTACCTAGTTCAATACTTCTACATCCGTTCCACCCTGTTTTGGGATTTTTATTAGGAGTGTGGTCCTTAAAGGGCATTTCTATAGTTATAGATGGACAAGAAAATACCTTACTCACATATCCCCTTGCCATAGATAAAATCTCTTCTTCCGTATAATGTGAATGTTCATAACCAGTCTTGTATTGAAAATTTCTGCAGTGCTTCTCAATCATTGATAATAGATGGTGTTCATCGTTACTCATTCTTTCCACATCATTTTTACCTACAGAGTTATCTAGGCAAGGATCAGTAAAAACATAAGGTATAGATTCATCACCATGTACATCAAAAAAGCAATCCACACCTATTTCATGCATTTGGTTACGTACATACAAAACTTCAGGAGAGCCATCGGCGCTAGGGTTTGTCCACTCTCGGTTCAAATTTTTTCCAGAGCAATTGGTGCGAAGGTTGCCGTGTACGCTGCCATCAGGGTTCATGTTGGGCACCATGTAAAAGGAACATAACTTCCTCAGCTCGGAAGAGACTTTGTCTGTAGTGTCCAACAGGCGGTGAATGAACCCCTCCATAAAGAATTCAGCCATGGTTTCCCCCGGATGTTGACGAGCTATAAGCCATACCTTTCTCTGCATATTGAGTGATGAGTTAATTACTACTGCGTCAATAGGCCTTCCCTCCTTGCTTACTCCCCATGTTTCGATTTGTGCAATACCAGATTTGTTGGCAACACTCAGCAATCTTATGTGCCTTTCCCAGGTATACGGCTCAAAGTAGCTTATGTAGAAAAAGCTGGTAGGTGATGTATAAGTTATACAAAAATTACTTCCATCTATGTGGCAAGGAACTCTCTCCCAATTTTCATAATCAGTTGATACAAAGGCATTATAGTCGTTGAATCCATCCTTGTAGCTAGTGTCACCATGATTACAAAGTCTAATTACGTACTTCTGAGAGCACTTTCCTGTCACACGGAAGCAAAACCACTGACGAAACTCAGAAGCTAAATCACGGCGGATATTGAGTCTAATATTTAGAGGATCGGACACATCTATAATGTCAATAGCTCCCGAATCAAAAGCACTATTCACCGTAATCATAGAATTCCTTATGAGTTTCTTGTTTTACTTAATACGCCTGCGGAAAATCCAACGCGTATCATCAGATTTATCTGGACAGAAATTGTACCCACCGATATTAAATGATAGTAAATCAAGATGATTGGTTATTTGTTTTATGGCCGCATAATTTACCATCATGCCACGAGCTTTTTTAGCATAAAAGCTTATTACCTTGTAAGATCCCTTAGACCAGTCCTGAAAAATTGGCTGAATAATCTTTGCCTTAACTAAACGAGTTACACGAGAATACTCCTCAGATGCAAGGTTAATAATAATATCCGATGCTATATCTACTAGATCTTCATTAATATCATCCCGTACTAGCTTTTCCCAAAAGCTATATAGCTCATTTGGTTCTTGTCTGAATTGTGTCTTCATCTCCAAGCGGTATGGCTGTATTCTATCCAATGGCCTTAATACTCCATACAGACCCGACAATAATCGTACATGTTTTTGCAGCCAAGCATAGTTTTTCTCGGGGATGCTTTGTATATTAAGCCCCTCGTATACCTCACCACTATAGGTAAAAATAGCAGGCTGGGAGTTTTCAGGCAGGTGGTCAGAACTCCACTCCTGGTAACGCTTGTAGTTGAGTTCCGTCAGTTTGTCAGATAGTGACATGGTGTTTTGTAGCTGGACAAAGGAGAGGGACGATATCATTTTTGCTAATTTAGCAGATGAATCTAGGTGCCTTGGTAGCGTCCATCTCTCGCCCAAGTAACATGCAGTGTTGAGTGTTTTAGATGTTGATAGAACGATTAGCATAGGCACACCATAATACATACCAAGTAAGTTTTTACATTCATAATATTAGTCCAGATTTTTATTTTGATATTCACATAGGTCCATTATTATGCACCTTCCGCATAGTGGTTTTTGTGATCTACATGTGTACCTACCGTGAAGTATAAGCCAATGGTGAGCGTACTTTTTATACTTTATCGGAACTGCTTTGTTAATCTTCTTATCCATATCAGCAACGTTCTTGCTGCTGGCTATTCCAGTACGATTGGAAACCCTGAACACATGGGTATCAACCGCGATTACCGGATGGTTAAAAAGTGTGTTCAGTACGACCTGTGCTGTTTTTCTTCCCACTCCAGGCAACGCAACCAGTTCATCATATGAACTCGGAACGTCTCCCCCATGGTCTTTTATGAGTTTTTCAGAAGCTCTAATTATGTTGCTGGCCTTATTTCTATATAGTCCTACGGTCCGTATAAACTCTGATAGCTTCTCTTTACCCATAGCCACCATGCTATGCGGGGATGGAGCAACCTTAAACAAGTTTGCAGTTACATTATTTACACTTTTATCAGTAGCCTGCGCAGACAAAATAACAGCAACCAGAAGCTGATACCCGCCCTCATACACCAGTTCCGTAGTCGGTTCAGGCCTATCCTTCTTAAAGCGCTCAAAAATCTCTGCGCGCTCCTCATCACTCATCGCGGACCCCGCGAAGCCATTGGTAAAAGGCTATCATAAAGCTTAAACCTATAAAAGCACCTGCCGGCGTTTTAGCCAATATCAGTCCCCGGTATCCCACAGGTAAAACGTATATGGGACTCCAACCAGGTATGATCCACTCTATGCCCTGTCCTACAGTACCGCTACCAATGATTTCCCTTAAACCACCAAGGATAGTAAGACCAATAGCTCCTCCTATCCCCATCATGAAACCGTCAAAAGCACCACGAAAAAATGAGTGTTTGTACGCGAAGCTCTCTATTCTAGCTAGAACAATGCAGTTAGTTACAATTAATGGTACGTAAATTCCAATTATTCCATATATATGGTGAAAATAAGCATTCCAAGTTAGATCAACGGCGGTTACTAATGAGGCAACTATTAGCATAAATAATGGTAAACGCATATTTTTAGGTATTAGTCCACGTAATGCTGAAACAGCACCGCTGGCTATGGTCATTACAACCACCGTTGCAATACCAAGGCTTGCCCCATTGACAACAGATGTTGATACAGCTAGAAGGGGGCACATCCCTAATAACTGTACAATGGCCGGGTTATTCTCCCAAATTCCCTTGTAGGCTATTTCTGAAAACCCAGGCTCCCTATCCATACTATTTTTTTTCCTTAGGATAAAATTTGTTGCGATGCTTAACATAGTATTCAAGAGCTTTGGAGACTGCCTTTATAAGTGCACGCGGGCTTATGGTAGCCCCAGTCATGTAGGTGAATACTCCACCATCTTTCTTTACCGCCCACTCTTTATTTGAATCTAAAGAAAACTGTTTTTTCCGAAACTGACGGAGCCATTGATAAGAAAAAGCGCCGTGCTGTCCATCTATATAATCACCTAGGCCCGGTGTTTCTTTGTGTGATAATACACGGATGCCAAGAACTTTGCCTTCATAATCTACAGCTAGCATTGCATATATCGGACCACCGTAACCATCAGGTGCGCAAATTGAAAAGATTACTGCATGTGGTTTTTTTTTTAGAAAAACCGGGTAAATCATTTGAGGATTTTTCATTCCCAACTCCTGTATCGGAGGACTTTGATAGGCATTTTTAATGGGATCATTGTCACTTGTAATGCCTTGCATCAAATCACGAAGTAGTGATCGTGTTACTTGTTGCTTATTAAGTTCTATTTTTGGTGCAGACCAATAATATACACTGGACATTATTAGAGTGAATATGGCACCAAAGCTTGTCATTGTGGTTATGGTAGTTACTAGGGTACGAATTTTGCTCATTTTTTCCCCCTACCGAAAACAGCAGGCTGTGTGTACCTGTCTATAACAGGCACGCATGAATTAAGCAAAATTACCGCAAATGCAATGCCATCTGGATAACCCCCTAAATGTCTTATGATAAATGTAAGTAATGCTATGCCTACAGAGAATATAACTTTTCCACGAGTTGTAGTAGCTCCAGATACTGGGTCCGTAATTATGAACCAAGCTGCTAACATAGTTCCACCTGACAAAAGCTCAGGTATAATTCCTACAAAACGATTAGGATCAACTATATGTCCTGTAAGACTCAACACAGATAAAGTAAATATGAAAGGTATTGGCATATGCCAAGTGATAATACGAAGATACCAAAGGAGTACTCCCCCCACACAATATGATGCTGATACCCACTCATACCCAGGAGACCCCCATTGACCGAAATTTTGCGGTGATAGATCCTTAATTTGTTTAAGGGTCATCATTTTTGAGGTCAGACCAGTTCTTACAGTGTCCAACACAGTACCTTGAGTTAGGCCGGAAAAGTTTAATTTTTGTTGAACAATAAGCGACCAAGCCTCTGACCAGGATAACTTTGCTTGAACAGCAACCCATTTAGTCATAAATTGTGGATAGCACAGCAAGCATATGGCATATGCCATCATGGCAGGATTAAATATATTGTTGCCTAATCCTCCGTACAAATGCTTTGTGATGGCTATAGCTGTAATGCTAGCTATAACCAACATCCACCAAGGCGATATTGGAGGAAACGAAAGTGCAATTAGCCACGCAGTAACTACAGCAGATCCGTCACTGAGGAACATAATCACGGTTTTTTTTCTTAGCAGCAAGCTGACCCACTCAGCTAGTAAACAGCTTACTGTGCATATTCCTAAGCTTATTATTATAGGGGGTCCGAATAGGAAAAAGTACACAGCCACACTTGGTAACAGAGCAAGAAGCACACTTGCCATCACGCTGCGTACAGATCTATCAGTCCTAATAAACGGGGGAAACATATGTGCTTGTACTAAGAAGAATTTGTTGGTGGAGATTTTTCACGAGCGGCCATTTTTTCTTCCTTCTTTTTAACAGCAGCCATGATAACAGCTCTTTTCTCTTCATCAGACATTTGTGCACGTTCCCTGTTTTGTTCTGATATACGTTTAACTCTTTCTTCCTCATAACGTTTCTTACGCTCTTCGCGAAATTCAAACCGAATTTTGGCTTCTTGCGCCAAATTTTTTTCAACTTGTTGAGAGCGTATTTCATCCTTAGCATATTGGTAGTATTGTACAAGTGGAATATGACTAGGGCAAACGTAGCTACAGCAACCACACTCTATGCAATCAAAAAGATTATAATCCTGTGCTTTTTCCAACTGATGTCCTCGTGCGAACCAATATAGTTCGTGAGGCTGTAATTTTGCCGGACAAACTGGTGCGCACGCCCCACAGCGTATGCACGGCATTTCCTCTGGAACATCATTCCAACTACTATGCGGAATTAGAATGCAGTTCGTTGATTTTATAACGGCGCTATCTAAGTCGTCTACATAAAATCCCATGAGCGGACCACCGATTATGACGTTTTGACAATTCAATTTGTCGTTATGATGCAACAGTAGATCTCTTATTGTAGTGCCGAGGCGAACCCTGTAATTTTTACCCTGGGATACATTTCCTGAGATTGTAACTATACGCTCCGTAAGTGCTGTACCATCTACTAAGGCATTACGTATAGCTAGTAGAGTGGCAACATTGAAGCACTGAAAGCCATATTCAGTGGTATGTTTTCCATGTGGAATTTCTACATTGGTTAGACACTTAATTAATTGTTTAGCAGCACCAGTAGGATATTTTGTAGGTGTGACAATGATTTCAACAGGAGAAGATAATTGCAGTTTGGCTTTCTTTAAAGCGTCTAGGGCCTCTGGTTTATTGTCTTCTATTCCTAATAGAAGTGTTTTTGAGTTTAGAAGCCTATGTACTATATCGGCACCTTCTAAAATTCCAATTGCCTCCTCCCTAGTTAGAATATCGTCGCAGGTGATGTACGGCTCACACTCAGCGCAGTTTATTACTAGAGTGTGTATTTTACTCTTCATTTTAACGTGGGATGGGAAGGCTCCACCTCCTAGTCCTGCTATCCCCATGCGCTGAAGGTGAAGAAGTACTTCATTAAGTGAATATTTTTCCCAGTCCAAAGGAGTAGGGGGCGCTCCTTCGTCTAGACCATCGCTATCTAGCACCATGCATATGTGTTTTATGCCAGATGGATGTGCTATAGGACTGTTTTGTATTGACTTTATAGTCCCTGATGTGCTGGCGTGTACGCCTACTGATATATCCTGCCCTGAATATCCTATTATCTCATCACGTTTTACATGTTTGCCTACTTCTACTGTTGGTCTGCACGGGCTTCCTGCATGCTGCTGAAGAGGTATTACCAGGGTTTTGGGTATAGGTAGTGTAGCAATAGGATCATTACTGGATTTATGCTTATTATTATCCTGGAAAAATAGTCCCCCAAAAAAGTCGAACGGTGGTTTCACTCGCTTATCTCCTCAGGTGTACCGGTATAACCGGGTACTTGCGTTTCCACTGTCCTAGGTTTTCTTGTATTGAAACCATTTCTATGCAATCAACTGGACATGGATTAATGCACAATTCGCAACCGGTGCAATATTCCCTGACAACTGTATGGTTCTGTTTTGCTGCTCCTATTATGGCATCAACCGGACATGCTTGAATGCAAAGTGTGCAGCCAATACATATGGATTCGTCTATGATAGCAACTGATTTAGGTTTGGCTTTGCCGTGGGATTCATCGAGCTCCTTAACATCACGGTTGAGTAATTCAGCTAGTTTCTTAATGCAATCATCTCCGCCTGGGGGGCATTGATTTATTTCTGCTTTTCCAGCAGCAATGGCTTCTGCGTATGGACGGCATCCTGGGTATCCACATTGACCGCATTGAGTTTGTGGCAAGATTGCGTCTATTTCATCGACTATGGAAGTCTCTTTTTTCTTTACAATTTCTTGAATAACGCTTAGCAATATTGCTATGCATCCTACTATTCCAGCCATTATTACAACCGGAGTGATAATGGTCATGATAGCTTTACCAATCCATTAAATCCGCTAAATGCAACTCCCATTAGTCCAGCAGTCATAAGTGCTATGGCATTGCCGCGAAAAATTACCGGTACATCAGCTGCTCCCAACCTTTCTCTTATGCTACTAAAAAGAATTAGTACCAAGGTAAATCCTATGGCATTGCCAAATCCAAAAATTAGAGATTCAGATAAGTTATGCTTCATTCCACTATTTATTAGTGGAATACCAAGGACAGCACAGTTTGTTGTAATTAGTGGCAGATATATTCCCAAGACCCTATACAGCAGAGGACTAACTGCCTGTATTATTCTTTCTGTTAACTGTACTATCCCTGCAATTACTACTATGAACGACAGGATGCGCAAAAATTCCACATGATGTGGAATAAGGATATAACGATCTATCATGTAGGAGGTACCGCACCCTATTGTTAGGACAAAACTGGTTGCTGCCCCCATTCCTATGGCACTATCCCACTTCCTTGATAGTCCTAAGAACGGACATAGGCCCAGTATTTGGCTTAGGATAACGTTGTTTACCAAGACAGTAGTTATTAGAAGTGATAAATTATGTGGCACATATTTTCCTTAGCACGTTGTTACTGATTGTGTGGCCGATATTATATCTCTTTGCGGCCACTATCCTGATGATAATGAAGTTTTGTTCTTTATCAATAAGAGAAAGCCGTTCGGGAAAACATTTTTTTAAGTTGAGTAATATTATGAGGTTCTTATGAGGGAATCCACCGAGATTGTAGTTCCTGACCTTAGCGGGGCATCTACTGCTGGTGTTATTGAATGCTTGGTAAACGTTGGAGACACAGTAGATGTCGGTGATACTCTCTTTATTGTAGAGTTAGATAAGGCTGCTGTCGAAATACCGTCTCCGTATTCTGGAGCTATAGATAAACTGTTGGTTGCTGTTGGTGATAAGGTTTCTGTAGGCCAAACTATGGCGATTATGCTTGTTGATAAAAGTGGCTGTGGTGTCAGTAATTCAAACATTAAAGATGATTCGGTTATTGCACCTGATACCGGTGGGCATATCGCAATTTCTAGTGATGATGACAATGTTTTTGATTTATTGGTTGTAGGTGCTGGGCCAGGCGGATACGCTGCTGCTTTTCGTGCAGCTGATGAGGGAAAACGTGTTTTGCTGGTTGATAGGCGCTCCACATTGGGAGGTGTGTGTCTAAATGTTGGCTGTATTCCATCGAAGGCTTTATTGCATGTTGCTCGGTGTTTGGAGGAGGCTAAAGATGCCAATATTTTCGGAGTTTCTTGGGGTGAGCCCTCCATTGATTTGGCCAAATTAAGAGCTTGGAAGGATGGTGTTGTCTCTAAACTTACGCAGGGTCTGCATAGAATGGCGTTGGCGCGTAAAGTTACCTTTATTCAGGGCGATGCTAAATTTGATGGTCTGAATCACGTTATTATTCAACAGGACGAAGGTTCTATTAGGCACGCTTTTAAAACCGCTGTTATTGCTACTGGCTCTGAGCCGGTAGCTTTGTCATTCTTGCCCCCAGATCCGCGTATTTGGTATTCTACAGATGCTTTGTCTCTTTCTAGTATTCCTGCTCGATTGTTAATCATAGGAGGTGGTGTTATTGGATTAGAGATGGCCACTGTTTACAGTGCACTAGGTTCTAGTGTTTCAATCGTAGAGTCACAAAATAATCTACTATTTGGCATTGATGTTGATTTGCGAAATGTTTGGTTGCGTACTAATCAGCCTCGCTTTAAGGATGTGTTTCTCAATACTAAGGTTACTGCAGTAAAGGTACTTAACGAAGGTGGTTTGTCTGTTTTTTTTGAAGGTTCCAGTGGCACTTTTTCCAACTCATACGATGTTGTTTTAGTTTGCGTTGGTCGCAGAGTATCTACTGATTTTTTGAATTTGCCCGGGTTGGTGTGTGACAGTAGAGGGCATGTAGTAGTAGATGACCAAATGCGTACGAACTATAATCATATTTATGCTATTGGTGATGTAATTGGCGACCCCATGTTGGCTCACAAATCTACTCACCAAGGACATGTTGCTGCTGAGTCTATTGTTGGACATGCTATTTCTTTTGATGCCTATCAGATTCCGTCAGTTGCCTATACTGATCCTGAAATAGCTTGGGTTGGAGTTAATGAGATTCGTTGTCGTGAGGAAGGGCGTGAGGTTGACGTTGCTTCCTTCCCTTGGGCTGTTTCCGGTAGAGCTATTTCCCAGCATCGTACTGATGGTTTGACCAAGTTGATTTTTGATAAAAAAACAAAGCGCCTTATAGGAGCAGGGATAGTAGGTGTGCATGCTGGGGATTTGTTGGGAGAATTGTGTTTGGCAATTGAAATGGGTGCTGAGGCAATTGATTTAGCTCGTACCATTCACCCCCATCCTACATTATGTGAATCAGTTGGCATGGCTGCCGAGGTGGCATTGGGTGTTTGTACTGATATCATGCCACCAGTTGTTCGTTAAGTAATCTTTTTCTTATCCTATGTTGGGTCTCTTGCGTGGGTGTTTTTGGGAGAGTGAAAATTGGGAGATTGTCGGCAAGGGCAGATCATGGACGGCCGCTATGTATCTGATCTTTTGCAGAAAGAGATAGTTTGCGAAGTATCAAGCCTTCCTTGCCAACCTGGTTTGGCGGTGGTGTTAGTGGGGGATGATCCTGCTTCGCAGATTTATGTGAAGCATAAGGTGCGTGTTTGTGAAAGGGTAGGGATGAGGTCCAAGTTTATTTCTCTACCTAATACAACATCCCAGAGAGTCTTATTGGATGTGGTATCTGATTTGAATCAAGATAATTCTGTTCATGGTATCTTGGTGCAGTTGCCTCTACCAAAGTCTATTCAGACACAGCTGATAATTGAGTCTATTTCTCCTGATAAGGACGTTGATGGCTTCCATCCGTACAATGTTGGACGGTTAAGTGTGGGTCACCATAGTTTTCTGCCGTGTACGCCACGAGGTGTTTTGTACCTGCTTGATTATTACAATATCCCCCTATCTGGAAAGCGTTGTGTGGTAGTTGGTGCCTCTAATATTGTTGGTAAGCCTTTGGCGTTGTTGTTATTGCAGAGGGGGGCAACAGTTACGGTTTGCAATTCCTTAACACGTGACTTACCTTTAATCACACGTACCGCTGACATATTGTTCTCTGCTACTGGTTGTCCGCATCTTATCGGCTCTGACAGTATTGCTTGTGGTGCTGTGGTTGTTGATATAGGAATTCATCGTGGCGAGGATGGGAAAATTGTTGGAGACGTTGATTTCGAGGCCTGTTTGCCAAAAGCGTCCTATATTACTCCCGTTCCTGGTGGTATAGGTCCTATGACTATTGCAATGTTGCTAAAAAATACGCTTCAGGCGGTTTTTAGTTCCCTGGGGAGGTTGTATGGTTGAAGAGGTCTCTGTTGCTGTTTTGATGGGATCAAGGTCAGATTGGGAGGTGATGCGTTTTTCGGTTGCTACGCTGGATGATTTTGGGGTGTCATGCAAGGCGCGGGTTATATCAGCTCACCGTACACCTAATGAGCTATTTTCTTTTGCTGATTCTGCACGTTCTAGTGGGGTGAAGGTGATAATTGCTGGAGCGGGTGGTGCTGCTCATCTTCCTGGTATGCTGTCTGCCAAAACGGATATACCTGTTCTAGGAGTTCCAATTCCATCTTCATATTTGCAAGGACTTGATTCTTTGTACTCCATAGTTCAGATGCCAAATGGTGTACCTGTTGCTACATTTTCAATAGGTAAACCAGGGGCGATTAATGCAGCATTATTTGCTGTTTCAATTTTGAGTATAGGTGACAATGAGCTTGGTGTTAAGTTGCATGATTTTCGTGAACGTCAACGTCTTTCAGTAATTGAGCAGTCTAATTTGAGTGTAAGTGATAGTTAATTTTGAGCATAAGTGATAGTTAGTTATGTCAGTTATATTTCCTCCAGCTGCTGTTGGGGTACTAGGTGGTGGCCAGTTGGGTCGTTTCTTTTTGCAATCAGCACGCAGGCAGGGGTATAGGACAGTTGTTTGGGACCCAGATCCTATGTGTCCGGCGCGGATGGATTCCGATGTTCATATTTGTTTGCCATATGATAGTAGCGATGCATTCAAGGAATTTTCTAATTTATGTAAGGCGGCTACTATTGAATTTGAGAATGTGCCTTCTTTGCTACTATCTTCACTATCTTCAAAGTTGCGAGTTTCTCCTTCTGCTAACGCAGTTGAAATTTGTAGTAATAGGATTTTGGAAAAATCTTTCCTTAAAAGCAATGGATTTCCAGTAGTAGATTATTGTGAAATATCTTCTGAAGAAGATTGTCGTTTAGTACCTTCCAGCATGTTTCCGGCTATTTTAAAAACAGCTAGGATGGGGTACGACGGACGTGGCCAGTTTACGGTCCTTGATTCTAGTGCGTTGTTGGAGGCTTGGCTGTCGCTTGGGGTTGAGTGTGTGCTGGAAAAGCGGCTATCGTCTGAAATGATTGAGTTTTCAGTTGTGACTGGCAGGTTAGATAGTGGACAGGTTGTATTGTTTCCGGTGACTAGGAACCTACACCGTGGCGGTATTTTATGTTACTCATCAACCATTTGTAACATAGACAATGATGTTACCGATCAATTGTGCCATATTGCTTCTTTAATTGCACAAAGGCTTTACTACGTTGGTGTTTTGTCTATAGAATTTTTTTATGATCGAAGTAAGTTATATGTCAATGAAATGGCGCCACGACCACATAATACCGGGCACTATACAATGGATGCTATGTCATACTCGCAATTTGATTGTCAGCAAAAGATTTTATGTGGTTTGGAGGTTTTTCAGCCTAGGAAGCTCAATGATGCAGCAATGGTTAATTTGTTGGGTGATGGATTTTCCAATGGAGTTCCTGATTGGTCATCTCTTTTGAATAGTGGTGGAAGATTGTATATTTATGGAAAGTATGATGCTCGTCCAGGAAGGAAGATGGGTCACGTGACTTGGTCAGGTGTACCTGAGTATATACTTGATGCTTCTATTGAGTTTTATCGGGATTTTTATAATTTAGAGGATCGATGAACTTACTTACAGTTGAGAGTGCAGCCCAGTTTTTGTTGAGTGGTGAGGTAGTTGCTATTCCTACAGAGACAGTGTACGGACTGGCGGCGGATGCTAGTAATGATTCGTCTGTAAATAGAGTGTTTTCGGTTAAAGGCAGGCCCTTATCTCATCCGCTTATAATTCATGTTCATTCCTTTGAAGATATATTTCACTGGGCGTTTATAGATCATTCCTATGTAGAGTCTTTGTGCAGGGCATATTGGCCTGGTCCTTTGACAATAGTTTTAAGAAAATCTAAATCTGTTTTGTCGTCAGTTGTTGCTGGCCGGGATACAGTTGCTATTCGCGTTCCAAGACATTCGCTTACTACGTCCTTGTTAGATCGGCTGAAGGAAAGGGAGTGTTTTGGTGTAGTTGCCCCTTCGGCAAATCTTTTTGGGCGCGTAAGTGCTACTTTGCCATCGCACGTGTTTGATGATTTTGGTTGCTCTATAGCTGGTATTTTGGATGGTGGATACTGTTCGTACGGTGTGGAGTCTACTATAGTTGATTGTTCAGGTTCCATGCCTAGGATTTTGAGGAAGGGACATATATCAGCTGATGCTATGGAGATGGTTTGTGGCCTGCAACCTGAAAGTAGTCCTGTTGCAAAGTATGAGGCTCCTGGTACTTTATCTTCTCACTATGCGCCTTCTGTGCCGCTTTTTTTGGTAGATATGGATGATTTTTATGATCTTTTAGATGATCTACGCAAGCGTGGCCCGGTTGGTGTTTTGGCTAGGACTGCTTTTATGCCACAGGATTTGACTGATATTTACTGGACTCGAATGCCAGATTTGGCAGTGCCTTATGGTTGTAGGCTATATGAGAGGTTGCGGTTTTTTGAAAAGCTGGTTAGTGCTATAGTTGTTGAGATGCCTCCATCTGACATATCGTGGTGTCATATTATTGATAGGTTAACTAAGGCTGCTTGTGGATCAAACAAATACCCCAAGACATGATTTTTGAGTAACGCAATATATGTTGAGTAACGCTGTATATTTATTTTGCTGCCAATGTTCGGTATTAACATAATTAAAAGTTTTGCCACCGATAGAGTTCTAATTTTTTGTTACTTTCTTAATGCGCTGAAGATAACGGACATTGTCAAATATGGTTTTATTGTGGATAGTGCTCCATATTTCTTCTGCTAAAATATCTAGTATGGCGTGTTTTGCATCGTGTTCGTTAGTATGTTTTATGCATAATTGTTGGAACAGGTCTACAATTCCGCGAGGTTGATCGGTATCAATTTGCTCTACAATTGTTAGGTGTAATGATAAATGTAAGAATGGGTTGATTGTTCCGTGTTCTGTAGAGAAGTCGAAATCGGAGTATAGTTTAGGGTGATCCAGTATGTAGTGGTATTCCGGATGATCTTCTATTATCAAAGAAGCTTTTTTTTCAATACCAGTAAATGGTTCTTTTTTTAGTTTTTTCCCCCAGATATTAAAAAAGAATAACCTAGCTTCATGCCTTGACGGTGGAAACATGTAAAATCTGTCCCTATGTAAGTAGCTATTCTAATGCACGCGCTAACATTTCCTGTTAGAAGTGTTTTTTTGTCCATTATTTTACAAGCTTTGGTAAATATTACTAGATGGTTTATTAATATATAACCGGTTGCTTTTTTTACTGTATTATGCAAATGGAATAGATCTAGAAGTTCCTTGCTGACAAAACCTAGAGTAGGGCCATATAGTGTGTACTAAGTGTTAATACCAGTATGGCAGTTACTACTTGCACTACTGCACAAAACATTAAGTCTTAAGTCACATTTTCATCTGCTAGCCCAGACATATTTTTTTATTGTAAATGCCCAAACATACGGGATGCAGGTTTTGGAAGTTCATAAGTTTTGTGTACACATTGTATATTCATATAATTATTAATTGAAAGTTGTTGGATATGTGTAATTTGTTGACACTGTTTCCTTTACGGTAATAGTATTATCACCTGGCGCTTTGTGGTCCCAGGATGGGTGTGATTCCAGGGCGGGTTTGTTGGGGTGGTATTTTTTATCAGCGCTGTGCTTTTGCCGATGCTAAGTACCAATGGTTCATGTATGTATCAATGGTGTTTTCTTGGTTCTACAATTAAGTTACTCTAGGGGATCCAGTGAGAGGTATTTGTTTATCTGCTATTCTTGTGGCTATATTCTGTTCTTCGGCCAGTGCAGGTCGCATTGTAGCTGAGATACAGGGCGATAGTTATTGGTCTCGTGATGATCTATATGGATACAGCTGGTACAGCAGAGAGTATGGTGCGCATAGGCCATATGTTGATGGTAATGTTAGGCCGGTTCGTGAGGACGTTTCTGCTGCTTTGTATATCAGGAATTCCCTTGAGTATAAGGTAATTGTTAGCAAAATTTACCGTAATGCTCTAAGAGAATTGTTTTCTCTACCAATGGGTAGTGAGCATACTGCGATGCTTGAGCAAACCGGCAAATCTGGGTTATCCCGTCTTCCAGCAGCTGTGGTTATGAGTGTTGACCAAGTTGTGTTGGATACGGCGCTACCACTGTCCATACTTTTGGGTAGAGGTTATTTTATTAATCCCTACATACTGCCCAGAAGAATTGCTGTTATGGACAATTTGCCTCCTCTTCCAGGTGCTGTTAATTTTATAAGATCAGCTCAGAGCAAGGGCATAAGGATCGTTTTTATGTCTGATCGGGTCTGCCTTTCTAGATCATCCAACCCATGTCCACAACAAGATGCGTTGATTCGTAATTTGCGCCGCTTGGGTATACGTGCGGACAGGGAAAATGTCCTACTCGCTGGTAGTAGGTCTCCTTGGGGGGCAAACAAAATTTCTAGGCGCAAATTTATCTCGAGAAATTATCATGTTTTGTTGCAGATATCCAGCAGTTTGTATGATTTTATGCCGCTACCAATGTTGATTAATGCGAGGAGATCTGGTAGCATCACGGACTTTGTGCCTCATGCTATCCTGGATAGGTGGGTGTTGTTGCCGAACCCGTTCTATGGGGATTGGCATCATTATGAGAAGTTGAAATGGTGTGGTAGTAGGTCCATTCGCAGTTTTTATTGTCTGGCTGACGGATTATCGGGTAAGTTGTCCCGCTATTCATTGTCCGATGATCGTGATGATAATTTTTTTGATCAAGAATATTAATCAGCATTTTTTTCTGGCACTTATGAAAGTTGGTCAAAGAGTTCCTAATTTTTCAGCTGTCTCTCACACTGGGGATGTTTGCAGCATGTCTGACTTTCTTGATGAAGGTAAGATGCTGGTGCTTTATTTTTATCCTAAGGACAGCACACCTGGATGTACCAGGGAGGCATGTGATTTTAGGGATTCTTGGCCTAAACTTAGTCCGTATTGCAATGTTTTGGGTGTTTCCAAAGATAACGGGGTTTCTCATCAGAAGTTTGTTGATAAGTATAACCTTCCGTTCGTCCTAATATCAGATACTGATGGAGTGTTGTGTGACTTATTTAGTGTAATCAACGATAAGAGCATGTATGGGAAAGTATTTAAGGGCATTGAAAGATCAACTTTTCTTATAAGAGCTGATGGGGTTCTAGTTAATGAGTGGCGAAAAGTTAAAGTTAATGGGCATGTTGACGAGGTACTGGAGGCAATTAAGGCCATGTATGATGGTAACGGCTAATTTTGCCATGGATTATTACCCATCATAGAACAACCAAATGGTGTGCCGTGCCTGATGTAGGCATAGGCCGAGTGATTGTGTATGGACTCGAAGTTTTCTGACTCAACCTCAAAAAATAGTATCCTCTTGTCCTTGATTAGCCTCTGAGCTATGTCTCTTACTATGTCTTCTACGAACTTAGGGTTGTCATACGCATGCTCAGTGACAAACTTTTCATCTGGCCTCTTTAGGACACTAAAAAGCTCACAGGAAGAATTTTTTTCTACAACCTCGATAAGGTCTGTAACCCAAATGTGATGGGTAGTCTGCACGGTTAACCTTACCATTGAGCGCTGGTTGTGGGCTCCATACTCTGCTATTTCTTTAGAGCATGGACAGAGAGTGCTTACAGGTATATGTATGGTAAGTTGCGTGCGTGACTCCTGCCTGCTTACAAAACCAGACAGCTTTATGTCGTAATCCATGCTACCTGATATAGCAGTTATAGGGGCATTTTTAACTAAAAAAAACGGAAATTCTACAGTTATTCCTCCCTCTACAGATTCTAGTCTATTTAACATGTATCTAACCATGGTAATGAAAGACTTCACACTTAGTGGCTCCTCGCTCTCCTCCAGCAATTGAATAAAGCGAGACATATGGGTACCTCTTTTTTTGCTGTCAAGACGCACGTGCATGCCAAAATTGCCGATAGTGGTAATAATGGCACTATTTCTATCCCTGAACATTACCGGCCTACGAATTGATCTAACACCAACGCGATGTATCTCAAGGCGACGATCGTCGCTCTTGTCCATGACATCTGGCATCTTTTCAAATACTTGAGAGCTCATGAGGGTTCCCATTTATAACAAGCGTAGAGATACGCGCGAATACCAGAATATAACTAGGAAAGAAAATCGACCGGTATTTGACGTAATACCCACTCTATTATCTGGCATAGCCTAGTGCTATCTCCCGGCAGCAGATTAGTTTCCAGCTTAGACTTATCCAGAAGGTCAGTCGCGATTCTAGCACATACGTGATGGTCGTGATAGGATAACAGAGTGCTCTTGTCCTGTTTTAGATCTTGGTCAGGAATTTTACCGGTTTCTTCAACTGATAATCCATCTCTTAAGTCATTTACTATTTGGAAAGCAATACCAAGGTTTATAGTGATTTTAGATAATGGATCCCAGAAACTTTCTGACATATCAGGGTTGGACCAAGCTCCTAAGAAAGCCGCTGTTTCTATGAGTTTTACCGTCTTGAGAAAATACATCTCTAATATGCCGTCCTCAGTTATATCAGTACTAACACTTCCCAGATCCATAGCCTGTCCTAGGCAAATGCCAGAGTATCCAGATGCTTGGCTTATATGTGATAACAATATAGGCATATTATTTATATGTGCCAGAAGGTTGGGCATGGAAAATTGCTCAAAAGCCATGCTTTTTAGACTGTCGGCAGCTAATATTGCTATGTCCTCACCGAATATTTTATGTACGCATGGCCTACCGCGCCTGGTGATGCCATCATCCATACATGGCAAATCATCATATATAAGTGACGTGATATGAATAAGTTCAACAGAACCAGCTAGCTCTAGCGGAAAATACTCACATTCACTTATGGCAAGTTGAGCAGAAAAAAGCATCTGAGGTCTTAGCGCTCGTCCTGGATTTGATATTACGTAGCTAAGAGCCTTGGACAGAGTATTATTGTGAGAAGATAATTTTTTCTCAAGTTGTGTGTGTAGGTAATCATATACCTGGGACTGAATACTTTCCGCCCAGTTATTGTAGCTGTTCATTAGACCCCAGTTCATCATTTCCTAGCACACGCAGGGATTGCATTTGCTCATCTAGTACCTTGATTGTTTTTTCAGTTTCATTCAGTACTGTTTGGCATTCACGCACCAGTTCACATCCCTTACTGAAGGTGATCATGGACTGTTCAAGTGACAATTTTCCCTCCTCTAGTTCCACCACCAGGTTTTCAAGATCTTTAAGCATCTGGTCGAGAGATGGTCTAGATTGTCCCTTAGACACAGCAATTCCTCCTGTTAAATTTAAGAAGCTACCATTACTACAAAACATCGCAGCATCCAGTACTACCAAGCTAATTGGATGAACAATAATGCTGCTGAGAGGAGTCGAACCCCTGACCTACTGATTACGAATCAGTTGCTCTACCAACTGAGCTACAGCAGCTAGGACAAATATTATCCACTATTTTGTGGTTGGCTTCATTACTTTTTATCCTATTTAAAGATGACTAAAAGTTTTGTTGCAATGCTGGCCGTTTGTTATGCTGTCTCCTTGGTTTATTTAAGTGTGGATTCATGACTTACCATGTGAAAGAGATATTTTATACTCTCCAAGGTGAAGGTTTTAATTCCGGTAGGCCGGCTGTGTTTTGCAGGTTTGTAGGCTGTAATCTTTGGTCAGGCCAGGAAGTAAAGCGGAAGGATGCTATTTGCCAATTTTGTGATACTGATTTTGTTTTGCCTTTTGGAGAAGGAGGTGGTAGCTTTTCCTCAGAAGTAGAGTTGTCTCGTCGTATTGCCTCTTATTGGCCATTGCGTGATGATAGGAGAGAATTTTTTGTAGTATTGACTGGTGGGGAGCCACTCTTGCAAGTTGATCAATTACTAATAGATGCTTTACATGATGAGGAAGCGTTTGTTGCCGTTGAGACCAATGGGACAATCGTCCCTGATTGCAATTTAGATTGGATTTGTGTCAGTCCTAAGGCACAGGCTCCGCTTAATCTATTGTGTGGAAATGAATTAAAAGTAGTATTCCCCCAGTATGGACAAGATTTTTCCTACTATGAAGGATTAAAATTTGATCATTTTTTCGTTCAGCCTATGGACGGACCGGACTTAAAAAAGAATACTATGCTCGCTATTTCTTACTGCAAGCGAAATCCTAAATGGCATCTTAGTGTTCAGTTGCATAAGTTTTTGGGTATATCATGAAGGAAAGTAGACTTTTTGTGCCCAGCTTTGAAGTTACTAGGCGAATGGAGTTTGATGCCGGGCACAGGGTGCCACACCATAACGGACAGTGCTGTAATATTCATGGCTACAGATATGCTTTGGAAATTACTATATCCGGTCCTTTGGTGGTAGAGGAGTCGCGTTCTGATAACGGGATGGTTATTGACTTTCAGGCTATACAAAAATTGGCCCATGAACATATTATTGATAAATGGGACCACGCATTTCTTGTCTACAAAGACGATTTTGTCTTAGATTTTTTGAAGAAAATACCAGGTCACAAGACAGTTGTCCTGGATCAACCACCTACAGTGGAAAATTTGGCAGCAACGGCGTTTCGTTGCTTGCAGGATGTGCTTAGAGTTGAATATAAAAACAGCTTGTTTCTAAACAAGGTCAGGCTGTACGAAACACCAAACTGCTGGGCAGACATTACTTCCCCAAGCTGATCCTAACTCTAATGTTTGTGACTATATGTAGTGGATAGCATTTATTCTTCACCATCTTCCTTGTAATTTCGTGACGAATAGTGCCACAGGAGGTACCCAATAGCAGCAAATACGATTGCTCCAGCCCATTGTCCCCCTAATGGTGTTTTGGAGACTGCCAGGATGTTGCTATCTCCAAAAGCAACAATAGGTATGGCAGTCATGATACCTATCAAAGCTTCACCAGTTACGAACCCTGCCGAAACAAGTAAGCCCAAACCTATACCAGCAGCAGGATCCATATTTTTCTTTTTCATCTTGATACGCACAAACTCATTTATTAATCCGCCTATAAGCGCTGGTACAGATACCTCAAATGGTAGATATAATCCTACAGATACCGACAAAATGCCTGCTCTCCAACGCGAATTTCTCCTTTTGAGCAAGATGTCTATCATACCTATTGCTATTGCTATAATGCCTCCAATGGATATGATTCCCCATGGCAGGCCTTTGCCAAATACCCCAGTGGCTACAGACATCATAAGTACCGCTTGAGGGGCTGGAAGGGCATTTGGATGTTCAAGAGTCGGGGCCCCAATTCCATAAGCCTGGAGTAGCAGGTTTAGTATCGGAGCGATGACGAGTACAGATGATAAAACACCAACAGACATCATGACCTGCTGTTTCCAGGGAGTTGCTCCCAAAATATATCCTGCCTTAAGGTCCTGTAGGTTTTCACCAGCTATACTAGTGGCACAGCAAACCACAGACCCAATCATGATGGCTGCAACAGGTCCATCAACGTTTCCAGGTCCCAAAAGAAGCAGAAGCACAAAAGCAGAAATTAGCAATGTTGAAAGAGTAACTCCGGAAATAGGACTGTTGCTTGAGCCAATTACTCCAGCCATGTATCCAGCAACACAGCAAAATAGGAATCCAGTTACAACCATAGTAACGGTCATTATCGCTGCAACAAAGTACGAATGAACAATGTTGAAGTAAATTACGAATATCGGAATAAGGGATACCAAAGTAGCTATAAGAACCCACTTCATAGGTAAATCTTTAGCAGTATCCGGTATGTCTGCTGGATTTGTTCTATTAATCTTATAAACTTTTTTCGCTTGCAAAACACCACGATAGATTGGAGGCACCAAAGAAATAATAGTCCATACACCACCTACTATCATTCCTCCTACCCCAAGGAAACGCATTTTTTCTGACCAGATTGCATACGCTATAGATATAGGCGAGGCGTTCTCGCTCAATCCTATACTTGCAAGGTTACCGGCTACATAATGACTGTAATATAACGGTATAGCTACCATCCAGTTTAGTACACCACCAATGAAAACATTCATGCATATGTTTAATTCGATTATAAAACCAACCCCCATGAGGGCTGGAGATACATACATACCAAAGAAAAATAAATAATTACCAAAAATGTGTGCTATTTGGGCAGTGCCTGTCCATAATCGTAGACCACTTTCACAGAACTTTGCTAGAGCACTAGCAAGAGCGGTTAGAATCAATACAGAAACAGATTTTCCCTTTTTATCTCCAGATTTGAGAACCTCCGCAGTCGCCAGTCCTTCCGGGAACGGCAACTTTTCCTCAATTACCAAGATACGACGTAGCGGCGTCGAAAAAGCAACACCCAAGATACCACCCATGCCACATATCGCTACAACCCACCAGTAATCAAAAGTTTTCCAGTGCCCCATGAGCACTAAAGCTGGTATCGTAAATATTGCTCCACTTGCTATCGCTTCCCCAGCTGATGCTGCAGTTTGTACGATGTTGTTCTCGAGTATATTGCTATCCTTAAACATGCGAAGTATTGCTATCGATATTACTGAAGCAGGTATAGATGCCGCTACCGTTTGCCCAGCAAACAATCCAAGGTACGCGTTAGCACTTGCCATCACGACTGCCAAGAATATGCCTAAGATAATTGCTCTAGGTGTTAATTGGCTGACTTTTGCTGACATACAGCCCCTCATAATTTCCGATTTGTAAGGATGATACGTACTTTATATATAAAAAAATAAGGTGCTGCTGCCAAATAAGGCGCCTGCTGCCAATATTTTCTCTCTATTGCTAAGTTGAAACGGCTCTCTTATCTTTTGACGATTTTAGCGAAACTATCCTATTAAAACACAATTTTTTATTAGGTATGTGGTTGTGTCTATCAGCAACAAAGTACCCCAAGCGTTCAAACTGGAATCTCTCCTCTTGAATACTGCTCCCAAGCGCCCGTTCCACCAGTCCTTTACACACAATCAACGAGTCTTTGTTTATCTGCAGATTCTCCAGATCATCTACCGGTTGATCTGCACAAAAAAGATGATCGTACAGGCGTACTTCTGCAGGAAGGACATGATTCGCATTCAGCCAGTGTATATTACCCTTTACCTTTACATCACTGCCATGACCAGATTTTGTATCCTTCAAATATCTACACAGTAACGTGACCGGATTACCATGTTCATCGCACATTACTTCATCGCACATGATTATATATGCATATCTTAAACGTACCATTTTACCTATGCTTAGACGAAAAAATCCAGGTGATGGGTTTAACATGAAGTCAGATTTTTCTATAAAAATATTACGTCCAAAAAATGCTTCCCTTTGCCCCATAGACTCTACTAATGGATGGTTTGAAGCGTGGCATACCTCTTCTTTTATGTGTGGCGGGTAGTTTGTTATGATTACCCTAATAGGGTCTATAATTGCTATTCTCCGTTGTGATTCTCTATTCAGCTGTTCTCGTAGGCATTCCTCCAGATATGAGTACTCAACCCAGTTGTTTGCTTTGGTAATTCCAATCCTCTGGCAAAAGTCCTTTATAGATTCTGGAGTAAAACCGCGGCGTCTTAGTCCATGCAGCGTTGGAAGACGAGGGTCATCCCACCCATCCACAATTTTCTGCGTTACAAGCTGTTGTAATTTTCTCTTTGATGTTACGCAGTGAGTTACGTTTAGGCGAGAAAACTCAATTTGACGAGGCAATTGGCTAAAGAACCCTGCTTTTTTTAGGTGGGCTAGAATCCAATCGTACAAAGGACGATGATCCTGAAACTCTAATGTACATAAAGAATGTGTAATTCCTTCTATTGCATCAGATATGCAGTGAGCATAATCGTACAACGGGTATATGCACCAACTATTACCAACTTTATGATGAGTCGAGTGCTTAATCCTGTAAATGACAGGATCACGCATATTAATGTTTGGCGATGTCATGTCAATTTTTAAGCGTAGTACATGAGAACCATCGGGGAACAATCCATTTCTCATATTCCGAAAATTCTTAAGGTTTGTATCAATATCCTGAGTTCGAAAAACGCTTTCAGTGCCAGCCTGGGTTAATGTTCCCCTTTGTATCCGTATTTCATCGATTGACTGTGAGTCTACGTATGCTAATCCTTCTTTAATGAAGTACTCTGCAAACTCATACATTTTTTCAAAGTAACTAGAAGCGTAGTAAATGTGTTCTTTAGGGTCATATCCTAGCCATGATAGGCTTTCTCTTAGAGAGTTGATAAATTCATTGCTCTCTTTGCTAGGGTTGGTGTCGTCAAAACGAAGATGGCATACTCCCGCGTACATTTTAGCCAGTGAGAAGTTTAAGTGGATCGATTTTGCATGTCCTATATGCAAATAGCCATTTGGTTCAGGAGGGAATCTGGTGACGATTCTGGTTAATCCAGCTTTGATATCTTCATCCATAATTTTTTGTATGAAGCTTTTATATTCTGGATCGGGAGGAGTATTTTCGTCTGGCATTAATGTGTATCTAGTTTGAACTAGCTCGGATCGTAGCATAAAAAAAATGGACCCACAAAGGGTCCATTTCCAAAGATGCCAGTTTCAGCTTAATAGAAGGAAACATCGGCACCAACAACAATGTTTTTGAGATCCTTAACAGCGATGAGGTTGTTATCAGTCGGCTGATACCAGTAATCAAACTCAGCACGAATGCGGAATTGATCATTGACATTGAAGGCAGCGCCAATTCCTGCACCGGGAACAAACTTGTTGTACTCGCTTTTGGTGTATACAGAGTCAGTTATAACACCGGTCGATTCAAACGTTGGCTTAGTAGTCGTATACATGCCTGACAAACGACCAAACACTGACAAACCACCCTCCAATTGATAAGCACCAACCAAGCTAGCCGTGAATGCTGTGGTTGCTAACTCATATGAGGCCTTGTTCGTAGTCGAGCTAGCAGTGGTAGTGATTTTGAGATTTTGGGTAAATTTACCAAAATCAGAATAACCAATTTCAACGCCAAAATTGGGAACAAACATGTAGCCAGCGTGTATTTCGTAGCCGTTATCTTCAGAGGAGAAGCTGCCTTCTGCAGTGTTTCCAGCAGGAAGATTGGCCATGGCGAACTTGTTTTGCTGAGGTTCATCTATGTTGTACATAGCACGCACGTAGCTACCACCAACATAAAAAGAATTGCTGTCGCTTGAGGCACTGCTACTGCCATTCTGCATCATTGCCTGTGCTTGAGCTGCAGCGAAAGCACCCAAAGCAATCAACAGCGCTTTACGAGAAAATTTCATACCGTTACCTCCGGATCAATAATAAGGAGCATATCAACTCCGTAATCACAATGCTGCATGCTGCAACTAACAAAGTTGCTCCAAGCATTGCTGCAATGATCCTACGAATGTTATTTTTTAGCAAGTTTTTGTCACGATTTGTTGTTTATGTACAAAAAGATGCTTTACAGGATTGTCAATTTTAGGTCTTCTAATAGCTCTTTAACAAATAAATTGAACTTTGTTGCTAGAACCCCATCAACGACCCTGTGATCCCAGGACAATGACAGCGGTAGAACTAGTCTCGGTTGGAATGATTGTCCGTCCCATACGGGTTTTATTTTTGAACGACAAACTCCCAGTATGGCTACTTCAGGCGCCCTTATAATGGGGGTGAAGTATGTCCCCCCTCCTGTTCCTCCTAAGGAGGATATGGAAAAGGTTCCATTTTCCATATCAGAAGGAGCTATTCTTCCATTGCGCGCCTTTTCTGAAAGACGAGATATTTCTTTGCTTATGTCAATAATCCCATACTGATCAGCATTTTTAATCGATGGTATTACTAATCCCTGAGGTGTATCAACCACTATCCCTATGTTATAGTTTCGCTTGAGTATTAATTCATTTCCGTCCAGAGATGAGTTTAGAGTAGGAAATTCCCTTAGGGCTAAGACACAAACCCTCACCAGAAATGATAACAACGTGAGTTTTATATTGTCTGCCTTATGTTTCTGGTTTAAATATTTACGAAATTCCTCAAGTTCTGTTATATCTGCATCCTCAAAGCTCGTTACATGCGGTATGGTTGTCCAGCTCTTTTCCAGGAACTCAGATGATAGTTGTTTTATCTTTGTTAGTTTGACGCGCGTACTTTCACTACTAGAGTGGGTTGGCTTTGCTTTGGTTGAGTAATTTTCTATATCTTCCTTTGTAATTCTACCGTTTTTCCCAGTTCCCTGAACTGTTTTCAAATCAACATTTCTGTCTCTAGCAATTTGACGAACTGCTGGAGAAGCATAAGGTAGATTAGTGTCTGATGATGGTCCTGAGCTAATTGCAGAAGATGATGTTGTTGTAGGGGACGACGTATATGAAGCATCAGTTTTAGTAGACACAACCTCACTTTTTTCAGCGGTATTTTCCTGCGTCACATCACCAGGAGACTGCTTTATTTTGCCTATGCAGACACCTGCAGAGATTTTGTCGCCAACTGATACACTGATACTCTCAATAATGCCGCTTACGGGAGATGGAATTTCTATAGTAGCTTTTTCGGATTCTAGTACTAGTATGGATTGTCCATCCTCTACACGATCTCCAGCAAAGACGAGCACTTCTATTACTGGTAGATCAAGGTAGTCACCTATAGCTGGAACGATGATATCTCTTGCTTGCGACATTACATTCTGTCCTTTCTGTGATTTTTTACCTACGCCACGGCGCAACGTCGTTTACAGGGAGGTTATATTTTCTGCAAGCCTCAATTACTTTAGAAGCTTCGATCTTGTTCTCCCTACATAACAATGACAGCGAGTATACAGTGATCCAATGTCTGTCTACTTCAAAAAAATGACGCAGTTGCTCTCTGGTCCCAGATCTTCCGTATCCATCTGTGCCTAAGGTTAGGTACGTATGCGGAACAAACGGTCTGATTTGTTCCGCATAGGAGCGCATGTAATCAGTTGCAGCCAGTACAGGAGCGTTGTATTTTGACAATTTCTCTGTGACGAACGGTGTTACCCTTGGCTTATCTGGGTGTAGATAATTTATCCTGCAACACTCCTGTCCCTGCCTTGCTATCTCAGTTAGGGAAGGACAGCTCCAAAGCACCGTATCTACACTCCAGTCCCTGTTTAAAAGTTCTCTTGCCTCCATTATTTCAATGAATATTGATCCGCAGCCAATTAGTTGCACACAAAGATCGGTAGTATCTTTATTTGGTTTATCAAATAAATACATTCCTTTTATAATATCCTCCGCTGAGCCTTCTGGCATTTCAGGATGGGCATAATTTTCGTTCATCAATGTTATGTAGTAGTGAACGTTTTTCTGTTCTTCATACATCTCTTTGATTCCATTATGTATTAATGTGCATAGCTCGTAGGAGAATGTTGGATCATAGCTCTTACAATTAGGAAGAGTAGTCGCAATTACGTGGCTGTGTCCGTCTTCGTGTTGTAATCCCTCTCCATTCAATGTAGTTCTACCGGATGTAGCGCCGAATAAGAATCCCCTAGCTAGGATATCTCCAGCCATCCAAAAAAGATCTCCAGTACGTTGCATGCCGAAAATAGAGTAAAATATGTACATAGGTATCATTGGTAGCCCATGCTGTGCATAGCTGTTGCCTGCTGCAATCCATGTTGCAACGGAACCTGCCTCGTTTATCCCTTCCTCTATTAACTGACCTTTCTTATCTTCTCTGTACCATACGAGCTGTTCTGCATCTGGTGGAGTGTAATTTTGCTCCTTATTTGACCAAATACCTATCTGCCTGTACAGGCCCTCCATTCCGAATGTTCGTGCTTCATCTGGTACTATGGGAACGAGGAATTTTGCTATTTCCTTTTGCCTAAGTAGTATTCCTAAAGCTCTAACGAAAACCATTGTCGTGGATAATGTCCGGTCATCTGAGCTTTTACAAAGAGATTGAAATACCGACATATCTGGTGCTTTTAGTGACTGTGCTTCCGTATTACGTTGAGGAATGAATCCATGAAGTTTTTCTCTTCTTCCTATAAGGTATAGGTACTCCTTAGATTTTTTATTCAAGGGGTAGAATGAATAATTTTCAACTTCTTTATCTGATAGTTGTATATTCCATTTTTCCCTTAGTTCTTTAAGGTGCTCTAGGGAAATTTTTTTCTGATTGTGAGCTGTATTTTGTGCTTCACCCTCCTTACCTAGATTGTATCCCTTGACTGTTTTTGCCAAAATTACAGATGGCTTACCTTTTGTATTTAGGGCTCTTAGGTAAGAATTATATATCTTTGTAGGATCATGACCACCTAGATTCAATTGTGATATTTTTTCTATAGGCCAAAGTTCAATAAATTCCCTAAGCTTTTGATTTCTACTAAAGAATTTTTCCTTTAAGTACTCTGCTCCCCTAGAGCTAAATGTTTGGTAATCACCGTCCACACATGACATCATTATTTCTGCTAGTTGAGTTGCAATAGAAGTTTCATCAAACAGTTCATCCCAGGATGATCCCCAAATGTTTTTAATTACATTCCATTTAGCTCCATTGAACATTGATTCCAGTTCTTGTATTACTTTGCCGTTTCCTCGCACAGGCCCATCTAGTCTTTGCAAATTACAGTTAATTACAAATGTAAGATTATCCAATTGGTAACGAGCTGCCATGGAGATCGCAGACGTAGATTCTGGCTCATCCATTTCCCCATCGCCCAGAAGGGCCCATACATGGCTTTTGTCTTCCGATATAAGTCCTCTTGACATCAAGTAGCGGTTGAATCTTGCATGATGCACCGCACATAACGGACCTAAGCCCATGGATACAGTTGGATATTGCCAAAAATTAGGCATAAGGTATGGGTGTGGATAAGAAGGGAGCCCACCCACAGTGTCTTGTCGGAAAAGTTGCAACTGTTGCTCAGATATTCTTCCTTCTAAGAAGGCACGTGCATAAATTCCAGGACTGGAGTGACCTTGTATATATACGGCATCTCCTCGGCAATTATCGTGCGGTGCTTTCCAGAAATGATGAAAACCCACTTCATAAAGCAGGCATGCTGATGCAAATGTGGAAATATGCCCGCCTATGCTGCCATCCATATGATTTGCTCTAGCAACAATCATGGTGGCATTCCAACGTATGGCCTGAGTGATGGAGTTTTCTAGCTCAAGGTCTCCTGGGTATGGTACAGATTCTTCAGCTGGTATTGTATTTTTGTATGGTGTATTGGTATTAATTACATTTATACTGCGGTGCTGCACGTACTCTATTAACTTTTCTATAATATCTTGTGCACGCTTTGGTCCCATGTGTTCTATGACCGCACGCAAGGCACAGACCCACTCCCTTAATTCCTCAGGATCTGAGTCACCTTTAAGCAGTGCATCACAAAGCGGGTCAATCATAGAAATTCTCCCAAGTACTGTCTAGAGCCGACTATTTTAGTATGTTTTTTTGCTAGTAATCCATGTAATCTTGGTAATAATGGGTTTGAGTGACGATTTCGTTACACTTTGAATGGATTTTGCTGATGACAGATATCTTTTCTTATGAGTATAGTGGGGATGTTTTGCCCAGTATTTCTGATGCCCCGTCTGATCCAGTGGCCTTTTTTCTACAGTGGTTTAATGTTGCACTGCAGAAGGACCCACTGAATGCTAGTGCTATGACACTGGCGACGATAAATAAATGCGGTGATCCAGATGCTCGCATTGTTTTATTAAAGGGTTGCATCGAGGAGAAATTTATATTTTTTACCAATTACAACAGCTGTAAAGGTCAGCAATTACAATCTCATCCCCATGCAGCTTTAGTTTTTTATTGGCCACAGTTGTGCAGGCAGGTACGTGTAGAAGGATATGTTTCTAAGGTATCACCAGATCTGTCTGATTCTTACTTTAATTCTAGGCCTGATGAAAGTAAGGTCAGCTCTATAGTTTCTCCCCAGAGCAGTTCAATACCGGACAGAAAATGGTTAATTGATCGTTGGCATGCTCTCAAGAATGAGATGGGTTATGGTATGGTATTACAGCGACCTGAGTATTGGGGTGGGTACCAACTTTCACCAAAGAAAGTAGAGTTTTGGCAAGGTCAGCCGTTTCGCCTTAATGACAGACTTTTATATCTTAGGGATAATAACGATCAGTGGAAAATTGAGCGTTTAGCCCCGTAATGGTGTTGTGCTATTGATACATCTTCTTACAAGATCTGGTCCCTCAAAGATTATTCCAGAGTAGATCTGTACTAGGTTTGCTCCCATATTAAATTTGTCCTGGGCGTCTTGTGATGAGCATATACCACCTACGCCTACTATAGTCATGTCTTTGTTGTTTAGGTACTTATTGAACTCTTCAAGCGTCTTATCAGCTTTGTTTTTTAGCGGAGCTCCGCTTAGGCCACCTGACTCCTCTTGCAACTTCTTGTTTCTAATATTTCTTTCCACCGTAGTATTTGTAAGGATAATTCCTTCTATTTCTTCCTTAACTAACAATTCACAAATCCCTTCTATTCCTGTAATTGAGAGATCAGGTGAAAATTTTATGAAAATAGGAGTATGTATTTTAGTTTTTTGTTTCATTTCAAGCTGTTTTAATTTTATTTTTGGTAGGAGTTTGCCAAGTTCTTCGTACTCCTGCATGGAACGTAATAGGGGAGTATTAGGGGATGAAATATTTATTGTTATGTAGTCACACAGTGCATATATTTTATCTATGCAAGTTATATAGTCACTATATGAAGATCCTATGGGTGTAGCTGCATTTTTACCCACATTTACCCCTATTATTCCTCCCATTCTTCTATAGGTGGTGCAATTTTTTAGATTGAGCACCATGCTGTCAATTCCATGGTTGTTAAATCCCATGCGATTTACTATGGCTTTTTCAGAGAAGGAGCGGAACAGTCTGGGTCTACTGTGTCCATGCTGAGGTTTGGGTGTGACAGTTCCAATTTCTATGAAGCCAAATCCCATAGAAGACAGAAGGTCCACATATTTTCCATCTTTATCGAACCCTGCTGCAAGCCCAATACGATTTCTAAACACCACCCCATTTTTACTTAGTGGAGATTGCTCTGGAGGGGGGCTTGGTTTGCTAAACTTAGACAGTATGTTCAAAGACAGATCATGAGCCAGTTCGGGGTCTATTATTCTTATTAGAGGTTTTGATAGCAAATAGCAATAATGTTGCCAACTCATGTGCGACAGCTATATGTTAACCGCTTCTGCCATTCTTCCAATTGCCTTTTCAAGTAGGCTATGGGAAGCAGCAAAAGATAATCTGATATATCCGGACATTCCAGAATAACTCCCAGGCATCAAAGCTACTCCAGCTTTTTCGAGTAGATAATCACACAGAGAAATGTCCGTTTCCGAAGCAAGTACCTCCTTTTCATAAAGCGAATGTATTGCTTCCTTAGCATTTAAGAATAGATAAAATCCTCCCTGAGCTGGAATACAGTTTAGGCCTCTAACAGAGGAAATTTTCTCCAAAACGAACCTTTGCCTATCAGAAAACGCATCACGCATCCTACGTACGCAATCCTGAGGGCCTTCTAATGCAGCTTCTGCTGCTAGCTGTCCAATAGAGTTGGTACTACCAGATTGCTGAGATTGCAGATTAGCTACTACATCAATTATTGATCTAGGACCAGCGGCAAAGCCTATGCGCCATCCAGTCATGGCATACGCCTTAGATACTCCATTGACTACAATGAACCTGTCTTTCAGGTCAGGAGCTAGTTGCAAAGGACAAACATGCTTCTGATCGCCAAGTGTTACATGTTCGTAGATCTCATCAGAAAGAACTACAACATTGGGGTGCTGGCGTATTATCTCCATTAGATCGGTGAGTTCCTGTGCGCTATACATAGCACCACTCGGATTAGATGGTGAATTAAGAATCAGCATCTTTGTTCTGGGGGTAATGGATTTGCCTAACTGTTCTGGAGTAAGCTTAAAGCCTTGGTTTTGTTCTGCTACTACGATAACAGGCCTGGCCCCAGCTATTGATACCATGTCAGTGTAGGATACCCAATGTGGCGCAGGTATTATGACCTCGTCTCCATCAGATACTATGACACTTATGCAGTTGCAGAGGGCTTGTTTTGCACCTGTGCTTACAATGATCTGCTCTATAGGAAAGTGCAAATGATTGTCACGATCCAACTTCCTGGATATGGATTCCCTTAAAGATACTATCCCTTTAATTGGAGCATAGCGTGTAGCAATCTTCTTAGTTTTCAGGGCCAATATGGCCGCTTCTTTTATATGATCAGGTGTATCAAAATCAGGTTCTCCAACATTCAAAGATATTACATCCCGGCCTGCCTCTCGTAGTTTGTTTGCACGATAAGTCATAGCAAAGGTAGAAGATCCCTTAGTTCGTTTAGCTATAGGAGAAAAAAAAGTGGCACCACCCATAAGTTTTCCTGTCAGACACTTTTGCTCGAGGACCAAATAATTATGTTACACCAATTTATGTCTGAGGGTAGCGCATTTTTTTATTGTTTTTGTACAGCTTAAGAGCGGCATTTCGGTTTTTTCTATGGGTGAGCAGGATATTTTTCGCCTCTTTTGCCTCTCCTTTTAGGTTAGGTGATTTTAATGTGGGAGATCATTAAGTATGAAAAAATACTCTTTAATACTACTGTCTGTTATTTCTTCTGCGGTTATTGCTGGTGGTATAAGATGGGATTCAGTTGGGACTACTGCTTTAGTAGAAAGGACTACTAGCGGCTCGCTCGCGCCCAGTAGCTATGATAGAATGGGCGCAAACGGCTTGCTCAGGAATGTAGATAAAGCATCTGATACTAGTGCCGCTTTTGCTAACAAGGGCAAAGGGCGTGGGAAAGCTAGTGGTGATTGCTATAAATGCCATAAATGTAAGGATAATTGTAGCAGTGTTTGTAGCAAATGTAAGAAATCTAATAAGGATGGCGGTGTCTCCAAGAGGCGGAAGACTATGTAGTACTTGCTGGGGTAGTGAAGGGGGCGTTACATTTTGTTGTTAGGCCATTTCTTTCTTAAGGAAGTGGCCTTTCTGCTTTTTTGGAGGGTTATGTGGCGAAGTTCCATTTGGCATCGTCTTTTTCTCCTGCCGGCGATCAGATGAATGCAATTGGTGGACTTTGTGATGGATTGAATCAAGGACTACGATACCAAACATTACTTGGTGTTACTGGTTCCGGAAAAACTTATACCATAGCGAATGTTATTGCCCTATCTCAGCGACCTACACTTGTTCTTTCTCCTAACAAGACTCTGGCGTCGCAATTTTATTCTGAAATGGCTTCTTTTTTTCCACACAATGCCGTTGAGTATTTTGTCTCCTACTATGATTACTACCAGCCAGAAGCCTATGTTCCCTCACGTGATTTATACATAGAGAAGGATTCCTCCATTAATCGTCACATAGATCAGATGAGGCTATCTGCTACTAAAAGTTTGCTTGAAAGGCGAGACGTTATTATTGTAGCAACTGTTTCTGCAATATATGGTATTGGCGACCCGAGTGAGTATCACAAAATGATTTTGACTTTGCGTGTTAGTCAAAATATATCGGCCAGGGAAGTTATGGATAAACTGATATCCATGCAGTATGTTCGAAGTGATAAAGACTTTTTTAGAGGTCACTTCAGAGCTCGAGGAGATGTCATAGATGTTTTTCCGGCAGAACATGAGGACTATGCATTAAGAATGGAATTCTTTGATCAGACGCTAGAGAGACTGAGTTTATTCGATTCTATTACCGGTGAAACTAAAAAGAGCATCAACTTTTTTTCTATATACCCAGCCAATCACTATGTTACACCACGCGGTACTGTTTTGAATGCTATTAACTCTATAAAGAAGGAATTGGCAGATCGTATAAAGCATTTTCGGGAAGAAAATCGTCCAATTGAGGCTGAGCGTATTGAAAAGCGTACACGATTTGACCTGGAGATGCTAAACGAGATCGGAGTTTGTAAGGGAATAGAAAATTACTCACGTCATCTTTCAGGTAGATCTCCCGGTGAGCCTCCTCCCACATTGATTGATTATTTACCTGCTGATTCCATAATAGTCATTGATGAGTCGCATGTTACTGTTCCTCAACTAGGAGGAATGTATCGTGGTGATCGTGCGCGCAAGGACAATCTAGTTGAATTTGGTTTTAGGCTACCGTCTGCAAGGGATAATAGGCCACTTAATCTTTCTGAGTTTGAACAGTTCGAACATCAAATTATTTTTGTTTCTGCTACACCAGGTGATTACGAGGCTGCTCATCAACAGCTGTGTGTCGAGCAGCTTGTTCGTCCAACTGGATTATTAGATCCAGTTGTTGAGGTTCGCCCAGCATCAACGCAAGTTGATGATGTGTTTCATGAAATACAACATGTGGTAGCTAAAAATGAGAGAATTTTTGTTATCACCCTTACCAAGAGGATGTCCGAGCATTTGAGCCAGTACCTTAGCGAGAAAGGTGTCCGTGTTTGCTATTTGCATTCCGACATAAATACTATTGAGAGAGCTGAAATTATTCGTAATCTACGTTTGGGTAAATTTGATGTACTGGTAGGAATTAACCTTTTGAGAGAAGGTTTGGACGTTCCTGAAGTGTCACTTGTGGCAATACTTGATGCTGATAAGGAAGGTTTTTTGCGTTCCACTAGATCTTTGATACAAACAATTGGCAGAGCTGCTCGTAACATTAATGGTAGGGCAATTTTGTATGCTGACGAAATAACTAATTCAATTAAGTATACTATCGAAGAGACCTCTCGTAGGAGGGCAATGCAGGAGGAGTTCAACAATAAGCACGGGATTATCCCGTCTGGTATAAAAAAGGATTTGACAAGTTTTGTTGATTGTTTTAGCTGTGAGTCTACTTCCATGGATAATATTGATATTTTGTTAGATGATGCAGATGAGATCATAAGTAAATATGAAAAAGAAATGTTTGCCTGTGCGAGAAGGTTGGAATTTGAGAAGGCTGCAGAATGGAGAGACAAGATTAATAAACTGAGAGATAAGCTACTTGGTTTGTCTCCGGCTAACAATAGTGAGCTGTCTTTGTGTGCGAACGAGGTTGGTGCAAAAAATAAAAACTGATATCGATAATATGATCTCAATTAGAGCGCATACCCTACTGTATGGCGCTGTGTCTGAGAATAAGCGGCTTAATCCTTCAAACACGTATATCCATATTAGCAGTGTTGTTGCTTGAAAGGTTCGTATTTTTTTCTTAATGAAGCACATCAAAGCCCATACAATAGGTATGCACTTTAGCGAGAGCCAAAAATGATGCGGGCGTATCGGCGCCAGGACACTTTCCCACAGTACGCAGTGCGCTGCTAGAGCAGATGCACTGATACAGCAAAGAGCGTAGTAGCTATGTGTTTTTTCTAGCACCATAGTTTTTTGGCTATTTCTGCCAATCGTTTCCCTTGAGATATGCACAGCCTTTTCTCCTCTGTGGTTATTGGATTTTTGCCGTCGGGTCCTGCGTAGTGGCTCACACCGTATGGTGTTCCTCCAGAGGTAGTGTTGTGAACTTCTTCTGCTGTTGATGGAATCCCTACCATAAGCATGCCATGATGTAGTAACGGTAGCATCATGGACAATAAAGTACTTTCTTGTCCACCGTGCATAGACGATGTTGAAGTAAATACCGTTGCTGGTTTGTCTACAAGTTCTCCTTTAATCCACAAAGGGGTTGTTTGGTCTATAAACGCCTTCAGAGGAGCGGACATGTTACCAAAATGTGTCGGACTACCCATGGCTAGGCCCACACATTCTCTAAGGTCTTCTAGTGATGCAGTTTTGTAGTGGTCGTTAAGATTGCTCCCGTCAATTTCCGGAACTGTTCTTATCCTTGCATTCATTGAAGTTATAGATTGGATGCCGTTAGCTATAAATTCAGCCAAATTCTTTGTGTTACCATATCTTGAGTGAAAAAGAACAAGTATATCGGTCATTTTTGATAAAAACCCAGTTATGTTTAAAGGATACTAGAACCGTGGCAAGGGGCAGAGACACTGCGGAAAGTCACTATGAATGTAATGAGAAATAAATTACAAATCCTTTTACTATAAAATTATACAAAAAATCATACCTATTACAATATACCTAAAAGAATTGTGAGTGCCTATGACTCTGACCGAACTTCGATATATTGTTGCTCTAGCTCGGGAGCGCCATTTTGGTAATGCAGCCCAAACTTGTTTTGTTAGCCAACCCACACTGTCCATAGCTATAAAAAAAATGGAGGAAGAGCTAGGGGTAAAGCTGTTTGAGCGTGGGTCAAACGAAGTAACACTAACCGTCATTGGGGAAAGTGTTATCGAGCAAGCTAGTAGAGTTCTAGAGGAAGTAGAAACCATAAAACACTTGGTCAAAGAGGGACAGGACCCTTTAAAAGGTCCTTTGCGCTTGGGAATCGTTCATACAGTTGTTCCCTATTTGCTGAGTAATTTGACTTTGTTGCTTAAAGAATCTGTTCCTACTATGCCACTGATTATTATAGAAAATAATTCTTCTCGTCTTGTGGATATGCTGCGTCAGGGGGAAATTGATGCTGTTATATGTTCTTTACCCGTTAATAGTCGTGGTTTGGTTGAGTTTTGTCCTCTTTACGACGAGCCATTGATATTTGTTATGCCCAAGGATCATAGATTTTCTAATCGTGATTCGGTTGATATAGGGGAGTTGGAATCTGAAGGGGTTTTGCTGACTGGTAGTTCTTGTTGTCTAAGGGACTATATCCTCCAGCTTTGCCCAACTATACATCGTATGTTTTGGCCAGGCATAATGATGAACAGGTTAATTGATGGTAACTCTCTGGAGAGTTTGTATTGTATGGTCATGTCTGGGGTTGGTGTCGGCATAATGCCAGCTTTGTCTGTTAATTACAAAAACATAGAAGACAATAGTAATGTGGTTTCAGTTTGTCAATTAACTAAGGGTGATGAGATAGTGAAGCGTAGGCTGGTTTTAATGTGGCGCAAGCGTTTCAGAAGGAAGGAGGCAATTGATTCAATCATTAGTGCTATTCATTCTATGAAATTTTCCAATGGGGTTTCCTTAGTTAACGAGTGATTATTGATAGTATTACATGTAATTTTTTCTTGCTGATACTTGTTCTTGGGATTAGAATGGGCCGGACTTTATACTGGCTTGTGGGTACCTTATGGTTGTGATTCGTTTAGCTAGGGGTGGTGTTAAGAATCGTCCCTTTTACAGGATTGTTGTTGCTGACTCTCGCTTTAAGAGGGACGGCAGGTTTGTCGAAAAAATAGGTTACTACGATCCGTCCAATCGAGGTGATGCTGGTTCCTTGTTGTTTAATATGGATCGTTTTTCCTATTGGAAGGGTAGTGGTGCTAAGCCTTCCCCGACTGTTGTGCGTTTGTGTAGGGAGTACCGAAAGTCCTGCTGTGGGGAAGATGGCTCTGCGTGATTCGGAATGGGTCCCGTTAGGCAGGGTAGCTCGTCCATTTTCTATTAATGGATGGTTTTGGCTATTTGATTACGGCGAGGTTGCCGTTCATCTTGTGCCTGGTCTTTCTTGTTGTTTGAGAAAGAGTTCCGATTCTCTGCATTCTTCTGTTGTTTCGTGGTTTTCTTGTTCTTCTAGACTGCGGTTATTGATAAGCGGCATTAGGGATCGTTCTACAGCAGATTTTTGGGTCGGTGCTGATTTTATGGTCCGTCGTTGTGACTTTCCTGAAGTTTTGGATGGGGAGTATTATTGGGTAGATTTGCTTCATATGAAAGTTGAGAACCAGCAGGGTCATACCTTGGGAACCGTTAATCGCATTATGCGGGGTGTTTCTGATGATTTTTTAGATGTATGTCCTCTTTCGGGTACTGGTAGCTTTTTGATCCCTGCTAGGTCACCATTTTTTTTCGGCCTGGATGCCGAGCGTTCAGTCGTCCTTGTGGATTGGTTCATAGATGGCCGGTGAGTCTTTCGTTCCTCACTATAGTGTGGTGACTATTTTTCCTGGAATGTTCTCCGCAATATCTGGGTATGGTGTAACTGGGCGTGCCTTTAAATCGGGGGTTTGTAGGCTATCTGTTCACAATTTGCGTGACTACTCTTCCGATATCAGAAAACAAGTTGATGATCGCCCGTTTGGGGGCGGTTCTGGTATGGTTATTACTCCTGGCCCATTGTCTCTAGCTTTGCGTGCGGCACAAGAGAGCACTGGTTGTACTGAAGCGCCGATTGTATATTTGACTCCTCAGGGAAGGAAGTTTAATCACAGTATGTGCTTACGATTTAGTCAACTATCTTCTGTGGTGTTTCTGTGTGGTCGGTATGAAGGAATTGATCAGCGTATTATTGATCGTTATGTAACAGAAGAAGTTTCCATTGGGGACTATATTCTCACTGGTGGAGATTTGGCGGTTATGGTAGTCTTGGACGCCGTTGTTCGCTTGTTGCCAGGCTCATTGGGTGATCCTGACTCTGTGAGGCATGAGTCTTTTTCCGACGGATTATTTGATTGGCCGCAATATACCAAGCCAGTAAACTTTGATGGTGTTGCGGTGCCGGACGTTCTGTTGTCTGGTAATCACGCGCTCGTTGCTCGCTGGAGGTTGAAACAATCTTTAGGTAAGACTTGGCTGCGACGTCCTGATCTAATTCTCTCTCGCGGCTTGTCTGCTGAAGAAGAAGGTTTGTTGAATGAGTTTTTGTCTGACTCTGTTTAGGTCGGCAATTGGTCTTTGTTGAAGGTTTCGAGGAAAAGTAATGAACATAATTGAGTCTTTGGAAAAGGAGCAGTTGTTAAAATTGAACAAGGTAGTTCCTGCTTTTTCTGTCGGAGATAGTGTTGCTGTTAGCGTTTACGTAATTGAAGGTGGGCGTAAGCGTGTCCAGATCTACGAAGGGGTGGTTATTGCAAAGCGCAACAGGGGATTTAATTCTTCTTTTGTTGTGCGTAAGATTTCTTCTGGGTTTGGTGTGGAGAGGACGTTTCAGATGTATTCTCCTTCCATTTTTTCCGTGAAAGTTACACGTCGTGGCGATGTTCGTAGAGCTAAGCTTTACTATTTAAGAGCGCTTTCTGGTCGCTCAGCGCGTATAAGGGAAAAAATTATTCCATCAAGCAAAAAATCATTGGCTGCGGTTTAGGTTTTAGGGTTCTTCATTTGTCTATGTGCCGTTTGTTTTTATGAATAGCGCGATGGTTGCTGTTGTTGGTGCTACCGGTGTTATCGGCAGGGAGATTTTGCACCTTCTTCATAGAAGGGGCGTGGATCAGTCTCGAATTGATGTTTACGCTAGCTGGCAGTCAGTCGGTCTGTCTGTGCCATATGGGCGATCATTTTTGGTTATCAATTCTCTGGATTCTATGTGCTCTAAGAGGCATGATGTAGTTTTCTGGGCGGCTGGTTCTTTGTTGGCTAAGGAATTTTTGCCTGTGCTGGCAGATTCGTCTAATTCTGTGCTTATCGATTGCTCGGATGCTTGGAGAAACCACGATGGTGTTCCATTAGTTATTCCCGAGATTAATGCGTCGTCTTTGGGCGGCTATACAGGTATTGTTTCTAGTCCAAATTGTTCTAGCACTATCTTAAGCGTTGCTTTGTACCCACTTCACGTTCACTTTAAAGCAAAGAGGGTCATTGTTTCTACTTATCAATCAGCCTCTGGTGCTGGTTTGTCTGGCATGGATGAGTTGTTAATTGGTATGGGGGATTATGTATTAGGAAAAACAGTGAGGAACCGTGTTTTCGATCATCCGCTTCCTCTAAATATTATTCCTTGTATAGGTGAGTTGGATGATGATGGCAATTCACGCGAAGAGCTGAAGATGCGAGATGAGCTGCGCAAAATTTTTGATGCCCCCGATATGTTGGTATCGTGCACTTCTGTTCGTGTTCCTACATTACGTGTTCATTCTCTTTCTGTAAGTGTTAGTTTCGACGAGGAAGTTACTGTAGACAGAGCCTATTCTGTTTGGCGTATTTCACCTAGTGTGGTTTTATACGATGATCTCGGTACCTATCCTACTCCTCTTATTGTTTCTCAAGATTCGAGAGTGCATGTTGGTAGGGTACGTCAATCCGCAGTTTTTGGTCTAAATGGGCTGGATTTTTTTGTTGCAGGAGATCAACTTCTCAAGGGAGGTGCTCTTAATGCCGTGCAAATTGCTGAGAAAATGGGTATTATCGAGGAGGTGATGGAGGCTGACCCAGCAAAGCCAGCTGATGCTGTTTCTTTGCATTAAACCCCCCCCACTGCGTTTAAGGCAGATAAGCACCTGCGGCTTTACCCGGGCCAGCGGTAATAATGTATGTCATAGTAATAAAAATGTAAATAACTATTTGAGATCACTTGGTGAAAAATGTTGGAAGTAGGTTTGATATAATTGTTTTTGGTGATCGTGTTGTTACTAGGTAAAGTGTGGAATTTGTTGGAGTGGCGGGTATTTCGTATTCATATGCGTAGGTATTAGGAGGAAGTATGTCAGTTCTAGTTGGTTGTTATGCTCCTGATTTTAGTAGCGATGCAGTTTTGGGAAATGGGGATATGCAGGAGGGGTATAATTTTTATAAGGATATTTCCGGTAAATATGCCTTGTTATTCTTTTACCCTCTTGATTTTACCTTTGTTTGTCCTTCAGAGATTATTGCAGTTGACAATCGGATGAGTAGATTTAATGAACTTGATGTTAGGGTTGTGGGAGTTTCTATTGACTCCAAGTTTGCTCATGTGGCTTGGCGCAATGGAGATAGAAGTGAAGGAGGTATAGGTCCGGTTTCTTTTACACTGGTTTCTGATTTGAAACATGAGATTTCTCGTGCGTATGGCATTGAGTCTCCAGGTGGAGTTTCCTATAGGGCTGCTTTTCTTATAGATAAATCTGGAATAGTACAATCCCAGATAGTCAATAATTTACCTTTGGGACGTAATTTCGACGAAGTTATTCGTTTGTTTGAGGCAATACAGTTTCACGAGGTTCATGGTGAAGTTTGTCCAGCTGGTTGGAAACATGGTCAAAAAGGTATGGTTCCCACCAATGAGGGTGTGTCTTCGTATCTGAAAGATAATTCTAAGAAGCTTTGATTTTTGTTATTGTGTTGTTGTTTCTGTTGTAAGAATAAGCAGAACTCTAATGTAATCCAGACGGTGCCCGGCTGTCTGGATTTTTCTCTCTCTACTAACACTATGCATACATTACTTTGCCAAGTTGCTTTTTTACCTCATTTGGTGTGTGGTGTTTTTTTGTTTTAAGTGTGATTGTTTATTTTCATAATGTGGTTATTTATGTACCGCACTTTTGTGCTAACCTCTCGCCTTACTGTGAACTGTAGGCATTAGTTGTATGTAGGTATTAGTTGTGCTTTATTGGTTATGCCCTGTCCGTGATTAGATTTGACTACACAGTTAAGTTCTGCTGTAAGTGCTTTTCTATATGCACCTCCTCGTACGAGTATGATAGTATCTGCTAAGGTTTTGTTATAAAACTGTTTTTAGCTTAGGTGTTGCTCCTGGAGGAACTTTTAGTACTTGTGATTTGGTTTGTTTTTCTGTGATTCATGATGTACATGATTTAGTTTGTAAATCGTGTGTTATTGCCTTTAAATGATTATGTAATGTTGACTATATTCGTACATAGTGTGGTGTTGGGGTTTAGCACTATTTTTCATACTGTAGGGTTGTTCTCTAGTGCCAATGTTTTTTAGAGCGTGCATCTTGTTTAGTATAGGGCGGTGTTGTATGTTGCGTAATATTTTTAGTGGTCTAGTATTTTTCACTGCTTTGTCTTTGGGCGAGGCGGTCTTGGCAGCTGTGGAGTTGCCTTGTGATGTTGTTACTTTTTCTGCTGTGGGACCTGGGGGTTCTAGTTATTACCTTACAGGTTCTTTGGATTATGATGTTAGCCTTCATAGGGGTTTCGATCGTGGCAATCCTACAGATTCTCAGGCTTGGGAACTAAGGAGTACTTATCCTGTTCCATCTGATAAAAGTTCTGCTACGCGTACACCATGGATTAATGTCTTTTGGATGAAATCTGGCGATGCCGGAGGTGGCTCTAGTATGCCGGAGCGCTACTTTTTGTCGTTGTCAGATAGCATGTATGTAGATGATAAAGAAGAACCATCTCTGATTCTGTACCCTGCACCCCTTGGGTACTATGCTAATGTTAATGCTAGGGTGGATTTTCGACATGCTTCTGGCGATACTAGGTTGCATATGGTTTTGAGGAACACGGGTTTGTATGTAGTTCCTGATTGGAAATCGAGGGATAGTGGGTTTGTGCCTATTTCCCTCAAATTAACTCCTGAAGGTTTTCCTGGCTGGGTGGCTAGCAACTGGAGAGGAGGGCCCGGCATTTGTTCTAGTGTTATTCTTTCTAGAAATTCTGGCAGAAATTCTGGCAGACCATATGTACCTGTGTTTTAGGCTTTTTTTGCCGAGTATTGTTATTGTTGTGTTTTTGTAAATTAGCTTTAATGTTTTGCTTGCTTGCTTGCTTGCTTGCTTGCTTGCTTGCTTGCTTGCTTGCTTGCTTGCTTGCTTGCTTGCTTGCTTGCTTGCTTGCTTGCTTGCTTCTTTTTGTTGATTATGTTTTTGGTGGTACAATGTACTTGCTGTGCCTGTGTTAAGTATCAATAGGGGTGTTTTATGGATGCTTTACTTACTGGCCGTGTGCAGTTTGCAGCTAATGTGACATTCCACATATTGTTTCCGTCCATTACCATATCTCTGGCTTGGTTTTTATTGTTCTTTAGGATTAGATTAATTAGAACCGGCGATGTTTCTTGGGAGGATGCTTATCGCTTTTGGGTCAAGGTCTTTGCGCTGACTTTTGGGTTAGGTGTTGTTAGCGGCATTACTATGAGTTTTCAGTTTGGCACAAATTGGCCCGGATTCATGGAAAAGGTTGGTAATGTTGCTGGTCCGTTGCTTACTTATGAGGTGATGACCGCTTTTTTTATGGAAGCTACATTTTTGGGGATCATGCTTTTCGGGAGTGGTAGGGTATCCCAGCGAGTTCATTTGATTTCCAACCTTTTAGTTGCTTCGGGGACGACGCTTTCAGCGTTTTGGATTGTTTCTCTTAATGCTTGGATGCATACTCCTGATGGTTTTGTTATGAATAGCCACAATGTTGCTATCCCAACTGATTGGTTCAAGGTCATCTTTAATCCCTCATTGTTGCCTCGATTTACCCACGTTGTTTTGTCATCTTTTTTAACTACTTCATTTATTGTGGCCGGGATTTCTTCATACAGATATTTGAGGGGTGATACTTGCCGTTCTGTTTTTTTAGCCCTTCGTTTTGCCATAATTGTTGCCGCTATTTGTTCTCCTTTGCAGATGATAGTTGGAGATATTCACGGACTCAACTCCCTTAAATACAACCCACAAAGTATTGCTGCTATTGAAGGTTTATTTAAAACCCAGAAGGGGGCTCCAGCCATAATATTTGGAATTCCGCAAGATGAAGGTGAGGGCAGGGTAGACTATGAGCTCTCAATTCCTCGGTTAGCGTCCCTATATCTTACGCATGATCTTTCAGGTGAAGTCAAGGGGATATCTGACTTTAAGGATCATCCTCCTGTATTGCCGGTGTTTATGGCTTTTAGGGTTATGGTTTTTATGTCTATACTAATGGTGATTTTTTCTTGGCTTGCTTTTTTTAAAACAAATAAAGGATGGGATAATTTTTCTCCACGGCTTGCTAAGATTTTGGTTCTATTTTCTTTTTCCGGATGGATCGCTGTAGTGGCAGGTTGGTACACCACAGAAGTATCCAGACAACCTTTTTTAGTTATGGGCGTTCTTAAAACTGCTGCCGCTGCTACTAAGCTATTACCTAGGGAGGAGTTGTGGTTTAGCCTATTTTTATACCTAACTACCTACTTGGTGCTTTTAGTGATATACGTATACACAATATTTTATCTTGCTAGGCTTGATGGAAGAAAAAACAAAGCTGTAGTTGCTGGTAGAGGAGTTATGCATGAAAGTGATTGACCAGTACTCATGGAGCTTTTTATCGCCTGTTATTGCTATGGGATTGATGGGTTTGTCCCTTTTATTATACGTAATCTTAGATGGGTATGTTTTGGGTATAGGAGTTCTTTCAAGGTATTTTTCTAAGGAAGATAAGGATCGGTTGGTTAATACTGTAGCTCCATTTTGGGACGCTAATCAAACTTGGTTGGTTCTTGGGGTTGGTTTATTGATAGTCTGTTTTCCTTTGGCTCAGGGTGTTGTGCTTGGTAAGTTGTACATTCCTGTTGTGATTATGTTGATTGGATTAATTGTAAGGGGTGTGTCGTTTGAATTTAGGGCTAAATTCGAAGAGCATAAGGATATTTGGAATTCTGCCTTTCATATATCTAGTGTCGTTGTATCTTTTTCTCAAGGGGTTATGCTAGGGCAATACGTTACTGGACTTTCTCCTTCTTTTGTTACAATTTGTTTTTCTATTTTGACGGGATTTTGTTTAGTTTTTGGCCATATCCTGCTTGGATCTTCCTGGCTTATTATAAAGTCTTCTGGAGATATCCATAGTAAGGCTATTTGCTGGGCAAAGAGGGGGGTGGTGGGTACAGCACTTGGTGTTGCTGCAATTTCTGTAGTAACTCCGGTTGTTAGTTATACTATTCTTGAGAAATGGTTTCGTTTTCCCAATGTTATTTTGTTAATGCCTATTCCCCTGGTGACAGCTGGACTTTTCCTGTTTGTATGGTTTCATTTACGTTCTCTGTCTGAATCTGGCGATCATCGCTGCTCAATTTGGCCATTTTGGGGAACTGTACTCATTTTTTTTATGTCCTTCATAGGACTAGCGTACAGCTTATTTCCATATTTGGTTATGGATCAGATAAACATTTGGGACGCTGCTGCTGCTACCCAATCTCTTAATTTTATTTTTATAGGCGCAGCCATCGTTTTGCCGCTAGTGTTCGTATACACGGGATACGTTCACACGGTGTTTAAAGGAAAACTGGGTAACTTGTACTAGATCTTGGTTCGTACAATCTACCAGTTACTCAACATTTCCGGTGAAATGAATGATAGCTTCCCTTGTTACTAGCGTGAGTACAATCAGGGAAAAACAAGAGACTGCCATCATATTCATGATATCTCTAGCTCCCCCCAGAACGCTGCCCAAACCATCGCTAATAATATTGTGTAGCGCCCCTTGTACGACGCAGAACAATAAGGAGAGACACACTAAGAGCGCTACTATTATCACACAACTCATTTGTGCTTTAGATGAAGCAGACGCAGACAGTGTGCTTTCATCTGGGGCAGAACATGCATCACTTCGTTCCTCATTGCCATAAGTCATGCTATAAGCATCTAAGGTTTTTGCACCAAAAAGATTAATAATGGCCGTTTCCAATCATGTCTATCGATACAATCACAAAACTACGCTACACAATTGTATTGTGGGGGTTTCTTTTTGTCTAGAAAATTTTAGAAAGTTTTTATATCAATGAAGATAATTTATGTATAGTACTTAATTAAGTGTCATGTATGCTTATGATCTGCATTTAAAAAATAAGTAACTAGAGATAAAGTTGTACTTTACTTTTTGTAATTATAAAAAAGGTCCAGCACAAAAGTACGTGCCAGACCAGTAGACCTAACAATTATTATTTAACATTGTCTATGCCATTAGCATATAAGTGTTTTGCTTCTTGGTAAACTGAGTAATAGGAATCACAAATCATTCCAGAGCCATAAGTCCAGAAAGTAATGTGTCCTCCAAAATCAGCTGTCAAGCATGATTCGAGCAATGTATCGAATGGGTAGGAATCTCTAGAAAGTTCTTTCCTGTCTGAAAAAGCAATGGCAACTGGGACATAGAAGCGACCAGCAGAAGCGTTGTCACAAGATTCAAACTTGATCTCTATGGCATCTGCATCTACTGTGAGACACAATCTTCCACTTCTGATACGAGAACCACGTAGCAATCTCCAGAATGGATCATATTGATCGCCATGGTACATAGGTGCATCAACCCTAATCTCTGTAACCAAATCATCTGGTCCCATATCAACGTACGGCTGAGCTCTAGATAACTCTTCTATAACGCTATTTGGTAGAGGGTGTCCTATTACTTTTCCAAACACCGGTAATGATAATGCCTGCCAGAAACATCCATTCTGCCTATCGCAAGGTTTGTGAGAGATTTCACCCATCTTAGCAAAGTTGTTGCCACCTGAGTAAACCATTGGAGCCTCGAAACAGTGGAATCCCTCCTTATTATGTAACTTACTATGGTAAATATACGGCTCATCAAACGTAGACATGAATGAACCATTATCGGGGTTAACATTTTGCTCTACATCCACTATGTTTTCAGAAGAGAAGTCAAATATATCTCCATCAGAAACAAGGTAAGAATCTGCATCAACAATGCGGCTGCCTAATGCCATATCTTCAGAATAAGGTTGCGCAAATATACGTATAGGCTTGTAATATGGAAACCCAGATGCTTGACTAACCTTGGACTGAATAACGCCTGAACATGAGCGTTCTTTTAATGGAATGTATGTAAATTTGTTGCATGACAATGAAGTATCATCCATGGACTGAGGAAAATATAGAGGTACATACTTGTCATGACCTTCCACATTTATACATGCGCTTCTTCTGTTTTCATGTGATACTCCAAACAAGTGTTCATAGCAATCTGCTTGGAAAGACATTGTGCCAGTTGCATGCGTACCAACGTAATCAAAATGATCACCATGAGCATTGCCAATACTAAAGTACCCAACGCCCAATCTATCATTATTGATGAATATGCGAAGATTTGTTAAACGAGAAAGAGAGTTGTCACATACACCTCTCCTAAACGGACTCCATCTGCGTGGATAATAGCTGTCGGTAGACTTTGGATCACGCATATCTAAAGTGTATAGTGATGATATTCCTATTCCAGAACTTTTGCCATTGTTAGTATCAAAAACAAATTCTCCGTTGGTTTTGTGGATGCTGCTATTCACAGATGCAAACGCACTTATCATAAAGCAAGACGCAACTGCACCGCCTATGATATGCCACTTACTTCTAAGATGCTTTTGCTTATGAAATAGTGCGGCTCCAATAGTGTTAGGAGAATCACCTTTTTTAGCTGCCCTTTTAGGGGGAAGCAACACTTCTGAGAAACTTTTTTTCATGAGTATAGGGATCCTTACTTAAATGGATTTTTAGGAATCAAGATACCGATAGGAGACATTTTATCAATGATAATCAATCAGTAACTATTTTTATTTAAAACCACAGACTAACAACTACTTCAAACACCTAGAATATAACTAGATATAATATATACTAATATGTAGCAACACAATGCGCAATTATTTTGTATGAAAAACAAGTAATAACCGATACTAATTTCTAATATTATCAAATCTCATATATTTATATGACATATACAATTCCTACATAAAAACAAACTGAAGTAAGTGATATTTTGTATAAAAGTAATTATAGGTAAGTAATTAATCTATAATTTTAAAATTTGCTCATATTGCTAAGTTTATATGTCGTAATTTACATTTTTATAAGTGTAAAAATATCTGATACTTGATACCTGTATTATCTATGTAATACCTGGCACCAAACTTAATTAAAAATATTAAAATTAGATAATCATCATAAAAAAGAAAGGGTATAGCACACTTTTTATACCATACCCTATGGTTACCACAAGTTTTTCGTTTTTTTATTTTGATACCTTAGCTTTTTGGTAGTGGTTTCTTGGTAATTTGCAGATATCATCAGCTATTCTAGTGGCTATGTCTAATTTTGGCTTAACGTTTTCTATTTCACGTGAGATTTTGTTTATGCTTACGCATGCTCCAATGTAAATATCATTCTTTGTAGTTTCCTTACTGTTGTATGTTCTATTTGTAAATTTCATTCTCACCGGTATATAAAAGCGTTCACTATTTGCATTATCACAGTCTTCAAACGCGATATTAGATCCATTCTTATCAGAAGTGAGGCACAAATTGCTATCTGTACGTATACGAGATCCTTGTACAAGAGTCCAGTAGTGATTATGGAATCTGCCAAACAAAAGAGGTGCATCATTACGTACTTCAGTATGAACATTGAGTTCGGATGCTCCCAATTTTTCCATTACCTCATTTTGTATTGGTAGTCCACTAACTTCTAACCCAATGTTATCCACTCTTATCCATTTACAACCCGGCTGCTTGTCACAAGAAATAAATGATATCTCTCCTTGATCTCCTAAATGTTCAAGTGCATCGTTTACCATCGGCTTTTCTCGGCAATTGAACCCTACAGGGACTCCGCTGGTATATGGATGCCTACCCCTATATGAGAAGTCAAAAATATCCCCAATTCTAATAGTAGACTGTTCCTCTAGGTTTTGGGTTATATCCCAGTAAACAATATGTCCAGTATTGCCTAGATATTTGAATAATCGATAGTTGTGAGGAGATGTTTTGGTACTGCCATCACCAGAACTTGCATATATACCCTCAAGAGCTCCAGAACATCCTCTCTCTCTTATAGGTAGATATTTGAAATGTTCGCATTTATCACTGTCACTGGATGTTTTCAAATTAAGTTCTACTAGGCCAATCTCTTTTGACATACTCAAACAGTAAGAAGGTCCTTCTCTGCTTTCTAAAGTATTTAACCGACCAGAGCATTCCGCGTCAAAAAACCAAAGAGGTTGTTCTGCTGCATCTTCTTGGCTAAAAGAAGTAAGAACGAAAGATTCTATGCTCCCTAAGGCTTCCACAGATCTTCCAACGGAAAATTTTTTGTCTTCATGCAAAACATTTAATAACCCAGCAGTACCAGAATCTTCAGAACATCTTCCACTAGAAAATGGGTTCCACCTCCTAGGATAGGATGTATCATTATTCCTTGTATCTATTGTATACTCCCTGGTATCAGGTTCTTGGTATTCTGTGGTGTCTACTATTTTTCCGTCGTCTACATATTCCCACTCAGGAGCAGCATGTGCAAATATGTTACCAGCTAGGAAGTAAGAAGCCACTACACCAACTATGGTAGGTAAATAGTTTGTGGTAGAATTTCTTTTGAAACACTCTTTTGATTTTGTATCGCTACTATGACGCAGATAACATTTTTTTTTCATAAAAACAAATTCCTATGTAAATGTAACTACCGACCCATGTTCCGCAAGTAAAAATAATTGGCGGTACTATGAAATGCATTACTATTACATATGCTAATATTTTTCAATGAAATTTGCAATTATTATGCCAACATGATATACGCCACAATATCTAACCAGAGATAGTGTTTTTATCAGTGCAGATATTAGTAAGTGTAATGGGTGGGATGGTAGGTTTTGAGCAGTTTTTCGTCTTTACAGCATAAGAAAACGTAAGTTCTGGGAGCAACACATACCAGAACTAAATGATAATACACACATCACACATCACACATCACACATCACTCTATACTCTACTTATGCTTTGCTTCTTGATAATAGTTTCTGGGAAGTTTGCAAATGTACTTTTCTACACTTTCCGGAGAAGGATTGGTATTAATGTTTACTATCTCCGTACTATTATCCCCCATGCTAATGCAAGGTCTAATAACTACATCATAAGGAAATTCTTCAACTGTAGTGTAATTTCTGTTTGCAAATTCCACTATTACTGGTACGTAGAACCTGTTTTCTCCCGCATTATCACATTCCTCAAGCTTTATATTGCTGCCGTCATCATCAGATGTAACACACAAATCTCTAATTCTAATACGCGACCCCTGAATCACTTTCCAAAAATGTTTGGAAGAACTTTTACCTTCAAGGGTACCATCATTACGTAACTCTATCTGTATTGCTTCCCAATCAGAAAGTGATCCACCAAGTTTATTTACCTCAGACAATCCTAATCCCCAATTAGATAGTTTAAAATTACTTGGGATATTAATCCATTTACACCCTGGTTGTTTGTCGCACGGAAGAGTCGATACCTCTCCTAGTGAACCAATATGTTTGTCAGCATCGTTCACCATAGGCCATTCGTAACATCTAAACCCTGGATTGTCTAAGTTGAACTTAGTAGTTTTGGGTTGCCTGTCCTTAATTTTGAGGATATCAAGTAAATCACCTAAAAATTCTGATTTTTCCGCAGACCATTTTAGAGTTATGTATCCATGTCCACCTTTAGAAGAAAAATCAAATATTTCCCCATCATTTAATGGATTTTTTTCTTCATCCACCGGTACAATCCTAGTCCTGAAGAACCTGTTGTCGCCACTAGAAGGCTTAAATATGCGGATACTGTTTCCATAAATATCCTCTGTGCTTTTTTCAAGTACACCAGAGCAAGCCCTCTGCTTAGTAGCACGATACCTAAAGCGATCACACTTACTAGAATCAAGAGCCATAAAAAATAATTCAATAAATCCCTTTTCACCTGACAAGCTTGCACAGTATGGACTTGATCTACTGTTAAGAATTAGCTCTCCAGAGCAGCCAGCTTCTACAAGCCAAGTCAGAAAGTTCATATTGTTTCCCATAAAGGACGCATTTCTAAAAACAAATGGATGGCTTCCCATTGTGACAATTAGTCTTTCATTTTCAAACAAAACTCTTAATCTTCCACGGCTGTGAGAATCACCAAAACAACTTCCACTTCTAAAAGGATTCCATCTTCTAGGATAGGAAAAATAATTATCTCTATCATCTAATGTGTAGGCTCTATTTTCTTCTTTATTGTATAAATTGATGTCAACTATTTGTTCATCATAAGCAGTATAAGGATTGTCTGACGAATATACATTATGTGATAAAATACAACAAATTACTGTACTAAAAATTAACTTAAGATATTTTTCATTTCTGTACTTTTTTGCTCTTGATAGTCTAATACCATAACTATGGGTACATAATTCTTTATGATGTTTATCCATAAAAAAATCAATTCTCCAGGTAAAAAAATAACTCTAATTAGCCTAAAATCAGACAAAACAAAATCAAGGTAAGTAGCATAAATTTATACACGAACAACAAAAAATATAATATGTTCACCAATCAGTATGAACTACAATTAATTTATGATCAAGACATAGTAAAGATACTAATGCTAATAAGTTACACAATATAAAGAGTTGTAATTTAAGCAATTATCCATTTACATTTAGTAGGAGAAGGTAATTTACTTGCACTATTAATTTGATTAATACATGTTACTGCTGTAAAACTTATACGTACTGTTGGGTTTAATTAATAAAATGAACTCGTGACACCGCTAACTAACATGACTTAAGCTAAGAATTATCCATTTTATTACTAACCTAATTGATGCTTATTAATGTAGTTTGTAACGAATACTATATCCGCAAATGGCTTAAGCTAGTGCACCTAATATCAAAGTTAGTATACTATATACCATGTTACCCAGCATGACTTACGTATAGTATATGCATAACGCATTATGTGTATTCTTCATATACGCATAATACATCGAAATAGAAGGATGAAAAATTATAAGAACGGACGTGTAAATACTGAACATATATCAACAGTACTGCATATTACTATAAATATGCACCAGATTATGAAGATAAAGCATGGTAATTGTGTATTAAGACGCATATTTTAGTAATACTCAAGAGTAACTATGTCACTGCGTATGTTAATACGGAAAATGTGTGGAATAATACTGTCTGCTACTTTGTTTTTATAATCATCAACTATTTATGAGAATATAGAGGCAGCAATAGCCCACATCATACAGCAGCTTAGGTGTACAACAACATCCACCAGGAAAACCTATATACCCAAAAGAGAGAAGGTTGGCGGAGAAGGAGGGATTCGAACCCTCGATGCGAATTTTGTTCGCATACTCCCTTAGCAGGGGAGCGCCTTCGGCCACTCGGCCACTTCTCCACACCACGGACAATCTTACCAGTGATTGCTTACAGTCGGCAAATTATAACCCTACATTCCTAGATATAATTTGAGCTTTTTCCAATTTAGCAGTAGATTTTTTGCAGCAGCAACCTCATCTGGACGCTTTATAGGTTGATTGTGCGGGGCAGATTTGACCATACCAGGATCTTCTTTAGCCTCACGACGTATTACAACCATGGCATCAATGAACTTGTCTAATGTCTCCTTAGATTCTGTTTCTGTAGGCTCTATTAACAAGCACTCCGGAACAATAAGAGGGAAATAGGTAGTTGGAGCATGTATATCAAAATCTAATAATCTTTTGGCAACGTCCATCGCACTAACGCCGTAATTTTTTTTGAGATCAGAACAGGATATTATGAATTCGTGACTGGCCCTTCTATCGTGAAAAGGTACGACGAATCCAGCCTTTTTAAGACGAGACACGAGGTAGTTTGCGTTCAAGGTTGCTGCTACCGATACCCTCTTTAGACCCTGTTTTCCAAGAAGCAGGATGTAAGCGTAAGCACGCAACAAAACCCCAGTGTTTCCAGCAAACCCGTTTAACCGACCTATTGTCTTGGGAACATGAGTATGGTCTGACATGAAGAACACCCCATTTTCGTCCTTCATGACAACAGGAATAGGCATAAATTGTTGCAACTTTTTATTAGCAGCAATTGCTCCCGACCCAGGTCCTCCCCCTCCATGTGGAGTGGCAAATGTCTTGTGCAGATTCATATGCATTACATCAAATCCCATGTCACCAGGTCTTACATAGCCCAATATAGCATTGAGATTGGCTCCGTCATAATAGGTTAAACCGCCTGCCTCATGTATTAGATTGTTAATCTCCACTATCTTGCGTTCAAATGTCCCCAAAGTGGATGGATTGGTCAGCATTAGACCGGCTGTTTGCGGCCCTAGGGAATTCTTAAGTATTTCCATGTCCACATCACCATTTCTCATGGTTGGTATTTCTCTTGTTTTGTATCCACAGAAATTTGCAGTTGCTGGGTTAGTTCCGTGAGCAGCATCAGGTATTATAATTTCGCAACGTTCTTTGTCCCCACGATTTTCGTGATAAGCCCTTATCATTAGCAAACCAGCTAGTTCTCCTTGTGCTCCAGCCATTGGTGTTAGGCAAGACGAAGCCATACCAGTAATTTCTGTCAGCATTTCTTGCAGATACCACAAGCAAGAAAGTAATCCTTGGTTATATGGACTATCGTCTAAGGGATGTTTGTCAATGAAGCCAGGTAACATGGAAACTGTGTTACAAACTTTAGGGTTATACTTCATTGAGCACGATCCTAGAGGATAGAAATGCGTGTCAATACAGAAGTTCTTGCGAGATAGAAGTGTATAGTGTCTGACCATTTCTAATTCAGAAACGTACGGTAATTCTGGCAATTCCTTACGAATGAGACTATCTGGTATGCTTGTTTCTACATCAATAAGGCGTGGCAACAGGTTTAAGTTAGGCCGCTGTTTTCTGCGCTGAAATATTAGCATACGTCACCCGAAATGATAGATTGCATCGTTTTAGCGTAATCGTGGATCTCTTCTAGTGTTCTCTTCTCCGTTGCACAAACCAAAAGAGGATTTTTTATTTCTGGATAGTACATGCTCATATTGTATCCAGGTAGTATGTTATGCCTACGCATTGATTTGAGTATTTCAGAAGGAGGTACGGGTAGAGAAATAACAAACTCATTAAAGAAAGGAGACGAGAATACCTTGTTAACGCCTTCTATGGACAATATTTTCTTGGATAGAGCAGATGCTCTTTGATGGCAGGCAAGTGCCACTTGGCGCAAGCCATCTCCTCCAATAAGACTTAAGTACTGCACGACCGCATTTACCAAAAGGCCCTGATTAGTACAAATATTCGACGTTGCTTTACCGCGTCTAATGTGTTGTTCTCTTGCTTGCAGTGTTAGAACGTAACAAGGGCGCTGTTCTGAATCAGTCGTATACCCAACTAAGCGTCCTGGAATGTGCCTAACAAACCTATCACGAGAAGTAATGAATCCCAAAAAAGGACCACCAGAACACAGAGGGATCCCTAGCGGTTGGGCTTCCCCAACTACAATGTCGGCACCATTTTCTCCCCATTTTCCAGGGGGGGTGAGTATTCCCAAAGATATGGGATTAACTACGGCTATTACCAGCATCCCCATGCTGTGAGCCCAATTAGTTAGTTCATCTACGTCCTCTAGACATCCAAAAAAATTAGGCTGCGATACAACAATTGCTTGAGCGGGATCTTCATTTTTATTTAGCGCTATTTTGCCACTCTCTTTATCATATTCGTATACCGATAGACGTACATCTTGGTAATTTGTTAGTGTTTTTATAGTCTCAAAATAGTGTGGATGGAGACTTCTAGGGACAATTATTTTGCGGCTGCGATTTGTGCTATTGATACGGCACGACATTAATATAGCCTCTGCAAGTGCAGTTGGCCCATCATATAGACTGGCATTTGATACATCCATGCCAGTTAATTCAGATATCATAGACTGAAACTCAAATAACACCTGCAGTGTTCCTTGGCTAGATTCTGGCTGATATGGCGTGTACGGAGAGTAAAGTTCACCTCTACTTATTAATGACCATATGCTAGCTGGTATGTAATGGTCATATGCTCCAGCCCCTAGGAAGCAGCAAGCATTATTCTGCTTCAGAGAGCGATTGGTCATGTGGGATACAAGTTCATGCTCAGTCATTCCGTTAGGTATTCCATCTAATTTGGCTCTGGGAATGGATTCTGGAATTTCATCGAATAGCTCATGCAAGTCACTTATTCCTATGACTTTCATCATTTCTCTTAAATCATCGTCGTTATGTGGTACGAACGGCATATGCTTTTCCCATGCTAGAAATTTAGGACCAAGCTAGTCAACATAGTCAGTGCTTTTTACAAAGTACTCGTACTCTTCTATGGAGAGTAGGTTATTTAGTTCTTCAGGATTGGAGAATTCAATTTCGAAAAGCCAATTATCGTAAGCACTGCGATTGATTTCCTGGGTGTCATTTGTTAGTGCTGTATTTATAGCCCTTATTTTTCCAGAAAGCGGCGCATATACATCAGAAGCAGATTTTACTGACTCAACTACAGCACAATCCTGAGAACTGGAAACAGAAGACCCAACTTCAGGAAGAGAAATAAAAACTATGTCCCCAAGCACGCTTTGAGCATGATCAGATATTCCAACAACTGCTATGTTATCAGACTTAAGCAACACCCACTCATGAGTTCTTGTAAACTTCAGTAATTTCCTTATGTCATCACGATTCATAATAAAATCCTCATATAGTCTATACCATAGCCAAAATTTTTCCCTTGCGTACGAATGGCAGAGCACAAAGCTTTGCAGTAACCTGCTTTCCCCTGACGGATATCTCAACAGATTGCCCAGCCGTAAAGCCTCTTGGAATACGTGCTATACCTACACCTTTGCCCATGGTTGGTGAAAAACCACCAGATGTAAGCACACCATCTCCATACTCTCCAATCAACTTCTGGTTCTGGCGTAGTACTCCATGTTCAGTTAAAACCACCCCGATTCTTTTGAAGCGAGGCTCATGGTTTTTTAGTGCATCTCTACCTACAAAACGACGCTCTGGATCTTTGGTGTTTACCGCCCATCCAATGCCGCACTCACTTGGCGTTATTGTGTCATCCATCTCATGGCCATACAAATTTAGGCCCGCTTCTAGCCTAAGGGTGTCTCGGGCTCCTAATCCACAAAGAGAGGCGCCATTTTCAGTGCACTTGTCCCAAATCAAAAGAGCATCATCGTTGGGGACAATAAGCTCAAACCCATCCTCACCCGTATAGCCCGTTCTTGCTATAAAGTAATTACTATTTTCATCAAATTCACAAGAAAATGCCGAAAGAGACGAGCTGCTGTTTGTCAGGAAAGAATTTTCACACTTTGTTAGTAAGGAAACACAGTTTGGTCCCTGTATAGACAATATCGAAAGTTCAGAGCTTTTTACGATATCGCATCTAAATGATTCATTTTTGTCTTGTAGCCACTTTAAGTCGTACTCACTACGGCCAGCATTGACAACCATTCTGATCCAGTCCTTGCGCATCCTGTATACGATAAGGTCATCTATTATGCCCCCCTGGTCATTTAGAAGGCACCCATACATGGCCCGACCGTAACCATCTAAAGAAGTAATATCGTTAGAAAACACGTACCTAAGGAATGATTCAGAACTTTCTCCTCTGACATCTAGACAGCACATATGAGAAACATCAAATATCCCGACGTTTTTACGAACAGATTTATGTTCTTCTATCTGAGATCCGTAGTGCAGAGGCATATACCACCCAGAGAATTGAGCGAAGCGTGCTTCGCTCAACTGATGCTTTGAAAATAAAGCAGTCCTCTTTAAATCAGAATATTCCAAGTATACCCCCAGCGTTTAAGGTTCAAAGTAGATTTATGAGTGCAGGCGCTGCTTATTAACTGAGGAGACTAAGTGCTGCCGTTACAGTAGCGACCGGAGTGTCATTATAGGAGAAAATTAATGTCTTTAATACGGAAGTAAGAGAAATTTTTGTTTTTAATTGGCTGTGCGCTCGCGACAGGGATTTTAGTTTTTAGCGTGCTTATGCATGTGATATTGATGTACCGCATCCGGTTTTGGGTACTTTAGTAAACATCCCTCTAAGCTATTAGTATGTAAGTAATTTTCCATTAATTCGTTACTTATTACTATTTTATTGGTTAATTTTAGCGCATTTGTGCATTCCACCCTTTCTGGTTTGTTAGGTAATTTGCTATGATTTGGCATACGGGATGATATTGGTGGTTGAGAGTGCAGTCTGTTTACCAATCGTTGGGGACTATTTCTGTAATTTTTTTGCCCATAATGCTTGCTTTGACTGGGCATGAAATTGCTCATGCCTATGCAGCCTCTAAGTTTGGCGACGATACTGCTCTTCGTCAGGGTAGGCTCAGCATGAATCCATTGCACCATATTGATCCAGTAGGAACTGTGATTTTGCCTATAATTTTGTACATTCTCCTAAAGTCTTCTATAGGGCTACCGCTTTGGTTTGGTTGGGCTAAGCCTATACCAGTAAATCGTGCTCGTCTTAGATCTGGACGATACCCATTGGTTGCGGTCTCGTTGTCAGGTCCTCTTGCTAATTTTGCTATGTCTTTTGCGTGGGCCTTTGTAGCCCGTATTTTGGTATCGTTTGTTGATTCTAGCAACTTTTGGATTCAAGTTGCAGTGGCAGGTATTCAGATCAATGCGATTTTTCTTGCTTTTAATATGATACCGATACTTCCATTTGATGGCGGTAGGGTGGTACATGCTCTTTTGCCGCCTAGGCTATCCATTGTGTATGGTAGTTTCGAGCAGTGGGGTGTTTTTGCTGTTTTGGCCGTTATTATTTTGGGTCACTTGATAGGGGTGAATATAGTTTATCTGTGGGTTGCTCCGTTTTATGATTCCATTTTGTGGCTGTTGCATGGTATTTTTGGGGGCAGATTTTCGTGAGAGTTCACTTAAATAGAGTAACATCTGGCATGAGGCCAACTGGTCGCCTCCATATAGGCCATTACCACGGTGTGCTAAAGAATTGGGTGGATTTTCAGCGTAGATATGAATGTCTGTTTTTTGTTGCTGACTATCATGGTCTAACAACTCATTACAGAAATGCCGGTGATATAGAACAAAATACTTATGATATGGTTGTTGATTGGTTGTCAGCCGGAATTGATCCACAACAGGCAGTTATTTTCGTTCAGTCCCATATTCCAGAGATTTCTGAACTGCACCTACTGTTATCCATGGTGACTCCTATCAGCTGGCTGGAACGTGTTCCTACCTACCGTGAGCAACAGGAGAAGTTATCGAATTTGGATTTAAGTACCTATGGATTTTTGGGATATCCGCTGTTAATGGCAGCTGATATACTTTTGTATCGTTCCAATTATGTGCCAGTTGGTGATGACCAGCTACCACATATTGAGTTAGCTAGGGAGGTAGTTCGTCGATTTAATAGTTTGTACGGTTTTGAGCAAGGGTTTATGGAGAATGCTTGCGAGGCTGCTAGGAAGATGGGAAAGAAGTCGTTTTCCTTGTACATGAATCTAAGGACTAATTATCAAGAGAAAGGGGATAAGGAGTCCCTGGAGAGCGCTAGGGCACTTGTATCTGAGCAGCAAAACCTCACAGCAAGCGATTGTGAACGTTTGTACGGGTATCTTGGTGGGTGTTCTCGGGAAATTCTCTGTGAACCTGAGGGGTTGTTATCCGAGAATTCGTGCTTTCCTGGTACAGACGGCCAGAAAATGTCTAAGTCATACAAGAATACGATTTATTTTCGTGAAGACCTTGCTGCTTTACCTGATAAAATAAAAAAGATGCCTACGGATCCCAATAGGGTTCGTCGTTCAGATTTTGGAAATCCGGATCTTTGTCCAGTTTTCCAATTTCATAAGGTATATTCCACTTCAGAAGTACAGTCTTGGGTCAATGATGGGTGCAGGTCTGCGAATATAGGTTGTGTTGATTGCAAGAAAGCCCTTTCTGGTAACATGGTTGAGGGGCAAAAGCTAATCCACGAGCGCGCAGAGCCTTTTTTAAGGAATCCTGAGTTGATTCGTAATATTCTCTCTGATGGTTGTGAGCGCGCCCGCAGCATAGCGCAAGATACTATGCGTGATATACGTAGCTCCATTGGTTTGTCGACGAAAACATTTTTACCATAATTTTTAGTAATAGGGCGTATAGGTTGGGTGAGTACTTTGGTAAAGAAGCTTTGGTATATGGTGAGAAATTGCCTATTCCTGATGCGCTTTATATTCCTCCCGAAGCTCTGGAGGTGTGTTTGGAAGCGTTTTCTGGTCCCATGGACCTTTTGTGGTATTTAATAAAGCAAACAAAGATAAATATTATTGATATTCCTATGGCGCTTCTAACTGAGCAATATCTATGCTACGTTGATAGGATTAGACAGTGCGATTTGCGGTTAGCTGCTGACTATTTGCTTATGGCTGCCTTGTTGATCGATATTAAATTGCGCTCTTTGTTGCCTAGCAAATGTGTTGAAGATGTTGAAAATTCTGACGCAGAAGGTTCTGATCCGAGGGATGATTTAGTAAAAAGGCTCATAGAGTACGAGAAGATATCTGGAGCTTCTAGGTATTTAACTGATATGACCTTGGTGGGTCGTGATTGTCAGGCTGTCTTTGTGGAGCAGAGTGGTCCTGTTGGCACCGTTTTGCCTAAGGCTGATCTTTCTTTCTTGGTTTATTCCTGGAAAAGATTGCTCCAGCTTAGATTATTTTCTAAGCCCCATTCTGTTGCTCGGGAAGTTTTAGTTGTCTCAGAATTTGTTGATATTTTGAGAAATAATTTGAAAATATCTAGATTTTTCGTTTTTCAGGAGCTATGTAATTACAACATGGCGATTTGCTATAAGGTAGTGTATTTCTTGGCAATATTGGAGCTAGTTAAGCTAAGGGAGGCTGAAGTTGCTCAGGATGAGCCATTATCTTACCTTTACGTCAGAAGAAGAGAAGCTTCAGACGCTGCGAAGTAGGTGATATGGATGAATAATAATAGGCAAAATTCCAACGATTACCCTTCACAAAGTTGCGAAAGTCCGGATATAGTCGACGTACGGGTTATTTCAGGTGGCTGTAGCGATGGTTTTGTGACTGAGTCCAGAGATTTTGTAGATGATAATTTGGATGTAGTCTTAGAGGCTGCTATTTTTTCCTCCCCTGAACCTTTGTCTATAAAGGCACTGTCGATTATTGTAGGTGATGATTTTGCGGAGTCTGATTTGATATCCGTTTTGTTATCCCTAAAGGATCGTTACTGCGGCAGGGGTGTTGAGTTAGTAGAAACTGCTGGGGGTTGGCGTTTCTTGACCTCTTTCCGAGTCCAGCATTATTTGGATCGTTTGAAACAGATTAAGCCACCACGTTATTCCCGAGCGGTTATGGAGACTTTGGCAGTTATTGCTTACAAGCAACCTGTTACTAGGGGTGATATAGAGGAAATTCGGGGCGTATCCCTGTCTCCACAGATTGTTAGGGTATTGGAGGATCGTGGGTGGATTGTTGTTAAGGGCTGTCGTGAATCAATTGGTCGCCCGGCATTGTACACAACGACCGTTCAATTTTTAGATGACTTTGGTTTGCATAGCTTGGCTGAGTTGCCAGCTTTGCAGACATTCGGACCTATATTGGAACCAATGGATGATCTATCGTCAAAAGAGAAGAGTTAATTACTCATCTAGAGCTCAGAAGTCTACTACTAATAGTAATAGCATTGCTAATAGTAATAGCAGTGATCCCGCTCATGATGGGGCCGATTATAGTGATAACTATCGTCCAGATGTGATGACTTTGCATACATTGGGAGTTTCCCCAAATTCGTCTTCTGCATCTCGTGGTTATAATGCGTCGACCTTTTTCCGTCCTGATCGTTCTGATATGAGACAGTCAGGCAATAATTTTAATCAGACTAGGCGTTCTTCTGCTGGCTATTCTTCTGGTAACAACTATGGCGGTGGTCGCGATCGTTTAAATACTAGTTCTGGGTATCCATATCGATCCAGCGATGGTTCACAACCTGGAAATAATCTCAGGGGTAGTGGTAATTACCGTAATCGTGACCGTACTGATGTCCGTACTCAGCGATTTGTTCGTTCCGGTAATAGTAGCGATTCTTTCCCAAAGCGAGATAGTCGTAGTTGCGAGTTGCCTGTTGTTGATAATAATAACAACGGTCGTCGCCAGCGACATCGGCGCAACGATTTAGTGTCATCCTCCGGACGTGATTTTTGTCGTAGCTATGTTCGTCGTGATAGAAGGGAGAACAGTGGTCAATTTTCTGATTTACCTACCTCTGATGATCTTTCTGTAGATGCTAACTGCAATGGCAATTCCTATTATACTCGTAAAGAGAATGTAGTCTCAGAAAATCAAGGGTTCAGAAGGCGTTCTCCGTACAGGTGCTACTCTAACGCAAATAAATGCGCCAATAATAAGAGTTCTAGAATTTCCCTGTTACCATCTGCTGATACCCCGCAGCGTCTTCACAAGATACTTGCTAATGCTGGTGTTGGTTCCAGACGTGATATGGAGCAACTTATAATTGATGGTTCTGTTAACGTTAATGGTTGTGTGGCTGAGATAGGTCAGAAGATCTTTCCTACTGACATGGTTTCAATAAATGGTGAAATTATAAAAGTAGACCACGCGGTTGCTATGCCTAAATTGCTTTTGTACTACAAACCAGAGGGGCAGATAGTTAGCCGTGATGACCCGGAGTCACGTCCTACAGTGTTTGATAATTTGCCTGTGTTAGAGGAGGGTGTTTGGATTCCCATAGGTAGGTTAGATTTTAATACTAGTGGTTTAATTTTGTTTACTACATCTGGTGATTTAGCTAACCATCTCATGCATCCCAGGTATGAGATTGAGCGAGAGTATGCCGTTAGAATTAACTGTATTTTAACAGAGGATCAGGTTCAATCCTTGTTGAAGGGAGTTGAATTGAGTGATGGTTTAGCACGCTTTCGTACTGTAATAGATGTTCATCCTCAACATAGTGGACATCATGATTCTGGAGAGCCAGAGTCAGGTGATTCTGAAGTGGTACAGCGCGGTTCTTACAATCATTGGTACCGTGTTATTCTTTCAGAAGGTAGGAATTGTGAAGTCCGTCGTATGTTCGAATTCTTTGGGATAACTGTAACCAGACTTATAAGGGTTAGGTATGGTGATTTATGGCTACCAACTGACCTAAAAAGAGGACAGTGTAGAGAGTTGCCTAGTTCTGACGTAGAGAGTTTCTTGACAAGGCTTGAGAAACGTCTTAACTATTATTTTGATAGAAAAAAGTCTGGGCGTTCTCCTGTTCACCGTAGGAGGTGGCTCGTTAGAAGAAGGGATTCTTCTTCCTAGTCTTAGGTTTTTAAAGTGAGTGCGATTATGAAGCGGAAAAAGGTATTCATTAAGAGTTTTGGTTGTCAGATGAACTCATATGATACCGATAAGATGTTTGATATCTTGCGTGAATCTGGTTATGCGAAGTCTGACGTTCCGGAAGATGCGGATTTGCTAATATTCAATACTTGCTCCGTTAGGGAGAAAGCTCAAGAGAAAGTTTTTACTGATCTTGGTCGGGCGAGGATTATCAAAGAGAAGAATCCCGAAGTTATGATAGGTGTTGGTGGTTGTGTTGCTTCTCAAGAAGGTGAATCAATTATTAATCGTGCTGGATTTGTGGATTTGGTTTTTGGTCCTCAAACTTTGCATCGCATACCAGATTTAATTGAAAGAAGAAAACAATTAGGTAGACCCCAGGTAGATATTTCTTTTCCTCAAGTAGAAAAGTTTGATGCCCTTCCCAAGCCTAGTGTGGATGGACCGTCTGCTTTTGTGTCGATTATGGAGGGGTGTTCTAAGTATTGTAGTTTTTGTATAGTTCCATATACACGTGGAGAGGAAGTGTCTCGTCCTTTTGAGGATATTTTGGCTGAAGTTTATCAGTTAGTTCAAAATGGTGTTGTAGAGGTAACGCTTCTGGGACAGAATGTTAATGCTTATCGCGATTGTTATGAGTCTGGTGAGGAAGTGGATTTTTCTTTACTGTTGTCCTACTTGCACGCTATTCCTGAGTTGAGGCGCATACGTTATACAACCTCTCATCCACGTGAAATGACTCGTCGCCTTATTGATAGCTACGGTACACTTTCCAAGCTGGCCTCTCATCTGCATTTGCCAGTACAGTCTGGATCAGATAGGGTTCTTGCGGCTATGAAGAGGGGCTATACAGCTTTGGAATATAAGTCCATAATCCGTCGCGTTAGACAGGTTCGGACTGATATATCTATTTCATCTGATTTTATAGTTGGTTTTCCAGGAGAGACTGAGGAGGATTTTTTGGAAACGATGGGGTTGGTGGATAGTGTTAATTTTGATCTCTCCTTTTCATTTGTGTACAGTCGTAGACCTGGAACCCCGGCCTCTTTTTTACCAGATTCTGTATCAAAAGAAGAAAAGTTGAATCGCTTGTACAGGTTGCAAGATCTTTTGAATGAAAAGGCACTGTGCATAAGTCAATCTATGATTGGTACGGAGCAAGTTGTTTTGGTTAATGGTACATCCAAGAAAGATCCTTCCATATTTAGTGGTAGAACGAGTAGCAATAGGGTTGTAAATTTTTCTGCTCCACCGGAAGCTAATGGTAAATTTGTGTTGGTTAGGTTGCTTGAAGCACTTTCCAATAGCTTTCGTGGTGAGTTTGTTTCTGTGGTATGAGCTCTAGTTTGTTGGTGTATCAATGGTGTAGTCGCTTTTATCCACCTCACGTTAGTTATGGGCAGGTCAGGACATTTTTACGCAATACCTCAAATTTTGTTTCTGGTAGAGTAGGGTATGTTCTTTGCAATGTTGTGGCACGCTTTGTTGATGAGGACGATTCAAGGAAGCTTAACGCTTCCTTCCGTGGTAAGGACTATCCCACCAATGTGTTAACATTCTCTTACCAGGAGTTGGGTGATTATTATGCTGATATTGTTTTATGCGTCCCGGTGGTTCGCGAAGAATCTATTATACAAAATAAAATACTTAGGGACCATTATGCCCATTTACTGGTTCATGGTTTTTTGCATGCTTATGGTTTTGATCATGAGAATGATCATGATGCTGAGGTCATGGAAGATCTTGAAAGGCAAATTCTTTACCAAATGAGTTTTCCTGATCCTAGAGTAGGCTAGTCGTAGCTTGTGATTTTGCAGATTAGATTTGTAATTGTTATCTTTTCCTGCTTTTTGTGAGCCACCCATTTCCTACATGTGTTGTTTGATTCTGTTATGACTTAGCGTGTTTTTATACGTGGTTTTATGCACCGTCTTTTTATTAAATTACTACGCGTAATTCGCAGTAAACTATCTATAAGAAATATAATTAATCGAGTAATTTTTTCTTTTCTTATGTATTTTACAAGTAGTAATCTACTATGTGTACTACAATAATTTATAGACCAAAATTATAGGGAATGTATTCTAATTTTATATGTTGTGCGCATTATTATAATAATTACAAAAATAATTATAATGATATAACTCGTAATATTGAAGTATGACATTAACTACCATACTAATGTACTCAATCAGCTTTGTTTCGTAAGTAATTGTAATACATACCAAAGTTTTTTAGGGTATGGTATATATTACAGACTCTATTAGATGAAGCCGTTTTTTAGGTTTGCTGAATCAAATATATCATTTACATTGCAGTGGACTATAAAATAATAATCTTTGGCAGAGAAGCTTATGATACTATCCACACTTATTTAGGGCGGACATTTTTGAAAGAAAATTTTCTGCCCTAAGTAACGTTTTTAGTGTCATATATTGTGTTTTTGTATCATAACTTTGCTATTGCATTAGGGTGCTTATAGGTGCTGTTGGTGAGGAAATTTATGTTAAATAAGTTTTTTTTGTGGTTAACAGCTACTATTGTTTTTTTTCAAGCAGCCAATGTTTTTTCTTCCAGTAGTGAATGTGATGTTGTTGATATTAAATTTTATCATTCACCTAAATGGTGGAAAATTAAGTACGGTAACGTTATAGAATCCAACGCACGCGATCGTGGATGGAGCTTTTCAATTGTTGATAATGCAACTGGTGTATTTAGGATAGAGCCATCGGGATCAAGTACTGGATCTTATTTGGCGCTTGATTTGCTTAGCCCAACATCTCTTGGTATGTCTTTTGATTCTAATGAAAGTAATTGGATTGTTTCTGGTAAGGGTAATAATTATTTAACTATTATGCAGTACATTCCTAATTATTGGGCTGGTGCTGCTTTTCGTGTTCAGTTGAGCGAACATACTACTTCTGCTAATTGTATTGATAGTGTCTATAAGTTGCTTCATAAAAAAGATATTAAGCAATTGTCTACTGGAGAATGTGGGGATGTTTATTTACATACTTATAATGATGACATGGTCTTATCCAATTTAGGATATTCATATCTAGGTGTAGATTATGGTCGCTATGCCAATAATTATCTGTTGCATATCGTTCCAGTAGGATCTTCATTTGATTCTTCTTCGTATATTCAATTTTGGCATGATTGGGGGGAGTTTGTTATGCCTGAGTTTGATGGCAGTAACTCTCCTCTTGTGCATGGTCCATTTTTATACTCAGGTTTTGGTAATTTTTACATTAAGAAGGATAGTGATAGTGATGCTGTGTTTTTGATGTATGCATCTCCTATTATGAGAGATATGGCAATGGCTGTAAATGGAAGTGGACTTGTAGTTTTGCTTGCTTGGGATAAGTTATTATCAACCAAGTGGCGAATCATATCCGCTACTACAGGTAAGGACTGTACTGGCTACATGGGTGAATTGTTTTCCCCAAGCATTTCAGCCGGCAATTTTTATTCTTTTCCTTTTGGTAAGAAGCTTGTAATTTCTAGAGATTATACAGAAAATAAGGATCGTAGGGTTAAATTAGAATTCTCTGATCAGCATTATTTGCCCACCGGGTATATAGATAGTGTTCCTAATTTTGAGATTGTGCTCCCAGTGCTGCAAGAAGGTGGGAGACAGGTATCTCACCTCATGACCTCTCATAATTCCTGCATTGTTCCCAGAGAGAATAATGAATTTTTTGAAGAGGATTGTGTTCCCGGTAAAACTGATGTTTGGTCATATAATATTGTTGGTCATACTTCAGATATTTATGTCATGAATATTTGTTCTACTTCCAAGGATTCATCTGGGAGATACTTTTGTCTCGAAAGTGACCGTAGAGGAAAGCTTAGTTTGGTTCTCCATTCTTCGGTCGCAGGTGGTACTGATCCTATGCTTATTTTATTTTCCAGCAAGCCAATAGGAATTCCACATACTATAACTGAAAAGGGAAACTGTATTGCTGCAGAGGATATTTATGACTTGTCTTATGTTAATCTTAGTATGTTTTTATGTTCAGAAGATTCATATAGATTTAACAAAGTAGCATATATTAACCGCCCAAACTTGTTTTCTAAGTATTTTCAAATTATTTATTATTACTCCCGAAAAGTGTCAGGTAATATAAAATTTGTTCAGTACTGTGCCACGGCTGCCGGTCCAAAGAGCCCAATCTTATTTTATAACTGTAAATACAATGATGACAAACAATTATGGTACCTAGATAATAGTCTACGGATACGTAATTCTAAATTTGGCAATTGTCTTATCCCTGGTAATAGCGATGGCCACTACATGTCGTTGGTAGATTGTAGTACTAAGTATAATTATCACTATTACAATATTAAAAACTACGATCGTGACGCAAATGTTCTGTTCTCGATTGTCAACACTGCTAGCAACTACAATGAATCATGTATTAAGGCTGATAGTCCGTATTATCATAGCAGTGCGCATATTTTTTCTACAAAGTGTGCCTCCGATATCTCGCAATTGTTTTCAATAAATCTTGGTTTTGATGCATCATCCCGATCATTTACTTTTGGGGCATACTCAGATTACTATATAACTGCTGATAGTTTAAGCGCTGGATCTTTACTTAGTCTAAGCAACTTTACCCACGCGAACAACTATTTTAGAATCAACTATGATAGTACCATAAGTCTTGGCGATTTTTGTTTAAGTGCTAGTGTTACTGCAATGGATCCTGTAACGATAGATGTTTGTGATGGTAGAAGTGGTCAGTTCTGGAAGCTTGTACCATTTTTAGCAGATTAGTTGGACTTGTTGGTACGTGCGTTTAGTAAGGTTTTGATATATCCTAAAAAAGGTTGTAAGGAGGGAATAATTGGCTTTTAGGTGTTTTTGTTGTCCAATTTCCTGATAGTATAGATTTTATATATGTGATTTTGAGTAATGTAGGTTTGTGGTAGCGTTGTTTAGTTATTTATTTACATTATATGCGAAAGATAAAGTATATGTTGCCTTTACTTAGGATGGTTTTGTGTTATCTAGTTTTGGTTATGACGAGTTTTCCAGCTATGGCTATTTATTACCATGGTGGCAAGGCAGATGATTTCTCTGATAAATTAGAAGTTACTGACAATAACGGAGTTGAGTATTGTTATTCTGCAGGTTTAGGAAATATTTTTACTGTCTTTAGTAATGAGTTATACCTGTATCTTGATTCATGTGACAATGCTCCTAATGTTAGGTACGATATTTATGGACGCTTGTCTGTCGAATACGAAAATTCAAATTACTGTCTGACAGCTCCTGAAGATACAGTGGAACTGAATAACGATTGGGGCTGGTTGTCGTTCGATAGATGTGAAGTTGGTAATCGCTACCAGCAGTGGGATGTTCAGGGTAACCAGCTTCTTTTACATGGTACAAGTTTTAGAGTACAGAGTCGCCGTTCATCTATTAATACTTCTCTTTATGGTGCTATATGTTACCGTTCATCAGAATGCTATGACACTTACATGACCCATCCTGATGTCTTCGATAGCCACTACTCTTATCCAGCTAATCTCGATATTCCAATGAAGTTAGTCTGGAAGTACACTAACGGTCTTGTGTATTATGTTGGTGCGAAAGGATTGAGTTCCAGCAATGTTAAAAAAGGCTTGTCGATTAATTATGATCCAGTGACACGAAGATTAACGAGTCAGTCGTATCGTGTAGGGCATGTTCACGGTGCTATTTATCATATACCACAGAAAGTGTGTCTGTCCTCCCATATTGATGAATCTGTTAGCAATCATAATTGGGCATGGGCTTTTTGGGAGAATTGTGATGATACTATTCGATCTGTCGATGATGTAGATCCAAAACAGAGATGGATTCCTATTAGGGTTGGTGGTACGGGGTTCTTTTCTGAGTACAGTGTGGATGGTGATGTTTACTGGCGCGATTCGCAAGGTAATTACTTGTCGGTTGCCCCATACGGGTACAATTTCGGCAGTCTTTATGTAATAAATTCTAAAAGCGTTGATTATGAAGATTCTTGGATGACTCCATCGGTGTTTAATGTTTCTTCTGGTGTTGGTCGTGACTGGCTTAGTTTTGAGTCTCAAGCTTTTATGGGAATTTTTGGTGATAGTGGTAGGTATTGTTCTGGCAGTGATGTGGCTGTTGATAATGCTAAAAAGCGTCCCAAAACCTTCGGTAAGTACTATGATATTTTAAGGGATTACGCTCTTCGCAACGATGGTCTTTCTAGCTGTAGAGAGGTTGGTGTTAGTGATAGCCTACTTTGCCTTATACAGGGTATTAACGCTTTGTATGTTGTCACTCATCCGGTTGGAAGTGAATCCTTATATCCTTCTCAGTACAATGGTACCGTCTCGGAATTTCTAGCGGCTTCTCGTCATTCGCTATGGGAAGATATAAGTCGGGTTCCTGTTACTGATAAGGAGAGGATTATTCTTCTTAATACGATTCTAGATAAGATACTACCTGGCAGGGTTAGCTCCTTAACTAAAGATGTCCCCATGTCTATCATTACTCTGATGGGGTATGTGTATTCTCATCCTGAAGGGATATTGCTTGTATTAGCTGAGGATAGAGTTCATCCAGAGAAGAAGCGTATTTTGTTAGTTATTTCTGAATCTTCATTAAAATTCCAAGGGGTACGAATCTTGGATACAAATATACCTAATGATGAAGTGAGTGTTCATAATTTTACTGACGCATTTTTCGGTGGGTACGATTTGGGGGGATTCTTTGCCAGTGAACATCTGAATGTGGATAATGTTTATGCATTTTCTGTTGCAGATAGGGTTGGTGATGAAGGTAGTTTCTTCTACTCTTTTAGGGATTGCGATAAAGAACATGCAGAACATGAAGAGCATGGAGAATATGGATTAGACTTCTCGTATTATCAAGCCCTTGAAACTAATAAAGGATTTTCCTTGGATAGTGTTTACCAGTGTGCAACTAACGAATATAATGGTGGTTTAGTTCCTTCTCGTTGCTGGTATTACTAGTAATTTAGGTATTTTGTTTTCAACTGCCCGATGATTAATATTTGTCGGGCATTTTTTTGCACCCAGTATATGTTTATTTTTTTTGGGGGGTATACCATGCTGTTTATACACAAGTTGATCATTAAAGATGATTTGTTTTTATAAACGTCAATTAAGTATCTAGTAAGCTTGCTATGAATATAATATAACCCCTCTATTTGATTAAATATTAGCAGTTAATAGTGTATTGCAATTTTAAGAAATACATTACTTGATTTGTAATAACAACAAATTATATGCACTATTAGTCGGTAGTAACTGTGTAATTTACATCAGCCAAATTTACTCAGTGTCGGTATCATTAATTTTGGATAAATAAATTAATGTCTGAACTGTATCATGAGTACATTATATACTTTGCCTTGTTTAATTCATGATTTGTGCAATTGCAGTTATTTTGAAAATGAAGTTAATAGTGATGCTCATGCATGTTAGAGATATGGGTGAAGTAGAATGTGATGCTTCTTCATAAGAGGGGAGCTAAATAGAATCTGCTTTACAGGCACTTTTTCATTTAGCATCAAATTTATTCATGCCATCTTGTGATAACACTGCGCTTAAAGCTAGTATAGATTTATCACCTGAAGAGATTTTTAGATTAAAATTATTTTTTGTAGATTAGTTAAAATTCATAATAGACAATTAGCCGCAGATGATTTGGAGGAAATAAGAGAACAAAGTTTTAATATTAGATGTTTTAAATTAAAATTAATAATAGAACTATTGATAGTATTTTAGGTACTTACATTGGAAATATTTTTTTCCATGAGTGGTGTTGATAATATTTTAAAATATTTTAATATTATTTAAGTAATGAATTTATATAGAAGATAAATTTTTATCTATAAGTAGTATTAAACTACTCAAAGAAGGAATTATTTCATTTTTTATATTGAAGCAGTTGGAGAAATAATCAAAGAAAATATTAAAAATTTTTAGCGATGGTGATTTATGTGAAGCTTATTTTAATGAAATATCCTTATCTTTAATTTCAGATTTACTTAATCAAATATATGGCTTTATTAAAGTAATAAGTTTCTTATAGTTATTTTCTTTTCTTGAAAAAATATTTTTCAGAAAAATTTCTTGGTTTAGTGTGGAAATTTCCTTTTCTATTTCATAGAGCTCATATGGGGGGTTATTTGCGAGGTAGGTTTTTAGAAAAAAATGTTTGGTTAGTATGATCATTGGAGCTAACATAAATCACAAAAACTTTTAACTTATTAAATTTATATATAAAAAATATAAAATGTTTGATTAGTGGTGCGTTTTGTAAAGAAGTTATTGCTTTGAAATCGGATGGATATGTAGTTATGTTATATGATTTTGTTGTACCTAAATTAATGAGTAAATGTCATCTTTCTTACATGAGTATATATGGCATATAATATGTCTTGTAAAGGTGGTGTTTGAAAGAAAATTTAGATCAGACAAGTTTTTTATAGGATGTTTCAGAAGTAAGTACTTGTAGTAGTACGTATTTTTATGATGGTACTCGCTCCTATGTCTATCTCATTAGCATATGATGTTGATTCTCTGATGAGTATTAATTATGTAAATGTAATTATTTTAAGATCCTATGTTAGGAAGTAAAATCAGATCTAATATGTTTAATTTAATTTTTTCTGTGCTATTTTGTATATTTTTTAGTTACAATAAACAGTTTAATTAAAGAAATGTCTCTTTGTGAAGGGATGAATATAAAAAAGTAAGTGCATAAGTATTTGGTAAACTCTTGTACAAGCTGTAAAACAAGGCATTAGTGAGCCAGAGAATGTTTTAAAGATATGTTTCCCCAAAGCATAATTATTCTTGCTAGACACTCAATTAAAAGGCACTGTTTTATTGATAGTGCAATTATACTAAATGCAGTGGAGAGTTATGTTTTAAGTTTTATTAAAAATAATAAGAAGTTATACGGTACATGAATGGTTTTTAGACTTTTATATTAAAAATACTCTTTTTATAAAAGAGGATGGATTTGATTTTTACATATCAAATTTATGGATGTCGAAATTCTGCAAAATTAGATTTTATTTATAAAATTGTAGATAAAAGTGAATAATTAAGACACGAGAAGAGGATTTTATCTGAAAGCTTAGATTTGGCATTTTTTGTTGATAAATAGTTAATAGCTAAATTTATGCCGTTACTACATTCTGAACTTGGATAGGTAATTACCTAACCTGCTTTGATTATGAGATCCGAAGGGATAGTATTGGAGGTGGTAGATTTAATGGAGGAGATATTGACAGCGCTTTCTAATTATGTAATGAGATAATGTGCTGGAACTGCGAAAGATATTGTTGTTGATAGAAGTGCTAGAGGTATAATCGAAATAAAAAATCAATTAAGACTAATAAAAAACAAGCGTTTGTCTTGATTGGATGTCTGTATATAGTTATAACATGTGATTTTAAAAAATTATATTGTTGATGCTTTGTGATTATTGTTATGTGTATGAGTGATATGTATTTACGATAATTGATGCCCAAAACTTTTTGTTCGTCTTTCTTTTGCTAGTTATCGTGCATATATGTTGTGTGTGGGAGTTAACTTTTATGATGGGGACAGAATTTCTGTTTTTTTAGATGCTTACTCGGCATAATTTTTTAAGCCATGCTAATTAATTATAATAAAAAATATTATATTATAGTCATTAATTTTTATAAAGCAATTTATGTCATATCTATAATATATAACTTTGTATAAAGTATTACCTGCAAGTAGTAACTGTGTAATTTATGTTCATTAAATTTACTTAATCTTAGTATTATGAATTTTGGATAAATAGGTTAATATTGGAACTATATTATGACCCCATCAGCTACTTTAGCATGTGCCATACATGATTGTTACAATTGCAACTGTTGTGAAACTGAAATTAGTGATCCGGGTTGCCATGCGACAGTAGATATGGGTGACGTAGAGGAACATGACATAAGATCAGTAGAAGAAAATGAAATAGAATTAGCCGCACAAGCCCTTATTTTACTGTCGTCATCTTATAAACGAAGCTATATTTCACAAAGAATTGATAGTTCAAGTTACCAGGAGGTTGTTGGTTCAAGTTATCAGGAGGTTGCTGGTCCAAGTTACCAGGAGGTTGCTGATCCAAGTTACCAGGAGGTTGCTGGTCCAAGTTGCCAGGAGGTTGCTGGTCCAAGTTATCAGGAGGTTGCTGGTCCAAGTTATCAGGAGGTTGCTGGTCCAAGTTATCAGGAGGTTGCTGGTCCAAGTTATCAGGGTGGTGTTAGTCCAAGTTTACATAAAAAAGATACACTAATATCTTCAGAAGATTTTTCTAATTTGTTTGCTTTGTCTTACAATAGATATTTATCTAAAGTAGATATAGATTTATTACCTGAAGAAATAGTCAATAATTTTTTTAGTTTGGAGTTACTGTTCCGTAGGTTATTCAGGTCATATCAATATGAGGTGTTTAATCTGATTTTTGAAAACGAAGAATGCCAGATGCGAACGTATATATTATCTAACGTTACTTCTATTAGTATGGCCATTAATAATATTTTGAATATTTGCATTGATAATATGACTTCTATGAAAGCAATTGATGAATTTATAAAACATTTTTACATTGCACCAGAGACTGATTTTAATTTGGTAACAGATAAATTTTTACTTGAAAGTAATTATAATCTACTTAAAGAAGAACTTGAAAGTGTGCCCAATAGCTATAGTAAGGATATCGTAGAAGAATCTTTAAAAACTTTTAAATTTGGCCCTTCAGTTTTTAAAAAATTAAGAAATTTTATTTCCTGCTTAGCTAAAGAAATTTTTGATAAATGTACATCTATATTTTTAAAATTAATTATCTCTTCTGACTTTTTAAAGAAATTATTTTTCAAAAAAGTTTCTTGGTTTGACATTGAAATTTTTTTTTCAGTGCCACAAAATATAATTGACTTAAATAGGAAACTTTTTTGCGAGGTGGGTTTTTTAGAAAATAGATATTTAATTAGTATTATTATGGGTGCAAGACTGAAACATAAACATTTTACTGCTGTTAATGCAGAGATAGATTCTTCTGGGTTAATGAATGCTCACGCAAAAAATCTAGAGCAGTTATTTATTAATCTATTTAAGAAGGATGTTATTGCTTTGAGGCCAGATGGTGTTGTAGTTTCTGTGGATAATTCTATTATACCTCAATTAATAATGAATATATTATCTTCTTTACGTGAAGATATATGCCATAGAGTATGTGCCAAAAAGAAAGTTTTTAAAAGAAGATTTAAACTGGATACTTTTTCAAGTAATTTGGGATCGAATATTTGTAGCAATATGTTTTACAAGGAACTTAATTCTATAGTTAATAACGGATCCAATTATATTGGAAATGGATTCAGATACTATCTTATGAAAATATTTTCTCCTATCTGTATTTCTATAGCATGTGATATAAGGACAATGTTGTTTAGTTATTCTGGAAACAAAATAAGTGTAAGATCGTGTGTTATGTTAGAGGGAAAATTGCGTTCTAGTATGTTTGACTTAGTTTTTTCTGCTCTATCAAGTATGGTATTTTTAGACGAAATAGACAATGCATTTAAACAAGTTTGTCCATATATGGGAATGAATTTATGTGAAATAGGTAACAAAATTTTTGATATAAATCTGATTACAATCATAAAGAGAAATGTGATTGAATCAATTATGACTTCGTCCTATACCCTTCAAGGTATTATTCCTAGGGGAATATTATCCTCTGGTCAGTCTAAATACAAGCGCCCGTCATTTGAAGACCGTAAAATTATATCTGATGTGATTACAAAGTCTGTTTATAATTTCTGTGAGAAAATAAAAGATTGTGCAGTGGAAAAGGAATTTTTAGATTTTTATGTTAGGAATACACTTTTTACAAAGTTAGGTGACTTCAATTTTTCTGTATCAAATGTGGAGATGTCGAAGATTAATTCTGTAAAATTGGATTTCCTTTGTAAAATTATCGCAGAAAGCGATAAATTAGAGCACAGTAAGAGGATTGTAGGTGGGGGTAAAAATTTGCTTTCATGTATTGATAAAGAAGTGGTGGACATAATTATGCCGTGGATGAATTTCAAACTCAGAGAAATAGTTACTGGATCTACTTTGGTTTTGGGATCTGATGGAGTGATATTAGAAGTAGGAGAATTAATTGAAGGATTATTGGCAGCACTTTCTAACCATATAGTCAAAGAGTGTGTTGTAATTGCTAAGGATATTATTTCTGTAGATAGAATTAGGGCAGCTATGAATAAAGTATAGAGCATGTGTAATAAAAATTAACTTAAAATCATCGTTATAGCGCGGAATTATTGCTGTCATTTTATTGTTTATTTTTAATTAAGTAGGTTAATAATATTGGTTCACACTGCAAGTGTGGGAGGTAGTTTGATATTACATATCAGTGCTTGTAGTTTTCAGTGCTTGTAGTTTTAGCTTTATATTGTTTGCTATTAGGATATCACTGGCGAAGATTGATTTAATTGCAGTGTCTTCAATGTTCTGTATTTGTGTTGATACGCGTTTATATTTGTCTTGGCTTGGATGTGTTTGATAATAAAACCAAATTTGAGATACTTGTATTATTATCGTGTGAAAATCGATTAATTTAAAAATTTATATTATTAATAATAATTTATACTTACTGTGTAATAGTGTAATACTAAATTTTCTCAATCTTAGTATCATTATTCTTTTTTATAAACAAATTTAATATTTAGACCGTACTATGACTCCATCAGTTACTTTAGTTTGTGCAGAGCACGATTGTTTTAATTGTGATTATTGTGAAAATGATGTTAGTGGTCAGGATATATGCACAAAAACTTATGTTAAGGATCCAGAGGCAAAAGCATCTACAGAGGTAGGATTTTTTGCAGGAGATATAGATAATGAGACAAAGAGAGCCGCAGAAGCGCTTGTTTTGCTGTCATCTTCCTATAAGGTAAAAGAGGAAAGCGGAATAAAGATAGCTGCAGAAGCGCTTGTTTTGCTCTCATCTTCTTATAAAACGGTAGGAGAGGGCAAGCTAGAAAATTCTGCAAATGCACTCTTTACTTTATCGTCAGATTCTGAAAAGATTGATTCGTCGATCCATCAAATAGCGGATACGAGTTATAAAAAAGATATTAAAAATTGCTCAGTTCCCACTCATGGTTCATCGGTTGTATCTCGTGGTGATAGTGAATTAGATTTAGATGTTAGTGTATTACCTGAAGAAGAAATATACAGTAGTTTTTTTAGTATTGATTTGTTGTTTCGATTGTTAGTTAAATCTTGTGTAAATCAGTTGGTTTTTTCTTTGGTTAAAAAAGGAGTAATGTCGTCAAGTAACCTTTATATGACGGGGATCATTGACAATACTGTTAATAATATTTTTGATATGTATCTTTGTAAGATTTCTGCAATGAGTACAGTTGATAATTTTTTAAAGTGTTACTATGTCAATGGAACAAATTTAGATTATGTGAGAGGCGGGTTTTTGTCTGAGAGTGGCGTTGATTTGCTCAAATTAGAGTTTAGAGATGTTTTTTCTAATTGTAGTGAAGATGTTGCGAGAACTATCATATACTTTGATAATAAACACCTATTATCAGGTCGTTTAAGAGATGATATTTCATTTTCAATCACAGATTTGTTTAATAAATGTGTCAGTAAATTTATAGAGTTAGTTACGTCTGCCTCCTTTCTTAAAAGCATATTTTTCAGAAGTGTTTCTTGGTCTAATAAAAAGATTTTTTCTCCATTGGTGCAAACAATACATGATTTTAACAGGAAACTTTTTTGTGATATATGTTTTTTAGAGAGAAAATATTTAGTCAACATTATTTTTGATGTAAGGTTAAAGCATAAAAATTTTTTATATGTAATGGCGAAATTTCCAAAAATTTTTGAGTTGGTAAATTTGCATTTAAAAAAACTGGAATGTTTAGTTACTGATCTATTTAAGAAAGCGGTTCCAGCCTTGAAATCAGACGGTAATGTTGTAACTTTTAATTCTTCTGGTTTACCTAAACTAACGAAGGGAGTGATACATTCATTAAAGGAGGATGTATTATTTAGAATGTCTTCTAGAAAGAAGATTTTTAGGAGAAGATACAAGGTAGATAATTTTTCAGAATCAGATAGGTCTAGTTTAGCCATTTCTAGTAATGATTTCTATGAATCACTGAACTCTGTAATTAGCGATGGCAAGAATTATATTGGTAACGGGTTTAGATATTATCTAATGAAAATTTTTACTCCCGTCTGTGTTTTTGTGGCGTATGATATCAGGGAAATCATTGTTAATCTTGGAAATATATTGAGTTCACAGTCATGTTTTAGACTAGAGACTACCTTGCGTTGTGGAATGTTTAATTTGATTCTTTCTGTTTTGTCAGATATGGAATTTTTGAATGATGTAGATACTAAATTTGGCGAAGTTTCTCTACATGTAGGAATGAATATACACGATGTTTGTGCTGAAATGTTTGCCAACAATTTAATTGATAATGTAAAGAATGGTGTCAGTAGTTTGTTTACTTTTGAATTGTTTGTGGATATTTTTCCTAAAAAGATATCAGTTCTTAGTGAGGATAATAGTAAAATTAAACGGATTACTAATGATATGATTCATGACATATTCAAAACTTATGTTGATGTTTTTAGAGAAAAGGTACAAAGTGTTTTGATATATCCCGAGTTTTTAAATTTTTATATTGAAAATACCCTTTTTACAAAATTTGATGGATTTGATTTTTGTGTATCTAATGCAGATATATCAAAAATTAATTCTGTAAAATTGGAATTGCTTTACAAAATTATAAGGGAAATTGATAGGTCAAATTACATAAATATTATGCATGCTAGAAGGTCAGATTTTTTTGTGTCTGGTAAGAAAACAAATTCTTTATTGAATGATAATAAACTGGAAATAGTCAAATTCATGCCGTGGTTGCGTGACGAAATTAAAGCAATGATTACTAAATCAACTTTGGTTTTGGACTCTGGAGTAGTATCGGAATTGGGAGAACCTCTAGTAGATCAATTATTAGAGATAATATCTAATTCCGTAATGAATGAATGTGTCTCTACCGTGAGAGATGTAATTTGTGTTGATAAAAGTCGTATTTCCGCTGATAAAAGCAATCTTAAAAGCAAGTAAGGTAAAAATAAATGATTATCCTGTATGCTAAGAGCAATTGTTACTAGTGGTTGTGTTTACATCTTTCTCGTTATGTAATATATGGTGTTTCTACATATAGCTTTTGTGTATTTATACAATCTAGTTTTACTTACTTATAAGTTAATAGTTGAACGATATTATGAGCCCATCAATTACTTTATTACCTACAGCAGATGATCGCAATAATTTAGATTGTTGTGAAAATGAAATTATTGACACAGATTGTAATGATATTGGTGTAGGAAATGTTGGTATTGAAGAAGTGGCAATCGATATCGATGAAATAATTAAAAGAACAGAAGCTGCAGAAGCTCTTGTTTTGCTATCAGAGTGTCCTAAAAAAATGGACACCTACCAGCAAGAAGCTTATTGCCAACCCAAAGACATGGAAATTGATTTGGAGTGTATTTCTAATTTATTGAAATTATCTTGTGATGATTATGAAGTTAAAGTAGATATAGATTTGATACCTGAAGAAGTTAACAGCAGTTTTTTTAGTTTAAAATTGTTATTTGGTAGATTGGCTAAAGCCTATCGCAAGCAATTGGTAGTATTGCTTCTAGAAAAAAATAAATACAAAAATTATGAGTTAAATATAGTAAACAATGTTATTAATAGTACTTTGCACGATTGTATTTATAATATTTTATATATTAATGTAGTTGATGAATTTATAAAATGTTTTAATATCGTTCCAGGACTAAACTTTCGTTCAATAAAAGATAATTTTTTATCCAAAAGTGATATTAATTTACTTAAATCAGAACTCGAAGGTATCATTTTTAGTGAAAGAATTACAGAAATCATTGGAAAGTTTGATGTTAGTAAGGTATCTGCAATTGATTTTGAAGAAACGGTTTCCCTTCTAGTATCAGACATATTTAATAAATGTGTTGTTATATTTATGGAATTAGTTACATCCATTGCATTTTTTAAAAAATTGTTTTTCAGAAGAGTTTCCTGGTTTGATATGGAAATTTTTTCATCAGTAACGCAGATTATATCTAGTTTTAATAGGAAATTTTTTTGCCAAATATCTTTTTTAGAAAACAGATACCTTTCCAGTACCATTATTGGTGCAAGAACTAAAAGTAAGTATTTCATGGATATTAATACAGATATTCCAGGTTTTTTTGAGTTGTTAGATTTACATATAAAAAATTTAGATCTATTAGTTACTGACACATTTAGCAAAGAAGTTCCAGTTCTTAGATCAGATGGTACTATAGCATTTGTAGGTACTTCTATTGTTCCTGAATTAATGAAAAAAATAGTATCTTCTTTATATGAAGATGTACGACATAGAATATATTATGGAAAGAGAGTTCTCAAAAGAAAATGTAAAATGGATAAATGTTTGTTACCATCTAATTTAAGTTCGATTGATAGTAGTATGTTTTATAAATCACTAAGGTCTATAATTGATGATGGTAATAATTATATAGGGAATGGATTTAGGTACTATGTAATGAAAATATTTGCTCCCATATGTATGTCGGTGGCGTATGATGTTAGGGACATGATGTCTGGTTATTTTGTAAATAAAGTCAGTGATCGATCATTTTTTATTCTAGAGAGCAATGTGCGTGCTAGTCTATTTGATTTTGTTTTTTCTTCTCTATCGGATATAGGTTTTTTAAGTGTAATAGATAATGCAATTAATGAAGTTTCTCCACATATAGGGATGAACTTGCACGAAATTAGTGAAAAAATATTTAGAGGTAATATGATCAATCGTGTAAAGTCATATGTTAATAGGTCAATTAATTTTTCAGTACTTAGAGGTATTCTTCCCAAGAAAATATTGTTACTTTCTAGAGCTAGTAAAGTTAGTAAATCTAAATATTTATATTTTAAGAATAGTAAAATTGTATCTAAAATAATAAGAAAGTCCGTTTATAGTTTTCATGAGAAAGTAAGAAGTTATGTGATAGATCGAGTATTTTTGGATTTTTATATTATGAATACTGTTTTTACAAAGTTTGATGACTTTGATCTTTCCGTGTCAAATGTTGAGATATCAAAAATTAATTCTGTAAAATTAGATTTTCTATGTAAGATTATTGAGGAAAATGATAGATTAGAATACGAGAAGCGTATTTTGTGTGAAGCTCCAGATTATAAATCGAGTATTGATGTATCAATACTCGACAAGCTTATTCCTTGGCTGGATGATCAACTAAGAGCAATAATTACAAGGTCAACTTTAGTTATGGGATCGAATGGAGTGGTATTAGAGTTAGGTGAGTCAATAGATAAGTTATTGGAAGCTATTTCTGGCTCTATAGTGAATGAATGTGCTAGAACTGCTGTAGACGTAGTTTCAGTTGATAGAGGTGTTGTTTCAATTTACAAAAGTAAACTTGAGTGAGTAATGATACTGTAAATATTATGTATTAATTGTTATTTGCAGAATTGATTTTGATATATCGTTTTTGATGTGGCAATCCTATAAAATATGTCTATTTTTGTGATAGTATTTACTGGGTGGTGTGACATATGGTTTCTATGTAGGTGCAGCATTTTGTGATGTTTTTCTACTTTTCTATTTGCCGCTGGACTGATTAGATCTAATAAAATCCTATCAGATGTGTTGTCTTATGTTGTCTATCTGGCTTACTTTATCATTGTTAACATAAAATAAATCAACAGATTAAACAATATGTTAGATATACACTGGCCCCTCATGGTGTTATCGCGTTCGTCTCGTTTCTTGAAGTTTGCTATGCGTTATTGTTTCGATTGTTTTTTATTCCAAAGATGAAGCTAAAGGAGAAATCGAAGTGGTAATAAATGTTATAGAAAAAGAGAAAAATGATGCTGCAGAGGCGCTCCTTTTATTATCATCATGTCCCGAAAGGGAACCTGAAACTGGGGGGGCACTTACTGTTCTGTCATCACACTCTGAGGGACATGGTGATGTACTACATATGGGTGATTCAAGTTGTGAACTTGAATCACAATCAAAGATTTGCCCGGAACATTCTTATAGTTTATCTGAATTGTCTTGTGTTGGTTACAATCCCAGCTCTAGCGTTGATCCCAGTTATAGTATCGATTTATCTCTTGAAGAAGTATATGCATATGCACTACCTGAAGAAATATATAGTGATTTTTTTAATTTGAGAATGTTATTTCGTGCATTGTTTGATTCTTATTGTGATAAGTTATTGTCGAGTATTTACAAAAATATACCGGGTCTAGTTGCTAAGATTGAGGATCTTGTAGAGGGAATTATCAGAGATACTTTTGCTACTATTTTAGATGGATATATCAATAATATTCTTTCAATGGATGCAGTTTATAGATTTTTAAATTGTCCGGGTATTCACCTTTCTGGTTATACTGAGGATGGTTTTTCGTCAGAAAGTAGCATTGCTTTACTTAAGGCAGAGCTTGAGTTGCTCATGCCTCATTGTGTGGAAGGTGTTACAAAAACTGTTTTATCCTTAGCTAACAGTGAGAATATAAGAAAAAATAAAAAAGTGTTGCTTACAGATGATTTAGTATCTGTAATCTCTTCTTCAATTTCGGGCACATTCTATAAATGTGTACCTATGTTTTTAAAATTGATTACTTCCTGCGAATTTTTAAAGATGGTTTTTTTCAAAAAAGTTCCTGGGTTTGACAGAAAAATTTTCTCTCCACTAGCACAGAGAATATTAAATTTAAATAGGAAATTTTTCTGTGAGTTATCTATTTTAGAGAACAGATATTTGGTGAGTATGGTTTTGGGTGATATAAAAAAGATTCCGGAAACTGTAAAGTTATTCGATTCATATGAAAAAAGTCTAAGAAATATGGTATGTGATGATGTATTTTTTGCCTTGAATACGTCAGATGATGTTGTTTTGCCCCTGGAAGACTGTGAGCCTGTAATAGAAGGGGTAGGTGCTTATTTAAGGGATGAGGCATCGCTTAGGATGACTTCTAGGAGTGGTATTTTTAGTGAAAAATTCCAAGTTGGTTTTTGGGAATCAGATGCTTCAAGTGGAGGTGGTGATGATTTTTATAAATCATTGGACAATGTAATTCTCAACAGCCCAAATTATATTGGTGGCGGATTTGTCTACTATCTAATGAGGATTTTTACTCCTGTATGTGTGTCAGTAGCGCGTGATGTTATTAAAATTCTTGTTAGTAGTGTAGGTAGTGAATTTGGTTCATTATCACATTTTAGGTTAGAGTCTGGTGTGCGCTTTGGAATGTTTGATCTTATTTTTTCTGTTCTGTTAGGTATGGATCTTCTGAGAGAAGTAGACGGCAAACTTAGGGGAGTTTCTCTTAGCATAGGAATGAATATTTGTGAATTATTTTACGATATATTACCTGACAATCTAATTGAAACTGCTAAGGAAGCTGTTATTGGCGCATTTACCGTTAAGGTGCTTAAAGATTTTTTCCCTAAAAGAATATCAGTTCTTGATAGTAAAGGTAAGAGTGTAAGTATGACTCTTACCGAAGCTAAGATTAAGCTTATGTTCGAAAGTTGTGCCAGTATTTTTGGTGGTAAAATAAGAAGTGTTGTAATGGTAAAAGATTTTTTAAGTTTTTATATTAGAAACACCCTGTTTAAAGAATTTGGCAAGTTCTGTGTTGCTGTATCGAATGTAGATATATCGAAAATTTCTGCTGTTAAATTGGATTTAGTTTATAAAATTGTTTGTAAAAGTGATAGATTAAATTACATGAATAGTGCTTTTCCTAGGACATCAGGTTTTTTTATGTCTGGTAAAGGAACAAACCTTAATTTGAGTTCTGATAAATTTGAAGTTGCTGAGTTTATGATGTGGTTACGTGAGGAAATTAAATTAGTAGTTACAAAACCGGTTTTGGTTTTGAGTCCAGATGGAGTAGTATCAGAGTTAGGGGAGTCGCTAGAAAATTTGTTGAAAGAGATTGCTAGTTCTTTAATGGATGAATGTTTATCAGTAGCTAGAGACGTGATTCGTGTTGATAAAAATCTCATTACAGTTGATAAGTCTATGAAACATAGGAGGAAGAAAGCAGAAGAGGAATTAAAAGAATAATAAAAACGTTCTACTTACTGAAGCACAGTCTGTGATTTCTCGTTTATTTTTTGTTAGGTATTTTTACAATCGCATATGCATACATCAAGTTATGTAATGTTTGCGAAATTAATTGTTTCGGCACTTTTTGAGTTGTTGTGTAATCTTTGTCATCCATGAGTGTGACATTTTGTGGATAGAGCTGATATTTTATATCTTTATAATTGGTAATTTAGTTTATTTGTTTATTGATCCATCTTATTAACTATAAATATACTTAATAAATGCGAATCTATGATTATAAAATTTATTATCTTTAATTGATTTTTAAGAAGAATTTTTTCAAAAGTGCTTTTTGGTGTAGCACTAAATTTTTTTTCTGGCACTAAAAAATATTAGATAGATTTTAGTGGAGTTTTTTGTCGTATGAGTTTTTTATAGAATAGATATTTGGTAAGTATTATTTTTAAGGTATACGATGAGAAAGACATAAGTGTTTTTCATCTATTGTGAATCAGATTTAATAAATTTTTTGATTGCTTATTTTATGTTTTATTTTGATGTATTTGATCTTTATCTATCAAGTTTTGAGACAGTAAAAAAAATTATAATTCTGAATCATTCAGGAAAATGATAGGTTGTAAATATGAGAAAAGTATTTTGTATGGAGTTTAAGATTTGAAATATAGTATTGACGTATCAATATTAGTAAACTTGTTTGTTTTGGCTGAGTGATAAATCAAGAGCAGTAACGGGGGTATTCAACTTTGCTGAAGGGATGTAATGGAGTTGTACCATCTCAATTAAGTAATTTAATTATTCATACTTTAACCATTACGTTATTGTTTTATTTGCAGTACTGTTTTTGTGATATCGCATTTAGATGAAGAGCTCATGATATAGAATATATTTATTTTGCTGGTAGTGGTGATAGTATTTATTGGGTGATGTAACTAAGATATTTGTTTTACATGGGTGCAGTGTATTGGTGAGGTGAATTGTATTTTGTGGTGTGTTTGTATTCTATTTGTTTTTGCTAAGCTGATTAAATAAAATCTAAAATCCTTGTTTGCCGGTCTACTTTATCATCATTAACATAAAATAAATCAACAGATTAAGCAGTATTTTGAATATACACTGAGGCCGGTAGGGTTGGGTATGTGTAGCGGTTGTGTTGTGGATCAACGTTGTTCCTAGGTTTTGCTATGAGTTATTGTTTCTTATTGTTCTTACTGTATTTTGTCTCAAGGGAGAGGTTGAAGGGGAAATTAAAGGATCGGTAGAGGTGGTAATGAATTTTATAGATGAAGAGAAAATAGAGGCTGCAGAGACGCTTGCTTTGTTGTCGTTGTGTCCTGTTAGGGAATATGAAGCTGCGGAAGCTTTGGAAGATGGGTTACCTTTACCTTCGTCTTTATCTTCATCTGAATTAGGATTAGCTGCTGGTGTTTTATCTGCTTCCCCTCCGGCTAGTGAAGGTGTGGTTAGATTTAATGTGATTGATACTACCTCTGAGTTGAGGGGGTTAGGTGGTGGATCACCTTCGGTTTCGCCGGCATCTTCATCTTCATATATCTATTCGTCTTCATCTGAATCAGGATGGGATGCTGATCTTTCCTCTTTCTCTCCAGAGTCACCTTTACTTTCCTCTTTCTCTCCAGAGTCACCTTTATTGACTAGAGAAGTTGGATTGCTTAAGGAAGGTGTTGCTTCTGCGTTGGGAGCTTTGGGTGAATCAACTTGTTCTGTAAGTGAAGCTGAAGCCACCGAAGCGCCTTCCGTGCTTTCATCATCCTATGAAAGAACTGATAACGTACGACATGCAGGTAGTTCAGGTTGTGAGCGAGAATTACAATCACAATTTTTATTGGAACATTCCTATAGTTTATCCACATTTTCCTGTCTCGGTGGTAGTTTCGAACCTAGTTGTAGTATTGAACCAAGTTATAGTATTGAACCTAGTGGCAGTGTAGAACCTAGTTGTATTGTTGGACCTAGTGGCAGTGTAGAACCAAGAACTGTCAGTGTAGAACCAAGAACTGTCAGTGTCGAACCAAGAAGTGCCAGTGTCGAACCAAGTGCTAGTGTTGATTCCAGTGTTAGTACCGAACCCATTTGTAGTACCGAACCCATTTGTAGTGTTGAACCTAGTTGTAGTGTTGAACCTAGTTGTAGTGTTGAACCCAGTATTAGTGTAGATTCTGGTGGTATTATTGATCCCAGTTGTAGTATCGACTTATCTATTGATGAAATATATGCATATGTAACACCCGAAGAAATGTATAGTAATTATTTTAATTTGGGCCTGTTATTTAGTGCGTTATTTGATCTTTATCGTGATAAGTTGTTGTTGCGCATTCATGAAAATATACCGGGATTAGCTCCGCGGTTTAAAGTTTACGTAGAGGGAGTTATCAAGGCTGCTTTTAGTGCCACTTTGGATAGTTATGTTGGTAATGTTTTTTCAATGGGTGCGGTTTATAGATTCCTAAAGTGTCCTGGTGTTCACCTTTCGGGCTACACTGAGGATGGGTTTTCATCAGAAAGTAGCATTTCTTTACTTAGGGAAGAGCTTGAGTTGTTAACTCCTCATTGTATAGAAGGTATCACAGAAACTGTTTCAACTATTATCTATGCTAAAAATAGGAAAAATAAAAAGAAAATTTTTACAGCTGATTTAATATCTTCGATCTCCTCCTCAATTGCAGGTTCTTTTTGTAAATGTGTACCTATATTTTTAGAACTGATTACTTCTCGTGAATTTTTAAAGAAGGTTTTTTTCAAAAATATTCCTGGGTTTGACGGAAAAATTTTCTCTCCAGTATCACAGAACATATTAAATTTAAATAGGAGATTTTTTTGTAAGGTGTCTCTTTTGGAGAACAGGTATTTGGTGAGTATGGTTTTGGGCATGGTTTTGGGTATTGGAAAAGAGATTCCAGGAATTGAAGAATTATTGGATTCTCATGTAAAAGATCTAAGAGATGTAGTACTTGATAGTTCATCTAAGGGATTGTTTTTTGCTTTGGGTTCGTCAGGTGATATTGTGCCACTGAAAGCTTTTATGCCTGTAATAGAGGGAGTAAGTGATTATTTAAGGCGCGAGATATCGCTTAGAATTACTTCTAGAAAGAAAGTTTTTAGGGAGCGATTACGAATACGTGGTTTTTGGGAATTAGATGGGCCAAGTGGAGAAGATGATGGTTTTTATAAATCATTGGATGAAGTAATTCTTGATAGCACAAATTATGTTGGCAACGGATTTAGTTACTATCTAATGAGGGTTTTTGCTCCTATATGTGTGTCAGTAGCGCGCGATGTTAATAAAATTTTTGTTCGTAGGATTGGTAGTGAATTGAGTTTATTAACCTGTTTTAGGTTAGAAGCCAGAGTACGTTATGGAATGTTTGATTTTATTTTTTCTGCTCTGTCAGGCATGGATATTCTGAGTGAAGTAGACAAAAAACTTGAAAAAATTTCTCCTCACGTAGGTATGAATGTTTGTGAATTATATGATGATATATTTTCTAAAAATATAATTGAAACAGTTAAAGAAGCTGTTATTAGCTCGTTTACTGTTGAGTCGTTTAAAGATTTTTTCCCTAAAACAATATCAGTTCTAGATAAAGGTAAGAGTATAAGAATGAATCTTGCTGAAGGCATGGTTGATTCTACATTCCAAAGTTGTGCCAGTATTTTTTGTGATAGAATAAAAAGTACTGCTATAGAAGGAGATTTTTTAAATTTTTATATTGAAAAGACCCTTTTTAAAGAATTTGGTGAGTGCTGTTTTGCTGTATCAAATGTGGATATATTGAAAATTTATCCTATCAAATTGGATTTAATTTGTAAAATTGTTAATAAAATTGATAGATCATATTACATGAGTAGTGTGTTTCGTAGAACACCAGATTTTTTGGTACCTACTAAAGGAGTAAACCTTGAATTGAGTTCTGATAAATTTGAAACTAGAGAGTTTAAGGAGTGGTTATGTGGGAAAATTAGATTAGTAATTACAGAATCGGCTTTGGTTTTGAGTTCAGATGGAGTAGTATCAGAGTTGGGAGAGTCGCTGGAAACTTTGTTGGAAGCGATTGTTAATTGTTCAATGGATGAGTGTTTATTGATCGCTAGAGATGTGATTTATGTTGATAGAAGTCGTGTTACAGTTGATAGGTCTAGGGAAGTAGAGAGGCAGAAGAGTAAAGCAGAAGTGGAATAGATCATAATAAAATTTTCTACATATGGGGGGCATGGTCTGTGGTTTTGTCTGATTTATTAGTTTTTTAATTATGTGTATATTAAGTTAATGATATTTGCAACGTTAATTTTCACGGTACTTTTTAAGCTATCGCGTTGTTAATTTGTTGTGTGGTCATTGTCGTCCATGAGTGTGACATTTTGTAGATAGAGCTGATGTTTTCTATCTTTATAATTAGTAATTTGGCTTATTTGTTTATCGATCCACCTTACTAACTGTAAATATATTTAATAAATGCGAATCTATGACTATAAAATTTACTATCTTTAACTAATTTTTAAGAAGAATTTTTTCAAAAGTGCTTTTTAGTGTAGCATGAAATTTTTTTTCTGGCACTAAAAAATGCTAGATAGATTTTAGAGGGGTTTTTTGTCGTATGAGTTTTTTATAGAATAGATATTTGGTAAGTATTATTTTTAAGGTATACGATGAGAAAGATATAAGTGTTTTTCATCTATTGTGAATCAGATTTAATAAATTTTTTGATTGCTTTTGATGTATTTGATCTTTCTCTATCAAGTTTTGAGACGGTAAAAAAAATTATAATTCTGAATTATTCAGGAAAATGATAGGTTGTAAATATGAGAAAAGTATTTTGTATGGAGTTTAAGATTTGAAATATAGTATTGACGTATCAATATTAGTAAACTTGTTTGTTTCGGCTGAGTGATAAATCAAGAGCAGTAACGGGGGTATTCAACTTTGGTTAAGGGATGTAATGGAGTTGTACCATCTCAATTAAGTAATTTAATTACTTATACTTTAATCATTACGTTATTGTTTTATTTGCGGTATTGTTTTTGTGATATCGCATTTAGATGCAGAGCTTATGATATAGAATATATTTATTTTGCTGGTAGTGGTGATAGTATTTATTGGGTGATGTAACTAAGATATTTGTTTTACATGGGTGCAGTGTATTGGTGCGGTGTATTGTATTTTGTGGTGTGTTTGTATTCTATTTGTTTTTGCTAAGCTGATTAAATAAAATCTAAAATCCTTGTTTGCCGGTCTACTTTATCATCATTAACATAAAATAAATCAACAGATTAAACAATATTTTGAATATACACTGGGACCGGCAGGGTTGGGTGTATCGGTTTTGTGTGTGTTACGGATTAATATTGTTCCTAGAATTTGCTATGAGTTATTGTTTCTTATTGTTCTTACTGTATTTGGTCTCAAGGGAGAGGTTGAAGGGGAAATTAAAGGATCGGTAGAGGTGGTAATAAATTTTATAGATGAAGAGAAAATAGAGGCTGCAGAGGCGCTTGCTTTGTTGTCGTTGTGTCCTGTTAGGGAATCTGAAGCTGCGGAAGCTTTAGAAGATGGGTTGCCTTTACCTTCGTCTTCTTTATCTCCATCTGAATTAGGATTAGCTGCCGGTATTTTCTCTGCTTCCCCTCCGGATAGTGAAGGTGGGGTTAGATTGAATGCGGTTGATACTGCCTCTGAGTTGTGGGGGTTAGGTGGTGGATCACCTTCGGTTTCACCGGCATCTTCATCTTCATCTTCATATATGTATTCTTCTTCATCTGAATCAGGATGGGATGCTGATCTTTCCTCTTTCTCTCCAGAGTCACCTTTATTGACTAGAGAAGTTGGATTGATTAAGGAAGGTGTTGCTTCTGCTTTGGGAGCTTTGGGAGCTTTGGGTGAATCAACTTGTTCTGTAAGTGAAGCTGAAGCCATCGAAGCGCCTTCCGTGCTTTCATCATCCTATGAAAGAACTGATAACGTACGACATGCAGGTAGTTCAGGTGAGCGAGAATTACAATCACAATTTTTATTGGAACATTCCTATAGTTTATCCACATTTCCCTGTCTAAGTGGTAGTTTCGAACCTGGTTGTAGTATTGAACCTAGTGGCAGTGTAGAACCTAGTTGTAGTATTGGACCTAGTGGTAGTGTCGAACCAAGAAGTGCCAGTGTCGAACCAAGTGCTAGTGTTGATTCCAGTGTTAGTACCGAAACCGTTTGTAGTGTTGAACCTAGTTGTAGTGTTGAACCCAGTATTAGTGTAGATTCTGGTGGTATTATTGATCCCAGTTGTAGTATCGACTTATCTATTGAGGAAATATATGCATATATAACACCCGAAGAAATGTATAGTAATTATTTTAATTTGGGCCTGTTATTCCGTGCGTTGTTCGAATTTTACCGTGATAAGATATTATTGCGTATTTATGAAAATATACCAGGAGTAGTTCCGCAGGTTAAGGGTCATGCGGAGAGAGTTATAGAATCTGCTTTTAGTATTACTTTGGATAGTTGTATTGATAATATTTTTTCAATGAAAGCAGTTTATAGATTTCTAAAGTGTCCAGATGTTCACCTTTCGGGCTATACTGAAGATAGATTTTTATCAGAAAGTAGCGTGGCTTTACTTAAGGCAGAGCTTGGGTTGTTAACTCCTTATTTTATAGAAAGTATTACAGAAACTGTTTCTACTCTAGCTTATGATAAAAATAAAAAAAGTAAAAGGAGACTTTTTACAGCTGATTTAATATCTTCGATCTCCTCTTCAATTGAAGGTTCATTTTGTAAATGTGTACCTATATTTTTAGAACTGATTACTTCTTGTGAATTTTTAAAGAAGGTTTTTTTCAAAAAGATTCCTGGTTTTGAAAGAAAAATTTTCTCTCCGGTAGCACAAGACATATTAAATTTAAATAGGAAATTTCTCTGTAAAGTGTCTCTTTTAGAGAACAGATATTTGGTGAGTATGGTTTTGGGTACTGTTTTGGGTGCTATTGGAAAAGATATTCCAGGAATTACAGGATTATTAGATTCGTATAAAAAGAGTCTAAGAGATGTGGTACTTGGTGGTGTATCTAGGGGATTATTTTTTGCTTTGGATTCGTCAAATAATGTTGTCCCCCTGGGAGATTTTAAACCCGTAATAGAAGGAGTATGTGATTACTTAAGCCATGAGACATTGCTTAGAACTACTTCTAGGAAGAGGGTTTTTAGGGACAGATTCAGAATACGTGATTTTGCTGAATTAGATGGTTCAGGTGGGGGTAGTGTTGGTTTTTATAAATCATTAGATGGTGTGATTCTTGATGGCAAAAATTATATTGGTAATGGATTTAGTTACTATCTGATGAGGATTTTTACTCCTGTATGTGTATCAATGGCGCGCGATTTTAGTAAAATTTTTGCTTCTAGTGTAAGTGGCGAATTGAGCTCACTGACCTGTTTTAGGTTAGAGTCCGCCGTGCGTTCTGGAATGTTTGATTTTATTTTTTCTTTTCTTTCAGGTATACATTTTCTGAGAGAGATAGACAACAATCTTGAAAAAATTTCTCCTCATGTAGGTATGAATGTTTGTGAATTATATGACGATATATTTTCTGTAAATTTAATTGAAATTTTGAAGGAAGATGTTATTAGCGCATTCACTGTTACGTTGTTTAAAGGTTTTCTTCCTAAAAAAATATCAACTATTGATAGTGGAGGTAAAAGTATAAGTACGAGTCTTACTGAAGATGTGATTAATTATATATTTGAAAGTTGTGCCAGTATTTTTTGTGAGAAAATAAGAAACATTGTAATAGAAAAAGATCTTTTAGTTTTTTATATTAAAAATACACTTTTTAAAGAATTTGGTGAATGCTGTTTTACTATATCAAATGTAGATATATCGAGACTTTATCCTGTAAAATTGGATTTGATTTGTAAGATTGTTGATAAAATTGATAGATTATATTACATGAGTAAAGTGTTTCATGCAAAACCAAGTTTTTTTATGCCTGATAAATGGGCAAACTGTAATTTGAGTTCTGATAAGATTGGAACTAGTGAGTTTATGCTGTGGTTACGTGAAGAAATTAAATTATTAGTTACAAGATCTACTTTGGTTTTGAATTCAGATGGAGTGGTATCAAAATTGGGAGGATCGCTGGAAACTTTGTTGGAAGCGATTGCTAATTCTTTAATGGATGAATGTTTATTGGTCGCTAGAGATGTAATTTATGTTGATAAAAATCGCGTTACAGTTGATAGATCTAGGGAAGTAGTGAAACAGAAGAGAAAGCTGAAGAGTAATTAAGAGCTCTACGTACTGAGACATAGCTTGTGGTATTGATTTATTGTTTGTTAGCTGTTTTTAATTATATATGCATATATAAAGTTATGCGGCATTTGCAAGATTAATTTTCACGGTACTTTTTAAGCTATTGCGTTGTTAATTTGTTGTGTGGTCTTTGTCCTTCATAAGTGTAACCTTTTGTAGATATGGCTTAGTTTAAAGTTATTTTTTAGTGACAATTCTTTGTTTTTTTGGAATCTATAACTCTTTGAGTAACATTTTTACGACGTTGTTTGTAGATGTAACGGATATTTTATACATTTCTAATTAGTAATATGAGTGTTTATCTGTTTTTGTTAGTCTAACTTATTAAACACAATATAAACAATATGTTGAGTATACACTGGGCTACTACCTGGTGGGGACTGTAGGTTCGTATTGTTCCTCGAAGTTTGCTATGTTTTTTCTTATTGTGTTTGGTCTCTAAGGAGAGAAGTTAAAGGGCAAATTGGAGATAAAGAAGGTAAGGGAGAAATCGAATTGGTAATAAATGTTACAGACGAAGAGAAAAAGGAGGATGCAGAGGAGATTGTTTCATTATCATTGTTTCCTCACCTAAGTGAAGCTGGAGCTGAGGAAGAGCTTGCCATGCTATCAGCATATGATGGGCCTGCTAACGTACCACATACAATTTCAAGTTGTGAACGCGAATTACGATTACAAGTTTTCTCTGAACATTCTTATAGTTTATTCGCATTATGTAGTATCGATCCTAGTTGTAGTATCGATCCTAATTGTATTTTTGATCCCAGTTATAGTATCGATTCCAGCTGTAGTATCGATCCCGGTTGTAGTGTCGAATCCAGTGCTAGTGTTAAACCTAGTGGTAGTGTTGAGCCCAGTTGTAGTTCTGAACCTATTTGTAGTGTTGAGCCCAGTTGTAGTGTCGAACTTAGTTGTAGTGTAGATTTATCTCTTGAGGAAATATATGCATATGTAATACCAGAAGAAATGTATAGTAATTCTTTTAATTTGGGACTGTTATTTCGTGCGGTATTTGAACTTTATTTTGATAAGTTATTGTTGCGTATTCATGAAAATATTACGGGACTAGTTCCTAAGTCTAAAGGTTGTACAGAGAGAGTTATCAAAGATGCTTTTAATGTTATTTTAGATAACTGTATTGATAACGTTTTTTCAATTGGTGCAGTTTATAGATTTCTGAAGTGTCCAGGCATCCACCTTTCTGGATACACTGAGGATAAATTTTTATCAGAAGGTAGCATTACTTTACTTAGGGCAGAGCTTGAGTTGTTAACACCCCATTTTATAGAAGGTATTGCAAAAGCTATTTCCGTTCTAGATGAAGATATAAAAAATAAAAGAAGAAAGATTTTTACAGCTGATCTAATATCCTCAATCTCTTCTTCAATTACAGGTGCATTTCACAAATGTGTACCCATGTTTTTAGGACTGATTACTTCCAGTGATTTTTTAAAGAGAGTTTTTTTCAAGAGCGTTCCTGGATTTGACAGGAAAATTTTTTCTCCGCTAGCGCAAAACATATTAAATTTAAATAGGAGATTTTTCTGTGAGGTGTCTCTTTTAGAGAACAGATATTTGGTGAGTATGGTTTTAGGTACTGTTTTGGGTGTTGGAAAAGAGATTCCAGGAATTACTAAATTATTAGATTCGTATATAAAAAATCTAAGAGATATAGTACTTGATAGTGCATCTAAGGGGTTATTTTTTGCCGTGGGTTCGTCAGGTGATATTGTACCACTGAAAGCTTTTATGCCTGTAATAGAAGGAGCATGTGATCATTTAAGGCATGAGACATCTCTTAGAATTACTTCTAGAAAGAAGATTTTTAGGGACAGATTACGAATACTTGGTTTTTGGGAATTAGATGGGCCAAGTGGGGGAGAGGATGATTTTTATAAATCATTGAATGATGTAATTCTTAATAGAAAAAATTATGTTGGTAACGGATTTAGTTACTATCTAATGAGTGTTTTTACTCCCATATGTGTGTCAGTAGCGCGCGATGTTAATAAAATTTTTGGTTGTAGTGTGGGTGGTGAATTGAGTTCATCAACCTGTTTTAGGTTAGAGTCAAGAGTACGTTATGGAATGTTTGATTTTATTTTTTATGTTTTATCAGGCATGGATATTCTGAGTGAAGCAGACAAAAAACTTGAAAAAATTTTTCCTCATGTAGGTATGAATCTTTGTGAATTGTGTGACGATATATTTTCTGAAAATATGATTTTAGCTGTCAAGGAAGCTGTTATTAGCTCGTTTACTGTTGAGTCGTTTAAAAGCTTTTTCCCTAGAACAATATCAATTATCGACAGTAAAGTTAAAAGTAGGAGTGTGAGTATTACCGAAGATATGATTAATCGTACATTCGAAAGTTGTGCCAGTATTTTTTGTGAGAAAATGAAAAACGTTGTAATAGTAAAAGATTTTTTAATTTTTTATATTGAAGAGACACTTTTTAAAGGATTTGGTGAGTGCTGTTTTGCTGTATCAAATGTGGATATATCGAAAATTTATCCTGTAAAATTGGATTTAATTTGTAAAATTGTTAATAAAATTGATATATCATATTATATGAGTAGTGTATTTCATAGAACACCAGATTTTTTTCTTCCTACTAGAGGGGTAAACTTTGAATTGAGTTCTGATAAATTTGAAACTGGCGAGTTTATGGCGTGGTTACGTGGGAAAATTAAATTAGTAATTACAGAATCGACTTTGGTTTTGAGTTCAGATGGAGTAATATCAGAGTCAGGAGAGTTGCTGGAAACTTTGTTGGAAGCGATTGCTAATTCTTTAATGGATGAGTGTTTATTGATCGCTATAGATGTAATTTATGTTGATAAAGATCGTGTTGTAGTTGATAGGGCTAGGAAAGTATGGAAGCAGAAGAGGAAAGCAGGAAGGGAGTAAGAGCATAATAAAATTTTCTACATACGGAGGCATAGTTTGTGATTACTTTATGATTTTTTTGTAGTTATGCGAGCATATATTAAGTTAATGACATTTGCAAGATTAATTTTCACGGTACTTCTTAAGCTGTTGCGTTGTTAATTTGTTGTGTAGTCTTTGTCGTCCTTCATAAGTGTAATCTTTTGTAGATATGATTTAGTTTGAAGTTTTTTAGCGACAATTCTTTGTTTTTTTGGAATTTCTAACTCTTTGAGTAATATTGTTTTATTAAACACAATGACATTTAATGAACTAGTGTCCGCGTAGTTTACGTCTCTAATTAGTCTTTAAAAAGACTTTTTCAAAAGTGATTTTGGGTGGAACATTAAATTTTTTTCTCTAGCACTACAAAAAATATCAGATTTTAATAGATGTTTTTTGTGAGATGAGTTTTTTATAGAGTAGATGTTTGGTAAGTATGATTTTTGGTATATGATGGTTAAGAGATAAGTATCTTTTATCTATTGTGAATTAGATTTCAGAAATTTTTTGATTGCTTATTTTATTTCGATGGCTTTGATATTTATCTATCAAGTGTTGAGGTATCAAAAATTAATTCTGTAAAATTATTGAGAAAAATGATAGATTGGAATACGAGAAAAGTATTTTGTGTGAAGCTCCATATTTGAAATCTGGTGTTAACGTATCAATACCAGCATAGATTTATGCTTTATCTGGATGGTATACTAAGAGGAAGTAACTGAGTCAACTTTTGTTATGTGATCTAGTTGAGTGGTATTAGAGTTAGGCAAGTCGATAGATAATTTATTGGAAACTGTTTCTGTAATGAGCTAATGTTCTATACTTTCTATAGACGTAATTTATGTTGATAGAGGTGTTATTTAAATTTATATTTATAAGAGTAAGTTTTTGCATAAGTAGTTACTGTAAATATTACGTTATTATTCGTTTACAGTATTGGTTTTTGATGAGGCGCTCATGGCATAAAGGTGTATCTATTTTGCTGATAGTTGGTGTTTATTAGTTGTGTGACTAGGGTTTACATGTAGGTGCAGTGAGCCGTATGCGATATTTTGGGGTGCCTTTCTTACTTTTCTTTTTGTTGCTGCCGAGATGATCAAATCAAGTAAAAAGATGTATTGTCTTATGTTGTCTATTTAGATCACTTTATCATCGTTAACATAAAATAAATCAACATATTAAATAATATTTTGAATATATACTGGCCTACTATCTGGTGGGGGCTATAGGTTCGTATTGTTCCTCGAAGTTTGCTATGTTTATTGTGTTTGGTCTCAAAGGAGAGAAGTTAAAGGTTAAATTAGAGGTAAAGAAGGTAATGGAGGAATCGAATTGGTAATAAATATTACAGACGAAGAGAAAAAGGAGGATGCAGAGGAGGTTGTTTCATTATCATTGTTTCCTCATGTAAGTGAAGCTGGAGCTGAGGGAGCGCTTGCTATGCTATCGGCATACGATGGTACTGTTAAGGTACCACATACTAATTTCTCAATTTCAAGTTTTGAACGCGAATTACAATTACAAATTTTATCTGAACATTCTTATAGTTTAGCCGCATTGTGTAGTATCGGTCCTAGTTGTAGTGTCGATCCCAATTGTATTTTTGATCCCAGTTGCATTGTTGAACCCAGTTGTATTGTTGAACCCAGTTGTATTGTTGAACCCAGTTGTATTGTTGAACCTAGTGATAGTGTTGAACCCAGTTGTAGTGTTGAACCTAGTTGTAGTGTTGAACCCAGTTGTAGTGTTGAACCTAGTGGTAGTGTTGAACCTAGTTACAGTGTCGATCCAGGTTGTAGTGTAGATTCCAGTTGTAGTATCGAATCCAGTGCTGGTGTTGAACCTAGTGGTGGTGTTGAGACCAGTTGTAGTGCTGAGCCTATTTGTAGTGTCGATTCCACTTGTATTCTTGAACCCAGTGGTAGTGCAGATTTGTCTATTGAAGAAATATATTCATATGTAACACCTGAAAAAATGTATAGTGATTTTTTTAATTTGGGCTTGTTATTTAGTGCGTTGTTTGATCTTTATCGTGATAATTTGTTGTTGCATATCCATGAAAATATACCGGTACTAGCAGCTCCGCGGTTTAAAGTTTATGCAGAGGGAGTGATTAAAGATACTTTTAGTGTTATTTCGATTGGTTATACTGATAATGTTTTTTCAATGGGTGCAGTCTATAGATTTCTAAAGTGTCCTGGTATTCACCTTTCAGGCTACAATGAGGATAAATTTTCATCAGAAAGTAGTATTGCTTTGCTCAGGGCAGAGCTTGAGTTGTTGATGCCTTACTGTATGGAAGGCATTACAAAAATTGTTTCAACTCTAGATAATGAAAAAAAATTGTTTACAGATGATTTAATATCTTCTATCTCCTCTTCAATTGCGGGTTCGTTTTGTAAATGTGTGCCTATATTTTTAGAACTGATTACTTCTCGTGAATTTTTAAAGAAGGTTTTTTTCAAGAACATTCCTGGGTTTGACAGAAAAATTTTCTCTCCGGTAGCACAAAACATATTAAATTTAAATAGGAGATTCTTCTGTGAGGTGTCTCTTTTAGAGAACAGATATTTGGTGAGTATGGTTTTGGGTATTGAAAAAGAGATTCCAGGAATTGCAGACCTATTAGATTCGTATGTAAAAAATCTGAGAAATATGGTACTTGATAGTGCATCTAGGGGATTATTTTTTACTTTGGGTTCGTTAGGTGATATTGTGCCACTGAAATCTTTTGTGCCTGTAACAGAAGGAGTACGTGATTATTTAAGCCGTGAGACATTGCTTAGAATTACTTCTAGAAAGAAGGTTTTTAGGGGGAGATTACGAATACGTGGTTTTTGGGAATTGGATGGGGCAAGTGGGGATGACGACGATTTTTATAAATCATTAGATGTTGTAATTCTTGATAGAAAAAATTATGTTGGTAAGGGATTTGGTTACTATCTAATGAGGGTTTTTACTCCTATATGTGTGTCAGTAGCACGTGATCTTAATAAAATTTTTAGTCGTAGTGTAGGTAGTGAATTGAGTTTATTAACCCTTTTTAGGTTAGAGGCTAGAGTACGTTATGGAATGTTTGATTTTATTTTTTCTGTTCTGCTAGATATAGGTCTTCTTAGTGAAGTAGACGAAAAACTTAAAAAAATTTCTCCTCGTGTAGGAATGAATATTTGTGAATTATTCGACGATATATTTTACGTAAATATAATTGAAACTGTGAAGGAAGATGTTATTGGCGCATTCACTATTGAGTTGTTTAAAGGTTTTTTTCCTAAAACAATATCAATTCTCGATAGTAGAGGTAAAAGTAGAAATATGAGTCTTGCTGAAGATATAATTAGTAGTACATTCGAAAGTTGTGTTGGTATTTTTTGTGAGAAAATGAAAAATGTTGTAATAGGAAAAGATTTTTTAATTTTTTATATTGAAGAGACCCTTTTTAAAAGATTTAGTGAGTGCTGTTTTGCTGTATCAAATGTTGATGTATCGAAAATTTATTCCATCAAATTGGACTTAATTTGTAAAATTGTTAATAAAATTGATAGATCATGTTACATGAGTAGTGTGTTTCATAGAACACCAGATTTTTTTGTACCTACTAGAGGAGTAAAATTTGAATTGAGTTCTGATAAATTTGAAACTGGGGAGCTTATGGAGTGGTTACGTGGGAAAATTAAATTAGTAATTACAGAATCGACTTTGATTTTGAGTTCAGATGGAGTAGTATCAGAGTTAGGAGAGTTGCTGGAAACTTTGTTGGAAGTGATTGCTAATTCTTCAATGGATGAATGTTTATTGATCGCTAGAGATGTAATTTGTGTTGATAGAAATCGTGCTACAGTTGATAGGTCTAGGGTAGTAGGGAAACAGAAGGGGAGAGTGGGAGGTGAGTAATAGCGTAATAAAATTTTCTACGTATTGAGTGGCATGGTTTGTGGCTTTGTCTGATTTATTAGTTTTTTAATTATATGTGTGTATATTAAGTTAATGACATTTACAACGTTAATTTTCACGGTACTTTTTAGGCCGTTGCGTTGTTGGTTCGTTGTGTATTCTTTGTCCTTCATAAGTGTAACCTTTTGTAGATGTGGTTTAGTTTAAGGTTATTTTTTAGCGACTATTCTTTGTTTTTTGGAATCTCTAACTCTTTGAGTAACATTGTTACGACGTCGTTTGTAGGTGTAACGGATATTTTCTACATTCCTAATTAGTGATATGAATGTTTATCCGTTTTTGTTAGTCCAACTTATTAAACACAATCACATTTAATGAACTTGTGTCCGCGTGGTTTACGTCCTTAATTAGTTTTTAAAAAGACTTTTTCAAAAGTGATTTTGGGTGGAACATTAAATTTTTTCTCTAGCACTACAAAAAATATCAGATTTTAATGGATGTTTTTTTGTGAGATGAATTTTTTTATAGCATAGGTATTGTGTAAGTGTGATTTTGGGTATATGACGTTTAAGAGATAAGTGTTTTTATCTATTGTGAATTAGGTTTCAGGAATTTTTTTATTGCTCATTTTATTTTAATGGCTTTGATATTTATCTATGAAGTGTTGAGACATCAAAAATTAATTCTGAAAAATTATTGAGGAAAATGATAGATTGGAATACGACAAAAGTATTTTGTGTGAAGTTCAAGATTTGAAATATGGTATTGACGTATCAATACCATCATAGGTTTATGCTTTAGCTAGATGGTCTACTAAGAGGCAGTAACTGAGTCAACTTTTGTCATGTGATCTAGTGGAGTGGTATTAGAGTTAGGTAAGTCAATAGATAATTTATTAGAAGCTGTTTCTGTAATGAGCTAATGTTCTATAACTTCTATAGACGTAATTTATATTGATAGAGGTGTTATTTAAATTTATAAGAGTAAGTTTCTGTATAAGTAGTTACTGTAAATATTACATTATTATTCGTTTACAGTATTGGTTTTTGATATCTTTTTTTTTGATGGGGCGCTCATGGCATAAGGTCTATCTATTTTGCTGATAATTGGTGTTTATTAGTTGTGTGACTAAGGTTTACATGTAGGTGCAGTGAGTTGTATGCCATAGTTTTGTGGTGTTTTCCTACTTTTTTTCTTGTTGCTGCAGAGATGATCAGATTAAATAAAAAGATGTATTATCTTATGTTGTCTATTTAGATTACTTTATCATCGTTAATATAAAATAAATCAACATATTAAACAATATTTTGGATATATGCTGAAGCCGGTAGGGTTGGGTATGTGTAGCGGTTCTGTGTTATGTATTAATATTGTTCCTAGAATTTGCTATGAGTTATTGTTCTTACTTTGTTTGGTCTCAAGGGAGAGGTTGAATGGGAAATTAAAGGATCGGTAGGGGTGGTAATAAATTTTATAGATGAAGAGAAAATAGAGGCTGCAGAGGCGCTTGTTTTGTTGTCGTTGTGTCCTGTTAGGGAATCTGAAGCTGCGGAAGCTTTGGAAGATGGGTTACCTTTACCTTCGTCTTTATCTCCATCTGAATTAGGATTAGCTGCCGGTATTTTATCTGCTTCCCCTCCGGCTAGTGAAGGTGGGGTTAGATTGAATGCGATTGATACTGCCTCTGAGTTGTGGGGGTTAGGTGGTGGATCACCTTCGGTTTCACCGGCATCTTCATCTTCATATATGTATTCGTCTTCATCTGAATCAGGACGGGATGCTGATCTTTCCTCCTTCTCTCCAGAGTCACCTTTATTGACTAGAGAAGTTGGATTGCTTAAGGAAGGTGTTGCTTCTGCGTTGGGAGCTTTGGGTGGATCAACTTGTTCTGTAAGTGAAGCTGAAGCCACCGAAGCGCCTTCCGTGCTTTCATCATCCTATGAAAGAACTGATAACGTACGACATGCAGGTAGTTCAGGTTGTGAGCGAGAATTACAATCACGATTTTTATTGGAACATTCCTATAGTTTATCCACATTTTCCTGTCTCAGTGGTAGTTTCGAACCTGGTTGTAGTATTGAACCTAATGGCAGTGTAGAACCTAGTTGTAGTGTTGAACCTACTGGTAGTGTTAGTGTCGATTCCAGTTTTTTGTCGGAACATTCTTACAGTTTATACAAATTTCCCTGTCTCAGTGGTAGTGTCGAACCTAGTTGTAGTATTGAACCAAGTGCCGGTGTCGAACTAAGTTATAGTACTGAACCTAGTGGCAGAGTAGAACCTAGTTGTAGTGTTGAACCCAGTTGTAGTGTTGTAGAACCTAGTTGTAGTGCAGATTCTGGTGGTAGTATTGAGCCCAGTTGGGGTATCGACTTATCTATTGATGAAATATATGCATATGTAACACCCGAAAAAATGTATAGTGATTCTTTTAATTTGGGCCTGTTATTTCGTGCGTTATTTGAACTTTATCGTGATAAGTTATTGTTGCGTATTAATGAAAATGTTCCGGGACTAGTTCCTAAGTCTAAAGCTTGTATAGGGAGAGTTGTCAAAGATGCTTTTAGTGTTATTTCCGATATCTGTGTTGATAACGTTTTTTCGATTGGTGCAGTTTATAGATTTCTGAAGCGTCCAGATATCCACCTTTCTGGATACACTGGGGATAAATTTTTATCAGAAGGTAGCATTGCTTTACTTAGGGCAGAGCTTGGGTTGTTAACTCCCCATTTTATAGAAGGTATTGCAAAAACTGTTTTAGCTTTATCTGACAGTGAAAGTATAGGAAAAAGAAAAAATAAAAAAGCATTGCTTACAGATGATTTAATATCCTTAATCTCTTCTTCAATTACAGGTGCATTTCATAAATGTGTACCTATGTTTTTAGGACTGATTACTTCCAGTGAATTTTTAAAGAGAGTTTTTTTCAAGAGCGTTCCTGGATTTGACAGGAAAATTTTTTCTCCGCTAGCACAAAACATATTAAATTTAAATAGGAGATTTTTCTGTGAGGTGTCTCTTTTAGAGAACAGATATTTGGTGAGTATGGTTTTAGGTACTGTTTTGGGTGTTGGAAAAGAGATTCCAGGAATTACTAAATTATTAGATTCGTATATAAAAAATCTAAGAGATATAGTACTTGATAGTGCATCTAAGGGGTTATTTTTTGCCGTGGGTTCGTCAGGTGATATTGTACCACTGAAAGCTTTTATGCCTGTAATAGAAGGAGCATGTGATCATTTAAGGCATGAGACATCTCTTAGAATTACTTCTAGAAAGAAGATTTTTAGGGACAGATTACGAATACTTGGTTTTTGGGAATTAGATGGGCCAAGTGGGGGAGAGGATGATTTTTATAAATCATTGAATGATGTAATTCTTAATAGAAAAAATTATGTTGGTAACGGATTTAGTTACTATCTAATGAGTGTTTTTACTCCCATATGTGTGTCAGTAGCGCGCGATGTTAATAAAATTTTTGGTTGTAGTGTGGGTGGTGAATTGAGTTCATCAACCTGTTTTAGGTTAGAGTCAAGAGTACGTTATGGAATGTTTGATTTTATTTTTTATGTTTTATCAGGCATGGATATTCTGAGTGAAGCAGACAAAAAACTTGAAAAAATTTTTCCTCATGTAGGTATGAATCTTTGTGAATTGTGTGACGATATATTTTCTGAAAATATGATTTTAGCTGTCAAGGAAGCTGTTATTAGCTCGTTTACTGTTGAGTCGTTTAAAAGCTTTTTCCCTAGAACAATATCAATTATCGACAGTAAAGTTAAAAGTAGGAGTGTGAGTATTACCGAAGATATGATTAATCGTACATTCGAAAGTTGCGCCAGTATTTTTTGTGAGAAAATGAAAAACATTGTAATAGGAAAAGATTTTTTAATTTTTTATATTGAAGAGACACTTTTTAAAGGATTTGGTGAGTGCTGTTTTGCTGTATCAAATGTGGATATATCGAAAATTTATCCTATAAAATTGGATTTAATTTGTAAAATTGTTAATAAAATTGATATATCATATTATATGAGTAGAGTATTTCATAGAACACCAGATTTTTTTCTTCCTGCTAGAGGGGTAAACTTTGAATTGAGTTCTGATAAATTTGAAACTGGCGAGTTTATGGCGTGGTTACGTGGGAAAATTAAATTAGTAATTACAGAATCGACTTTGGTTTTGAGTTCAGATGGAGTAATATCAGAGTCAGGAGAGTTGCTGGAAACTTTGTTGGAAGCGATTGCTAATTCTTTAATGGATGAATGTTTATCGATCGCTATAGATGTAATTTATGTTGATGAAGATCGTGTTGTAGTTGATAGGGCTAGGAAAGTAGGGAAGCAGAAGAGGAAAGCAGGAAGGGAGTAAGAGCATAATAAAATTTTCTGCATACGGAGGCATAGTTTGTGATTTTGACTTTATTATTTTTTTGTAGTTATGCGGCTAGCATATATTAAGTTAATGACATTTGCAAGATTAATTTTCACGGTACTTTTTAAGCTGTTGCGTTCTTAATTTGTTGTTTAGTCTTTGTCGTTCTTCATAAGTGTAATCTTTTGTAGAGATGATTTAGTTTGAAGTTTTTTTAGCGACAATTCTTTGTTTTTTTGGAATCTCTAACTCTTTGAGTAATATTATTTTATTAAACGCAATCACATTTAATGAACTAGTGTCCGCGTAATTACGTCTCTAATTAGTCTTTAAAAAGACTTTTTCAAAAGTGATTTTGGGTGGAACATTAAATTTTTTTCTCTAGCACTACAAAAAATATCAGATTTTAATGGATGTTTTTTGTGAGATGAGTTTTTTATAGCGTAGATGTTTGGTAAGTATGATTTTTGGTATATGACTTTTAAGAGATAAGTATCTTTTATCTATTATGAATTAGATTTCAGAAATTTTTTGATTGCTTATTTTATTTCTATGGCTTTGATATTTATCTATCAAGTGTTGAGGTATCAAAAGTTAATTCTGTAAAATTATTGAGAAAAATGATAGATTGGAATGCGAGAAAAGTATTTTGTGTGAAGCTCCATATTTGAAATCTGGTGTTAACGTATCAATACCAGCATAGATTTATGCTTTATCTGGATGGTCTACTAAGAGGCAGTAACTGAGTCAACTTTTGTTATGTGATCTAGTTGAGTGGTATTAGAGTTATGCAAGTCGATAGATAATTTATTGGAAACTGTTTCTGTAATGAGCTAATGTTCTATACTTTCTATAGACGTAATTTATGTTGATAGAGGTGTTATTTAAATTTATATTTATAATAGCAAGTTTTTGCATAAGTAGTTACTGTAAATATTACGTTATTATTCGTTTACAGTATTGATTTTTGATATCATTTTTTTTGATGGGGCGCTCATGGCATAAGGTGTATATATTTTGCTGATAGTTGGTGTTTATTAGTTGTGACTAGGGTTTACATGTAGGTGCAGTGAGTTGTATGCAATATTTTGTGGTGTTTTCCTACTTTTTTTCTTGTTGCTGCAGATATGATCAAATCAAGTAAAAAGATGTATTATCTTATGTTGTCTATTTAGATTACTTTATCATCGTTAATATAAAATAAATCAACATATTAAACAATATTTTGAATATACACTGGGCCACTATCTGGTGTGGGTTGTAGGTTAGTGTTGTTCCTCGAAGTTTGCTATGCGTTATTTTTTCTTGTTGTATTTGGTCTCAAAGGAGAGAAGTTAAAGGGTAAATTAGAGATAAAGAAGGTAAGTGAAAAGTCAAAGTGGCAATATTATGTTATATAGACGAAGAGAAAAGAGAGGCTGCAGAAACTCTTGCTTTGTTATCGTTGTGTCCTGTAAATGAAGCTGAATCTGAGGCTGTGGAAGTGCTTGCTATGCTATCATCATCCAATGAGAGACCTGATAGCGTACGACATACGTGTAGTTCAAGTTGTGATCGTGAGTTACAATCGCAAGTTTGCTCGGAACATTCTTATAGTTTATCCACGTTGTTTTGCTTCAGTTACAAGTCCAGTCATATTATCGATCCCGGTTGTAGTACTGATTCCAGTTGTAATATAGAACCAAGTTGTAATGTTGATTCCATTTGTAGTGTTGATACGGTTTGTGGTATAGATTTATCTCTTGAAGAAATATATGAATATGCACCGCCTGAAAAAATGTACAGTAATTATTTTTAATTTGGGACTGTTATTCCGTGCGTTGTTCGAATTTTACCGTGATAAGATATTGTTGCGTATTTATGAAAATATACCAGGAGTAGTTCCGCAGGTTAAGGGTCATGCGGAGAGAGTTATAGAATCTGCTTTTAGTATTACTTTGGATAGTTATATTGATAATATTTTTTCAATGAAAGCAGCTTATAGATTTTTAAAGTGTCCAGATGTCCACCTTTCGTGCTATACTGAAGATAGATTTTTATCAGAAAGTAGCATGGCTTTACTTAGGGCAGAGCTTGAGTTGTTAACTCCTTATTTTATAGAAAGTATTACGGAAACTGTTTCGACTCTAACTTATGATAAAAATAAAAAAAGTAAAAGAAGACTTTTTACAGCTGATTTAATATCTTTGATCTCCTATTCAATTGAAGGTTCATTTTGTAAATGTGTACCTATATTTTTAGAACTGATTACTTCTTGTGAAATTTTAAAGAAGGTTTTTTTTCAAAAAGATTTCTGGTTTTGAAAGAAAAATTTTCTCTCCGGTAGCACAAAACATATTAAATTTAAATAGTAAATTTCTCTGTGAAGTGTCTCTTTTAGAGAACAGATATTTGGTGAGTATGGTTTTGGGTACTGTTTTGGGTGCTATTGGAAAAGATATTCCAGGAATTACAGGATTATTAGATTCGTATAAAAAGAGTCTAAGAGATGT
>NZ_FKII01000044.1 GCF_900078745.1 Candidatus Ichthyocystis sparus | reverse complement strand
TTTCGAACAGGATAGTGAAACGCCAAAGCGCCGATGATAGTTATTTAACTATAGCGAAAGTAGGACGCCGCGAAACTTTTTAATGCATGGAGGGGCTTACGCCCCTCTTTTGTTTTAATGCTACAATCGTGCTACTTGTTTTGTCCTACTGAGCTTAAGGGGGGGCTTTTACACTTTATCTTCCTTGTTGCTATTTATTTAGTTCGTGTTGGCTATAGGCGTGGTTACCATGAAAGCGCTTATTTCTGCGATGTTCCTATCAAATGGAGAACTGATATGCCATTGGGATTTCTGATTATAATTCTTATTTTGGGTATTTTGCCCGTATCTCTTGTTTTTCCTGGTTCTTCTTTGGCATTTTTTGTATTAGGTGTGCTATTCCTTGGTATAGGTTATGTGACAGGTAATGCGGGTTTTTTAATTTGGTTGGTAGCTGGCATTTATTTTTCTCTGTGGTTTCTTCTATCATTTCGTGTACTACGCAGATTACTTTTGACTGGTAGTCTTTTAAGCTCTTTTAGGAAGTCTTTGCCTCATGTTTCTGATACTGAAAAAGAAGCGATAGAGGCAGGTACTGTTTGGTGGGATGCACAAATTTTTTCTGGTAAGCCAAATCTAAAGCTGCTTTCTTCTTTTTCTGAGCCGACCCTAACATACGAAGAAAAAAAGTTTTTGGAGGAGGATGTTGAGGAGCTATGTTCCCTTTTTACAGAATGGGACACAGTAGTATGTAAAGATTTGCCGGCGCACGTTTGGTCCCTAATAATTGAAAGAGGCTTTTTAGGGATGATTATACCGAAAGAGTATGGAGGTAAAGGTTTCTCTGCATATGCTCATGGTGTTATCTTGCAGAAGCTTTCGTCTCATTGCTGTGCCCTTGTTATTCACGTTATGGTTCCCAATTCTTTGGGTCCTGGTGAGCTCTTGCTTCACTATGGAACAGATGAACAGAAGAACCTTTATCTTCCACGCTTGGCTCAGGGTTTAGAGATTCCGGCCTTTGCCTTGACTGCTCCAGAGGCTGGTTCAGATGCTTCGTCAATGCCAGACTATGGTATTGTTTCTTATGGTGAATGGGATGGTCAGGAAGTTATTGGAATGAAGCTTACCTGGAACAAAAGATACATAACCATGGGTCCTATTTGTACTTTGTTAGGATTGGCCTTCAAATTATACGATCCGGATCATTTGATAGGAGATAAGGAAGATATTGGAATTACGTGTGCTCTTATTCCATCAAATACTCCAGGTATTGAGATTGGACGTAGGCACTTTCCAGTGAATTCTGTTTTTCAGAATGGGCCTAACTCAGCCAAGGATTTGTTTGTTCCGCTAAGCTTTGTTATAGGTGGTGCGAAAATGGTTGGCCATGGCTGGAGAATGTTGATGGAGTCCTTGTCTGCAGGTAGAGGCATATCGTTACCTAACACTAGCTTGGGATCTTCACTTCTGGGATTGTTTTCTACTGCATCCTATGCACGTGTCCGTCAGCAGTTTAATTCTCCGATTTGCCTTTTTGAGGGCGTCCAGATCCCTCTAGCTAGGATGACGTCTTTTGTGTATATCATGGATTCTATGTGGAAATTGACCGCTGTGGCCCTGGGTTTAGGAGAGAAACCTTCGGTTATGTCAGCCATTTGTAAGTATCATATTACCGAGATGCAGCGTAAAGTTTTGACTGATGCTATGGATATCCAGGCTGGCAAGGCAATTTGTTCTGGTCCTAACAACTATATAGGTAGAGCCTATTCACAGGCTCCGGTAGCTATAACGGTTGAGGGGGCTAATATACTTACACGCTGTCTAATAATTTTTGGTCAAGGTGCAATACGCTGCCATCCATATGTCTTGAAGGAAATGAAGGCAGCTGCATCGTCTGACAAAAATGCTCTAAAAAATTTTGACAAGGCCTTGTTTGGGCATGTAGCTTTGTCTATACGTAACATAATAGCTTCATTTTGGCATGGTGTAACATCTTCGCGCCTAGTTTATGCAAAAGGTATGAATTGTCCTACGCAGTGGCGAGGTTATTTGAAACACTTTCTTCGCTTTAGTGCTGCGTTTTCCATGGTGGCTGATTTTTCTATGATTATTGTTTCCGGACAGTTAAAACGAAGAGAGGGACTTTCATCTAGGATGGGAGATATTCTCAGCTACTTGTTTATGATCTCTGCAGTTTTTAAGCGATACCAGTTTTCTAACTTTTCCAGTGATGATGAGATTGTTGTACGATGGTCGTTAGATTATCTGTTTATGGAGATGCAGGAAGCATTCTACGCATTTTTTGATAACTTTCCATCCAAAGTTTTTTCCTCTATCTTAAGAAGGATGATTTTTCCATGGGGTCGTGTTTTTAGCTACCCTTCAGATGAGCTGAGCGTTAAATTGTCTAACATAGTTACTTCTTTGTCTCCACAGAGGGATAAATATTTGGAAAATTTGTTTTTGTCCAAAGATCCTGCTAACCATTTGGCTCGTTTGAATAAAGCATTTAATATGTCCTTTAGGGCAATGGAGATTCATAAAAAAGTTTGTAAAATTAAAGTTCAACCTTGGATTGATGCTAAGCAACAGGCTCGTAGTGCTCTTGGCAATGGATTAATAAAGGATGAGGAATACGAGTTCTATTTGGGGTACTTGGATCTGCGCGATGAAGTAATTAGGGTCGATGATTTCTCTAAGGATCTTGAAATTTAACTAAAAAGGAGTACCTGTGTTGCTATGTCCTATAGTCCTGTTTATATAGTTGATGGGCTACGTACGCCTTTTATAAAATCGAGGAACGTTCCGGGCCCATTTTCTGCCTCTGATTTGGCTGTATTTTCTGGTCGGGCTCTTTTTGTTAGGCAACCTATTTTGCCATGTCAAGTGGATGAGGTTATTCTCGGTTGTGCAGTACCAGCATCTGACGAGCCTAACATAAGTCGGTATGTTGCTATTCGTTTGGGTTGTGGAGAGAAGGTTCCAGCTTGGACAGTTATGCGCAACTGTGCATCTGGTATGCAGGCTATTGATTCAGCTTTTGCAAATATTTTACTTGGTCGAGGTGACGTTATTTTAGCTGGGGGTACTGATGCTATGTCCAGAGCCTCGATTATTTTTAGTCGCAGTATGGCAGAGTTTTTTTCTCGACTCTCTATGTCCAAGAGCATCATGTCTCGTCTGTCTTGTTTAGCCAGCTTTCGTCCATCTTTCTTAAAGCCCGTGGTCGGTCTATTGAATGGGCTCACTGAACCCACTACAGGGGAGTTGATGGGACAAACAGCCGAAAATTTGGCTTACAAGTTCGGTATAAACCGTGCGCAAATGGATGAGTACTCCGTGAGTTCTAATGTCAGAGCCTTTGAGGCCCATGAAAAAGGAGTATTTGATTCGGAGATGTCACCCATTTTTGACAAAGATGGAGCATTGTACGACCGTGATGATGGGGTACGTTCTGACTCCTCAGTGGATAAGCTAGCTAGGCTGAGGCCAGTATTTGATAGGAAGTACGGTAATGTGACTGCTGGTAACAGTTCTCAAATTACTGATGGCGCTAGTGTGATGCTAATTGCTTCTGAGAAGGCTGTTGAAAAGTTTTCTTTGCAACCAGTGGCTAGGATACTGAATATTGAGTGGGCTGCCTTGAGTCCATCTTTAATGGGTCTGGGTCCTGTTTACTCTATTTCAAAACTTCTAAAAAAATCTAACCTTTCTCTAGATGACATAGGTCTGTGGGAGATAAATGAAGCTTTTGCTGCCCAAGTTATTGCTTGTTTGAGAGCTCTTGAGGATGCTTCTTTTTGTCACCAGGAGATGCTGTGGGATGGAGCATTGGGTTCAATTCCAAGTGATCGCTTGAATATTGATGGGGGTGCTATTTCAATGGGACATCCTGTTGGTGCTTCTGGTGCACGGATTACATTGCATCTAGCTAATGCTATGCGTCGTTTGGACGTACGTTATGGTGTTGCTTCCATATGTATTGGTGGTGGCATGGGTGGTGCTGTCTTACTGGAGAAAGTATGATGTTGGATAACAATCAGAAGATTTTTGGTCCATATAGTCTTTCGTTTGGTCATGGTGGTGTTGCCAATTTAGTTTTGGATATTCCGGACTCTTCTATAAATGTTTTATCTATGAGTGTTATCAGTTGTTTGAACGATGCATTGGATTTTCTCTCTACTACAGAGCATGAAAGTATAGTTTTTTCTTCCGGGAAGTCCGGATTTATTTATGGGGCTGATATTCATGAGCTGTCTGGTATTTCTACTACTGAGGGAGCTAACTTATTGGTAGAAAACGGCTGGAATCTTATGATGCGTATTGCTAATTGGCCGAAAATTACAATTGCTAAGATACATGGTTTTTGTTTGGGTGGTGGGTTAGAGCTAGCTTTGGCCTGTCGTTTTCGTGTGTCATCAGATGACAAGTCTACTAAGTTTGGATTACCAGAAGTTAGGCTAGGACTTTTGCCTGACTGGGGTGGAATCATGCGCCTTCCTAGATTGATTGGTCCGTTTAAAGCGTTTGATTTGATTTTATCTGGTCGTATGATAAGTGCAAAATCAGCTAAAGAGATGGGATTAGTAGATTTTGTAGCCCCTCTTCGTGTGTTGGACAATGTTGTGTCCAGTATTTTGAAGTCTACTAATGTAGTTTCACCTAGGAAGTTCCTAGGATTCGTTAACCGAATATTGGTTAGCGATGCTTTTAGAGCTATTCCAGCATATATAATACGTTCACAGTTGCGTCGTAAGGTTAGGTTTGAACACTATCCTACTCCATACGTTATTCTTGATTCTTGGGAGAAGTTTTCTGGTAACACTCCGCTTATTCCAGAAGAGCATCCATCACATGTTGTTAAGTTAATTAAATCTTCTACATCTGTTTCTTTACTGCGAGTTTTTTCATTGCAGGAACGCCTAAAATCTTATGGAAAAGATGATTCTATTTTTCCCATATTCCATATTCATGTTGTTGGTGCAGGTGTTATGGGTGGTGATGTAGCCGCTTGGTGCGCATCTAAGGGGATTAGAGTAACTCTGCAGGACTTATCTAATCAGCAAATTGGCTTGGCCTTAAAAAGGGCTCATGATTGGTATTTGAAGAAACTTAGGGATCCTATTTTAATAATGAGAGCTATGGATTTGTTAATTCCTGACCTAAGAGGAGATGGGCTTGCACATGCTGATATAGTTTTTGAGGCGGTTATTGAGGATGTTGATGTTAAGCGTAATTTTTTCAAAAATTTTGAACAGCGTGCTCGCCGTAGCGCACTTTTAGTTACAAATACTTCCAGTATAGTTGTGGAGCGTATTGCTGAAGTTGTAAGTTGCCCTGGGAGGGTTGCTGGGTTGCACTTTTTTAATCCTGTTCATTCAATGCCTCTGGTGGAAGTTGTTAGGGGAGAGAAAACTGATTCTGCGACTGTGGGTAGGCTAATGTATTTTGTGCGCCAAATTGGTAAACTTCCGCTTCCTGTTAAGAGCGTTCCTGGGTTTTTAGTGAATCGTGTTTTGGGACCATACATTCTAGGAGCGTTGTCCTTATTGGATTCAGAGCGTCTTGTACCTGAGTCTATTGATGATGCTGCAAGACGTTTTGGTATGCCCATGGGTCCAGTTGAGTTGGCAGATTATGTCGGTTTAGATGTTTGTGTGGCTGCAGGACATGGAATGTCAGTTTCTGACACTATACCCGAAACATTGGTTCGTTTAGTTTCAGAGAAAAAGCTTGGGAGGAAGACAAGACAAGGATATTATTCCTATGATGAACAATTAAAACCTATTCGTTCTAGCAAATTTACCTCTTTGGGTGATAGCATGGTGGCGCGTATTGTGAAACCCCTTTATGATTGGTCTGTAAAGTGTGTTGAAGAGGCGGTCGTTGAAGACGATGATCTCGCTGATGCAGGTATGATTTTTGGCGCTGGTTTTGCACCTTTTTTGGGAGGCCCACTTTTTGATCTGAAGCGACGTAACGTTAAGTAGCCTTTGTGGTAATTTCAGGGGTGTGTTTTTATGGTTTCTAATAGTAAGAGTAAGTTTTTGGCTTTGGTTGTTTGTTTTTGTTCTCCTTTGGCAGTACAAAATGTGCATTCCTCTGGTTTTGCTTTGTCTGAACAGTCGGTATCTTTGGAGGGTATGGGTGTCTCTGGAGTGGCTGCCGCCGATGATGTTGGTGTGGCCTTTTTTAATCCAGCAGCAGTATCTTTTTTGCCGAAATCTAAACAAAGAGAGATAGTTGTTGGTGGTCAGTATGTTATTTTGGATATATCGTTTCATGACCTAGGTTCAAAGCAGCCTTCTTTTCCAGTATATTTTCCTGATTCTGTTAAGGATGGGTCTTCCCGTACTTCGGCAGCTATTCCCAGTGTATCTTTGAGTATTCCTTTGTCAGACCGTTATGGTTTGATAGGTGGGTTTTTTTTAGGACCGCCTTTTGGCTTGGCTACTGATTATGGTTCTACTTGGATGGGGCGCTATCGTGCTACTTCGTCCAAAGTTGTTTCATTGGTATTTAATCCATTTTTGTCTATTCGTCCTACTAACAGCTTATCTATCGGTTTTGGTTTAAATGCACTCTATTTTCAATCTGAACTTTCGCAGATAGTTAATTTGTCTGAAGCGATTGGGAGTTCGTTGAGCGCCCGTGTGGGAAGGAGTTTGGCTACCTTATGTGCTACTCCTTTGCCGTCGCAGTTTAATACTCTGCAACCTTATGTTGATTTAGTTTGTTCTGAAAGAGGTAGTGCTAGATCGTCTTTTTCGGGTAGTAGCTTTGCTTTGGGGTGGAACGCTGGTGCTATGTACCAACCGAGCAACGATTGGCGGTTCGGCCTAAGCTACAGACATGGATATTCATTGCGGGTAAATGGTAATATTAATATCGATAATTTCGACGTGGACTTCTATGTATTCAAATGGTTGTCGCCGTCAGTTGGTCCTACCAGTTTGAAGGGGCGTGCGGGCTATTCCTACGTAGATCTTCCCAGTGTAGTTGATTTTAGTATCTTCCATAAGTTTAGCGATTCGTATGATATTGCCCTTGATATTAGGCATTTTGATTGGCTTGATACCAAGAAAATGTCGATGAATGACGGTGCTGGTGAGGTACTGTCTGTTAAAGTGAACGCTCGTTCCACTTGGAGTTTAAACATGGGTGGACAGTATCATCACTCTGATAAGTTGACTCTACGAGGTGGTTTTGTACTAGCACAAGGATTTTCGTCGCAAGATAAACGTACTTTGCTGCCGCGCTTACCTGACAGTAACCGCTTTGGTTTTTCTGGTGGTGTAAGTTACAATGTTTCTCCCGACAGTAGTTTGGCGGCGAGTGTCTTGTACATAATGTCTACAGCTCCCTCTAAGATTTTTGCTGATGACAATGAGAAGTCATTAGGAGTTCTTAGGGGTAGTTTTGATTCTCATGCGTGGGTTTTGGGCGTTCAGTACGTGCGTAGTTTCTGATGATTTCGGAGTAGTAAAAATGGATTGGACTACCTTGGATGAACTTCGTGATAAGCATGAATCTGATGCTGGTCTTCCATTTTTTGGGCCCGAGGAGTCGTACTGGATAATGCATGGCCAAAATGAGCGTAAGTTTGTACTGGTGGATGTTAGGACGGATAGTGAGTTGCTTATTACTGGTACACCTGAAGGTAGTATTCACGTAGTTTGGTCAGTTAATGGAGTAGAGAACCCAAATTTTCTTAGTGAGCTGTCTGAACTGGTTACTTCTAAGTCGGAGAATATGATATTTATGTGCCGCTCTGGTTCGAGGTCTTCGTGTGCTGCAAAGGCTGCTATGCTAAATGGATACTCTAACGTGTACAATTTGAACGGTGGCTATAACGCGATTTCAGTGTCAGCCCCTAAGTGGCTTGAAAGTTGGGTGTCTCGTGGTTGATAAGGTAGATGTTGCCGTCTTTGGTTCGGGGATTATGGGAAGCGGTATCGCCCAAGTGTCTGCTGCTGCAGGATTTTCTGTGGCCGTTATTGATCCTGATGTTTCTTCTCTAGATAAATCAAAGGCCTCTGTTGCAGATAGTCTAAATCGTCTTGTTGAAAAGAACAGTATTTCTCCTACCGATAAGGAAAGTACTCTGTCTCGTATTGCTTGGCTTAGTTCTACTGACAGTATTTCTTCACTATCATTCGGTATTGAGGCTATACCGGAAGATGTTTCTATGAAGGCTGATCTTATTAGTAGAATTAGTAGAAGTTATCCCGGTGTTTTGTTAGCCTCCAATACTTCTTCTATATCTTTGTCTCTACTTGCTAGTTTTTCATCAGAGCCTGGGAATGTAGTTGGAATGCATTTCTTTAATCCTGTTCCAATTATGAAGCTAGTTGAGATCATTTGTGCACTGCAAACTAGCGACAGCTCTTTTGAAAAGGCGCTTTCTTTTGTACGTAAATTGGGCAAGTTACCAATACGCGTTGCCAATAGACCAGGATTTGCAGTTAATCGCATACTTTTAGCAATGCTGAATGAGGCGTTTTTTGTCTACTCAGAGGGAGTGGCTAGTGTTGAGGATATTGATTCTGCCATGAAGCTTGGCTGCAATCACCCGGTAGGTCCACTTGCATTGGCAGATATGATAGGGCTTGACATATGTCTGAAGGTATGCGAGCAGCTCTACCGGCAGTTTAGTGACTCCAAGTACAGGCCCTGCCCACTCCTTAGAGAAATGGTAGACGCTGGGCTCCTGGGGAAAAAATCTGGCAGGGGATTCTACAAATACTGATGGTGGCGAATCAGGGACTCGAACCCCGGACCTGCGGATTATGATTCCGTCGCTCTAACCACCTGAGCTAATTCGCCGACCCCTTAATCCTAACATACATGCACTGAGAAAGTCTTTTGTTTTTTGGCGGAGACGGTGGGATTCGAACCCACGAAACGGTTTAAAGCCATTTACTACATTTCCAGTGTAGCCCCTTCGGCCGCTCGGGCACATCTCCTCCTAGCGGTGGATTGTAGCACAAACACATGCTATTTTATCCAGTGTTAATGTTTGGTGGATGCCCCAAAATTATGGAATTTAATGAATATTTCAAGCTCATTTTGGAGGCAGACGTATCTCGGTTTGTACGTAGAACTCCTCTCGACTTGCTTTGTACAACTAGCGATCGTCTTGGTTTTCATGTATTTTCCAAGAGAGATGATCTGCAGCCAACAGTTTATTCCTTTAAGATCCGGGGTGTAGCTTATAAACTTTCTCAGTTGTGTAACCAACAAAAAATTACCAACTTAGCCTTGGTAGTTCCTTCCACTGGTAATCATGCTATCAGTGTTGTGCATTGTGCGCGAAGCTTGGGCTATAAAGTGACAGTTGTTATGCCCACCTGTACGTCTGATATTAAAGTTAATAAGGTTTCTTCAATGGGTGGGGAGGTAATATTATCTGGGGATAGTTGTAGTGAATCTTGTGCGGCGGCCGAAGAAATAGCCTTAAAAATCAAGGCCACTCTGGTACATCCATATGATGATCCAGATATTATAGTAGGCCATGGCACTATGGCTAGGGAGATTGTGGAGCAACTTTACTACCAGCAGATAAAGGCTATTTTTGTGCCTATAGGAGGTGGTGCTTTGGCTTCGTCCGTAGCACTCTACATAAAAAAAGTAATGCCTAAAACAAAAGTCATTGGAGTGCAATACCATGGCTGTGATTCAATGAGACGTTCTCTACAGGAAGGAAAAATTGTATCCCATAAACCACTAAGTACATTTGCATCTGCAATATCTACAGAGTACGTAGGTAAAGAGACTTTTCGTATTTGTAGAGAATTATTAGATGATGTTGTGGTTGTACGTAAAGAAGAAGTAATTGATGCCATAAAAGAGTTTTATAGGCACTGTAGGGTGGTACTGGAACCTGCAGGAGCAGCCTCATTGGCCGCTTTGGGCCAGTGGAGCAAAACTAGTACCAGCAACAAGACAGACAACGTAGTAACACTTGCATGCGGTGCAAATGCAGATCTAACTTCTATTTTTAACGTCTATAACTGCTAGCAACTATAGTACATCGCAAATTCCACGGGATGTATGTAGGCCCTAGATCTACTTAATTCCTCCATTTTAGCAGTTATATATGAGTCGATAAAATCGTGACTCATCACCCCTGTTCTTACCAAAAATTCACGATCTACATCTAATTCTCTAAGAGATTCATCTAGAGATGAGGGGAGTTTGGGGATGGATAGAGCATCTTCTTTGCTCAAATCATATAGATTTCTGTCAATTTGATCGCCGGGACTAGTTTGATTTGCTATACCGTCCATACCAGCTATTAACATGGCTGCTTGGGCTAAATAAGGGTTGGATGATGCATCAGGAAAACGAACCTCTACACGCCTAGAAGAATCAGACGATGAATAAGGTATCCTAACAGCCGCAGATCTATTTTTAGCAGAATATGCAAGTCTTACCGGAGCTTCATACCCAGGAATAAGCCTGCGATAAGAGTTAATTGTAGGGTTTGTGAAAGCACTTATGGCACGAGCATGTTTCAATATTCCCCCAATGTAGAACAATGCAGTCTGTGAAAGACCTATGCGCTCACTTCCAGCAAATAGGTTTTTTCCGGATTTCCAGATTGATTGATGGCAGTGCATACCAGAGCCATTGTCGTTTAGTATAGGTTTAGGCATAAAAGTAGCAGTCTTATTAAATCTGGCAGCAGCATTCTTTACCACATACTTTACTAATTGCACCCAATCAGATTTTTGTACCAGCGTTGAGAACCTGGTTCCAATCTCGCATTGACCAAAGGCAGCAACTTCATGATGATGTATCTCAACCTGTAAGCCAACCCTTTCAAGAAGTACACAAATCCAAGACCGTAGATCATGAAGGTTGTCTGTGGGAGGTAGTGTCATGTACCCCTCCTTAGTTCTTGGGTAATGCCCAGAAATACTGTTGTTTATCGATGAGCCACAAGCCTCACAGGACTCAATATTGTAGAAACTGTTTGAGGAACCGCATCCCCACGAAACTTTATCAAATACAAAAAACTCTAACTCTGGGCCAAAAAAAGCACTGTCACCTATGCCAGATGTTTTTAAATAATTCTCAGCGCGTTGAGCAATGGTCCTAGGGTCCCTGTCATATCCTTTGCCATCCACAGGATCAACTACATTGCAGAAAAAGGAAAGAGTTTTTTCCTGAAAGAAAGGGTCAATTACCGCCGTGTCTATGTCAGGAGCAAGAATTACATCAGACACCTGAACATTTTTCCACGCAGGGAAAGACGAACCATCAATGGTTTGCCCCTCAAAGAGAAGTTGCTCCGAAGCATTTTGCGCCGGCAATGTTAGGTGGCAATGACGACCAAAAATATCAGAGAATCTATAATCTAGGAATTTGATATCATCGTTTTTTATGCGAGATATAATATCGGAGTATTTGCTGTTACTACTTGCCATAAAGCCGCTCTTTCTACGATGGTCCTGTTGTTGCTACATAAGGAATTATCGCATATAAAAGCTCTTTGTTAGCATCTTTTTTGCTCTAGCAGTTGTATAGGGTTCTATGTCTTTACAAATGCCGTAATTATGCTAGTAATTTTTGTTATAAATACCGGCCGAACCTAAGATTTCTAACGTACAATTTAATTAATTGATTGTCTTAGAAAATAATGAGAACATGATATGTGTAAGTATGCGGTCGCATGACTACATCTGGTTCTAGTATTCGTTACTCACTATCGGTTACATTATGCAGGAATATGGATTTGTTTTGTTCCTACAGGTGCGCCATTGAGACTAAATAGTGTATAACATGCGCATATTGTTAGGGGGCATGTCAATCCTAATTGTGACATTCATCGTGGTAGTAGCTAGAGGCAGATGCGGAAAACACGGGAAAGTTGGTTGTTGCATAATTGGCAAATATGTGTTACCTCCAACATTATGAGGGGCAAAGCCGTTCTCAAGCTAGACAACCAGTCTGTTAAACGAGACAGTCAAACTTTGATAGCGGTTGGGTTTTACGCCTGAATGTCACCTACTCTGCTGTTACTGCTGAAGTTTGGCAGAAACTGTGCACATTATTTGCACACGCTAAACTTTTAGAAAAATATATTTTACTTAGTCTTGAAAATACTAACTTTTTCTTCTTAATGACTTCATAATTGATGGATATTTCTGGTTATTCCCATAATTTTCATTCTTATTAGTGTAAGAAGAACTGAAGATTTTGCGTAGATCAAGGGATTGTCTTATATGAGTAGTTGATAAATGCACCCCACCACTTATAATTCCTTGGCATATACCAGGTATATTCCAGAATAATGTCAAAAATACAAAACATACTATCATTACTAATACTAGTATCGTTTGGTCGGGTGATATGTAATCAGGAATGAAACTTTGTTGAAGTTGGTGCAACTGCTTGATGCTAGAACGACATATATACGACATTGCTGATCCTACAATTTGATAAAGAGCAGCACTAATTGTAAACCTCAACCAACCATGAAATAAAAATTGACAAGGTCCAAGTAGCAACCATGGACATAGTATCGGACCTATCATTATACTTATCGATAATAATACCCCTCCCATGTACAAAACTATTATATATGCTCCCATGGTTATGATTATAGCTATCTCAGCAGCTATTTTTAGTATAACAGCAGCAAAATTACCAATGGTTGCTGCCACTATTTTTTGGGGAGATAGAGAAATTCCACTGAAGTATGAATTGTTACTTATGTGACTAAGTAATTCGAAAAAAATAGTCAAAGTAGAGTCCTTTTCTTCCGGACTGATTTTTTGTGCTAATGAATTAACACTTTTGAAAAAGAAATGAGCTACAACCGAATTCCAGTGAGTCAATAAAAATAATATTATGCTGGCAATCAAAATATTTTTGAATATATTTACCAGCAACTGTTGACCATCATTTATAAGCATTGCCCATAACTGATAACCAATGGAAATACTAAACAGAACCCAGGTTAAATCCTTACCCTCACTTAAAAAAACACCTCTTAGTTGTTGGCTAGAATTTAGGGCTGTTGTACATATATCCTGTATAATCTGAGCGTTCATAGTGAATCATTTTCCTCTAAAGTATCAGAGTTTGATGAGTAGTTCCATGAGGCAACTATTTCTTGCTTTTTTAAATTATGATCCCTATATTTGCGCCTGTTTTGTACATCTAAATAATTTTTTATAACTAGATTCGAATACATATTTTGCTGATTTTTTCTTCTTAGAGTTGTTGATTTGTCAATATTTTGATAAAGAATAATTTTTTCTAAATTTTTAATATGATGATTAAGGTTATTCAGCTGTAAACTAAGGCTTTGCAAGCCCTCAGTTGGTCCACTAATATTCTCTATGGATATTATATCATCAGAAAGTGATGATGATTTTTCTTCTAAAGATCGCATGGTGTCAATATCGTTTTCCATTGTTTTTTTATATATTCCTCCAAGCTCATTGGCTAGGTTTATCTCTTCCTCTATGTACTTTTTGGGATCTATGTGAAGTGCAGAAATTTCCCTGGATCTTCTAGATATCATTTCTGTATAACGATTAGAGTAATCCTCAAAAGTATGTAATTCCTTTATAAATTTGTCTATTGATAGCGATTGTTTTATAAGGCGTTCAATGTGTTCAGGTGATAACTTTTTTGCCTGAGATTGAGCAAGACGATATTGGTCAAGCATGACCTTTTTTATTCTTTGTTGTTCCGCAACTAAGGAAGAGATTTGATGAATTTCCCTCAAAAGTGCTTCATGATTTAGTATTTGAGTATATTCTGTAGCTTCTACGCCAGGCATACTAATAGCTGTGTGATGTACTGATATAAATAATATGATCGTTGCTACATATCTTGATTGCATAGGTATAAATCCTTCCATTTGTGACAATCAGTACGTATACAATGCTCAAGGCGCTGTCTTTGTTTTAGGTCAGAAGACAAGAGAAGTGTTAGTTTGTTATCTATAACTAAAGATGCACGAAAAGACGTATCTCCCTGTACTATAAGAAGTTCTTTTTTAGGTTGTGAATAACTTAAATAATTAATTTCTTCCTCATTAAGTCCAAACTCGTGCATGTATAAATTTTTTACAGACTCAGATTTGGCTTTGTGATTAGGTAAAAATACACGAGAAGCAATGTTGTCTCTAATGCTTGGAAAAATGTCTGACGAAAATAAATCTTCTATTGACTGCGTGTCCATCCATACAGAGCATAAGTATTTTCTGAAGGTTTTTAACCATGTTGCTACCCTGTTCATAAGTAATGGATTAGACAAAAAATTCCAGCACTCCGCTATATGGACTACAGATGGTGTAATAGTGTACTGGTGCTGTTTTTTTGAAAGGTGATTTTCTATGCGATAGAGTATGTACTCTATTAGTGGAGCTGAATTGAAAGATGCCTTTATAAGCGTCTTCATTTCAAGTCCTATAAGCTGTTTTTTATCTAAAGACATATCAAAAATGTCTGGTCCTGTGCCTAACCATTTACCGTAAAATTCTTTATTTATCCACTGATGAAGCCGTACTCGTAAGGATTCAGATGTTATGTGGCAATATAGAGTGTGTATATTCCAGTTACTTTTTTCTAAATAGGACATCGATTCTATTGTAATTTCTATTTCATCTGCGTACTGATTTTTAAGTAAATTTTCATTATCACCCATTAGGCTAAAAATCCAATCTCTTAGCCACGGCCAGGATGATTTGTCACTCAATAGCGAAAATGGGTTGAGTGCTAGTTTTTTATATTTGTCCTCTTCTGGGTCAATATAAATTCCATCTTGAAGCAAAATGGGAATTTTAGAAGATTGATCATAATCTAGAACAAATATACTCGCACCTCTGTATTTTCTAAATTGGCTCATTTGTAAGTTGGCAAATAGAGATTTGCCAGATCCTGTTGGCCCAATTATGAAGTAATGTCCATTATCATCAACATATGGATGTACTGCTATTTTTTGCTGATATTCTCCCGATAAAAAACTTATTGGCTCCCCTTTGGTTATTTTTAGTAGATGCGGTGATTGTTTATTGTGTTTGTTGGAATTGCTAATAATAGGCAAGTTATCAGCTATATTTGCACTAGAAATTATGCTCCATCTGCAGCAACTATTATGCATTCCAGGCTGAGTGACCATCCATGATGATAATAAATGATTTGTTTCATCTATGAAGATAAAGTTACTACGGCTTAATGATTCAAATAAGCTTTTCTTTTTTTGTAATAAGGAACGATTTGTATCACTGTACACTATTATGCTTATGTTACTGTATCCCATGATTATTTGGGATGAGTCTATTTGGTATTGTAGTTCATTGCACTGATCGAAAAGCTGTTTTTTACTCTTAATAGATGACGATTCCTGGATATCAGATTGAAGTAAAGCTGCAGATAGGTAAGCTTTCCATGAATACATACGATAGCTGTACCATCGCTTCATATTGCGGATATATCTCGAAGTATGCTGATTAGAAAGATTACGAAAACAGAAAGATATAGCCATTTCAGCAGGAACTGAAAAAATATCAGTTAATGAAATGTCAGGAGAGGTAAATGTATGAGAACTGTTTTCTGTGGCTAACTTCACCGTTATAGCTGAAGCGTATTTCTTTAGGCCATTATTTCCCTTGAATACTAAATGATCGTCTTTAAGAGAGATTTCATTGTCGGTTATAAAGCTATCAATTAACCAATTTTCTGTTGGTATGGCCAATGATGGTCTTTTATTACACGGATTGGCAGAATGGTATAAAAATGCTCCCAAAGAACGATCAGAATTGTTCAATCTGTGAACTGAGAATCCATGAAGACAAGATGTAAATTTATCAATCAATAATTCAAAGCGAGATATCTCATCATTCATTTCTTGTTCAAGGTATGGGAAAACAGCATTTTCTCCGAAGTAGCAGAATATAGATTTGACAATGGATGATGCTAGAGACAGTTTTTTCTTTTTATAGAAAAAATGAAATTGATTTACAAACTTATTTATTCCCATGCTAGGATACAGCACGATTGAGCAGTAGCTGCTAATATGGTAATGGGGATTTTTGTTGAAAAAGTCTTTTCTGGCATCATCAATCATTGCACTTATTACTTCTGGGAAATTATATTCAGGATATTCACAGTCTAACTGTTTGTGAAAACTCCACCACGTTGATACATTTATATCCCTAAAAGTATCAATGGCCCTTTGCCTGCATTCAGCAATAAAATTCTTGTTTTCTGAGGTCATGTTGTCAGAGAACATGGCGTCAATCTTTAGGCATGCCATAAGTCCACCATCCTTGGTAACTACAATATTGTCGTTAGCCAGAAAAAGCCATGGAAGAAGCTCTGACGATGAACCAGGTGTCTCTAACATAAGGTATCACGACCAAAGCCATAAGGCCTCTTATTAATAGCTATGTTCTCTTGTGGCCATGGTAAATATTTTTTTCTGTGGTACTTGGTCTTTAACATTATTTCAAAGAATTGTTTATCCTGGTTAGTTAGAAATATAACTAATATGTGGAATATGATCGGAAAAATTATGGTAAAACTAAGTCCTAATCCTATAACTGGAGTTAGCCACAAGGAAAAATTAGCTAAACACGCTTTTTTATTGGCGCCTAAAATTGTTATATCATCAACTATAAACTTATGAATAACATTAGATCTTGCTAGCATACGAAATGCTGACCAGTCAAAACACCTACTATGTTATCTAAATTAACTATTGCAACTGCAGAAATGCTAATGCGTAGTATCCTGCTTTTTATCTGATTGCCCCCTTCATCAAGTGCAAGTGCTAATAGCAATCCACCTAAACCAGCAGCAATTGCTATGCCGTAGAATGATGCATCAAATATGTTTTTGTAAGCAGAACATATTTGGTCAGACAGTAGCCCAGCCGTAGAGATTGTAGATTTTGTTAAGAAGGCTATACTAAGATAAAATCTTTTTTTCATGATGATTAGTTTATTGCTATTATTTATTATTAAATCAACTTGGGATTCTATACATCTGTTGCTGACTAACAGTCACAACCAATTCACAGCTTACTGTAGAATTTTTGCCAATTTTTATATTTCTAACAATTGATTACATTTTCCATAAGCATTAATGCTAGTTATTTGATACTTGTTATTTTCTTTTTCTATACTAATTACTTCATTAATAATTGGTGTGCTTGTGCCCCTTTTCATATGAACAATATAATCGATATTGCTACATATCATTCTTTTGATCATACTTGACGACCAGTTATTTGCTTCTCTAGCCCCATAGAGAAGGGTTTCCAGTCTGTAAATAGTGTCCCGTGCCGAATTTGCATGAACTGTGGTGATGTTTCCCTTATGTCCAGTATTGCAAGAATCTAAAAATGCATAAACTTCTTCCCCACGAATTTCACCCACAATTATTCTGTTCGGACAACATCGCAAAGAAAATGATATCAAACTGTTTAGCGTTATTTCATCGTTAGTTATTAATGATATGGAGTTGGAAACTTCAGAAGTTATTTCCACAGTATCCTGTATAAAAACAATACGCTCATAAGGATGAAAAAACTTCGTAAGTGAGCATAGAAAAGATGTCTTTCCACTACCTGTTTCACCAGAAATTATTATGTTTTTTCTATCAGATATAATTTTTTCAAAGCCTGATGAGTTACGATTGAAATTACTGCATGAAATTGGTTCAATAGAAGATGATAAAGTAAAATCTTCCGTAGCATAAGAAGCTTTTTTATGCTTGCGAATCACCATGACTTCATTAGTGTTTGAAATAGGTGGTCTGGCAATGGCTATTCTTAAGTTTTCTAGATCGAAACAATTTATGTGCTTATGAGTTTGCCGCTTTTGCGAAGTAAGAATTGATGATATCGCCCGTACGGATTTGGGATGCAAAGTTCCATCGAACCGCAGCCAGGCGTTTTTACTACAAAACCAAATGGATCTGTCACTGTTTACAGCTATATCTACTATACTGGGATCTTCTAAAAGGGACCATATGGGCCGTAGATACTCTTTAACTATATTTACCGACACAATCTCTACATCAACTATAAAACCAAGTGCACGTCATTATATATCAGTGCATTAAGAAATTTTTGTTAAATTTTTTCTCTATTCCAGATACTAGAGTGCCTTGTATAATGTTTATCCCACAAGATTTGACTATATCCAATTTCTCTTCTGTGTCTATATTATCGGCAATTACCTTTATGTTTAGTGAATTGGCAATCTTTATAATACTGATCATCAAATCTTGAGCGTGCTTATCGGCTGTTTGTTGTATGGTATATCCAGAAATTTTCATATGAGAAATAGGTATGTCAGATATGATAGAGAAGAAATCAGCGCTTAGATGTACCCTGTCAAGTCCAATTTTGTTTAATATGTTGTTTTTCCTTAAGTTATTAGTAAATTCTAGAATCTCTTCCTTTTTTCGTACAAACATATTTTCTGTGAACTCGAAAAAAATGATGCTGCAGCATTCCGTTTTGGATTTAAGTAATGAAATTATTCTCATCATATTATCAGTACTTTCCAATACTGCTTTTGACAGATTGATATGAAAGTATATATCTTTACAAACGGATTTTTTCCACAATCGTTCTATGACACCAATAGATTTTTCAACAATCATATGATCAAGATCGAACAATCTGTTATTTTCATCAGCGATACTAAGTAACTCTGATGGGAAGAGAGTTCTATCTCCAAGTGTTGAACGGCAAAAAATTTCATATCCCGTGACCGTTTTTTTGTTTATATCCGCTCTTACAATGGGCTGACTTTCAAGGTATATGAGTTCGTTGCTTATAATAGAGTCCAATTCGCTGGCACTTACCGAATTGGGAGTTTGTGTGCCGCTGTTTGGTGGCTGTATATAATAAATTATTTCACATGATTGAATTTTTTCTTCTTCTGTTATTTTTTTCAAAAATTTGTGAGTGCTTTGTTCTATAAAAATAGAAAAACTTATGTGATGTTCCCAACTGAAAATAGCAATGGCAATTCTTGGAACTACAGTGTCAGTCCCGTTTTCTAGCATATCTAATAATTTCTTTTGAATTTCAACTGCTATATATTTTGCATTCTTATCATTAACTACTACTGCTATTATAGTGTTGAGAGGTCTGCCCTGGAGATATTGCTCTTTGTCTAAACAGCAGTCTTTTATTATGCTACTAACTGATACTATCATCTCATCCGTTTTTTTTATACCGTACTCCCTGTTAAGTTCCTCAAGGTTTATCATGCTAACCAGAAGCATGTACCAGTCGTTTTTGTTTGTGCTGCTGTTGCATAATAGCTTTTCTACTTCCTCTTTCATTCCTGACTTATTGTACAAGTTTGTAACTTTATCCATGTAGATTTGTCGTTGGAAGTATCTCGCTAACATCACCTCGGCTGCTGTTATTTTTGATAATCTATTAGATAAATTGTTTACCGATATAATAATCTTTTTTAGTTCAGTTGTTTTGACTAATTCATTTATTTTTGTAAACTGCTTTGTTCCAATTTTATCTATGTTTAAATAAAGATCGCTCAGTGGTTTTAGAAGTTTGTATATCATGACTCTTAATATTATGAAGCAGAATATACATGCTATGCATAGGCTGATGATGCATGAAATAAATAAATACCAAAGGTAGCGATACGCGAATAATGGGTAAGCCAAGACGTCTATATCGTAGCCATTTACTGTAAGTTGAGTATGTTTGTTGCTTGTCAAATTATTTTTTTCTGGGGATTGTCTCAGGCTGTTAATGAACCACTTAGGAATCCCTGTGGGCCTGACATTGGTGTGTTGTGATATTATTATGTTTCCATCGTGGTCGAAAATCGTAATATCTCTGTAAAGCCCTGTTTCTAGGAGGGCGTTGGTGATGTCTGCTATTTTGTCTTTGTCGTTAGAGCGTAGTATCTCTCCTAGAGTGTTTTGCAGTATCAGCAAGCTTTCTTTGGAGTTTTTCCTAATTTCATTTTGAGCACCCTCAGAAGCTGAGTAGATAAGTGATGAAAATAAAAAAATAGTAATGACAAAAAACAATATCGAGCAGCCAATCATTACTTGCTTCGTAAGAGTCATGCTGTGCTTTCCTACGCATTTTCTTTTTGCTTATAAAAAAACAATTATGTACTAGAATAACCCTTTTCCAATTTATATGTTCTCATGGTGGCACAGCCGATGTTTGACAACCATGTTATTGTTGCTGATTAATTACTACAAATTTAGGAGATGTTTACCACATGGAGTACAGTACAGTTCTGGCACGCAAATATCGTCCTAGATCATTTAATGATGTAGTGGGACAGGAACATGTTTTGCAGGCGCTGAGAAATAGCTTGAATCAAAATCGTCTTCATCAGGCTTACTTATTTACTGGTACCCGTGGTGTAGGAAAAACCACTATAGCCAGAATTTTGGCTAAAGCACTAAATTGTGATAGAGGTGTTTCCGATTCTCCGTGTTGTTGTTGCCCTTCGTGTAAGTTTATTGACAATGGATCGTTTGTGGACCTGTTGGAGCTGGACGCAGCTACACATACCAAGGTTGATGATATGCGTCAGCTTCTAGACAAGGTTGTGTATCCACCAGTTTCTGGTCGTTTCAAGTTATATGTAATTGATGAGGTTCATATGCTGTCCAATTCTGCCTTCAATGCCATGTTGAAGACTTTAGAGGAGCCTCCGCATTATCTTAAGTTTATTTTTGCTACTACAGATCCACAAAAAATTCCATTGGTAGTTTTGTCGCGTTGTCTAAGCTTTTCTTTGCGTTGTTTACCCAGAAAGCAGATATATGATCGCATGGAATTCATTTTGCAAAAAGAATCAATATCATATGATAACGAAGGGCTATCCATCATATCTGGTGTAGCCGCTGGGAGCCTACGAGATGCATTATCTATTCTAGATCAGTCAATTGCCTATGGTGCTGGTGTTGTTTCAGCTGAATCTGTACGTGCCATGCTTGGTGTGGCAGACTTTGGGAAGGTTATTGATCTTATGGAGATGCTTGCTGCATCGGATATTAAGAAGGCTTTGCTATATGGACGTGAAATGCTCATACAAGGGGCTCTACTAAATAACATTTACTCCGGATTAATGAAACTCTTTCATCAAATGGCAGTCCTTCACGTAGTCCCTGATGATGTAACAATAGATGATGCCTATCGTGAGAGAATATTAGTATTGATAAAGCAATATGATCCTGAGGATGTGCAATTGCTATATCAAACGGCACTATTGGCAATCCAGGACATGAAGTCTTATTTGGATCCTTTTGTACTGTTAGATATGCTATTGATTAGGATTTACGCTTTTGTTCCCCAGGAATGCGCTTATAGAAAAGATGAGGTTCTGTCCCCACCTAGTACAAAAAGGATAGATTTTTCTAATAACGAGTATTTGTCACTTGTCGAGAGCAATATTACTCGTCATGATTTCGAGCATAGTGGTCCGCGTTCTCAGAATGACTGGGATCTTCTTCTGTCTAAGGTAGAGTTCGATGGGATGGTACGCCAATTTGTAGACAACTGTACCTGGTGTTTTTCTGAAGGAGACAAGTGGGTGGTTCAGCCTAACAAGATGTCGAAAACCTTGTTTCCGTTTGTTCAGAAGAGGTTGGACCGTGACATATCTAGATTAATGGGGAGACCTATTAGGGTTATTCTGTCTGAGGTTGGTGACGTAGATAATTCTATTGCCAGCCATAGAAAAGAAAAGAGCAATTTTGATTACCAGGAGGCAGTTGACTCTTTGAATAGAGACGAGAATATTGCTGAGATAGTTAGCTCTTTGGATGGCGAAATAGATGCCGTAAGTGTAAAGGTTGTTGATTTGGAGTCTTGAGCCTTTTGTGGATTGTGTGTCAGGACTTTTTTGTGGGGGCAGTGCGTTTTGGCTTGTGCTGTGTTAGCTAGGAGTTTTTAATTTTCCAAGGGAGAAATAAACATGAAGGGACAGCTGGCTGTTCTGATGGAACAGGCCCAACAAATGCAGGAAAATTTGAAAAATATGCAAGATGAACTCGGCGGCGTAGAAGTTAGCGGAGAAGCTGGAGAGGGTTTGGTCAAGATTGTTATGACCTGTAGATACACTATGAAGAGTATCAGAATAAAGAAACGAGCTCTAGTTGATGTTGATGTTTTGGAATCATTGGTTTTGGCAGCTTATAACGATGCATTCAAGAAGATTGAGAAAGCTGTACAAGAGAAAATGGGGGCGTTGACTGCTGGTGTCAAGTTGCCTACCGATGTTTTTAAGATGTCTCTGTAGCTTGTGGTACCATCCCGGTTGGGTTTTTTCTGGGCGAGTGCATGTCCTGCATTGATGAATTAGTGGATGCTTTTCGCTGTTTGCCTGGTGTTAGTTCCCGCATGGCTAGGCGTTTTGCTTTCCACCTGCTGCATCGGGATCGGGTGGCTGCTAAGCGTATGTCTGATGCTATTTCGCAGGCGTTGGATAAGGTGGTTTTTTGTTCATTATGCAACGCGTTTGCGGAGTCGGTGGTTTGCGCAATTTGTTGTTCCTCTAGTCGTGATTGTACTAAGTTGTGTGTTGTGTCCTCTGCTGCTGATATGTATTCTATCGAGCAAACAAGAGTGTATGGTGGTCTTTATTTTATTTTGTCTGGACAAGTTTCTCCACTGGATGATCTCTCTCCCCAACAATCTTGTTTCGACAAGCTTGTTGGCCGATTATGCGAAGGGCGGATTAAGGAGCTGATTTTGGCCACGGGCTTTACTCCCGAGGGAGAGGCAACGGCTTTTTTAGTTTCCAAAGTGGCTATGGAAAGAGGAGTTTCTGTCTCCAGGATATCGCGAGGCTTGCCTGCCGGTAGCGAGATAGAGTACTCCGATCAAATTTCAGTTGGTCAATCGATTATGGACAGGGTAATAGTTTACTCTCCGCCCGATTGTAGCGTTTCTTAAGTTACATTGTTGTGTCTCGTAGTAGCAACTTAAGTTTTTTTTCTATCGCGGTAGTTAGTACTCCTCGTATGAACGATTGCATTGAAAGGGGGGTATTTGCAGATATGAACCTCAGCTTTTCTAGCTCGCATTCAGACAGCCGCAGATTAAACTGCTCCGTTTTTTTGTCTTCCCTTTTTCCATCCCAAGGAAGGCGGTTCCTTTGATTGGATTTTCTGGTATGCGTCACTTTGGTGCTTTTGCCCAACATGTTGGTACTAGATGTAGAGTAGTTATTTTTCTTCATCTGGTGTTTCCGTACTTTCCTTTTAACTGTGTAGAACGGCAAATACTATACATGTCATCATATCATTTTCGGATAAATTAGGTACTAATACGTCGCTGCTATTTTTTTATTTCAAAAAAATAGCCATAATTTGTTGACTAGGTGCTTCTAATACTGTGTAATCTCACATTTTGTGGTCTAAGCGAGAGGGTGATGAGGACCTGTTCTGCAAAGCTGAAGGATATTAAGCGTCGTTGGATACTCGTTGATGCTTCCGGAAAGGTACTTGGTCGTTTGGCAAGTGACTGTGCGTGTATGTTGAGGGGGAAGAATCGAGTCGAGTATACACCGCATCTAGACACTGGTGACTTTTTGGTAATTGTTAACGCTAGTAAAATTGTTGTTACTGGTCGTAAGGCTACACAGAAGAAGTATTATCGCCACTCTGGGTATCCAGGGGGTCTTCGCGAGCGTACTTTTTCAGAGATGATGGGTATTGATGCCAGTAGGGTTATACTGTTGGCCATTCGTGGTATGTTGCCCAAGGGTCCTCTTGGTAGGGACATGCTGCGTAAATGCAGGATTTATAATGGCTCTGATCATCCACATGTAGCTCAGCAGCCACAAACTTTATGAGACGTAACTTGGGGGCATTTGAAAGCAGATGGTAGGTGACTATTATTACGGTACAGGAAGGCGTAAGTGTTCTGTGGCTCGTGTTTTCGTTAAGATGGGTACTGGGAAGGTTAGTGTTAATGGGCTGCCTCTTGCTAGTTACTTTTCTCGTGAGACAGGCCGTGTGGTTGCTCGTCAACCTCTGGTTTTGGTTGGTCTCGATGGAACGTTTGATGTTAAGGTTACCGTACGTGGTGGTGGTGAGTATGGACAAGCTGGTGCCATACGCCACGGTTTGTCGCGTGCGCTAGTTGAATATGACCCGTCTTTGAAGCCCAAATTGTACTCTGCTGGCTTTATTACAAGAGATGCTCGTGAAGTTGAGCGCAAAAAGGTTGGCCTTCACAAAGCTAGAAGACGTAAACAGTTTTCTAAACGGTAAGATGAAAAATGCTTCTTGGAAGGTAGTTCTTAGGGTCCTGGTTGTATTTTTTTTTCTTCTCTGTTTTTTCTTTTTTTCTTACAGATTGGGCTTCCGTTCCGCACGTGGCGTTTCTGCTCATGGGGACCTGTTGCTGGGTAGGGATTACCTTGTTAGGGCTTTGTCTGATGATGTTGATCGCCTTAAGCAGGAAAATTTGCTTCTCAGGGAACGTCTAGAGTTGTACTCAATTTTGGGCGGAGTGGTTGCTCCACGGTCTTCTTTGATTAGTATTTCTAATTTTCGTGTGCAATATGACGGTGCTTCCTACTTTTATTATGCGCTAATCTCCGTTGGTGGTGCTGCAAGGGAAAGACTGTTTTCCTTGGGCTTTTCTATAGAGTGTGAGTGGCTACTGCCTGATGGATCGAAAGTTCGAGATGCCTGCTCCACCTTCGGATCAGTTAATTTTCGTTACTTTTCTGAGGTTTCTGGTATGTTGGAGCCCAAGGCTAAGCATGCTACCGACACGTTGTTGCGTGCCTTTTTAATAGTAAAGGATAAATACTCTACAGCTAAGAAGACGGCTGTATTCAACAGTGGTCGCGAAGTGAGATTGCTCCCCGTAAATCCCAAAAAAGGATGAGTGTCTTATGAGTGATGAATCTGCTTTTGTTCCGGTGATAAATTTTTCTGACTCTGCTGCATCTAGAGTTAAGGAGCTGATGGATGAGGAATCTAATCCTGATTTGAAGCTACGTGTTTTTATCACAGGTGGAGGGTGCTCTGGCTTTCAATATGGCTTCATTTTCGATGAGGTCATAAATGACGATGACTTCATTCTTGAGAAGGAGGGAGTGTTGTTGCTTGTAGATTCTATGAGCTATCAATATCTTCAAGGCGCAGATATTGACTACGTTGATGATCTTGAAGGGGCTCAGTTTACAATTAAAAATCCCAATGCTAAAACTACCTGTGGGTGTGGTTCATCGTTTTCCATATAACTTGGTACGCGTACAATACGCCCAGCTGATTTGAGTAAAACGCAAGTTGTAACGTAGCATAGTGCCTTCAGTTGGCTCGTCATGGGTTCATTCGCTATCAGGTGTTGCTTCGTGTATGTTTTCTTCAGCAACTGCTAACATGGCTAACCTGACCGGTATACTTAGTACATAGTGATGTTGGTTGTTTATGTCGTATTTCATAGGGACGAATGTAGAGCCTACAGAGTTTAAACTTTCTCGTTCGTTTTTTTTGTGATGCGTGCGTATGAATCCACCTACAACCTTATCTTTAATGGCATATATTGTATTTTCTGCCACCTGATTGTTAACTTTTTCTGCAGAGTGTATGCCCTCCTGTAAAATAAAATTCCTGATAATAGCTCCACCTTTTACACTAGTTAATTTTTTTCTCTTACTGCGATTTATTTCTAGTGCCTCTTTATCGCTTTCGACAGTTATTACACCCATGCCATACGTACCAGGATCTGTTTTAATAACGACAAATGCCTTCTTATCTATATTGCGTTTTTGATACTCCTGATATGCATGCTCTAAAATTTGAGCCACCTTGAGCACCATGTCGCTACGTGCTGTGTCGTCCTTTAGTATGTTGGAAGGGCAAATATCTATTTCACTAGTTAAGTGCCATGGATCTATTCCAATATCTTCACCGAACGAATTAGCAATTAGGTTGTAGTTTTTTAAATGTAAGTATTTGCTTCTATTAAACCAACCTCCTAATATGGGGGGACTAACCTTTCGTGTTCGTGCAAGATGCGCTAATTCTGGTGGTACACCGCCAGACAAATCATTGTTAAGTAATATGAAGCACTGACCTAATAATGAATTAATCTCCTCTATTTGTAGAGAGTTTATTACAACGCTTTTGTTGTTACCCAATGGTATCTCGGTATTGGAATTTTTTGCTGTCGATGTGTTGACAATATATGTGTTAAGCCCGGCCATTTTTATCAACTTATTGAGGGAGTAGATATTTTCCAAGTAGGCTCTGTTTCTGGTATGATCCTCAGTCACTATTAGGACTGCTTGTTCTTTGGCTTCGTGTTCCAAAGCAGATTTGAGTGCGTCCGCACACAGCTGCCAGTTGTATTGATGGATATTGTTGAATCCAGCTGGGAATAGGTTCGTGTCTATGACTGCAATTTTTGATCCAGAGTGCCTTATGTCTACCGAACAGTAGATAGGTAGTTTCTCTCCCGGAAGTCTTGTTGTGAACCAATCCTCTATAGAGTTTCTTCTGTCCCATAGCATTCTTTGTACTTGGGATAGTGCTTGGTTGCTTACATATGTCATGGATTAACCTGTAAAATGACTATCCCTACAAGGATATCATTGCTTTTGTGGCCGTGCTGTAAGATATGCTTTTGGGAGCAGGTTTCTTCTTATTTTTTAGGGAAAGGTATTAGTGTGCCGCTGATTGCGTCAGGTGTAACAGTTCAATTTGGTGCGAAGCCGCTGTTTGAGAATGTTTCCGTAAAACTCGGAGAGGGTAATAGATACGGCTTGATTGGTGCTAACGGTTCCGGTAAATCCACCTTTATGAAAGTCTTGGGTGGCTTGCTTGATCCGACTCGGGGTGAGGTATCGCATGGACAGCATGAGAGAGTTAGTATTTTACGACAGGATCAGTTTGCTTTTGATGATCAAAAAGTTATCGATGTAGTTGTGCAAGGACATGAAGAGTTGTGGGCAGTTATGAATGAAAAGGATGCCATATACTCTTCCCCAGACTCTACAGATGATGATTATATACGTGCTGGTAATTTAGAAGCACGTTTTGCTGAGTTAGACGGGTACACAGCCAACGCTCGTGCTGCAGAACTTCTGTCTGGCGTTGGTATTGTTATAGAAGATCATGAAAAGGAAATGAAGGAGATTGCTCCTGGGTTTAAGCTGCGCATTTTGTTGGCTCAGGCGTTATTTGCTGATCCAGATATACTTTTGCTAGATGAACCAACGAATAACTTAGATATTTACACCATTAAATGGTTGGAGGACGTGTTAAACACGCGCCAATCAACCATGGTTATTATTTCTCATGACCGACATTTTTTGAATGCTGTTTGCACACATATTGCTGATTTAGATTATAGAACTATAAGGGTGTACCCAGGAAATTATGATGACTATATGGAAGCCTCTACTCTGGCTCGCACCCAGCAACTGTCAGAGCAGGCACGAGCAAAGGAAAAGATTACTCAATTACAGGAATTTGTGAGGAGATTTTCTGCTAACAAATCAAAATCAAAACAGGCTACATCGCGTCTCAAACAAATTGAAAAGATTAAAGTAGAAGATGTTAAACCTTCTTCACGCCAAAATCCATTCATACGTTTTGAAGTTGGCAAAACTATGCATAGGACGGTGTTGGAAGTTAGATCATTGTCTAAAAGTTTTTCAGATAACTATTTGTTTGGAGGTTTCGGGGCAAATGTACACGCAGGAGAGAAAATCGCGATTGTAGGTACAAATGGTGTTGGTAAGAGTACTTTGCTTAAGATATTGGTCGGCGATTTGGTACCAGACAGCGGGACTGTATCTTGGTCAAATCAAACTAATTTAGGTTACTACCCCCAAGACCATGGTGATATTTTTCAGAAAGACATTACTCTTTTTGAATGGGTAATGTCATATAAGCCTGAAAAAGAAGATGATCAGATAGTGCGTGCTACCTTGGGTAAACTTTTATTTTCTGGTGATGATGTTCATAAAAAGGTTGGAGTTTTGTCCGGTGGTGAAAGAGGAAGGGCCCTGTATGGGCGCTTGATGCTAACCAAGCCAAATGTGCTGTTGCTAGATGAGCCGACTAACCACATGGATATGGAATCTATAGAGTCACTAAATTATGCATTGGAGCTTTATACAGGTACAGTAATATTTGTATCCCACGATCGCCAATTCATATCCTCCGTTGCAACTCGCATATGGGCATTTTCTAATAATAAAATAAAGGACTACTTGGGGACATATGACGAATATGTGGATTCTGTGGAGAACAGTGCAGTTACGAACTGAGAGCAAAAGTAGCTGGTGGGAGACACCAGCTACCTTGATAGGAGTAAGCTACTATATTATGTACTGCTGGAAGTCTTCTCCTTCCTTGAGGTCAGATAGATGCTCTGATACGTACTTGGAATCTATGTTTTTTTCTTTTTCTATACTCTCAGAACCGAGGAACGAAATATCCTCCAACATCTTTTCTACTACGGTGTACAAGCGGCGTGCGCCTATATTCTCTACAGATTCATTCATGTCATATGCTATTTCAGAAATTTTTCGTACACCATCCTCAGTAAAATGCAGATCCACACCCTCTGTCTTAAGCAAGGCTACGTACTGTTTGGTAAGACAGTTGTTGGTCTGAGATAATATCTGCACAAAGTCATCAACCGTGAGCTTTTCTAACTCAACCTGCACAGGGAAACGACCCTGTAACTCCGGTATCATGTCGGAGGGTTTTGATAAGTGAAAAGCTCCACTGGCAATAAACAAAATATGATCCGTCTTAATCATTCCATACTTTGTAGTCACAATGGTACCCTCAACCAATGGTAGAAGATCACGCTGCACACCCTGCCTCGATACATCAGCATTTTGTGTAGCGTTGCGGATAGTGATCTTATCAATCTCATCTATGAAAACTATGCCGTTATGCTCTACATTATAAAGAGCATCTTTCTTAACTTCCTCCTCGTTTACAAGACGTCCAGCCTCTTCATCAGCCAACAACTTACGAGCCTCGCTAACCTTCATTTTTCTGCGTTTTTTCTGCTGACTCACAACAGACTGGAACATACTTTGTATCTGGCCAGTCAACTCCTCCATTCCCGGAGGAGCGAATATCTCCATTGCCTGATTATTGCCAGACAGCTCAAGCTCAATATCCTCATTGTCCAGTTCGTTATTACGAAGCTTTTCTAGCCACTCCTTTTCAGAGAGCTCAGACTGCTTCTTTTGCTCCTCATCTTCAAAATCAGCTATGTCATAAGAAGCCCTGGCAGATGCTATTAGGATTGACAAAATCTTCTTTTCCGCAGCTTCTGTCGCTCTTATGTTATTCTTTATGATAGTACGCTCGCGTTCCTGCTTTATGGCAACTTCCACTAGATCACGTATTATGGTCTCCACGTCACGACCAACGTAACCTACCTCAGTGAATTTTGTTGCCTCGACTTTGATGAACGGGGCCCCAGACATTTTTGCCAAACGACGAGCTATCTCTGTTTTACCTACCCCAGTCGGCCCTATCATCAGGATGTTCTTGGGCGTGATTTCTTGACGAAGTGGGTCCGGTACCTGTTGCCTGCGCCAGCGCGACCTTAAAGCCACAGCAACAGCACGCTTGGCTTTTTGTTGACCAACAATATGCTTATCCAGCTCTTGAACAATTTCGCTTGGCTTCATTGAAGACATACATACAGTCCTATTTTCAAGTAACAGTTACAATTTTTACTAAAGTTTTTCTATGGTGTGGTGCTGGTTCGTGTATATACACAAATCCCCAGCAATACCAAGAGAAATACTTACTATTTTCTCTACATCATATTCCGTGTGTTCTAATAGGGCACGAGCAGCAGAGTGGGCAAAATTACCGCCACTGCCGATGGCTATTATGCCGTACTCCGGTTCTAGTACGTCCCCTGTTCCAGTTATGATGACAGAGTTCTCCTTGCTTGCTACAGCTAACATAGCTTCCAATTTGCGCAATCCACCATCACTACGCCAATCTTTAGCCAATTGGACAGCAGATCGCATAAGATGACCCTGGTGTTTTTTCAGCATAGCTTCGAAGCGCTCAAATAGGGCAAAAGCATCGGCGGTTGCTCCAGCAAACCCCGCCAGGACACGACCATGATAAAGTCGACGAATCTTATTTGCAGATCCCTTAATCACACTGCTTCCTAAAGTAACCTGACCATCTCCGCCGATGCAAACACTATCCCCTCTACGAACAGAAACAATAGTCGTTCCATGAAATTGTTCCATAACAACCTTTACGAATAAGTTTTTAAGGTTAAACGGCACGATATCCCAATATTAATCCATGTACCTCATCATAACGTCTGCGAAGCTCATCAATAACGTAACTGGGGACGTCCGGCAACTCCTGGCAATCCGGATGATACGACATTTTTCGCCAGTAGTCGCGAATATACTGCTTATCAAGGGAAAAAGGAGTATCACTGCCATTGATAATGCTATCACGCCTCCAGTACCTTGATGAATCAGGTGTTAAAAGTTCATCCATTATGTAGAGAGTACCGTCTTTATCTAAGCCGAATTCCATTTTAGTATCTACCAGTATAAGCTCTTTATCCAGGGCATAGTCATATGCCAGCTTGTATATGTCGATTGATATACTACGCATTTTTTCAGCTATGTCTTTTCCCACAAGATTTGCTACATAGTCAAAAGAGCAGATTTGGTCATGACCACTATTTGAGGCCTTGATGAAAGGAGTCCAGATAGGCTCAAGTAGAGGTTTTGAAGGAACGATACCCGGAGGAAGAGAGATATCACTAACTTTTCCCGTCCTTTTGTAATCATTCCAGCCGCTTCCAGCTAAATGCCCCCTAACTACTGACTCTATCGGAATTGGCGTTAGACGCTTAACCACAACAGCACGTCTATGTATCGCCCTCCTATCCTCTTCCATAGAGACTATAGATTCGGGATCAACGGGAAGCAAATGGTGCGGAACAACATGACCTATCTTGCTAAACCAAAAGTTAGATATATCAGTTAGTATAATTCCTTTACCAGGAACTGGGTAACGAAAAACTCTATCAAAAGCAGATAATCGATCACTAGTTACCATTAACAAGGAGTCACTATTTATTGCATATAGATCTCTGACTTTACCTCTGTTTACAATAGCAAGACCGGATAGGTGGGTTTCGTAAACATTATTCACTAAGAAGATTTTCCTTCGGTTCCAGTTGTTCTTACAAGTATCTAGAAGCCATTTCTTCAAAGGATGTTTCTCGTATTTTGCTAGCCATGCCAGCACATCCAAAACTTTCATAGCGGTTACAACATACTTTCTCAGCACCAACTATGGCTTCCTTTAAATAAACTCTAGGATCAAAATTTTCAGGATTTTTATAAAGAGACATTCTAATACCAGCAGTCATAGCTAACCTGATGTCCGTGTCGATGTTTATCTTACGAACACCATTTTTTATAGCTATAACAATTTGTTCAACAGGTACACCATATGTTTCAGGTATTGTGCCGCCAAAGGAACGAATCTCATCCAAAAGTTCCTGAGGGACTGAAGAAGCACCGTGCATTACCAAGTGTGTGTTAGGAATACGTTTATGGATATCCTTTATACGTTCAATGTCCAAGATATCGTTGGTTGGTTTTCTAGTGAACTTGTACGCCCCATGAGATGTGCCAATAGCAATTGCTAATGCATCTATGCCAGTTTTGTCAACAAAGTCAGCTGCCTGATTAGGATCAGTTAGAAGATCCTCTCCTTTAATGATTCCTTCTGCTCCTATACCATCTTCACTGCCAGCAGTTCCCGTTTCAAGTGAGCCTAAACAACCAAGCTCTCCTTCTACTGTTATTCCAACAGCATGAGCGAATTCCACAACCTTCCTAGTCACTTCCACGTTATATTCGTAGCTTGCTGGAGTTTTTCCATCCTCACGCAAAGATCCATCCATCATCACAGAGCTGAATCCCATACGTATGGCTCCCATGCAAACTGCAGGTGTTTGTCCATGATCTTGATGAATAGCAACAGGTATTTTGTGGTAAGCCTGAATGGCAGATTCAAATAAGTACTTCAAAAAAATCTCTCCGGCATATTTTCTTGCGCCGGCAGATGCTTGTAGTATGACAGGGCTGTTGGTTTTAGCAGCAGCTCGCATAATTGCCTGTATTTGTTCTAAATTGTTCACGTTGAACGCCGGAATGCCATACTGGAACTCTGCTGCATGATCCAACAGCACCTTCATTGGCAATAACATAGTAATAAACTCCTACTGAAAGAACGGGTACCTTGGCAATTCTAACTCATGTCGTCCAGTTCAATCTCGTCATCTGGCTCAATTATTTGTACATGACGAATATCACGACCTTCCACAATGTAAATTATGTACTCGGCCATGTTTTTGGCATGATCGCCAATTCTCTCTATGGCCTTAGCTATTAACAGAATTTCCATCGCATTGGAAATATATCTGGTGTCTTCTAGCATGAAAGTTACAAGTTGCCTAATTATTCCACGAAACTCTCTATCTACACGCTTGTCTTCACGGGCGATGGTAAATACCATTTTTGTATCTAAAGATGCAAACGCATCCATAGAAAGGGCTATCATGCCTAGAGCAATCTCCGCTGATGGTCTTAGTCCAACTTTGGGTAATGGAAGCTGCTTTTCTTCTTGTCTGAGTATCACAAGCCGAGCTTTAAGAGCTATTTTTTTTGCTTCATCACCTATTCTCTCCAGGTCTGTAACCATCTTCGCCGCTGCCATTACGTACCTAAGGTCGTTTGCCTTAGGTTGCCGTCGGGCAATGATTTGGCTACATTCCTCGTCTATTTCTACGTGTATGTTATTGACTACGGAGTCGGTGTCTACTACCTTGTTGAGCTTTTCCAAATCTGCATCTGCAAAGCCGGAAATTGCATCAGCTATTTGCTCTTGTACCAAGCGACCCATCTCTAGTATTCTCTGGCGTAACTTAGTTAGTTCCGCATCGAATTGTTTATTGACGTGATGGCTATCCATGGATAGCAGGGCCCTCCTAGGTTAATCTATGTGTGGATTATGGAAACACTATCAGGGTACGACAGTATAACTATGTGAGCCCTGTTTTTTGCAAATATACCGCAGCATACAACTCCCATTATCTGTGACAGCTTGGACTCCCATTCAGTTGCACTGTCTATAGGTAAGTCAAAAACATCTATAAGATCATTGCCATAATCCGTCTTCTCGGTTTCCCTCCAACGAGGAGATCCACCCATTTTAACAATCTCGCGAGATACATAGGAACGCGCAATTGAAATTACCTCAAGTGTAACAGGAGACTGACCTCTTCCCAAAAATGATACTTTTTTTGAGTAATCCGCGATGCAAATAAAAGTACGAGCCAATTGAGATACTATTTTTTCTCCAGTTAAGGCTCCACCACCACCTTTGAGCATGAATCCATTTTCCATGACTTCATCTGCACCATCAATGTAGTAATCTAATTCTGATACACTGTTGGGGCTTGTGACAGGTAGATTGGCTATTTCCAGATTTTTTCTAGTTCTAACAGAGCTCGGGACAACCCCAGACACTTCTAGCCCAGATTTGTTAAGTAATTCAATGAAGAAGTCGACCGTAGATCCCGTGCCTACGCCAATTGTGCAATTCTTTCCTATTATTTCTAGGACTGCTGTTGCTGCCTGTTGTTTGAGGTAATCTTTATCGTTCAAGAAATTTGTTCCAGGTCTTCAAATCACCCCCTGCATTGTAGCACGGTATTAAGTTGCTAAATGTGGACTTTTGGCCTTCATTAAAGGCGCGTTCTGTGTATTGCTACCTAAATATTGGTATATAGGTGTGTAGTTTGGATAGAGCAGTAACAATTTTGTGGTGACATTTGCCCGTATAGGATACCGTATCTAGTTTTTGGTCCATGCTGTTATGAAAAGATTCCCATTTTCTCATGAAATACATAATCAAGTGTCTTTGGCATTAATGGAGGACTGGGGCTCAGAAGGGGATTTGACCTCGATATTAGTTTCTAGTAGTTCTGTTGTTTGCGTGGAGCTTATTGTTAATGAGCATGCTACCTTGTGCGGGCAGCAATGGTTTGACACTTCTTTTTTTCAGGTTGATCCTTCAGTGAGGGTTAAGTGGTTCTTTAATGACGGCGATACCATACTTCCAGGGACAATAGTTGCTGAAGTTTGTGGCTGTGCTCGGTCAGTTTTTTCTACGGAGCGGGTTGCTTTGAATTTTTTACAGATGCTTAGTGGTGTGGCCACAAGAACATCTAAATTTGTGTCCCTTGTCAAACACACTAAATGCCAAATACTAGACTCTAGAAAGACTATACCAGGCCTTAGATTGGCGCAGAAGTACGCTGTTCGTTGTGGGGGAGGGGAAAACCATCGCTCGGGTTTGTACGATATGATACTAATTAAGGACAATCATATTAATGCAGTTGGCGGTGTTACGGAAGCATATAATAGAATAAAAAAGGAGCATAGGTTTCATTCATCTGGTTTGTTTCCAGTAATGATTGAGGTTGATACTTTAGAACAATTAAGGGAAGCCTTGAGCTGCGGTATAGATATGATTATGTTAGATAATATGGAGCTTTCTTGTGTTCGTGAAGCAGTAAAAATTAACGATGGGAGAGCTGTTCTCGAGGTGTCTGGGGGCATTACTGAAAATACGGTGTCTTCTTATGCTGAAACAGGTGTGGATCGTATATCTATAGGTGCTTTGACTAAGTCAATTGTTGCCGTTGATTTTTCTTTACAAGTTCGGGTTAGCCATGTCAATTCCTCTGCGACTACTAGATGATTACCCTGATAAGGTAGCCTTGAAGGAACATTGTCGCGATTTACTAAAAAAGAGCAATGCTGTGTTGGTTGTTCACTATTATGTTGATGGTGATTTACAGGATTTGGCCGAGGAAACTGGCGGTTGCGTTTCTGATTCTTTGGAGATGGCTCGTTTTGGGCGCGACCATCCTGCCGATACCTTAGTGGTTGCTGGGGTGCGTTTTATGGCAGAAACTGCCAAAATTTTATCGTATAACAAGAGGATTTTAACTCTCAGTAAGGAGGCGACCTGCAGCCTGGATGAGGGTTGCCCACCTGACGAGTTCAAGTTGTTTTGCGAGAAATACAGTGATCACACAATTGTCTGTTATACGAATACTAGTGCTGCAGTAAAGTCTATGTGTGATTGGACTGTAACTTCCTCAATAGCTGAACTAGTTATTAAACATTTGCATTCCCAAAACAAGAAGATAGTTTTTGCTCCTGATTGGCACTTAGGACGTAATATATCCGAACGAACTGGTATTAATATGGTTATATGGAATGCTTCCTGTGTTGTACATGACGAATTTCAACTTTTAGAGCTGCAAAAGATGAAAAATGAGGAGCCAGACGTCAAGATATTGGTACATCCTGAATCTCCCACTGGTGTTGTGTCTTTAGCTGATTGCGTTGGATCAACAACGCAGTTGTTGTCTTACGCTCGTGATACAAGTGCTAAGAAAATGATAGTTGCTACTGATGCTGGGTTGCTATATAAAATGAGAGCACAAAATCCTGAGAAGATTTTTATTCCTGCTCCTACTTCGCGAGAAAATCGTCCATGCACGGTCTGTGCACATTGTCCATGGATGGCTATGAATAGTCTTTCTTTATTGGCTAGTGCCTTGGAGAAGGGTCAGCCGGAGATTTTTTTGGATGAAGAAATTGCACGGAGGGCGATTTTACCCATAGAACGAATGCTGAGCTTTGGAGCCAGTGTAGGATTAGTTGCTAGTAGGTGATTTTTATACCACGTTTTGTTGGGTGGGGATAGAGTAGAAATTTCTTTCATTATAACAAGATATCAATAATATTCTTAGTTACATTGTGTGCTGGGGTTGTGTTTTCCGGTTTGTTGAGTTACCACTGTCACCAGAGCTATATTGTTGCCCAAATTATTATTGTCGCCTAGATTTGTTGTAAAAGTAGGGTCTGATAGAGATGTTATCGCTAAAATAAGACCACAGACATGTGCAATGATATGTTTTGGGCCTAAGTTGTTTTTTCATTTATTGAGGCAACATCTATACAGTCCTCATGAGCACGGTTGATATGATTTTGATTCATACTTTTACGTGGTTCTATTCCCATGTTTTTCATTTTTTCTATATGAGATATCAAATTTCCTCTGCCCCTGTATAACCTGTTCATCATAGTTTCATGGCATTTAGATAGGGATTGAATTTTTTGTTCCATTTCATCTACAGATTCTATAAAGTTGACACATTTATCATACAGTTGTGCTCCATGTTGCGCAATTTCTAAGGCATTTTTATTTTGTTGTTCGTGTTTCCAAAGTAGGCTAACAGTTTTTAAAATAGGAATAAGAGTGGACGGACTGGCAAGAGCTATTCTTTTTTGGGATGCATTTTCTAAAAGCGATGGTTCTTTTGTAAGTGCTGCTATAAAAGCTGGCTCTATAGGTATGAGCAATATTACAAAACTTAATGTTTCCACTTCCTTAAGTTTGTCGTAATGTTTTTGCGACAGATTTTTTATGTGTTGCTTTATACACTGCACGTGTTGATTTATAAAATGAGAGCTATTATCCTCATCCTCAAGTGATTTTTGATAACTTATTAGCGATACCTTAGAGTCTATTACTATATGCTTGTTATCGGGAAGGTATACTATAGTGTCTGGCCGTAGATACTCATTTTCTTCATTTTTTAGCGATACTTGAGTTTTATATTCGTATGACTTCCTAAGTCCTGATGATGTAAGAATGTTTTCTAAAATCATTTCTCCCCAATTTCCCTGTACTTTATTATTTCCCTTCAGGGCTGTAGCTAGGTTTTGCGCATCCTTGCTTACAGATATTGTTGCCTCAAATAGTCGATTAATTTCTTGCTGTAGTGCGTAGCGTTGCTTATTTTCCTTATGATATGCCTCACTAATGTACTGTTCGAGCGCAGTTATTTTTTGTTGCAAGGGATTTATATAGCCAACAATATTTTTCTCATTAGCAGATGATAGTTCTTGCCTCGACTCTTTCATAACAGATTGCGCTACCAAAGTCATGTGATCTTGTAAGTATTGTTTAGTAGAAGATAGTGCTAGTTTAGTTTCCTCTGATAGTTTTTTTTGGCAATCCAGCTCTGCAGTTAGCTGGGCATTTTTTAATTGTAACTGCTGCTCGGTAGACGTGTGTTTTACAATTTGCTCTCTACAAAATGAAAGCTCTTTTTGAATGCTTTCAACTTTAGACTTCAGATTTGATATTTCTAAGCTCCTAGATTCATATCCTTCTTTGTAGAATTTTTTTTGTCCGAATAGCACAGTTATTGCTACCGAGATTGCGATACAGGAAAGAGATAGGATGATAACAAGCATAAAATTTGTCCATAAAAGAGAGTTTATTCTCATTGGTATATATCCTATCATTTGGTACACTCGCACTGGGAGAAGACAGTTGGGCAACCGCTCTTGGTGTTTTTTACTAAGGGAGGAAAGTCCGGGCTCCACAGAGTAAAGAGCCGGCTAATGGCCGGGCGTTGTGAAACGACGGAAAGTGCAACAGAAAATAAACCGCCTCTTACCTTTTTTAGGTTAGGGGTAAGGGTGAAATGGTGGGGTAAGAGCTCACCGCCTTGGTGGTAACATTCAAGGGCAAGGCAAACCCCTCTTGGAGCAAGACCAAATAGACAGGCGCTGAGGTTACTCGCTGAGCTTGTGGGTAGGTTGCTTGAGGTGGTTAGCAATAACCATCCTAGATGTATGGTTGTCCTAGACAGAACCCGGCTTATAGATTGTCTTTTCCCTGCTGTATTGGATAGGAATTATATATTCCTGCTGTAGTTTGCTATACTGCCAAGTCTTTTATTTGTGTGCTTACAAAATATACCTAAAAAGGCAATATGCTTTCCGACTCTTATGGTGCTCAAATAGTTTTTCTTGCCGCTCTGCTCATAATATCTGGTTTTTTTTCCATGGCTGAAACTAGTATGATGTCCGTTAATCGTTATCGCCTTGAAGCACTGTCTGAGAGGGGAGACAGAGGAGCCATTCGTACCATAAAGTTGTTATCGCAGGTTGATTATTTGCTTGGAACCATATTGCTTGGAAACAATTTGGCCAATGCAGCCGTAGCAACAATAGTAGCTAAGATAAGCCTGGCTATTTTTGGACAAAAACAGTTTGTGCTGGGTATGACGACAGTTTTTTCTGCCTTTGTAATACTTGTTTTTGCTGAAATTATACCTAAGGTTATCGGTAACAGGTTCGCTAATTACATTGCTGTTAGAATTAGTTTTTTTATCCTCTTGTTCTTTCAATTATTTTTCCCAATTATTTATATCACTAGGGTTATTTCTAGAACCTTCTTGGCAATTTTTGATGCACTGACTTTTTTTAAAGGTAGTTCTGACAATCACGTAAAGACTAGAGGTACAGAGGTTGGAGGGGAACTTAAGGTTTTTTTAATGGAGTATTCCAGTCTTATTGTTTCTGAACATAGGGACATGCTTCTTAATTTAGCGACTTTGAGTGAGGTTACAGTAGAAGATTTAATGGTTGCTCGCCGTAATATTGAAGATATTGATATTTCTCAGCCCATAGAAACCATAATGAAGAAGGTAACCACAGCCCTTCATTCCCGTCTTCCGGTGTACAGAGGTAACTATCAAGAGATTATAGGTGTATTGCCAGTTAAGAGAATTTTGAGTCTATGGCCAAGAGAGCCGGTTACGGATGAAAAAATAATAGAACTCACACAAAGGGCAAGTTTTGTTCCTCGCAGTAATTCAGCTTTGGACCAATTGCGTTTTTTTATTGAGACTCATGAACGCTTTGCCATAGTAGTTGATGAGTATGGTGAAGTCTTGGGAATCTTGACCGCTGATGATATTGTTGATGAAATTATGGGCAAACTTAGTGCTAATCCCATGCCGTTGGGTCAGCCAGTTACATGGGGTAAAGATAATTCTGTTATCGTGGACGGTGCTGTTCGTTTGAGGGAGTTGAATCGGCGATTGTTATTATCTTTTCCATTGGATGGTGCAAAAACCTTGAATGGGTGGATTCTTTCACAGTTGAAGGATTTACCTGAGGGTGATGTCTCCATCAGGATTGGCGATGTTGTTGTTGAGACGATTCAGGTATCTGATAAATACGTTAGATTGGCAAGGTTAAGACTAATTAGTGACGATAAAAAAAGATGTTCAGTGACATAAATATTTGTGGAACGGTGATCCATGGAAAGATTGTCTGGGTTAGCTAAGAGCTTTATAAATAAAAAAATTATTAGTAAGTCCGATGCCATTGAGGCTACAAAAAATGCTGAAAAAGAAGGTAATACTTTTATTCATCAGGTTGTGGTGTCTAATGCAGATATTTCTTCTCAAGTTGCATCGTTTCTGTCAAGCCTAGGGTATCCACTTTTTGATATTAGTAGCTTTAACAGAGAGAAAATTTCAAATGATTTGCTAGAGATGAATTGTTTTAAGGACCAGAATAAATGCTTTCCGCTAGTTGTTCGTGATGGTCAATTGTTGTTAGCAGTGTATGACCCTACAGACTATCAATTTATAAAGGATGTTGCTTTTCAGACTACCTATAGGATTTACATAGTGGTAGTTGAGTATTGGAAATTGCAAGATTTTTTCTCACTTTGTGCTAGCAATCGTGGTACTGCTGTTTCTAGCCAAGAGGCCATTGATCTGCTTTCTCAGGTATCAGGTGCTCAAGATTCGTCAAATAATAATGCGACATCATCTGTGTCTGTTGATGTTGACGAGGCTCCAGTAGTACGGTTTATTCAAAAAGTTATTACGAATGCTATTTCACAGGGAGCGTCTGATATTCACTTTGAACCTTACAAGGAGTTCTATCGGGTTCGTTTTCGTAGAGATGGGGTGTTGAAGGAAGTTGCTACTCCCCCTTTCGCTGTAAAGGATTCTATTTCTTCTAGGATAAAGGTCATTTCTAGATTGGATATTTCTGAGAAGCGCTTGCCACAGGATGGGCGCTCTAGGATAGTCTTGGGTGATTCTAAAGAAGTTGACATGCGGATAAGCATATTGCCTACTTTGCATGGTGAAAAGATAGTAATTCGTATTCTTGATTCGTCAAATGCTTCTTTAGGTATTGATGCCTTAGGGTATGAGCCACCTCAAAGGGATATATTGTTGGAGGCTATTCATCGTCCTTATGGCATGGTTTTGGTTACAGGTCCTACGGGAAGTGGTAAGACGGTATCCTTATATACATGTCTTAATATTCTTAATACTGATGATGTAAATATTTCAACTGCAGAGGATCCGGCAGAAATTAATTTAAGAGGCGTTAATCAGGTAAATGTAGACAATAAGATTGGGTTGACATTCGCCTCGGCTTTGAAGTCATTTTTGCGACAAGATCCCGATATAATCATGGTTGGTGAGATTCGTGATATAGAAACGGCTGAGGTGGCTATTAAAGCAGCTCAAACTGGGCACTTGGTTTTATCTACGCTACATACTAACGATGCACCAAGTACTCTTACGCGCCTTATTAATATAGGAATACCTACGTACAATATCGCTTCCACAGTTCATTTGATTACTGCACAGAGGCTTGTGAGGAAACTTTGTGAATTTTGTAAGGATATTGTTGATATTCCTAAGGAAGTTTTGTTAAATGCAGGTTTTTTGGAGTCAGAACTTGATGGGTTGCAGGTATATCAACCGAAGGGATGTGACAAATGCACTGGCTCTGGGTATAAGGGAAGAACTGGTGTATATCAAGTCATGCCTGTTTCTCCCGCTATAGAGGAAATTATCTTAAAGGGCGGAGGTACTTCCGAGATTGCTGGGCAAGCAAAATTGGATGGAATAAATGATTTGCGTCGTTCAGGCCTGCTTAAGGTTTCTCGTGGTGAAACATCACTGGAGGAGATTTTGAGCTCCACAAACGCCTAAAAATGAAGGCACTAAAAATTATTAGGGTGGATGTATATGGCTGACACTAGTAAGTCTGGTAAGAGCTTTCTTTTCTCTTGGAAGGCTAAAGATAAGACGGGAGAGTATGTTTCTGGACAGTTAAGAAGCAAATCCCGAAGTGATGCTATCGAGAACCTGAAGAAGCAAGGTTACTTTGTTACCTCTGTAAAGTTGGTCAGTGAGAGGAGCTTCTCTGGTCGAATAAAGCAAAAAGACATAATTTCCTTTTCTGGCCAATTGTCAACTATGCTTAGAGCAGGGGTTCCTTTATTGCAGAGTCTAAACATGATTGCCAGCTCCCAGAGAAAGGCAGCTATGGCAAATATTATTAATAATTTGTCACAGGAAGTTAGGAAGGGTTCAAGTTTTGCCAAGGCCCTTTCCGATGCCCCGCATGTATTTGATGAACTTTTTATTAGCATGGTGGCTGCAGGCGAACAGTCTGGTATGTTGGAGAAAATGTTATCTAGGCTGTCGGTGTACCTTGAGAAATCTGCAAAGTTGAAGTCACAAGTGAAAACAGCCTTAATCTATCCTTTATCTGTTATTGGTATAGCTATCATAGTCATTATAGTCATGATGGTATGGGTTATTCCATCTTTTCAGAACATATTTGAAAATATGGGAGCAGAGCTCCCAGCGCTTACGCAGATACTTGTTAATGCCTCTAATTTTATTATTAAACACGGGGTTAAGCTGGCCGTGGGACTAGCTGGTCTTATTTTTTTTACTATAAGGACATACCGTAGCAGCTTGTTATTACAGAGATTTTTCCAAAAAAAGATTGCCAAGGTACCTGTTATTGGTAAGATAATCACATTGGCAGTATTGTCCAGGTGGCTGCGTACCATGGTTACTATGACTAAAGCAGGTATGCCTTTGGTGGATGCTCTTGATTTTAGCGCTCGTTCTGCTGACAATATCGTAGTTTATGATGATACTGCTGATCTCATAAGACAAGTTCATTCGGGTGTCTCTTTGAGTGTTGCTATGAGAACGTGTTCTGTATTTCCAGAGTTGATGATGCAGTTTGTTTCCATTGGAGAAGAGTCAGGGCGGTTGGAAGAGATGCTTTCAAAGGTTGCTGAAATGTACGAAGATGAGGTAGATGTTATGGTCAAGAACCTTTCTTCTCTGCTAGAGCCGATTATTATCTTTGTATTAGGAGGTACTGTGGCCTTTATCATTTCAGCTATGTACATGCCGATATTTAAGATGGGAGCGGCCGTTGGTTAAAGATGGTTGATTATTTTCATGGCAACATAGAAGTATTTTGGGTATTGGTGGTTGTTGGGGGATTGATTTTTGGTAGTCTGACCAACGCAGTAGTATATAGGTTACCTAAACTGCTGATGGCAGGCTGGCGCGAGGAGGCCTGTTCCATACTGAAGCTTGATAGTGTCAAGAGTGAGGAACCTTGTGATTGGAGTTTGTTTTCTCGCTCTTGCTGTCCCAACTGTTTGCACCAAATTAGTTGGTGGCAGAATGTCCCGGTACTAAGCTACATATATCTAAGTGGGCGTTGTTTCTTTTGCAAACAGCCCATATCTAGGCGTTATCCCATAGTTGAGCTATCTGGCGCTTTGTTGATGTTTTTGGCATTTTTTCGCTTTGGTCCAACAGTTAAGTTTTTATGTTCTGCTGTTTTGGGGTTCTACCTACTAATTGCTGCATTGATAGACTTTGACACCCAACTTTTACCAGATGAGATAACCTGGCCGTTGCTAATGATGGGCCTGCTTGTAAATAGCTTCTCAGTTTTTGTTCCATTGCATGATTCTGTTTGGGGATCAATTGTTGGGTACTATTGTTTGTGGTCGGTCTATTGGATTTTTTTTTGGTTAACCAAGAAGCATGGTTTTGGCTTTGGTGACTTTAAACTTATGTGTGCTTTGGGGGCGTGGTTAGGCTGGAAATCTATTCCATTTGTTGTTTTTGGCGCATGTATAGAAGCTCTTTTAATCTCATTTATATGTTTCTTATTGTCGTATAAACCAGGATGCTCTAAAACAGAAGGTAAATTCCTACATTGGCAGATTCCGTTTGGCCCATACTTGGCTTTTATGGGGTGGATTGCAATATTTTTTGTAGACAAACAATACTTCTATCCGTACATTCTCCATATTCACTGAATGAGTTGGCTGTTGTAATCTATGGAGGTGTTTTAATTACTTGGTACGCCGTAATGCCTACTTATTCATACTGTTGTCGAAATTGTGGTTACAAGAGCAGCCACTGGCAGAAAATGTCTGACCCACACTTTGTAAAGTGTCCTTCGTGTCTTTCCAATGATTATTGTCGCCTCGTTTCTGCTCCATCGTTTAAGTTAAAAGGTTCTGGTTGGTATGCTACTGATTTTAAGTCTTCCAGCGTAGTTGAGGGTACATCTTCTCCCCAAGGTGGGGATGTGGTTAAGAAAATTGACTCTGATAAGCAAGTTAACACTGCTGGTGCTGCCGAGCCTACAGTTGCCAGTGCAAGTAGTAACTCGGGCTCAGAAGGTTAGTAATTTTTAGTGGCGAAATAATAATACTGCAGGATACACTTATGAAGCTGAAAAAGGTTTTTTTTACCGGCTTGTTGGTTTGGGCGCCCGTAATTATTACCATCTGGATAGTTAAGCTTGTTGTTATGACCTTAGACGGGTTTATTTCCTATCTGCCATCGTCTTGGCAACCTTCGAATATTTTGGGTTCCAAAATTGCCGGGATAGGTTTTTTTTTCAGCATAGCCATAGTGTTTGTTACTGGTCTTATTGCCTCAAACTATGTTGGGCGCCGCCTTGTTGAACTTGGGGAACTTATTATTTGCAAGATTCCTATAGTTAATCGTATTTACGTAAGTGTGAAACAGGTTAGTGATACTTTGCTTCTTGATTCTAGTACTAACTTTGGTCAGGTTGTGTTAGTAGATTTTTTGGGAAGTAAGTCAATTGCCTTTGTAACTGGTAAATCCTCTTCTCTCGTTACAAGTTCTCTGAATAATGTGGAATTGGGATATCTAAACGTATTTGTTCCAACCACCCCAAATCCAACGTCTGGATATATGGTGATTGTTCCCTCTTCTTCGGTTGTATTTTTACCTTTGAGTGTGGAACAAGCGCTTAAACATGTCATATCAATGGGTTCTGTCAATCCTGAAACTAATGAGAACGATTAGTTGATTTAATGGTTTTTCCTTTTAGGAGATGTTAGTGCGGTCTCATTATTGTGGTGTTTTGTCTTTAGATAATGTTGGTACGGATGTTTCTTTGTGTGGGTGGGTACATAGTGTTAGAGACCACGGGGGAGTTCTATTTGTTTCCTTGAGGGACCGTGAAGGTTTAGTTCAGGTCGTGTTTCATCCGCAGGATGCTGATATGTTCAGGCGAGCAAACGATTTGCGTAGCGAATTCGTTGTACGTATTTTGGGTGCTGTTGTTCGTAGAACCCCAGAAACGGTGAATGATCAGCTCTCAACTGGTGAAATAGAGGTGCATGCCTCCAGTTTGGAAATAATCAATTCCTCCTTGACACCACCATTTCATTTTGATGATCAAATATCAGATGTAGTTCGTTTGAGCTACCGGGTATTGGATCTTCGTCGTCCCGATATGCAGAGAAATTTGTTTACACGTTACCTAGTTACACGTGCTTTTAGACACTTTTTTGATCATCGAGGTTTTATTGAAATTGAAACTCCTTTGTTAACCAGATCAACCCCCGAAGGGGCTCGTGACTATTTGGTACCCTCTAGAGTTCATGCCGGGGAATTTTTTGCTTTACCTCAGTCACCACAGCTGTTTAAACAGATGATTATGGTGGCAGGCTTTGATCGTTATTATCAGGTAGCTCGATGTTTTCGAGATGAGGATTTGCGTGCCGATCGTCAGCCAGAGTTTACTCAAATAGATGTCGAGATGTCTTTTTCTTCTCAGGAAGAAATAATGAAGTTGATGGAGTGTTGTTTGCTTGAAGTTTTTAAATCGGTGGGAATTGATCTTCCCGGACCTATTCCTACAATGGATTATAAATATGCTATGTCCAAATATGGGACAGATAAACCGGATTTGCGTCTTCCCCTAGTTTTAACTGAGCTGACTGATGTATCAAAGGATGTGGACTTTCAGGTATTTTCACGCGCAGCTAATTCCAAGAGAGGTAGAGTTGCTGCGTTACGTGTACCAGCTGAAGTTTTTCTAAGTCGCGGTGAAATTGATTCTTATACCAAATTTGTGATGCAGTACGGTGCTAGGGGGCTCGCATGGATTAGATTTAACGATGTCTCTCGCTTTTTGAAAACCGGATCACGTGATGGTCTTCAATCTCCGATTGTTAAAAATTTAAGTGACTTGTTTTTGAAAACGCTAATTGAACGTTCGGGTGTCGTTGATGGTGATCTGGTATTTTTCGGTGCTGATAATGAGAGTATAGTTTGCGCTGCCTTGGGGGCTTTGCGCGTACGAATATCTAAAGATAAAGGCTTAATTAATGATGGTTGGTATCCGCTGTGGGTGGTTAATTTCCCCTTATTTGAAATAGATAGAGATTCAGGTAACGTGTTATCTAGGCATCATCCTTTTACTGCTCCCATTAATGCAGATGATATTGATAACCCAGACTCATGTTTGTCTCAGGCCTATGATTTGGTTCTTAACGGGATAGAGATCGCCGGAGGGTCAGTGCGTATACATAATCCTGCTATTCAAGAAAAAGTATTTCGTGTCTTGGGGATCAGTTCCGATGAAGCTAATGATAAGTTCGGATTTTTTCTGAATGTTCTTCGTTACGGGACACCTCCACACGGGGGTATTGCTTTTGGACTTGATAGAATTTCTGCCATGATTTGTGGAGAGGATTCTATACGGGATGTGATTGCGTTTCCCAAGACGCAAAAGGCGCAGTGTATTCTTACCGGATCGCCAAGCGCTGTTAGCGATGAACAATTAGATCAACTTGGAATATCGGTAAATAGCCTAGAAGGTCAATTTGTTGTTTGATCTTTAGGTTGAAAAAAGTAAGCATATATAAGCATGCCTACTCCGCCAATGAACATAGGTACGCAGTAATATTGGCCCATGGAGAGAGTAATACCAAGGCCTTTCACAGATATTACTCCATCAGGCACCCTGAATATTTCTGTAAATGATCTGGTCAAGGAATATACTACAAGGTACAGTCCCGCGGTTGCACACCTAGGCCTTGGCTTTAAGGTGAAGGCCCACATTATTATGAAGAATAATATCCCATCTATTCCAGCTTGATATATTTGCGACGGGTGGCGGGGAACATAATCTACATGCGGGAATACGACCGCCCATGGTACTTCCGTCGGCTTTCCTATTAGTTCCGAATTTATGAAATTTCCAATCCGTCCTAGAGCATATCCGGGTATTACCGAAGGTGCTACAAATTCAATTGTTCTAATAAAGTCTAGCTTATGTTGGTAGCTCATAATTATTACTGATATGATTACACCAGCTAATCCTCCATGAAAAGACATTCCACCATGCCAGACTTTTATAATTTCAGAAGGATGATTTAAATATAGGAAGGGCCTGTACAAAATAATTTCTCCTAATCTCCCACCTATTACAACACCCAGTACACCATAGACAACCATTGTATCAATCAGTTCTGTACTTACCCATTGATAATGTGGAAAATTTCTTCTGTAGTAGGAAAGGAGCATGAAACATAGGAAGCCCAGGAAGTACATAATCCCGTACCAGTAGACCTTTACTTGACCTAGGTGCAACGCTACAGGGTCTATATTTGGGTGAATGAACATGTATGGCCCACCGAGATTAGTAGAAGTGTTGAGTAGATTATAGAATATGGGGTTGATTTAGTCTTGTTATTTTACAGTTATAGGGTATAGCACATGTTATGTATAGAGAACTCATTGTTTTTATTTCTAGTATCTTATCTGTTGGGTTCATTCTCGTTTGCTATTGTGTTGAGTAAATTTTTTAATCTTCCTGACCCCCGTTCCTATGGGTCTCACTCTGCAGGTGCAACCAACGTTTTTCGGGCAAGTAAGTACATTGCGTTTTTTACTTTGATTGGTGATATATCTAAGGCCTATTTTGTAATGCGTATACCACATCTTAACCACGTATATTTGGATTTTCCTGTATGTCCATATGATTTTTCAATTCTGTTGTTAGGCGTGATACTTGGGCATATTTTTTCTGTATTCAATTCTTTCCATGGTGGAAAAGGGGTTGCTTGCCTCATTGGAGCCACTTTTGCCATTGATTCATTGTCAGCAACTATTGGGTTAGCACTTATGGCATTAATTATTGTAATTACTAGATATTCATTCCTATCTACTTTATCTGGATTGATATTAATGGCAGTTATTTTGGCTATCAGACTGCCCATCAGTCCCTTGATAGGGTCTTATATTTGTGCTTTGGTACTGATAATCAGTAGGCACCGATCCAATATTATCCGTTTTTTAAATGGAAACGAAAACAAATTACGATTTTAGTTGTTACGAACAGATGTTGTTTTAAGTAGGAGTAAATTTTTTCCAGGTTCCATCTGGCAGGAAATCCTCTTTTAGTAATAAGATGAATTCATCATATGGTATCGGTTTAGAAATTATATATCCCTGTATTTCATCTACTTTCCATGAACGTAGCAAATTTACCTGATCCATGGATTCTACTCCTTCTGCTATCACGCGTAAATTAAGTGAATGCCCAAGAGTGCATATAGCACGCGCTATAGTTGCATCCTCAATATTGTTTGGCAGATCTTTAATGAATGATTTGTCAATTTTTATAAAATCTATGTCGAAACGTTTAAGATAAGCTAGAGAAGAGTATCCTGTGCCGAAGTCGTCTATGGCTATGGAGACTCCAATAGCTTTTAGTTCATTTATAAGCTCAGTGGCATCTTCAGGGTTTTTCATTGCCGCACTTTCTGTTATTTCTATTTCTAAGGCATGAGCTGGCAAATTTTTGGACGATAAAACATTAGTTACTTTTTCTACTAAAGACTTTGTTGAGAATTGCTCAGCTGATATGTTGACGGCTAAGGATATTTGATGTCCCTCCATGCGCCACTTAACAGCATCAGAACAAGCTTTTTCTAGTGTAATCTCACCTATTTCACCTATTAGTCCTTGTGTTTCAGCAACTTCTACGAATTCAACTGCTGATACGATTCCTCTTTCAGGATGATTCCATCGTATCAGTGCTTCTGCTCCTATGACTTTCATGGTGCTTAGCTCAACTTGTAACTGATAGAATGTAACGAATTCATCTTGTTGAATTCCACGCCTAATTCTTTCCGCTAGAAGTAATTTATTAGTTGCAACTTCAGACATTTCCTTAATATAAAACTGTATGTTATTTCTATCCTGTTCTTTTGCATTTACTTTTGCTAAGTCAGCATTTCTTAGGAGCTCATATGCGCCTATATTACTTTCAGCAAATGCAATACCTATACTAGAAGCAACGTGGAATTGATGTCCTTCTATTTCTACAGGTTTCTTAACAGTACTTAGAATACGTTCAGCAAAGTACTTTGTATTTTCCACACTGTGGACTTGAGTCAGGAAGAATATAAATTCATCTCCAGTAAGTCTTGCGAGATAATCTCCAGATTTTTTGAGTCCCATCAGCCTATCAGAAATTATTTTTATTAAAATATCTCCAATGGTGTGTCCAAACGAGTCGTTAACTACCTTAAATTGGTTAATGTCAACAAATATTATGCAAACTGGCCATACAGTATCTGGGTTGTTCATGACCCGAGTCATAATTTCTTCTATTGAGGCTCTGTTATGCAATCCAGTTAGGTGATCTTTAAAGGCAAAATTTTCTATTTTTTCTTCTATTTTTTTATAGTCAGTTATATCAAGAATTACTCCCTTCATTCCTACTACATCATTATTGTTATCACGAATAGCATGAAGTTTTGTTCTCACCCACCTAATTTCTTGGTTACGTAAAATACGAAATTCTAAGTCGAAAGAGTTTTTTTCTATATTTTTGGCATTGAAGATAAAGCGCACTTTTTTACGGTCAGCCGAATCTACCAGTTCTAGTAGATTCTCCGGTGAGGGCACAGGTGGCTTTATACCAAATATATTAAATACTTCATCACTCCATATAATTTCGTTTGTTTTGTATAAAATATCTAAATTACCTACGTGAGCCATCGCTTGTGCATCCCGCAAGCGTTCCTCATTTACTCGTAGTTGCCAGGTTATTTTTTCTGCAATATTTTTTGCTATGTTTTTAGTCTTGGTTATAGAGTGAATTAGCAGCGATACTAACGATACAATTAGCACTCCGAATGCTAAAGTCCAGTAGCTTAAAGATTTTTTTTCCTCATGAGTAATAAAAAAGCGGAATATGAACTTTTTACCTAGGGCTTTATATATATCGTAGGCATAGTATTCGTCATCCTTAAGGTTAGGATAATCAAGAACATTTTTATAATTATTTTTCGAATCCTCAATGTCAATCTCAACTGAGACTTGATCCTTTTTATTATTTTCCTGTACTAACTTATATAAATTAAAAATAGTTACAAGAGTTCCATTGTGGTCAGGCCCACTTTTTAACGGATAAACCGCAGCTATGGTTCCGTTATTCGTATCTAGCGGTATTATTTTACCGATTTTAGAGTTTTTGTATGCTAATTCCTTTATGAGAGATTGTTGTTTACTTGTTAGCTTTGCTCCCTGTATATGAGTTTCCCAGATCTGTTTTCCATCTTTGAAGAATGCAAGATATTCTAATCCCATGAATTTTTTTCGATATCTATATACTCTAAGTATCTTTTTAATATCGTGAGCAGAGACGTTTTCGTACTCTTCAATAAATTTGTTGATGAAAGTAATAAGGTGAAAATGGTCACTGATGTTTGTATGTATTTGATTTATAACAATATTGATTTGTTGTAGATTTTCTAAGTAGAGTTTTGTGCTTTCTTGGTATCTAAAAAGATAGAAATTTGTGTAGGCTATTATGTTTCCGATAATAAACACTATGACGGGGATACGTATTTTTTTAAATCTATAGATTTTTTTAGATGCAGTGTTGATAAATGAAGCTAGCACAGTAAGTCTCGTTGTGTTTATAAGACAGGTATTCTATTATCGTGTTGTTGCTATTTTGACAATGGTAGGATGTGAGTGTAGTTTTAGTTTCTATGTCGTAAATTAGTGTACAAACGGTGTGACTACACAGACTCCAACCTTTTATATGCTAATTACTAAAGCGTATAAACACAAAATAAGTATACACAACGTACACCGATATCTAGGATATTGCACTCTATGGGGTGCGATTTCTATGTCAATGATTCTTTTGCTAATTTTTGTGTCGTGTATATTGACATACTCCTTAGTGCCTGCATTACGTCTAATCCATTGGCAATATGGCAAGCTATGGTTGTTGCTGTTTCTTGCTCAGGTATCGTTAGCTGATTGTCTGAAGTCATATGGATGATGTTTCTTTTATCAGATAGAACATATGAAGCTTTGTTTTCATGGCATTCGACCAGCATAACAGTTTCGCATCCATAGTTTATAAGTGACTCTAATTGATTATTTGTTCCTATAATATTTGGACAGAGATGTGCACATAATCTAGGAAGATTTTTCTCATCTATTACAAGCAATTGTACTGTTTTTAGGATAAATTGACAGAATTTTCTGACCTTTTGTGAGTCGAGGAATTTCTTGCCATTTGGTATTAGTGCTCGTCCGTCTATCACAATTGGTACATCGTAAAACATTTTTTGTAATTTTTGCCCAATGAGTAATCCTATCTCATGCGAATTTAGTAGACCAAGCCTAATAGCGTTTATACCACAATCCTTCAGCGATTCTAGTTGCTGAAGAACTTGGTACGTATCTAAGCAATAGTGTAGGCTTGGCCTATCAGCATATATACCAGTTAGGACGCTTACAGATTTGCATCCTTGCTGTGTTGTGATGCGTATATCTAGGCCTAATCCAGTCTTATGCGATGGATTGAGATCTGTAATAATTAGTAAAGTGTTTTTTGGGGTCATTTCCTATAACCATGTAAAACAGGATGTTCGATACTAGACAATCTACAAGGAAATTTCTATGTGGTATGTGAATCATTCGGCGCCTAACGAAATGTCACTGCTTCGTGGAGAGGTAACTTCTCCTCAAAAAGGTCAGCTACGCATTCGGGTTGCATACGCTGGTGTTAATCGTACAGATGTATACCAATTGCGCGGTGTGTATCGGCCGCCCCATGGTGCTAATCCAATTATGGGTCTGGAGGTTTCTGGTATTGTTGATGCTATTGGTGAAGATGTTGGAGAAGAATGGTTGGGTGAAAGAGTTTGCGCTTTGGTAAATGGAGGTGGTTATGCTGAATATGTTGTTTGTTCATGTGAGTCTTGCCTAATTATTCCATCTGATCTTCCTTTATCTGTAGCAGCCGGCATACCAGAAGCTTGGTTTACAGCCGCTTTGTTTTTGCACTATATACGGCCTTTGTCTAGTAATGACCGTGTTCTTATACATAGCGTTATGTCCAATGTGAGTAGAGCAGCAGCTTTGCTTTCACAATGGGTAGGTGCCAATGTATGGGGTACTCTCGGATCTGAAAGGAAATGCGATATATCATCAATAATTGATGAGAAAAAAGTTTTTTTTCGCAACAATGATAATTGGATACAACATTTGATTGATGAAAGTAGCAAAGTAGATGTTATTTTTGATGTTGTAGGGGCTTCTTGTTTTACTGCTAATTCTAAGCTTATAAATTTATATGGTACATGGCTAATTGTTGGTTTCTTATCAGGTGCTCATCCTAGTAATATCAGCCTGGCTCCAATATTATTTAAGCAGGTAACATTGCGTGGAGCGACTATGCGTTCTCAGCCTCAAAATGTTGTAAAAATTCTCAGGGACTGGCTTGCTACTCAGTGGAAATCCGGTCTTTTGCTACCTAAGACAGTGTGCCTTAATCAAATATTTGAGCTTAGTCAAGTAGAGGAAGCGCATAGACTTCTAATGGATTATCAGTCTGTTGGCAAGATAGTAATACATTTATCATCTGATTAGGTATTCTATGCATTATGGGTGGTAGTGGGTATGGTGCTGACCATGTCGGATAAAAAGAAGAGTTTTTTTGATATAGATACGCTTCGCTCCAGTATTATTAATTCCCTCGGAGATGACAATGGAGAGTCTCTCGCCGAAATTGAGAAATTAGTTCATCATATTTTGGCTGAAAAGAGCTGTTTTCTAGTTGGAGAGAATGCTCTATCCCATGCCTATGGTGTGGCAGCTATTACTGCTAAGTTGGGTTTGGGCAAGGAGGTAGTGTACGCATCGCTCCTGTTTTTGTCACCTGCTTTATCTGATGACCCAGATGTAGACCTAAACAAGCTAGTAGACTTAGTCGATCCAGGTACATTTTCTTTGCTCAAGGGAGTATTAGGAGTATTACGTATAAAGTTTTTTCGATATGATGATCTACAAAAACCAAGTTCTCAACTTATGCACGCGGAATCTTTTCGTCAAATGATACTAGCATTGGTTGAGGATATTAGAGTCGTAATCATCGTTTTGTCATCTCATTTGCAAACACTACGCTACTTAACAACTACTGACAAGAGTATATTTCACGAGCGTTTCGCGCAAGTTATATTGAGCATTTTTGCACCATTGGCAAATCGTCTTGGAGTTTGGCAACTTAAGTGGGAACTTGAAGATTTGTCTTTTAGATTCTATAAGCCAGAACTCTACCAATCAATAGTTAATAAGCTTAGTTCTAAGAGAGAAGAAAGGCAGCTATTTATTCAGTACTGCATAGATAGCCTGAGTGCCATCTTATCTAAGGAGGAAATGGACTATAAAATTTATGGGCGTCCTAAGCACATATATAGTATCTATAATAAGATGAACTATAAAAATCTGGATTTTCATGATTTATACGATATTCACGCTATCAGAATACTAGTTCCATCAGTGCGTGATTGCTACATGGTTTTAGGCGTGGTGCATAGCCTATGGGCTCCAATATCTAAGGAATTTGATGATTATATTCTGCAACCTAAGAGTAATTTGTATCAATCCTTGCATACTGTTGTTCAAGTTGTTGCGGATAAAAATTTGGAGGTCCAAATTAGGACCTTTGATATGCATAAAAATGCTGAGCTTGGTGTAGCTTCTCACTGGCTCTACAAGGAGCGTTCTGGAACTTCTTCATATGGTGAAAAAATATCACTTCTTAGGCAATTGCTTACCTGGCGTGACGACTTGGCCCAACAGCCTATGTGGGCTGATTATACGCAGCGTGCCGAACTAAATCAGACTATATACGTTTTTACTCCTCAGGGAAGGATTATTTCCTTACCAAGAGGCTCTACGCCAATTGATTTTGCGTATGCGTTACATACTGAGGTCGGTCATAGGTGTAGGGGAGCAAAAGTTGATGGATCAATTGTTTCCCTAGATACACCTTTGGATACAGGCCAACAAGTTGAGATTATGACATCTAAGCAAGGTGGTCCTTCTCGTGATTGGCTGGGAAATTCACCAGTGTATTCTGTAAGTAATCGAGCGCGTTCCAAAATAAAACATTACTTCCACCATATTGATGATGTGAGCGACGATGTTTTCTTCAAAGGTAAGCAAGTATTCTCTAAGAAGATAGCACAATATAAGCTTAGCAATATCACATCTGAAGATGTAGCCTCTGCATTGGGTTTTTCAGATGTTCAATTATTGTACAGGGCTGCATACAACGGTGATATATCCCCCAAGATGTGGCGTTCCCTAGTTGAAGACAGTAGTAAGGTGGATGCAGTTAACATTTGTGCAGTACCGCAGTTGTCTAAAAAAACATCTTTAGATTTTTCTGTTATGGGAGTATCTGGATTATCTACACGTTTGGCTAATTGCTGTCATCCAATTCCATCGGATGAAATGATGGGATTTATAACATCTGATTACTGTGTCTCTATACATAGGAGTGATTGTCCTAATTTGCTTAAAATTTGTGAAAAAAATCCCGAGCGTACGGTACCGGTACATTGCAATCAAATTATGCATTTGATGGGATTGTCGTGGCCATATAGCTTTAAAATGGAATTTATCAATTCAGATAATGTGCTAAAAGAGCTCATGGATGTTTTTTCTCGACATCAAGGTAGAATAACGAAATTTTTGTCTAACTTGCACCGCGATGTTTTAGTTGTATATGTTGTTTGGGAGACAAACCCTGATAGATATGAAGAATCGATTTTGTTGTTGAAAAAGATACCAGGTTTTATCAGAGTATATCGTGTGTAAGATGGTATTTTATTGCTTTATACCTTATTGGAGAGTACGTAATGCATAGTTATACAGATGCAGATGCCAGTTTGTGGGATAGAGCGCAAAAGGTTATGCCAGGAGGTGTTAATTCTCCTGTGCGAGCTTTTAAAGGTGTTGGGGGTGATCCGATTTTCTTCAGGAGCGCTGATGGTTGCAGGTTGATAGATGAGACTGGTGCTGAATATATTGATTACGTGTGTTCTTGGGGCGCATTAATTTTGGGACACTCTGACCCTGATGTAAGACTTGCCCTCCATAAAGTAGTAGATACTGGTTTTTCTTTTGGTGCCCCTACAGCACTAGAGGTAGAAATGGCTGAGTTTTTGTGTGCGTACGTTCCGTCAGTTGAGATGGTGCGCTTGACTAACTCAGGAACTGAGGCGGTTTTGTCTGCTATCAGGTTGTCCCGTGGATACACCGGAAGAACCTTGGTTTTAAAGTTTGCTGGTTGCTACCATGGGCATGTAGATTGTCTTTTGGTAGAGGGAGGTTCAGGCTTACTGACGTTCGGTATTCCAAGCTCAGCAGGTGTTACCGCGATGTGTTCGTCTGAGACCATTGTACTACCATATAATGATGTTTCTTCTTTAAACAAAGTTTTTGATGATTATGGTTCTAACATAGCTTGTTGTATCGTAGAAGCTATCGCAGGTAACATGAATTTGGTCGTTCCTTCATTGGAATGGATTAAGCTTTTACGTTCTTTGTGTACTAAGCATGGTTCAGTATTAATTTTTGATGAAGTTATGACTGGATTTCGTGTTCATAGCAAAGGTGCGCAGGGTTTTTGGGGTACAGAGGCCGATGTTGTAATTCTTGGTAAAGTTGTCGGTGGTGGTTCCCAATTGGCAGTATGTTGTGGACACTCGTCTATAATGAATAGCTTTAGCCCAGTTGGTAATGTATACCAAGCAGGGACATTGTCAGGACATCCAAGTTCTGTATCTTCTGGACTAGCTACTCTTAAAAAGATTTTTTCTATTCCCAGTTTTTTTGATGAGATTTCTAATAAAACAAAAAAATTTGTTGCTATGATGTTAAGGGCAGCATATGACTCTGGATATAAAAATTTTTCTGCTCAGAGTGTGGGTGGTATGTTTGGTATGTACTTTAAGGATAGTATCCCTACATCTTTGGAAGAAGTTAAGTCATGTAGCGAACGTGATTTTAGGTACTTTTTCCACCGTATGCTTGTCCGTGGCATTTATTTTGCACCGTCTGCTTATGAAGCTGGATTTATGTCGATTGTTCACGACGATGATGCACTACATAAAACATACGAGGCAGCTTGTGAATCTTTTAGTGAGTTAGTAAAAAGAAACGAGCAAATGTGAATGCCTGCTCTTGCGAAAAATAATTACTAAACAAAAACAAGTGCTTGTTTGCTTATATTGATTATGCTTATTCAACATCACAATTAGGCAATACGGAGTCTTGTACATCTAATGAATGGGAAATAGAAAATGATGTAGCTGCTATGTGGCACATACACATGTTGTACGTAGCTGGTAACCCACGCATTTTACTGGGAGCAATCCTGAATGCGGTTAGCCCTAAGGAGAGGAAAGCAGATGCCACCGACTCTACTAGCACTAATAGCGTGCTGTCTACCGTTAGGTGGGAAACTAATAGAGAATGTAGGCCTATAACCCTGTATCTACTAGATCTTATCTTGGTTTTTACTGTGGGCATTACTTCCCGTATCCCACTCATGACCCCTATACTAGATTTTTGCGATAATACCCGCACTTCACCATCAGATTCACTCTTTTCTTCTTCCTCCTCCTCTTCTTCTTCACCCTCCCTGTTTTGAGAAAATCCGTCTAGAGCAAATATCTCAACTGTTGGAGGTAAATCAAACTCAGGTGCACTATTCGAATTCGATAGCAAATGCTCGCGATGGATATTCTCTTTACGGTATGCTTTCTCTAGAGGTGCATAGAATGCATGAGCGTACTCCTCAGGAACACTATCCATAGGTTCAAGACCGTTATGGGTGATCATTTATATTTTTCCTCAGTGTGCTAAGTTACTTAGCCAAGGTTTAATTTGTACGTAACATAAGTAAACAGTTTATATAAGGTATATAGGAGGAACATTTTTCCTAAATCAAGAGCTATAGAAAAATTATATGCCCGAAATAAGATGTTAGACACTAGATATGTGCATATCAAGCACGTACTCTTAATGGATTCATCCTATAAGCTGGTAACTAAAAGTAGTTACTTACTACTACTAAGTGATTTTAATAGACTGCTGCTATTGTGTAGGCCGATGAGTTTTTCGTAAGAATCACCGTATTTTTTGTTATATATAATCATTGCTGGTGGTCCGAAGACTCCGTATTCTTTCATCATGGCTCTATCTTCTGCATTGTTGTCAGAAACATCGATAATGAATTTATCAAACTTATCCAGTTTTTTAATAACCTCCGGATTACGGAATGTCGTTCTTTCCATTTCTCTACACAAAGAACACCACTTTGCAGTTATTTTGATAAAAGTTGGAGATTTGCGGTGGTGCTTTATCACTTGATGTAGCTGCTCCACTGATTTGATAGGGGTAAAGTAAGGTGCGATAGAAGTTTCTGATTTAGTTGCAGCAAAGTCGCTCGTTAATAACTGAGAACCCGTGCCGATACCAAACAGCAAACATAGAAGACCCACAAAGCGTAAAGGAGCAGGAGTGCCAGCATCAAAGAACCCTATCCATACACTACATGCGAGAACAACAAGTGTGTACCCTATGGTTGCCCAGACGGGAGGGATCACGGGAGATACTATGTATACTGCTAATCCTAATAAAGAAAAACCACAAATTTGCTTTATTTTATCCATCCACACACCTGCTTTGGGAAGTATCTTATCTGCAGATATGCCAATTATTATTAAAGGTACTCCCATGCCTAATGCAAGCATAAACAAGGCAGTACCCCCAATCCACATATTTCCTGTCTTAGCTATGTACAGCAATGTTCCAGCTAGGGGCGGAGCTATACACGGCCCTATCACTAGACCCGATAGAGCTCCTATACCAAAAGCTCCGCTATACGTACTACCTTCAAGACGGTTACTGATGGAGGAAATTTTAGTAGACAGTTTGGAGTGTATTCCTATTTCAAATACTCCAAATAGAGACAATGATAACGCCACCATAATGAGAGCGAAAATTGATAGGACAACTGGACTTTGTAGCCATGCGGCTAATAGTGTTCCGCTGAGTGCAGATACTATTCCAGCTACTGTGTAGGTGGTACACATGCCCAAGGTATAGGCTAGTGATAAGAAGAAACTACGGGACCTAGACAGTTTAGTTTGACCCACAAGAATTGATGAAATTATAGGTAGCATGGGAAAAACACAGGGCGTGAACGTTAGCATTATGCCCAAACCAAACATTAGCAGCAGAGTATATAGCCAGTTGTTTGCTTCCAATCCATGAAAAAACTTTCCAGAGTCCCCGTCTTTGTCTGAGGGGCTATCTGATTCACAAAACTTTGTAGCATTGTTAGCTAATAAGGATTTATTGTTTACATGCATGTCAGTTTTACTGTTTACATGCATGGTATAAGTTTGAGGGGGGTAGCAGATACCAGCTGATGAGCACCCCTTTAAATTAACAAAAATAGTGAATGCTTGCTTACTAGATTTTAGTAATTTTGCAGTTATTACTACGGGCTCTTCATATACCTCTTCAGAGCCATTAGAGCTGGTTTTGATATGAGAGTAAGTGGCAGGCAAGTAAAGAGAGCCTATAGTTGCGGCTCTAGATGGTCTTACAGATATGCTTATACTATTCTTGTATACATACACTCCGCTCCCAGGCTCAATATGCACTCTTATGGTGTCACCACTTTTATAAATTTGGACTTTGAAGGCTTTTCCCGGAGACAAAATCTTAGAGGAGTTATCGCCAAAAGTAAGATTTTCCAGACCTTCGGCTGAAACGGTGCTACATTCCAAAGTGAGAAATGCGAAGGAAATGAGTAGTATTAGCCAGATTTTTCTCATCAAAATGCCTCCACAGATTTTTGTACCCACTCCAGATACGACTCCAGGCCATTAGAAACGGGGAGCACTATTATTTCTGGCACTATATCCGGGTGCTTTTGCTTTATCACAAGGCTAACCGATTGTAGAGCACTTGCGACGGTTTTAAGCTCAAAAGGGAAAACCCTCTGGGTATGAGTCTGATTTTCCCAACAATAGGTGGTGAGAGATTCGTGGAGAAGTGTACCACACGCTATCAGTTTTTTCTCTATGAGGATTTGTATAATATCCGTTGCTATGCTAGGATCCGGAGCGTGTGACTTTACTACAACGACCCTATTTTGATCACATTTTTTGGACATAAATTCTTGTCTTGTCCTAAACAGTTCTATTCCTACGCTGTCTATGTTTTCTATTGGACGATCCTTAAATACTTGCAGGTGCACGGCATCTATGGGACTATACTCAAATAAGTAGCCCAATATGCGGTGTGATAGCCCCTCTACTAATAAGAACCGTTCTTCGTCTAATATTTTGTTAATTCCAAATACAACATCAGAGTAATCAAGCTCAGGCTTTGATGAAAACTTGGTATGCTCCGCTATTTGTAAGTGAAGCGTTGCATGTATGCAGATCGTTTGTTTTTGGTATCGTTCATAGTCGTACAATCCTACAAAAGCCTTCTTAACTAGATTGCGTAGGACAATCTTATCCATTTTCTATCCTAAGATATTGGAGACTTATACCCTTGAGTAATCAATATACTCATAATTCAGTTTTGTGTCATTCTGTATTAGAGAACTTATCTACCTGCCATCCTCCTGTGGTTGTAGATGCCACTTTCGGTAGGGGCGGCCATAGTAAGGCAATTTTGTCAATACTACCTGAAGAGGGAAGACTATTTGCATTCGATATGGATCCTGATGCAGCTAAATTAGCAGATCAAGTTGATGATACTAGGTTCACTTTTATAAATTCCCGTTTTAGCGAAATGAGCAATCGCCTACTGGAGTTGGGGATCGAAAAAGTGTCAGATATAGTTGCCGACCTTGGTGTTAGTAGTCCACAAATCGACGACCCCAGCAGAGGATTTAGCTTTGCTAAAGATGGTCCTCTAGATATGAGAATGACTTCTACCGGGGAGTCTGCATCTGACTGGATTGCAGCTGCTACAATTCCTGAAATGGAATCAGTTTTTCGTAAATACGGTGAGGAAAGATTTGCTAAAAGAATTGCGAATGCTATCGACGTAGAAAGGGGAAAGTCTGCCATATTAACTACCAAGCAACTTGCAGATATAATTTCCAATGCTATACCTTATGTAGATAGGGGGCAGCATCCAGCGACTCGTGTCTTTCAGGCTATTAGAATTCATATTAATAAGGAACTGGAAGAACTGAGTTCTGTTCTTGCGCAGTCAAGTGGTATTTTGATGAGTGGTGGAAGGTTGATTGTGATAAGTTTTCACTCCTTGGAGGATAGGATTGTTAAGCGGTTCATTTCGTCCTTAGCTAATCCAGTTGTTCCGAGGTTCCTTCCTCTGAAAGAATGTGAGTTACCTGTGCCATCTATGAAATTTATAGGGCGGTTTCGTCCTAGTGCTGCAGAGGTTAGAGACAATAGACGATCTCGTAGTGCTATTTTGCGAGTGGCAGAGAAAATATAGGGGCGTGATGCGTGCGGTTTGGTCCTTTAGATATAGTGTTAGTAGTTGTATTACTATTAAGTTCTGTGGGACTTGTTATGTCTCGTTATCAGGCACGCAAGTTGTATTTTGCAATTACCCAGCAACAATCAATAGCTAGAGATTTAGATGTTCGTTTTGCACAATTGCAGTTAGAAGAGACAAATTACAGCATGCGTTTTAATCTTAAAAAGATTGCTAACAGAAAATTAGGGTTGGTTACTCCGCAAAATACCAGAACAGTAAGACTTTTTCCTAAAGTGGTAGACAAAGCGTGAAGTTAAATTTTGAGAAGTGTAGGAAAGGTTCTGGAGAATTGTCGCGGTGGCGCACTAACTTTATTAAGGGTTGTTTTTTTTTAGGTTTTGTTATTTTGCTAGTGCGTGCTATCTACTTGCAAGCAGTACTTGATCATTATTTACTAAAAAAGGGACAAGAGATAAGTAGTCACGTTGTTGACATACCAGCCATCCGGGGACGAATCTTGGATAGATCTGGTGTTGTTCTAGCTATGAGTGTTCCTGTGAGGTCTGTGTGGCTATCGCCCACTGAGTTTTTAATGGCTCACTTCAAGGATGATCTTAGTAGGCAGCAGAGAATTAGTACTTTATGGGATTTATTGGAGATAACGGGTTCATTTTGGAAGGAAAAGCTTCATTCTCACTCCGACTGGGTATGTATAAAGAAAGGTCTGCTCCCCGATATCGCACGTCAGGTTGCAGATCTTGATATTCCGGGTATCTATTTACAACGAGACTACAAACGATACTACCCAGCACGGGAGAGTTCAGCCCAACTTATTGGGATAAATAATGTACACGATAGTGGTCAAGAGGGTGTAGAGAGGCTATTTGAGCAGACACTTCGTGGTACCTCAGGTTCTAGGAGAGTCCTGAGGGATAGGAAGGGACGTGCTGTCGATGATGTTGAAGCAATACGTGTACCAGTACAGGGTAAGGATGTAGTACTTTCTATCGACCATAATCTCCAAGAAGAAACATACAATGTTCTCCTGGAAAAAGTGAGAGAAACTAATGCCATTGCTGGATCAGCAATGGTTGTTGATACGTTGAATGGAGAAATATTAGCTTTGGTAAATGTGCCGTCACTAAACCCCAATAATCGCCGTCACTTCAAATGGTCTAGCTTTAGAAACCGTGCCTTCACAGATATGTTCGAGCCAGGATCTACGATGAAACCTTTTACCGTATCATTAGCAATAGAACAGCACAAGGTTGTTCCAGACACTGTTATTAGTACCAATGGAGGTTACTTTAGATTGGGATTAGTACGAATTTCAGATATGCATTCCTCAGATCATTTGACTGTAACGCAAGTTGTTCAAAAATCTAGCAATGTTGGTATGGCTAAGATAGCGCTTATGTTGGATCACTCTTCTATGGGTAAAATGTTACAGAATTTGGGTTTTGGTAGAGCTACTGGAGTAGGCTTTGGCGGTGAGGCAATTGGCATGTTGAAAGATGATAGTAAGTGGAGACCGATTGAGCAGGTGACTATTTCTTACGGCCAAGGAATCTCTGTAACCCTTGCACAATTAGTGCGGGCATACACTGTTTTTGCACGTCATGGTCAGATTATCCCGTTAACTATTCTTAAAACTGATAAAGCTGCCATTGGTCGTTTCGTGTTTTCTGCTGAAACAATTAACAAGATGCTAAAAATTTTGGCTACTGTTGTTGAAAGTGGTGGAACCGCATTGCAGGCAAGAATTGATGGCTATAGTGTTGGAGGCAAGACTGGCACAGCCTATAAAGTACGCGATGGGCACTATGTGCATCGTTACGTAGCGTCTTTTGTCGGTCTTGCACCGTTGTCACATCCACGTTTCGTTGTTGGTGTTATGATTGATGACCCAAGGGGGGTTAATCACTATGGTGGTAGTGTTGCGGCTCCCGTTTTTCACTCCATTATGCTTTCTGCCTTGCGTCGTTTTATTGTTTCTCCTGATAGGGATGATCCATCCGGTATTATCGAGTGATTGTTCATGAGTGTTCATATAATTTTTGAGCAATTGCTTTTTCAAGGCGTATCTTCTGTTAGAAGATTGGTTACTGATTCACGAGAAGTAAGAGCAGGTGACGTTTTTCTGGCCTATCCTGGGTTGGTTTTTGATGGCAGGTGCTATCTGCGTGAAGCGATAGGACAAGGGTGTTTTGCAGTTATTTATGAAAATGTGGATGGTTTTGTTTGGCCCAGAGGGCTGGTATGTCCTAATGTTGGACACCCTAACATTGTGTCATCTTTAGGGGAAATTGCTTGCCATGTGTACAACAACCCCTCATCTAGGATGAATATAACTGCTGTAACTGGCACGGATGGTAAAACTACCGTTGTATCATGGCTGGCGTTCTTATATGGCAAGTGTGGCTATCGTGGGGCTTCTATTGGCACTCTTGGATGGGGATATCCTGGAAGGTTATTTCCTCACGGCTTAACAACACCAAACGCCGTAACTTTGCACGATTACTTATCTGATTTTGAAAAACAAGGTATTACACATGTTGCACTCGAAGCATCTTCTATAGGTTTAGAACAAGATCGACTGCAGTGCATAGATATTGATGTGGCTGTTCTTACAAATTTGCATACTGACCATATGGACTATCACAAAAATAGAGATAACTATGCAAGATCTAAGGAGCTATTGTTTAAACGTGATTTTGATTGCGCTGTAATCAATAGTGATGATCCCTTCGGTCAATACCTACTTTCATCACATCACGTTTGCAATAAGGAAAGAGTGACTTTTGGTCTTGATCCAATGTTTGACCATGACATATCAGCATCTGAAGTGGTAATAAATGATGCGGGTATTAGGTGTAAAATATCGATTTTTGGCGAAGCAACGCCCATTGTACTCCCTATACGTGGTCAGCATAATCTCTACAATTTTTTAGCTGTCTTGTCAACTATGGTAGCGCATGGATTATCATGGGAAAATATTTTCCCGCATGTTGTTAACTTACCTTCTTTACCCGGACGTTTCGAACCAGTTCATCAGGATACGGATGATTGTTTAGTTTGGGTGGATTATGCGCATACTCCTGGTGCTATGTCTGCAGTTTTAAAGATGGTTAGAGGTTGGCTTCGTGATGATCAAAGACTAATTTGTATTTTCGGTTGTGGTGGTGAACGTGATCGTTCTAAGCGCTCTCAGATGGGTCTAATTGCTTGTTCGCTTGCTGATAAAGTGGTTATCACGGAAGATAATCCCAGGGGAGAAGACTCAGGACAAATTATCTTTGATATTCTATCCGGTTGTAATATAAAAGATTCTTCTGTTTCAGTTATTCCTGATCGTCATGATGCAATTGTTAATACTATTTTGTCTGCTGACATTGGTGACGCTGTAATCATAATGGGAAAGGGTCACGAAAATTACCAAGAAATTGCTTCAGTACGATATCCATTTTCAGATCAGGTTGTGGCTCTTAAAGCGCTTAGAGAAAGGAATAATTTGTGATTAAGATGTCTTTGTCTAGATTAGCTTCTGTTCTACGAGGGAAGTGCTATGGGGAGGATTTGTTCTTCTGCGGTGTTGAAACTGATACACGTAAATGTGAGTATTTATCTTCAGAGGCCTTGTTTGTTGCACTCAAGGGTAATAATTTTGATGGCCATGACTTTCTTATTGGTGCTCATAAACAAGGTATACGCTCATTTCTAGTTTCTTCTCTGGATAGCTTACCATCTGGTTCCTCAGCTGTTGTTGTTCCCGATACCAATCGTGCTTTACTGCACATGGCAGCCTACTGGCGCCAGCATTTTTCTATTCCTTTAGTATGTGTTGCTGGAAGTAATGGCAAGACAACTGTACGCTCCATGATTTCTGCCATTTTCACGGAATTTTTTGGTGAGGACAACTATTTAGCTACATGTGGAAATTTTAATAATCATATTGGAATACCAAAGACGCTGTTTAATCTCAATCCTAGACACCGTGCTGCTGTTATAGAATTTGGAATGAATCATCCTGGAGAAATGCCTACCCTTTTACTAGCCGCCAGCCCAACTGTTTCAGTAGTTACTAATACTTTGCATGAACATATGGAGTTTATGAAGTCCCTGGATTCTATCGCTAGAGAGAATGGTTTGGCATATGAGATGCTTCCAGAAAATGGTACGTGCATTATTAATCACGATGATGATTTTTACCCTTTGTATGTAAGACAGGCTGGACCACGCAATCAGGTTTGGTTTGGGCGCAAACATAACAGTCATGTATCGTCTACCTTAATTTCTCGTAATAGCAGATGCCAGACAGTGGATTTTTTTTACCATAACAGATGCTATAGGGTTTATCTACACTTAGCAGGAGAGCACAATATTAGCAACGCTATGGCAGCTTTTTCTGTGGGTGTAGCCTTAGGAGTTAGTGGTGAAGTTATAGCCCGAGCCCTATCTAAGGTATACCCAGTTGCCGGGCGCCTGAACTTCTTTAGCGGTATTTATGGTAGTGAACTGATTGATGATACATATAATTCTAATCCTGATTCCACACGCGCTGCTATCGATGTATTAATGTCATCACCCAGAAGAAGAAAGTTGCTTGTTATGGGCGATATGGCTGAAATGGGACCTTTTTTACAAACCTTTTATAGAGATATTGCCTGTTATGCTCGTTCTAAAGGTGTTAGTAAATTATTTTTGTTAGGTCGCTCAGTTCATAGTATGTCTGATTATTTTGGTGACGGGGCTACATGCTGCAATACTGTAGAGGCTTTGGTATCAGTGATAAAAGATTCTATTCTTGACGATGCGGTTATTCTGGTCAAGGGGTCACGTTTTATGGGCATGGAAAGAGTTATGGCAGAACTAATTTGTTAGGGAGAAAAGTATGCTGGTTTTGCCGTCGCCATTTTGGGATAGTACCTTATTTTTTCGCGGGTTTGCCTCTTTCTTGACTAGTTTTTTGGCGGTTATTATTTGGGGAAAGCCATTTGTGAATTTTCTTAGAAAACATAAAATGACCCAAAGTATTCGTAGATCTGGACCTGCTTCTCACTATAGTAAGGATGGAACTCCTACCATGGGAGGTGTTCTTATAATTCTTTTTGTAACCTTATCTTGTTTTTTATGGTCTGATCTTAGCAATGTGTTTGTTCGTCTCTTGCTGTTTGTTTTATGGTCATTTGGACTGATAGGCTTTTGGGATGACTACAAAAAGATGAAGTTCAACCAAGGTATATCTGCTGTGCAGAAGTACTTAGCACAGTCTTTTTTAGCAGTTGCTGTAATAGGATTGATATTTTTTTTATCTAGAAAATTACCGACTAATATATTTGCTTATTTTTATATTCCATATGGCGGTTTTTTTAAATATCCCGGAAACGTTGTGGGATTTTGTGTGCTAAGTTATTTCGTTTTAGTTGGTTCTGCTAATGCTGTTAACCTTGCCGATGGGTTAGATGGTTTAGCGATTGTTCTTGTAATTTTTGCAACTTTGTTTTTTGCTATTTTGTCAGGAACAGTTAATTATTTCCACACAGTTCAGTTAGATTTTTTGTCCTTTGTTGGAGGGCTGAACGAGTTGTTGGTATTTTGTACTGCCTTGATGGGAGCAAGTTTAGGTTTTTTGTGGTTCAATGCTTATCCAGCCCGTATTTTCATGGGCGATATTGGTTCTCTATCTGTGGGAGCTACCATAGGTACCATGGCTATAATTTTTCGCCAAGAGGTTATATTTTTTATTCTTTCTATGGTTTTTGTTTGTGAGACTTTGTCTGTAATTATTCAGTTTATTTCTAGGCGATTGTTTAATAGAAAAGTATTTCTTATGGCACCATTTCACCACCACTTTGAATTAAGTGGCTTGCATGAATCTACCGTGGTAGTAAGATTTTGGATTATTGCCTCAATTTTTCTTGTTCTATCGTTATTCTTGTTTTTTAACTCTTGACGGTAGATAGTGTATGTCAAGTGAGTTTCAGAAGGAGCTTTTTTTTCAAAGTAGTTTTTTGTCTAGTTTGGTTAACCAGCGTGTGGTGATCGTTGGTTTAGGTGCTTCTGGCTTATCCATGGTCAGATTCTTATATCCATACCTTAAGTCTATTATAATTATGGATAGTCGTTCTGAGCCTCCTTGTTATCATGAATGCAGATGTAAATTTCCTGAAGTGGCGGTGCAGTGTGGTTCCATATCCATTGATATTGATAGTGTTGATCTTGTATGTCTATCGCCTGGTGTAAGCCGTAATAGCAATGAAATAAGAGCCATTATTGAAAGTGGTATTCCGGTTGTGGGGGATATAGAACTTTTTGCACAAATTAATCCTCAAAATTTTTCTAAAATTGTTGCAATTACGGGATCTAATGGAAAGTCAACTACCGTATCTTTGGTGTCCCATTTGCTCGAGTTTTTGAACTACAGCTGCGTTGCTGTAGGAAACATCGGTAAAACTGTTTTGGATTTTTATTTAGCACTGGAAAAATTATCTGACTGGCCAAACATTTTGGTGATAGAGCTGTCAAGCTTTCAGTTGGAAAATACATTTAGCCTACATAGTGATGTTAGTCTAATACTCAACATAGTGCCAGACCATATAGATTACCACGGTGATTTTTTATCATACGTAAATGCTAAGAGTAGAATTTACAATCATTCGTCAAAACTTGTTGTTAATAGTGACGATAGCAATGTAGCAAAATTAGTACCGTATGATAGGCCAACTATTAGTTACTCCATATCTGATATTACTAGCGATTTTACTGTAAGAAGCAATCGTGTTTTCTGCCACGGAAGGGAAGTTGGAGATTTGTCGTTATTTTCTCTTACTGGTTCTGTAAATTATTCCAACCTGTTGGCATCATTATCTATTGGGTATGCATTATTTTGTGATGAAATTTTCAGTTCAGTTCCTGCTTGGTCTACCTTTGTTCCATTGCCGCATAGATTTAATCATGTGTCTGTTTGTCAAGATGTTAATTTTTATAATGATTCAAAAGCAACTAACGTAGGTGCTACACTTGCGTCATTGCAGAATTTTAATGGGCGTGTCATCCTCTTGCTTGGGGGTGTTGCTAAAGGTCAAGATTTTTCTTCTCTACGCGATGCTGTTGCTTGTCGTGCCAGGATTGTTTTCGTATTTGGTCAAGATGCTTTATGTATCATAAACGCTTTATGTGGTGTGGTGCCCATTGTACGTGTTAATGGGATTAGAGAGGCAGTAGACTCAGCATGGAAGTATTCTCTTCCAGGCGATACTATTTTGTTTGCTCCAGCATGCGCCAGTTTTGACCAGTTTTCGAGCTACGAGGATAGGGGGGCGTTTTTTTGTCAATGCGTTCATGTCTTATTAGGATCTCTTCTTTCTTCCTAGATGCGGGGTAGTTGTGGCACACCAGCAGAAAAATAGAGTTTTTCCTTCAGTACCAATCGATAGAACTCTTTTACTGGTAGTTTGCTCGTTGGCATTGTGGGGTTGGATTATGGTTTACTCCGCTAGCGTTTTTGTGGCCGATGCCGATACCAACGGTGCTAACCCGAACTACTATGGAGTACGTCATCTACTATACTTGGGTACCGCTACCTTAGCAGGTTTTTTGTCTTTTCATGTTCCATCCCGGTGGTGGCAAAAATCAGCCCCGATGCTCTTTTTCTTTGGACTCATCCTTATGGTGGTTGTATTGTTCCCCCATGTAGGGTATTCCGTAAATGGTGCTAGACGCTGGATACATATTAAGTTTTTGTCATTTCAGCCTTCAGAGATAATGAAATTGTTAGCAATATTCTATGCGGCTGATTACACAGTGCGCCGCGCTGCCATGATGTACAGCTTTAAGGCAGGTTTTTTGCCAATGGTTATCGTTATGGTAGTTGTTGGTACTTTGCTCTTGAAGGAGCCTGATTTTGGTGCCTTTGTTGTTATTGTAGCTACGGCGATGGCCATTTTATTTTTAGGCGGAATAAATCCTCGAATTTTTGTAGTTTTGCTGGTTGTTCTAGCTATCTCATTTACATGCATAATCTTTTTTTCCCAGTATCGCCGTCAGCGATTGTTCAACTTTATTGATCCCTGGGCTGATGAGCTTGGCAAGGGATATCAGTTGGTACATGCACTAATTGCTTTTGGTAGGGGAGGTTTGTTTGGAACTGGGTTGGGTGGTTCTGTTGAGAAGCTATTTTATTTACCTGAAGCATATAGTGATTTTTTAGTGGCAGTAATTGCAGAGGAACTGGGTTTTACCGGGGTTTTGGTCTTGGTTTCGCTTATCGCTTTTCTTACCTATAGGGCATTGGACATCGGTTGGCAGGCTATAGCCTTAGGCCAGCCATTTTCTGGTTTGATGTCACAGGGAATAGGGGTATGGTTGGGCTTTCAAAGTGTTGTTAGTCTGGGAGTTAATATGGGACTCTTGCCCACTAAGGGACTAACTTTGCCTATGATGAGCTATGGTGGATCAGCCATACTGAGCAATGGTATTGCCCTAGGAATACTATTTCGTATTGACTGGGAGAATCGTTGTGTTATGAGGGGGATAGTGTTGTGAGTTGCATTTGCGTTATGGCTGGAGGTACTGGCGGTCATATATTCCCCGGCCTGGCATTGGCCACATCCTTTTTGCAAAAAGGAGAACAAGTATTTTGGTTAGGTAACGATTCTGGAATGGAGCACTCGATTGTATTAGAAAAGCATATTCCATTTTTGTCAGTTAATTTTCATGCTGTTCGCCGCAGTGGGTTTTTGACCTGGATAAAATCGCCATTTACTTTATTTTTTGCCCTGCTTAGAACTTTAGTTTTTTTTTGGAGAATTCGTCCAGATTTGGTTTTTGGTACGGGCGGTTATGTGTGTTTCCCAGGGTATTTAGCTGCATTGTTATTGCGCATACCCATAGCTATTCATGAACAGAATGCAGTTTCTGGGCTGACTAACAGGTTCTTTTCTCCCTTTGCGCGACTTCGTTTTTGCGCTTTCCCGGAAGTGCTATCTAAAGGTTATCATGTTGGTAACCCTGTTAGACCTGAATTTTTAGATGAGCAGCCTCCATCCGTACGATTTAGGGATCGAGAAGGACCTCTTCGTATATTAGTTTTAGGTGGATCTAAAGGTGCGGTTGTATTCAATGATGTATTGCCAGAAGCAGTTAATCTTATTTCACTCGATGAAAGGCCGGTTATATACCATCAAACTGGGCACCACAGGCGACAGATGGTTCAGGATGCATATGGTGATTATGCCACCGTAACAGTATTTGAGTTTATGAGTAATATCATAGATGTCTATAGGGATGTTGATTTTGTTATATGTAGGGCTGGTGCTATGACGGTAACAGAACTTACAATTATAGGATTGCCAGCGCTTTTTATTCCTTACCCATATGCTGTTGATGATCACCAGATGATGAATGCACAGTTTTGTGTGTCTTGTGGATCTGCATATGCAGTGCGGCAAGATCTTTTTACCGCCGAGTTTTTATTCAACTTTCTGTCATCTTTGACTAGAGACAAATGTTTGGAGATGGCAGAAAGAGCGTATTGCTTGTCAAAAACTCAAGCCACGCAAGATATTATTAGCAAGTGTTACCTAGATCTACTTCGTTCTAAGTAAACCAGGTATATTGGGGCGCTAAGTAGCATTGTTGCGGTTTTTTTTATATAGCAGCTCTTTTTATGTTACTGACCTGTTAATTTGAGGGTAGTAGGTCGTTTTTTATAGGCACATAAGACCAAAATAATAAAAAAAAATGCTAACTTTTTTCTTTTTATCAAAGATAAAGTACGTAATCTTGTGGCATTATTCTTGCAATCCACTGGGGGATATACTGATGAGATTGGAAAAATACATAGATGTTTGTTTCTACATAATTTTGTAAAAAAAGAAAAAATATCAAAATGGCTATGTTATTTAAATAATCTGCTTATTTTTTTATGTTTAGCTGAAATTTTAATGGTTCTGTACAATTTAGGTATTTGGTGGGGTGAATGAAGAGAAAAATTGATCATATTCATTTTGTTGGTATTGGCGGTTCAGGTATGAGTGGAATAGCAGAGGTTTTGATTCAGTCAGGGTACAAAGTTTCTGGTTCCGATATTATTTCTTCTGCTACTACTGAACGTCTTTCACAACTAGGCGCGGATATTTTTATAGGACACAGCGCCAGTAACATATCGAGAGCTCAAGTTATAGTTCAGTCGTCTGCTATTGGAGACGACAATGTTGAGCTTGTTGAGGGACATAGGAAATCTATTCCCGTTATTCCTCGAGCCAAAATGTTAGCTGATTTGATGCGTCTTAAAAGAGGAATTGCTGTTGGAGGATCGCATGGAAAAACAACTACTACCAGTTTGATTGCTTCAATTTTGGATCACTCCGGCAAAGATCCTACTTATGTTATTGGAGGTTGCTTATTAGGATTTGAACATGGCTCCTCTTTAGGAAGAGGGGAATATATAGTAGTAGAGGCTGATGAATCTGATAAAACTTTTCTGCTGTTTAGCCCAGTTATTAATGTGGTTACAAATATTGATCTAGACCATATGCAAACCTACGATTACGACCTCAATAATCTTAAGCAGGCTTTTCTAGAGTTCATAGAGAACATTCCATTTTATGGATTTTCCTTTTTGTGCAACGAGGATCCCAATATACGGAGTATGCTAAAACACATTACAAGACCATTTTTTAAATATGGATTTTCTGCTGATAGCGACATAAGAGCTATCGATTGTAGCGTAGATTTTTCGAGTTCATCGTTTGTAGTGGAGCAAGATGGATTTTCTCCACTTGCCATTAAAACATCTTTGATTGGTGAACACAATATTCTTAATTGCCTGGCATCGATTGGTGTTTGCCGACAGCTTGGTGTTTATGAAGACTATATTAGTGATGCGTTAGTTAATTTTTCTGGAGTTTCACGTAGATTTCAGCGTTGTGATGATGTTTGCCTATACGGATGTTCTTGTAGCCTAGTAGATGATTATGGACATCACCCTTCAGAGATTGTTGTTACCACAAATGCTGTACGCCAAGTATTCAAAAATAGAAGGATTGTTTTAATCTTTCAGCCTCATAGATTTACTCGTACAAGAGATTTATTTAATCAATTTGTAGACACCTTATCTCATTTTGATGAGCTTATTTTGTTACCTGTATATGCAGCTGGTGAAAAGAGTATAGATACCGAATGTTTATCTAAAAAGTTAGTTAAGTCCATAGCTACAAGAAATTCGCAGCTTAATCCTTACTTTGTAGAAGATATTAATGATGTTTGTGTTGTGCTTAAGGAAGTTATTAGAGACAAAGATGTAGTTATGATTATGGGAGCGGGATCTATAAGCGAATTGTTTCCTTTTATTTTATCTGGACTGAGAAATGACAAAAAATCATGATTTATTATTTCGTTCTAAACAGTTGGGATATATTGCTGTTTTAGTTGGAGGGGACTCACATGAAAAAGAAATTTCACTGATGAGCCTTGATTCTGTAACGTCTGCTATGCGCTCATTAAATATGTCGTTTGATGTGATAGATATAGGAACGGATGAAGTTTTTAATATAAAGAAAAAAGGTTTTTCTAGATCCTTGATTTTAGCTCATGGAAAAAATGGTGAGGATGGTCGCATACAAGGATTGCTAGATTTAATGGGGATTCCGTACTCTGGATCGGGTGCTCTAGCTGCTACTCAAGGATTTAATAAGTGGATTAGCAAATTGGTTTGGAAAAGCTGTGGCTTGCTTGTTCCTAAAGGTAGAGTAGTTTCAACCTATGAGGAGTGCAAAGATTTTTTCCACGATATGTGCACCAGACTTGTTCTAAAGCCTATGCGAGGTGGTTCTACCAAGGGGGTGTTTATTATTGATGATGAATCAGATTTGAGAAATGCATATGAAAATTCTAAGCGATTTGATTCCTTACTAGTATTAGAGGAGTTTATTACTGGGGATGAGATTACCTGTGGTATTTATGACGGTGATGCATTACCAGTGATACGTATTGAATATCCAGGAATAGTTTACGATTTCCATGAAAAGTATTTCGGTACAGGTACTAAGTACCATTGTCCTTCCGGGCTTGCTGATTGTATAGACAAGGAATGTAAGTCTATTACAATTACCGCAGCGAGAGCATTAGGTTGCCACTTTTGGGGTCGCGTAGATGCTATCGTTAATAAAGGAAAGGTTTACGTTTTGGAGATGAATATTGTGCCAGGATTGACCAAGCATTCTTTGTATCCCATGTTATTGCGTGCTGCAAATATTTCATTTGAGGAGTTTTTAGTTACTCTGTTGGAGAATTGTCGTGTGGGATAGGCCTTCTTGGCTAAATCAAATTTCTGCCATATTGATTATTTTGAGCTTGCTTACATATTTGACCGCAGCATGGTCATGGGTAAAGCATCAGCCATCTTTTTCTATTAGTCAGGTATTTATTCAAGGATATTGGCACCATATTGATTTGCAGCAACTTAAAGAGATAGCAGCCAATTCAGTTTACGGCAATTTTTTTGCTGTAAATTTGGATCATTTGCGATGTTCATTTGAATTAATACCATGGGTTTCACATGTTACCGTTAAACGTATGTGGCCATGGAAGATTTTTATAGTTCTTTCCGAATATATACCCGATGCTAGATGGGGAAAAGATTACTTGCTAAGCAGAGATGGTGTTTTGTTTTCTGGTACTGTTGAGGGTGATTTGCCAGTTCTTGTAGGACCTGAAGGTACTCATCAAGAAATGCTTAAAGCATATAACCAGTTAGAAGAAATTCTAGAGCCTGTAGATTTATATATAAGCAAGATTTATTTATCTCCCACATATTCTTGGGATGTTTTCCTTAAGAATGGTACTGTTTTACATGTTGGGTCAGATTTTAAACAGGATCCAGCGATTGTTAGGGTGAAGCGTTTTGTTGAGAGCTATAAAGTTATTAAGGTTGACAAAAACAAAATTAAGTCCGTTGATCTGCGCTACCCAAATGGGTTTGCTGTGCATTTTAATAAGGGGTCTGAAAGAACAGGGAGAATATTGTTAAAAAGGGGCTACGGATGAGTCGTAATCGTGAAGGGAACAATATTGTTGTTGGCCTTGACATAGGTACGTCTAAGGTAGCATGTGCCATAGCTGAGATATCATCCGTTGATTCTTCCCCTAGCATTATTGGATTCAGTCAGCGTCCTTCTAGAGGTTTGAAAAAAGGAGTCGTTGTAAATATAGAATCAACAGTTCATACCATCCAGCAAGTAATTAAGGATGCTAAGAACATGGCTAACGTCCAAGTATCTTTTTTATGTGCCGGAATTACTGGTAGCCATATTCGTGGCATGAACTCCCACGGAATGGTTGCTATTAAAGATCGGGAAGTTAAACTAGGTGATATTGAAAGAGTTATTGAGACTGCTAGGGCCGTTCTCATACCTGCTGATCAGGATGTTTTACATATTCTCACCCAGGAGTTTACAGTTGATGGTCAAAGTGGCGTAAAAGATCCTCTTGGCATGAGTGGTGTGCGTCTTGAAGTTAATGTTCACATTATTTCCGGTGCTATTTCAGCTGCCCAGAATATTATAAAATGTGTTCGTCGTTGCAACTTGGATATAGAAGATCTGGTTGTTCAACCACTGGCATCAAGCCAATCAATATTAACTCCTGATGAGAAGGATCTTGGAGTTTGTGTAATAGATATTGGTGATGGTACAACCGATCTGATGGTCTTTGTTGGCGGTGCTGTGAAGTATACTTCAGTTATTCCTATTGCTGGTAGCCAGGTCACTAGTGATATCGCTATAGCCTTGCATACGCCGATGAAAGATGCTGAATTAATAAAGTGTCAATATGGATGTGCTGTACGTGAGTTGGTTTCGGATGAAGAACAAATTTCTGTGCCTGGTATTGGAGATAGGGCTGATAAGTGTTTTTCTGCAGCTGTTCTTGCAGATGTAATACAGCCTCGACTAGAAGAGTTATTCGAGCTTATTCGAGATGAATTGGTATATCATGGATTTGACGATGTTTTGTCGTCTGGTATTGTGATTACAGGTGGGACAGCTGAAATGTCAGGTATTGAAGTTTTGGCAGAAAGAATTTTTAGGGTTCCTGTCAGGACTGGACGTCCAAGGTATAGCGGGCCATTATCTGAGAATATATGTACTCCTTCATTGTCTACTCTTTACGGGTTATTGATGGAAGCACGTGATCAAAGTTATGGAGAACAAAACTTACCAAAGAAGGCGTCTATTTTTGATTTTTTTTCAGGCATACATAGTTGGTTTAAGGAAAATTTTTAGGGATATTTGTCCCGGAGGAAGAAATGGTTTACTTGGAAGAGAAAAGGGATAATACCATTATTCGTGTGATTGGTGTTGGTGGCGCGGGTGGTAATGCGGTAAGCCATATGATTCAGCAAGGGATACAAGGCGTAGATTTTATTTGTGCTAATACTGATGCTCAAGTTTTGTCTCGTACAGGGGCTCGTATTTTGATCCAATTGGGTGAAACAGGATTAGGTGCAGGTGCCAATCCTACCGTGGGAAGAGATGCTGCCTTAAGTGATCGGGAGAGGATAGCCGATGCCATTCGCGGGGCGAATATGGTTTTTGTTACGGCTGGCATGGGTGGTGGGACTGGTACGGGTGCTGCTCCTGTAATTGCTGAAGTTGCTAAGGAAATGGGAATACTTACTGTTGGGGTTGTAACCAAGCCATTTGATTTTGAGGGTATAAAGCGCATGCGTGTAGCTTCCGAAGGTATCGATGAGCTATCTTCGTGTGTTGACTCTATGATTGTTGTTTTGAATGAGCGACTTCAGGAGGTGTTGGGCGAAGATATCACGCAGAAGGAGGCGTTTAGGGCAGCTGACTCTATATTGTGTAACGCTGTTGCAGGTATTGCTGAGATTATTAATTCTCCAGGAATGATCAATGTAGATTTTCAGGATGTTTGTACTGTAATGAGCGAAAACGGGCGCGCTATGATGGGCTCGTCAATTGCTTCTGGACCAGATAGAGCTAGGGTGGCAGCGGATAAGGCCATCGCTTGCCCTCTATTAGAGGGTATCAATCTGTCTGGTGCTCGTGGATTGCTTGTGAATATTACCGCTTCTGAGTTGTCACTGAAGCTGAGAGAGCCGAAAGAAGTTATGAATATTATACGCTCCTATGCGGCTGATGATGCGACAATCATATATGGTGCAGTTTATGATAACGATATAGGGGAGAATCTGCGTGTGACAGTGGTTGCTACCGGATTATCAGAAGTTCCTGTTGTCGTTGAGAACAGTCATTTTGAGAGGAAACAGTCCCTACCACTTTCATCTACCGGCCAAATTGATTATGACACCTTTGATACCCCAGCCGTGATTCGTAGACGATCCAGGACAACAATGTCAGGATCTTTGCATGATAAGTCTGGTCGTGGTGGTGTGGAGGTGCTAGATATTCCCTCTTTCTTAAGAAGGTCTGTTGATTGAGAAATGAGTTATTCCACAAAGGTAGTTCAGCGTTGTTTTAGGCGCGTGGGCAAAGTGGAATATGATGAGTTTGATCTACATCGCATAGTAGCGCAATCTTTATGTGATCGTCTTAGTGGAATCAAAAAGCCATCCAATCCCGTGGTGCTAGATTTGGCTTCCGGTCCAGGGACCATTGTCTTCCCAGTGTTTTCTTCTGCTTTTGGTCCCGATAGTTACTGGATATTTGTGGATTTGGTTGAGGAATTCTTGCAATATGCCCATAAAAAATACTCTGCTTCGATTTTTACTTCTTGGTTTAGGAGACAAAAAGTATGCTTCTTGGTTGCTGATGTTAGGGAGCTGCCATTAGCCTCTTCATCTGTAGACGTTATGATTGCCAATCTAATTTTACCTTGCATCGCTGACAGACGAGCAGCTTTTCGTGAATGGCGTAGGGTACTTAAGCCAGGTGGATTATTTTTGTTTTCTTGCTTGGGGCCTAGTACTTTCCTGGAGATAAGGTGGGCTTTTTCTTTTGTAGATTCATATTCGCACACTGAGTACTTTCCAGATATGCATGATGTTGCAGATGAGTTGATTCAGGAAGGTTTCCAAGACGTAGTAGTTGATGTTGATATAAAGCAGACAGCATATAGTAGCTTCAATTCCCTATGCCATGATCTAAAAAAAGCGGGGGTTTTTTATGTGAGACTTGATGACAAAAGACATGGTTTGATTTCAAAGAAAGAGTGGGAAACTGTGGTTAGTAAATACGAATCACTGCGCCACGGTAAAGGGCTGCCACTTACGTGGGAATTAATATTTGGACACGCCTGGGGGGCGATTACACCACCTCAACACCATGGGGAAGAAAGGAACGTCATTAAATTTTTCAGTAAAAAGACCAATCTCAGTAGGGATTAATCTAGCCTCAGTGGGAATATCTAGCAGCCGAGTCGTAAATTGCGCCTCGGCTGACTCGACTCTTATTTCTTGTTGGCCCTGCCAGCATTGACAGTAGCAGGAACGTTTGCTGGGACCTGAGCTGCCATTACTGATCTAAACGCACTAATCCCGTTTCGTGAGGCCTGCAAGATCCAGTTAGACATTTCTACCCACGATGATAGGGCGTGTTTTGCAGAAGCACGACAAACATCACCACTGGGGGGAACCATTTGCTGTGACTGCTCATCAAGTGCGCTGTTGGTGACTTTTCCTACTTCAAGCACATTCTTTTCAGCCGCAAGAGTTGCGCTCTCAGCTATGCTCAAAGCCGTATCAATACCTTCCTGCGCCACAGCGACCATATTTTGCACAACGGGATACGCTGCCTGTGTTTGCTGGGACATGGTAGAACAGCATCCCTCTGAATTTATAGCTGAACCCATCTCAGATACTATATTTGACACTAGATTGTTACTACTAGAGACTGCATTCTTTATACGATCGCCAGATTGTTTTAAAAATTCGGAATTGTTTTGAACTATTTTTTTGCATGACTCCTGATATTCAGACCAAACGTTTTTTGTAGCCATAGCCCCAGTCCTTTAAAAAGCAATGATGTATCTTGCAATGCAATAATCACGGTTGTCAATAATTCTTCACTCGTTGTGGAAATTAGGAATTCTTTTTTCCAGGAACGCGGTCATCCCTTCTTCCTGGTCTTTGGTAGAGAAACAAGAATAAAAGAGCTGCCTTTCTAAATGAGTACCAGAAGACAAAGAAGTTTCATATGCATTTATGACAGATGACTTAACTTTCATTAATGTTGTCAATGACAGCGATCCTAGTTTAGTGGCAATTTTGATGGCTTCTGGAATTAGTTCTTCATTAGAGACAACCCTACTTACTAAGCCCGACCTTTCCGCTTCCTCTGCCGTTAAGATACGAGCGCTTAGACACATGTCCATTGTTTTTGCCTTCCCTATGCTCCTTGCTAAGCGCTGAGATCCCCCAGCCCCGGGTATGATTCCTAGATTAATCTCTGGTTGACCGAATCTGGCGTTTTCAGAAGCAAGTATAATGTCGCACATAAGAGCAAGTTCACAACCGGCTCCAAGAGCATATCCTGAAATAGCTGCAATAAGAGGTTTTCTGAATTTGGCAATAGGGTCAAAATTGCTAACAAAGTTAGATAAAAAAGCTTGGGTATGGGATAATGGTTTCATCATGGATATATCAGCTCCACTAGCGAAGAAACCATCGTGACCAGATATGATGGCACAGTGGAGATTATTGTCATTTTCTATTTCCAAAAGGTGGGATGATAGTTCTTGTAAAAGGCTATTATCTATAGCGTTACGCACTTTTGGACGGTTTAATTGTAGTATCGTGAAGCGTTCGTGCTTTTCAGTAATTATCAGGTCTTTTTCCACAACTATTCCTTCCTGGATTCGATCAAATGCTTTGTATGCTTGTTCAGAGCCTAAATTTTACTACAAATTTTATTTGTTTAGGGTTGGCTAGTGTTTGCAAGATGTTTTTATTTTAGTTCCATTTTTTTTCGTATAATCTTAAAGGAAGATGTTGTTTTACACTAATTTTTTAGGCATATTTAGTGTAAAATAGGCTATTGTTTTACACTTATAAAGGTATTTACATCTGAACTGGGTGACGTGATGGTTGGTTTGGGTTTTTTTGTTTCCATAGTAGGTGGGTTGGTCGTGTCAGTAACTATGGCACGACGTTTCAACTTGCCCGCTATGATCGGATATCTATTAGTTGGAATTGTGTTGTCCGGTATTTTAAAGATAAGTCTTTCAGATGCGAGTGTACTCAAGGAATTAGCCGAGTTTGGTATAGCTTTGCTGTTGTTTACTATGGGACTAGAGTTTAGTCTCGAAAAGCTCCGCGCCATTCAACGTTTAGTTTTTCAGGTAGGTCTGACTCAGGTTTTTATAGTTGCCATTGCTACTTTCTGTTTGTCTTTTTGGGTATTTTTATTATCTTGGCAATCGTCACTATTGATGAGCTTCATGTTTTCTATGTCTTCAACAGCTATCGTTGGAAAGATGCTTGTTGAAAGAGGTATTGTTCATTCAGCTCATGGATACGAAGTATTGGGAATTGCTTTATTTCAAGACATAGCTATCGTGCCTATGTTGATTATATTATCCGCCTTGGGTGAACCAGGTACGGCCCTTCCAATTGTTACTGTTGTTTCTGCCTTGACCAAATCTGTACTGGTTTTGTCCATAGTACTAAGGTGGGGTAGGCCAGTTATGCATAAGTGGTTCGATATTGTTTCACGCGGTCAATCTCATGAGTTATTTCTGCTTAACATATTTTTTGTAAGCATGGGACTGTCTTTTGTTATGAGTCTCATGAGTTTACCAATGGAGTTGGGGGCTTTTTTGGCAGGAATGTTGCTATCCGATACTGAATATCAAGAACAAGTGGAAGAGGATATTAGACCATTTCGTGACATATTGTTGGGAATATTTTTTGTCACACTTGGAATGTATCTCGACCTATCTATTTTGCTAAAATATTTTCCTATAATTATAGGAATAGTTGTTGTACTAATGGTGTCTAAGGCCGTTCTTACTGCTTTAGTAAGTTATATCTTTAGTCGCGACTTATTTACAGCTAGCAAGACAGGATTATGGTTGTGTTCTGCTGGAGAATTTAGCTTTGTTATGTTAGCAATTGGACAAAGTGTGAGCTTGGTAAGTCAAGATTTGGAAAAGATATTAGTTGTCTCAATGGTCTTGTCAATGATTTTGGTTACTATACTTATTCAATATAGCTATCGCTTTATTAATAATTCGCACCTTAGGGTAGCTATAAATATTCACGAAACTTATCTCGCCGGAATTATAGAAAAGTCTATATCTCAGAACAAACACGTTATAGTGCTGGGCTTTGGTAGGCATGGACAATTTATATGCCGTGTATTTGAAGAAGAATCAGTTCCCTATACAGTCATTGATATAAATGAAAATGTGGTACGCGCTGCTAGTACCTTTAGTGGATTAGTAATTCATGGTGAACCAACCTTGGAGTTTATCCAGTCTGCTGGGTTAGATAGGGCAAGTGCCCTAGTCACTGCATTTCCTAGTTGTGCTGAAGCGTGTCGTATTGTCAGTGAGGTTAGAAAAGTTAATCAAGATATTCCTATCATATCTCGTGTTTCATTATCATCAGACATCCCACGTTTTTTGGAAGCTGGTGCTAATGAGGTTGTGCCAGATGTTTTAGAGACAGGATTGGTTTTGTTGACCCATGTTATGACTCTTAGCGGGTTGCCAATGTTTAGGGTTAGAAAGATGGTTAATCGTGTGAGAGCCAAGAATTACGCTTCTATTTACCCGTTTTTGGGCTATTCCGATGGAGAAGAGGGACCTCTTTCGTGGTGGCAATGCTCACTTCCAGAGGGCTCTGACTCTATTGGCATGTCCCTAGATGAGCTTGGTTTTTTCGAAGATAATATCTCCGTTAGAAGCATTAAGAGAGGAGCCGAAAGGATAATGTCCCCCGATAAGGAGTTTAAGCTTCAATCCAATGACGTTCTAATTGTGTTCGGTCCTGAAAAGAACCGTACCAAGTTTGTTGATAAAGGGTTTTTGGTTGATGCCTAAAATTTTATAATATGCCGTTATGCCTTAGTAGAGCGTTGATTTGTGGATCTCGTCCCCTAAATTTGCGAAAAGAGTCCTTCATTGGACGGGACGCCCCTGCGGATATGATTTCTCTGCGAAAAAGATTTCCTACCTCTTTATTTACTATAACCCCGCTTTCTTCAAAAGCTTCAAAAGCATCAGCCGACAGAACCTCTGCCCATTTGTAGCTGTAGTATCCTGCAGCGTACGCTGGTGATGCAAATATATGGCCGAACATCATAGGGAAACGATTCCACCGAGGTGGAATTATCACAGCTACCTCTTCTTGTACCTTCCATAACTCCTCCATCACATCCATTTTAGGTGACCAATTTTCATGGATGCGAAAATCAAATATAGAAAATTCAAGTTGCCTCAGCCATGCTAGGCCAACATGAAAGTTTTTCGCTGCAATCATTTTTTGATACACGTCATTTGGTAATTGCGTATTATTAACTTCATGAGCGCTTAAACTCACCAAAATTGATTCATCCCAAGCAAAGTTTTCCATAAACTGTGAAGGTATCTCTACAGCGTCCCACTCTACACCATTAAATCCCGATATACTGTGCACATCAACTTCGGTCAGTAGTTGATGTAGTGCATGTCCAAATTCATGAAACAGTGTTATAATTTCATTGTGTGATAGGTAAGAATCTAGTGTAGAGGTTTTTCCAGGGAAATTGCAGACTACATATGTGACAGGAGTTTCAAGTTCCTTTTCAATACGTCTGTGCCGTGTGCGGCAGCCATCAACCCATGCTCCTGATCTTTTGTTTTCACGTGCAAATGGATCAAGATAGAAATGCCCTATTACACTTAGAGAGCCTTTGTCTTTTATCTGATACACCTTAACATCAGTGTGATACACTGGAACTTCTATTTTCTCTATGACAATGTCATATAATGTTTCTACCAGGAGGAACAGTCCCTCCAGAACTTTTTCCCATGGGAAGTATTGTCTTACTTTCTCATTGTCAAGTTGGAATTTAGAGATCTTGAGTTGCTCTGATGCGTAACTTAGGTCCCATTGTTCCATCTTGTCTATTCCGAGGCTGTTTTTTGCAAACTCCCTAAGCTCGTTTGCATCCCTTACTCCAGCCTCTTTTGTACGGGCAACCATCTGCTCTAGGAAAGTGTTTACTTCACCTGTAGTATCAGCCATTTTTAGTGACAAAGAGTACTCAGCAAAATTGGCAAACTCTAGTAAATGTGCTTTTTCTAAGCGAAGATCCATTATTTCCTTTATGTTTTTACTATTATCCCACTCATTTGAGCCACCTGCATATGATGAGAACAGATCCGATGCTTGAGTAACATATGCTTTATACATGGTTTCTCTAAGGTTTCTATTTTTTGCGTGTCGCATAACTGGCATAAAACATGGTTCTTGAAGAGTTAAGATCCATCCCGATTTACCTTGTTTTTTTGCCAATTCTGCTGCTTGTTTCACAACCCTTTCAGGGATTTCCTCCAGCTCTTCCTTGTTTTGAATGTGTAATTTAAAAAAGTTAGTACTATCCAGACTGTTTTCAGCAAATTTATTCATCAGTAGCGCTAACTTGTCTTCTATGTCAGAAAGTTTTTTCTGTTTTTCTTTGGGAAGATTTACTCCCGACAATTCAAAATTTTTGATCGACAGCTCAATTATCCTACGCTTAGCTTGCCCTAATTTGCCAAAATCAGGTGATTGACTTAGAGCAATATACTTTTTGTAGAGATCGTGATTTTGTTGTAGCCGGGTAAAAAAACTGACTATCAGAGGATTGGATTCATTAAATGCATTTCGCCACTCCTCCGTGCTCATAACAGCGTTAAGATGTGCTACCGGTGACCAAAACGACTCTATATTTTGCAAAATGTCTTCAACGGATATCGCAAACCCTTCCCAAGACGAGGGTGTGCTATCATCTGCTAGAGAGTCAATAGCTTGTTGGCTTTCTTTCAGCAGTTCTTCCGTCTTGGTGCGAACATCTCGAGGAGATATCCTACTGAATCTTTGCCAATGGCGAGATAAATTATTATTCATTGGTGTATTCCTCTTTAATTGAGCATTCTATGTCATGGAGTATTTTATGCCAACTGTTCGTATTGCTCCCAGTATTTTGTCATCTGACTTTTCTTGTTTGAGAAAGGAGATAACGGAGATTGAGGATGCAGGTGCAGATTGGATTCACTTTGATGTTATGGATGGAAACTATGTACCTAATTTGACAGTTGGTCCGTGTGTTTGTAGTGCAATACGACCACATACCTCTCTTCCCATAGATGTCCATCTTATGGTTCGTCGTGCTGACGATCTTGTATCGATGTTTGCCCAAAGTGGTGCTAATATTATTACTGTTCATGTGGAAGTAGTAGATCATCTTGACAGGCTACTATCCTTTATTCGCGAACAAGGTTGTTTAGTTGGAGTTGCTTTAAATCCTACAACTCCATGTAGTGTCCTAGATTATGTACTTGATAAAATTGACTTGGTATTGCTAATGTTAGTTAATCCAGGTTTTTCTGGTCAGAAGATGATTAGCAGCGTAATCCCAAAAATTAGTGAGGTAAAATCTATTCTTGATTTATACTATGACAGGACTAAACGTCGTATAAACCTTGAAGTTGACGGCGGCGTTACTGTTGACAACATATATGAGCTATCTTGCCATGGTGCAGACGTTTTTGTCATAGGTTCTGCTTTTTTTGGGCAAAATTGCTCTTACGCAGAAATCATAAATAAAATTCGTAAGTCTGTTCCCTGATCTTAAAAAAATAATTTTTAAAGGGCTGTTTTGGTTGTTAAAAAGCAACATCAAGATTTTCTGTAGTTGCTTGTTATAATTTGTTTTGGGAGAATGGCAGGCCCTTGATTCAGACAGGGTATGTTTGTTTGCACCGATTTTTATAGGGGAGCTTTAATGCGGAAGAAGGTACTAGTTGCGGTTGTTGTAGCGTTGTTTGCGGCTCCTGTTTTTGCCGAGCTTACCATATATGGTACTGCAGATTTTGGATTCGAGTATATTGACTTAGGTTTAGATCCTTCCGGTGCCCGTGTTCGCGTTGGGCGGTTTACTTCTGGTGTGTTAGATCCATCAGTTTTAGGTATAAAGGGTGAGAAGGATATTGATCCTGATTCGAAAATAGGTTTCCAGTTTGAGACAGGCTTTACTTTTGAGAGGGGCTTGTTCTTGGATTCTGGTAGTAATATTGATCAGTTGCGTATTATTCCTGGAGCTACATTTGGTACCCTGTGGAATCGTATGGCTCGTATCTACTTAAAAACTAAATTTGGTGAAGTGTCTTTGGGTAGACAGTACTCCCCCATCTCCTACGTGAAGTGTAATCTCGATCCCACGTGCGGTGGGCTGGGTTTTTCTCCGGATACTTATTCGGAAGGTACAGATCGTCTAGATAATTCAGTTAAGCTTACTACCAATAGTATTAGGGGGTTGGTTGCTCAGGTGTCTTATTCTACCGGTGATCAAAATATGACCAATGATGATATTACTGTACCCGAGGTTCCAGTTAATGGTAGTGTTGCCTATGGTGGTAGCGTTCAGTACACCAGTGGTCCTGTATACTTTGGCGCTGCTTATAGCAGTGTTAATGATTCATATACTGATTATCCCAGGCCTGGTGTACCTCCGGCCTTTAAGAGGCCTTCCAATCTTGTTAGCTATATTTTAGGTTTTTCCTACTCTTTTCCTAAAGTTAAGCCATTTGTCAGTTTTAGGAGGCAAACTAGATATACTTACCCTACTGGGAGTTTTTACGTTCCGGTAAGTAAGAATAATGTCTTAAGTATTGGTGCTTCCATGTCTTCTGGTCGTGGAACATTTGTTACTAATTTTTCTATTTTAACTAATAAATTAGGTTCACAGTCGTCATCTCCTGCTCCAGATAAAAGTAATTCTAGGTTGTTTGGCCTTGCTTATTTGTACGAGCTTAGAAAAGATGTGGTTTTGTACGTTTCAGCATCTAAGATTATGAATGGTAAGCTAGCACATTACTCTATAGGTAATGCCTCTTTGCCCGCACCGATAGTGCCATTGGGTAATAATCCTGAAGAGTTTGTGGTTGGCGTACGCTATAATTTCTAGCTTCTAGTTTGAATACTCAGAGAATGAAAAAGGGGGGTACCCCCTTTTCATGTTGGAGCCTTTTTGTGGAACGTCTCATCGTAGCCTTTGATTCTTTTTTGAGGACAGTTACTGGTACAACTAATTCTACTCGCCAGCCGTATTCACGTTCCTATAGTGATAGTGATGAAATTTCTTCTGAGCAGCGACGTAAGAGTATTAATTTGCTGCGTATTAATCATGTTGGAGAGGTGTGCGCGCAGGGCTTATACCAAGGCCAGATTTTATCATCATGCACACATGGACAGCTGCGGGATTACCTTTTGAGTGCTTCCCTAGAGGAGTTTGATCACTTATCTTGGTGTTTGAGTAGACTGTATGAATTGGGTGGCCGTCCAAGTATGTTATTGCCGCTATGGTTTACATCTTCCTTTTTTATAGGATTATTTGCTGGCTGTTGTGGCGATAGTTGGAGTTTGGGGTTTCTTGAGGAAACAGAAAAGCAGGTTGCAAGACACCTGAGCGAACATTTAGAAGCTCTTAGTGATCAGGATCCTAGAAGTGCAGAGATTTTTTCTGTTATGAAAAAAGAAGAGGAGCAACATCAAGAGCATGCAAGGCTTAATGGAGCACGAGAACTCCCGACCCCAATAAAAAAGATTATGTGGTGTATGTCGCGTGTAATGGTTTTCATCAGCCCGTTAATCTAATCATTTTCCCATGCGCTTATTACCAATGCCGGCCCTATTTGTCCGAACCGGCTAGACTTTAGCTGATAAATTGCTCTGCCTGGCACTTCTGGTACATTGTTGCGATTCCATTGGAATGCCGGAAATGAATATGATCCGTGCTTTAATCTGAATGACAAATGTTTATTTTGCACAACTTTAATGTTTTGTATTTCGAATTTATTGCAAAAAAGGGGTTCACTGAAATCTTTTCCCCATACAGTGTTTTCAATATCCTCTATTAACTTCATGTTTATATCACACGGATCTAAAGAACCATCCGTTAGTACCTCTTCATGTGAGACCTTGTTTTCCATCTCTTTATTAACAGCATGTTCGAAAGCAACAGTAAAGTTGTTAAGATCCAATTCGTTTATGGTTAACCCAGCAGCTGACGCATGTCCACCATATTGTAGCAACATGCCAGGATTTTCCTTATCTACAATGTCAAAAACGGATTTAATATGTATTTGTGATATAGATCTTCCCGAACCACGCAATATACTATTGCCACAATTAGAGAAAGCTATAGTTGGTAACTGTGTTGCATCCTTAATCCTATTTGCTATCAGTCCAACTAATCCAGGGTGCCATTCACGGTCATACAAAACCACTGTGCTTTTTTCTGACGATAGCTCGGACAGTTTTGACATTGCCTGATCTCTCATAGAAGCTTCTATGATTTTTCTCTTGTTATTCATGCTATTTAGTGATTTTGCTAGCTCATAGGCACTTGCTGAAGATGTTGCTATCAAACAATCTATTCCTACTCTCATATCTGAAATGCGACCAGCGGCATTTATGCGAGGCGCTATCAGAAAGCTTATATCATTAGTAGTGGCTTTTCTATGGTCCTTACGCGCTACCTGAAAAAGTGCTATTACGCCTGGATGTGCTACTCCTCGTCTAATACGTTGCATTCCTTCCTTAACTAGGATACGGTTGTTTCTGTCCAGAGGTACCATGTCGGCAATAGTGCCAATAGCAACTAAATCTAAAAGGTTAGCAAAGTTAGGTTGAGATTCAACTGATAGTAAATTATGATCTCGCATACATTGACGAATGGCTAGCATGAAATAGAATATCACACCCACACCAGATAAGTACTTGCTGGGAAAAGGGCATCCAGGTTGATTGGGATTTATGATGGCATCAGCCTCAGGCAGTTTGGCGCCCGCTAAGTGATGATCGGTTATGATAACTCCTATTCCAAGATCCTTAGCATATCTGACCCCATCAACACTTGATATTCCATTATCTACTGTAATTATCCATTTAGGCTCGTATTCTTTAGTTAAAGCACCAATTGACTCTGGGCTTAGGCCGTATCCCATTGTTGTGCGATCCGGTATAAAATACTCAACATCAGCACCTAGCTTAGATAGAGCCTCGTGCCCTAGTGCACATCCTGTTGCACCATCACAATCATAATCAGACAATATGACTATTTTTTCCTTGCGAATAATGGCACCAGTTACCATTTCAGCAGCAAGAGAAATGTTTTTCATTGAAAAGTGCGGAATTAAATTACTAAAAGACTCATACACGTCCTCATTGGATTCAATTCCTCGCGCTGCAAAAATACGAGCTAAGATTGGACTAATTCCAGAATCGACAAGATTCCTGACAACATCATTGTCAAAGGGCCTTTCTCTAATTATAAGACTCATGATTTTGTGGGTCCAATTTCCCTATTCTTTAAGATATTGAGAGATTTCATTCTGGTTATTTTTCCAGAACTTGTATCTATCAATGTTTCGAAGGAGTAGGCCTATACTACTACTTTTATCAGCACTATCCAAATAAAGATCAATGCGATTTATGTTTATTTTTCCAAGGTAAGAAACAACTTTATGTAATTCTTTATTCCATGGCAGATAGTTAAATTGATCATCAATCAGGAAGGGACCACGCATACCGCTTTCAATTGATGGATATGAATTTTTCAACTGATGCGGGCATTTATTTTGCCTATTACACAGGTCTTGTAACCATTTATCATTAGTCCAAATATGTTCAAACGGATTAATGGGCAGTGTCCACGATTTCGTGGTAGAACCATATGATATTAGCCTTATTCCATTTATTGTAGGCCTGTTACTAGCCACCAATCTAGCATTAATACATGATCCATGTAAGATCATTTCCCATTCTGTCAATTGCTTTTTCCATGATACAGATGTTTCAACATTGTTGTCATAGATATCCGGTAGCTCATCTACAAGACAAAACCAACGGTTGGTATTAGTTGCTATCCATTTGTATCCTCCACTGCTGCCTTCAGACAATTGTTGCAAAAATGTATCCGTCTCATCTGTAGATACGTCGATGCTCTCCCCACGGATGAAGGATACTTTGTTCCAGCCAACTTGAATATGAACCGGTTCGAACAGTAACCACCATCTGCTTTCATCAGATTGTATGCCATCATGGGACAGATAAAAAAATCCCATATCTTGCTTAGAAATATTTAACATTTGATTTAGTAGATCGTCTACATGTTGTTGATATTTTTTAAAATTAGCCCTGTAAAATAATTTGGGTATGTCATTTATGCTAAATGATGGAAGAAAATTCCTGATAATAATGACCAACTGATTAGGAACCACTGACTAGACTTCCATTTTCTAGAGTATATAGCGTACTCATATTCTGAGCTAAAATCAGATCGTGACTTACTAAAACTAAAGCAATATCGTGATCAGTACTTAGTTTTTGTAGCAGGTACAAGATATCCCGTGCCGTTTTATCATCCAGACTGCCTGTGGGCTCATCTGCAAGTATACAACTTGGTAATCCACACAGTGCTCTAGCCACAGCGGCACGTTGCCTTTCTCCACCAGATAGTTGTTGAGGCGTATGGTAGCATCTGTCTTTTAGTCCAACTTTGTTAAGCCATGATTCAGCTTGTTCCTTGGCACTAGAGGCTTTTTCTCCTCTTATCATTAAAGGCATGGCAACATTTTCTAGAGCGTTAAATTCATTAAGCAAATTATGAAATTGATAAATGAAGCCTATATGGTGATTTCTGCACATAATGCGTTTCCTACGAGACATACACCATATATCTTCATCTCCCCAACTAACAGTTCCAGACGAAGGACGCAGTAAACCACCCATTAACTGTAGTAGGGTGCTTTTTCCTGATCCAGATGCTCCAAGTACTGCTATTTGTTCTCCTTTATCTATACTGAGGCTTATGTTACTAAACACTACAACCTCGGAAAGCATAATGGGATAGCTCTTGGTAGCACAGTTTACGGAAATAGCAGTCATGTCCTATTAATCTCTAAGTATTACAGCAGGATCAATGCGAGTTGCCTTCCAACATGGGTATATAGTTGCAATGGTAGACAATACAAAGGTTGTTATAACGGTTGCTGCAATATCAGTTATATGGATGTTTGATGGAACCTTGTAAAGTAGATAAATCTCCTTATTCAAAAGCTGAACGTGAAGAAGCTTTTCAATAAACGGAACTATAGTGCCTATATTTTTAGCAAGTAAAAGACCTACTATCGTGCCTATGCTTATTCCTATGATGGATGCTAACAGACCTTGGAAAAGGAAAATGCACACAATGGAAAAAGGCGTAGCCCCCAAGGTGCTTAGTATTGCTATATCTCTTTGTTTTTCTAGTACAATCATGACTAGAGATGATACTATGTTAAAAGCTGCTACTGCAACTATAAGCGTAAGTATTACAAACATGACCCTCTTTTCTACGTTTAATGCATTAAATAGATTTTCATGCTCTTTTTGCCAATTAGAAATATGATACTGCTCATGAAAAGAAGATAAGGATTTGTAAATTTTTTCCTCGATCTGAGCTAGCTTGGAAAGATCTACTATCGATACACTGATGCCAGAAATATTATCCAATTTCAGTAATTGGTAGAGCTTTTGGGCATCATCTAGTCTGATATAAGCCAGGTTAGCGTCATACTCGTACATGCCTACATTGAATATACCCACAACGCGAAATTTTTTTATTCTAGGGTGGCCACCTAGCGGCTCTGTCTTTACAGAAGTCTGCGGTACCATTACCAGCACCGTACTTCCAACTTTTACACCGGAGCGACGTGCTAGCTCTGATCCTAGCACGATGCCGGAGTGACTATTTTCTAGATTGCTTAGAGATATTTCAAGAGAGGAATTTGGTACGTCTAGTATTCTTTTTTCTAAGCGCGGAATAACTCCATGCAACACAACACCACTAGTTACTACAGGAGATTTGATTAATCCCTGCCCACTAACAAATGGTGCCGTAGATTTTACGCCGGGTACAGAATTTACCTTTTTCTCCACGATTTTCCAATTTCTGATTGGAAAGCCATTTTGCGTAAAAACTTGCAAATGAGCCGATACCCCTAGTACACGCCTACGTAGCTCCTCCTGGAAGCCGTTCATAACTGACAACACAACTATTAATGAACTTACTCCAAGAGCTATTCCCGTTATTGAGGCGATCGATACAAAACGGCTGCTGTTTTTCCCAGTAGCGTAGCGCAAGCTTATGAGCAACTGATAACCCAACATCACTTTTTCCTGTTGTCGTAAGCCCCGAATTTATATGGCAGTAATAGATAAGCCGGTGATTTATAATTAAGCATAGTTATCACCTTGCCTTTCTTATTATTACCGACTGTGCTGCTTTTTTGGCAGTAAATCGTGCCTCATCTGTAGTTTGCCCGTTGGCTAACGAAATGCCCATTCGTCTATTAATCATGCTCTTAGGTTTTCCAAATAGATGTACACTAGTTTTGGGATAAGAAAGCGCAGCCGCCAGATTGTCATATACTACATCCTCTGCCTCTATCTGGCTTGCGATTACGTGACTTGCACCTGGTTCGCGAAGCTGTACGTCAATGGGAAATCCCAGTGCAGCACGCACGTGGAGTTCAAATTCACTTTGATATTGTGAGCAAAGTGTAACTAGACCAGTGTCATGGGGGCGAGAACTGATCTCAGAGAACCATACTTCTTCGCCACGCACAAAAAATTCCACTCCAAACAATCCTACTCCCCCAAGGCGATTTACAATAAGGCTGGAAAAGGTGTGCGCTCGTTCCAGAGCCTTAGCACTTATGTCAGAAGGTTGCCAAGATTCATGATAATTTCCATTATGCTGTACTTGTCCTATAGGATCACAAAAATCAACTACATACTCTCCGGTAGGCAATTCGTGGCGGACAGCAAGAAGTGTTATTTCATAGTCAAACTCAAGGAAAGATTCGACGATGACACGCGGATGGTGCACAAGTGGCTCATTTTGAGCACGATCCCAAGAAGATGCAACTTCTTCTTCCGTGCTAACAATAGACTGACCTTTGCCAGAGAAAGAGGTCATTGGTTTGACTATGCACGGATATCCAATTTTGTTTTTTATTACTGACAATAGCTCGTCACAGCTGCTAGCAAACTCATAAGCAGATGTTACCAAACATAGCTCTTCTGCAGCTAGTCGTCTTGTTTTTTCTCTGTGAATTGCTGTTTCCACTGCATGTGCAGATGGTATAACCCTGGACAAACCTGTTTTCTCTGCTTTTAGCAGAGCATCATATGCAATATACTCAATTTCAGTGAATATAATATCTGGTTTTTCCTGGTGAATGATTTGAAGAAGTTGTTCCGAGTTGGTGAGGTCAGCTGTGATACTCTTTTGTGCTGTTTGTTGCGCTGGTGCTTCCGGATATGAGCTAGCAGCTGTTACTTCGCAACCAAACCTCTGCAGCGTAAATACAATCTCTCGCCCAAGCTCTCCAGAACCAAGTAGTAGCACACGTCTAGATGATTTTTTAAAGGGAGTCCCGATTATCATCTTTCCTCTTTAATTTTTACAAACTATTCATGAAACACTCCATTATACCCCAATTAAGTTCTTATTCTAAGCTACTAGGTGCATTTGATAATGTTGTGTTAAATACTATCCAGCAACAACATGTTTTACCATTATGAGTGTGCTAGTCATTAGATGGTGCATTTTTGGGATAAAAAAATAAAAATAAGAGACAAATTTTATGATAGGGTGGACTAGTCGCCAGACTTTATGGGTGCGACTGTTCCTCCATCGTGGGTATAGTCGTTGATTAGTATGATTTTGTTGTACGAGTTATTAGCAAGCAGTATGCCAATAGCAGAAGCAAAACAGTAGGGGGATTTAGTGAATAGATTTCATTCTTCTTTTATTGCATTTCTAGTTTTTATATCAATTAGTTCCTGTAGTTTAGCTGACGATGAAGGGTGGGTTTGGCGTTTTACCATGTTTGGTGATAGCTTAACCGCCCAAAATGGAGGTGCAGGCGATAAGCCGTTCACGTCTATAGGATATGAAATGTGGCCGGCGCTTATGGGAAGTTACTTTGGACAGCATATACGTCCATATGATAAAGGTGGAACCAATTATGCTTATCCCGGTAAGGAGACGGGAGACATTCTTAGCGCTGTCTCCGACTGGCAGCAGTCGGGAGGGGTACGGAAGGGTATTGTTTTTGTTAACGGCGGCGGCAATGACATAATGCATGCTATAAACAAACACATATTAGACCCAGATATAGCCAGGCACATTCTGAGGGCTTCTAACAGGGCAGTATCCAACCTAGGATTAATTGAGAGACTTGTTGCAAGCAACATGAATGTGGAGCTCGTTGTTATAGCCAATATGCCAAGTTTGGGGTCTACCCCTCTTGCGCATGCATTGGGTATGGAAGGTGCTCTCGGTGAAATTACAAAGAATTTTAACTCGTCCCTAGGTTCTAATCTTTCAATTGCTAACCGAGAAGGCAAGGGAGATAACTTACTGATAATTAATTGGGAAAAATTGCTTGATGAAATATTTGCTAGTTACACTGAATATGGTTTTGGAAATATTACCAAATCTGGATGTTCTGATCCGATTACCGATCTTAATGGGCCATGCCCTGTTGCGCACTGGGAGCGTCCTGATGCTCCAACGTACTACTTTTTCATGGATGCACTTCACCCAGGCGGTGCCGCAGAAAAAGTTATGTCTGAGTATGCAATATCCTTGTTTGAAGCTCCATTCATAATGTCTACTCTTTCTAGAGTACCGGAAGGGAAGGTACTTTCTAGTAGCGCTTTGATTAACAATGTGCTTTCTTCTATAGGTACTTCAAAGAGAGGAGTAACGAAAAATTACCTAGATGAATGGATCTTTACCGGGTCTTTGTCCCATGGTGATTCTGATTTAGCGTTGGATAGTAGACCAGTTTCCCCAGTTTCATATACTTCTAACGATGTAAATTTTGGGTGGACCTATTTACGTGATGCCAATTCACCATCTTATAGTGGATTGTCAATGTTTTTCTCCTCAGGGTCAGGTAATCTCAATGGTGATGATTCATCCTACCTAATGAATTGGTTTGGAGCAGTTGCCTATCACCAACAGTTTGTAGGTAAATGGCTTCTTACTGGCAAGATGGGTGCCGCTGGGATTAGATATCCTTCCATAAGCCGTGAAATTACCTTGGGTAAAGCCCTACGCCATGAAGTTTCTAGGACCGATGGTTACGGTGCTTGGGGAGAGATTAGTGCTTTTTATCCCTGGAAATCTTCCGCTAATCTTACTTATGGGCCTATTGTGAATGCGCTTTATAGGTACACTTTTATCCAAGGTTTTTCTGAGGAAGGGGCATCTTCTACTTCCATGAGGTTTTTAGATCAGAAGCGTTACTCACTGCTTACCGGCCTCGGGTGGTCTGTTAAGGGCAATTTTTCTGTTAATGGGCATGGCCTTAATTCATTTTTTAGCTTCTTTGTGAATAGGGAGAATATTCGCAATAGAAGATATGTTTATGCAAGCCTAATTAGTGCTCCCTCTATTTTTCATGTGCTTGTTGATCCTGTTAAAAGGTATTCAGCCAACATGGAGGTGGGGTTTAGTGGGGATGTTAATGGATATACTTGGGCTCTTGGTGGTGCAGGTGGTGTTTATTTGCCTGCTTTAGGGGGGCAATTTTCTGTTAACTTGTCTTTATCCAGGAAGTTTTTATAGTAACTATGGGTTTATCCACATCAACTGAGAATTTATTTATTGATGGCCCTGCGGGTAAGATTGAGGTTCTAGTTGAGGAGCCTCAAGGTACAGATGTTATTGGTTGGGGGGTTGTGCTGCATCCTCATCCCCTTATGGGTGGTTCCATGACCCATAAGGTTCCGTATATACTTTCTAAAGCTTTGCTTGAAATGGGATATTGCTCAGTACGTTTTAATTTTCGTGGAGTTGGTAAATCACACGGTACTTACAGTCATGGTGATGGAGAGATAGATGATGCTGTTAGCGTTATAGATTGGTGTAAGGAGCGCTATTATAACTTAGATAGTACGGCTCTCTTCTCTTTTTCTTTCGGTTCTTTTGTTGGGTCTCGTGTGGTTAATCTATACCACTTCGACCGGATAGTGCTTTTGGGATTGCCACCGTCTCGTTTTGATTGCTTCCATGTTCCAGAGTATTCTTTGGTTGTGCATGGTGAGCTTGACGAAGTAGTGCCGCTGGATTCAGTGTACAATTGGGCGGAGCCTCAGGGAATTCCGGTGGTTGTTTTCCCAGGCGCTAGCCACTTCTTTGATCGTAAGCTGATTCCTCTAAAGGAGTTTATTTTGTTGTTTTATTCCTCTAAATAAGATACGTTCCATACTCATCTGTGCAATTGTATGCCAAATCTTGTCAATATGTAGGGCATGTGATGCAAGTCAGCGCAGATAAATTACCTCACCTGCGTATAGTACTTTACTTAAAAATTTGAAGAAGAAATTTATGATCTATACTTGTTCATGTCTACACTCAGGGGGTAAATGTGTCAAAGTACTTCGTAGCACTTATGGTATTGCTATTTTCTCCTTTGTCTTTTTCTGGGGTTTATAAATGTACCGAAAGAGGAGAGGTAGTATACACCAGCACTAAAAAAGATGGTTGCGTGGAATTAAAAAGCACACTGGGAGCATATTCTAAGGACGATAGGCAAGTGAAGACTTCTAGTTCTCAAACTGGTTTATCTGGTGATGATGATAAGCAAAGTGTGGAAAGTGCAGTGAGTAAGGTGAAAAGCACAGTGTCTGGTATTAGTAGAGAAGCTAAACAAGAGTTGGCATCTAATGATATAGATGTCGTGAGCAAACACATTAATCCTCACGTAGAAGACATACAAAATATCACGAACAGTTTGCCTTAACTATTGAGAAGCGTAATTTTATATAAAGAATCAAAAAGTAAGTTGTATAGTTGGCTGCTTGGACTATAGTCAGCAAGGACAGTATTTATTGCTCTTCCTTCTTCGATGAAGGAAGATGTTTTTCTGCCATAAAATTCGTCGTGGTTTTCGTATACACAAATGGGAGTACCACCAAATTTATTTACTATTGAAAAGCAAGGAATATCTGTGTACCCGTCCCCTATGAAAATTATATTTTCAAATGGAATTCTTCTTTCCTCTTCAGCTACATAATCGTTTACAGCAAGTGGTCTGTTTTTAAAATTGTCTCCCACAAAACCTTTGTGTATTTGGAATAAGTATCGCGTTTTTTCAGTAGAACTTACGGCATTTTTTATAAACAACGGTACTCCATCATTATTAAAAAATAAGTTGCTAGTCCAGATGTCAGTAAATTCATGGCATATATTACAATTTTCAACTATCGTGCCGATTCCACTTGAAATTATGTAAAACTCTACATCAATTTTGTTTTCAGTGTCTATTTTTTTTACGTACGACCTTATATGTCCAAATATCTCTTTTACACCGGGGAAAAAGTCAAGACTTTTTGAAAATGATTTTAAAGAATCTAAAGTGAGCAAGTTGTTATTAGTTTTCCTATGTTTCATGATGGTATACATCCAAGCTAATACAAAGTCCCAACTTTGATCTATTAGCTGTTGCACTTCTTCTTCCCAAAAAATTGAAGGTGAGATTCCGTTTAAACTTAGGTATCTTGATGTGCTGTCTCTAGTTAAAGTATCGTCGAAGTCAAATACTACGGCAATTTTATTTTTCATATACACCAATCCGTTATTACCACTATAAAGACAGTATATTATGGTTATTTCTTTATTACCAAGTTTGATAAAAAAGTGGTTCATCTAATTTACTATCTACCATTATCATGCGAGAGTATTCTTCTTTGACGACAGTGATATAGATAGATGAAATTTCATATTATAATACTTTACTTTGTTGTTTTACTTTGTGACGGCTTGTTTATTTTCCTACCCAATGATGCATTTGGTACTGAGGATAAGCATACTAAAGATTATTACCATCACTGTGATGATTACCTTCTTAGACACTTCCATATTTGCCATTCTATAGAAAAGAGTATTGGCGGTGAGGATTCTGATCCAGCCATTGCTATTTTCAACTATCAAGAAGATAAAACTTATGTTGTTTATACCCATGTAGGAATAATGACAAATGTATCTTTTCAGCCTGATGAGTCGCTTATTGGTCTCTTTCTTTCCGATACCTCTAGATGGATACATGCAGTAAGTCAAGGTAAGCAAGACTTATTCTTTAAACCGACACAAGGAGGTCTTATAAATCCTATAACCATTTTGACTAATAAACGTAGGTACCATGTGTGGTTGGTGTCTGTAGATGACGATAATCACTATTGGTATCATCGTGTTTCTTGGCGCTTATTGCAGAATGGCAATATTGGAGTTAGTGGTTCTATTAATGAATTTTCTTCCATTGAAGTGGGTTCAGCTAGTTTTTTAAACAACCATGGCGGTAGGGTTGGTATTGAAAATTCACTAACTCAGATTGATTTGGATCACCTTAATTTTGGGTACTCTGTACACTCAAGTTCTCCTTCGGTGCCATTTGTCCCAGATGTAGTTTTCGATGATGGTGTCCATATGTGGATTAGGATGCCAGATGGTGTTAAGGACTGGCCAGCTTTATTTGTATCAGATATAGATGGAAAGTTTTCCGTTGATGAGTACGTTATTAAAGGTCGGTATTACAAGGTTGCACACGTACATTACTGCGTTTTGTTAAAGCTAGGTGACAAAATAGTAAGAATGTGTAAAAGGCGACCCACCTCATTAAGAAAGATAATTCATAACATTTTTCATCCATCACTTCTCAATCGTTACCTATGAGGACGTCGTTTGTACGCTTATTGTCCAGAATGGTGTTTTCGCTTTGTGTGTTTAGTACTATCGTAGGATATGTTGTAAGATACCGACTTAATAAAAGAAAAGAGCTACTAAGCATTCAAAGACATTTGGGCACCATTTCTAATCAAATTCCGAAATTTGACCCAGTTAGTGACCTTTTAGATAAACAGATATCAGGGGCATATGCAGAGAATAAAAACTCTCGGAATCATCAACATCATACATCTCATGCCTTAAAGTATCGTGAGGCTAAAGATAATATATCTGCTCTTATGAGTCCATTGGTTGCTTATCAAGATAATATTGGTGGGGGGGTGGTTTTGGATGATAGTATTCCTATTTGCACGCTACTTAGAGGATCTTCAATACCTATGGTACTAATGATGAGGGTTATATCTCCTCCAGATGGTATTGTTAGGGCTCAAGTAGTAGCCAATGTATATGATTCAGTTTCACTGTCACGTGTAATTATACCTGCTGGTAGCAGGTTTATTGGGCGTATTGATAGAAAGCAGTCGGAATACTCTGGTAGAATACTACTCCGTTTTGAGCAGTTTGTTCTACCAAATGGTAATGTGATAGAAGGTAAAGATTTCTATAGTTCTGATTCAGATGGATCTACTGGTAACTCTGCTAATGTGGATCGCCATTTTTGGCAGAATTTTGCTCCGCATTTTGTTCTAGCTGGAATATCAACAATAGGTACTCTATTATCCATGAGAACCAAGGAAGTGGCAGGTTATGATCCACGTCTACAAACGGACAGGTATCCTATGTCTCCATTGAGTGATAGTATTATAAGTAATGTTTCTGATCGCTTTAACGAGTCTGGTAAAATTCCAATAACAATTCGTTTGGATCCGGGGCAGAGATTTATCATTATTAATCAAAAAACAACCAATTTTTCTTGTCCTGACATATCCTAAATCCATTTTGGCAACTCATATATGAAGTAGTTGAGACAGTTTTTTTTTAAGCTACCATAGATAGTTATGGGGGATGTTTTGCTGTGTGGCATATTCTAGTTGTGAGGAGGGGATTTTCCATTATCGAGTTAATGGTAACCGTTACAATTTTGGTGGTTTTGATGAGTGTTGCAGTTTCTCTATATGAAGAAAATGAGATTAGGTCTGATTTGTCTGATGCAAATTCTAGACTCCTAAATGCCCAGGTTGTTGCCCGTACTTACTTTACTAATGCTCGTACTTATGTTGGATTTTGCGCCACATACCCAGAATTTTCATCTAGATTGACTGACTTATTAAGGTTTACCTGCTCGGAAGATCGTTATTGTTTCCGTGTTAGGATTGAAGGCACCAGAAGTTTATCAAATTTTAAATCCCTTGTTTCAGAGACAGGTCCGCGAACAATTTCTGTGCCTCATGGTTGGACAATGCCAGTTAATGCTTCAAACTGTTTAATTGCATCAAAAAAGGGTGACTGTATCTAAGTTAATAAATGATTTTTTAAAAAAGTCTAATATCATGGCCAGAGAAAGTTACTGTAGCAACAGTCGCATTTATGGATTTACTTTTATAGAGATATTAGTTGTTTTGTTGATATTTTCTTTAATGATAAGTTTAGCATCACCCATTCTTAGAGTTCGTAGGGCAAATAGTGCTGCCTCAACTTATGCTAAATCAATAAAGTCAAGAATAGAGGCAGCATATGCCTATTGTTTACCGCATCTATATAAGGAGTGTATGCTTGCATTTTCTCCAGAGCTAATTAATCGTAGTGGTCTTATAGCAGCTGATACTGCCGCCAATAGAACTGCCCTACAAAGTAATTATGGTGATATTAACTATGTGGAAATATTTCTTGGGCATCCATATGCTAAGGATGCAAAAAAGTCTGACAATTTGGCATATCACTCTGCAGATGATATATCAAGATATGGCAGTGATTTTTATAGTATTCGTGCTATTGGCAAACAGGATGGTAAATATTATACAAAATTTTTTGTGTCGATTATTGACGGATCATTTGGCGATTATAGGGGGAAAATCAATTCCATTTACGTTTATCCTGTTATGAGTTCTAGTGATAGTGAATTTTCTTATGGGAAGATATACAAGATAAAGATTTTATCTAATATTGCAGATATGTGCGAGATAAGCTTTTCTTCTTGCCCAGGTGTTGAAACAGATGATGTAGGGACATGTTATTGTCGATGAGCATATTCTGAGGACAGAAGATGAAAAGAGGAGGGTTTTCTCTAGCTGAAACCATAATTGGTGTTGCTATTTCTGTTGCAACTATTTTGGTTGTCATGCAGACTTCGAATATTGTTAAAAAAGCAATGGATTCTAAGGGGTATGTATCTGCTTATAAGCAATCTTTAGCTGCTGCATCTGCTATACGTGAGATGATTTCTAAGAGTGGTGTTTTGTTTGAGTCTTTGAATATTCCCCAGTGTTTGCTGACATTTCATAGTCCTGGTCTTGGTACTATTTCTGTTCCATTTGGTCCAGTAGCAATATTTAAGCCAGTACAGCACAGGGATGTAAATTCAGCGCAGATGGCTATAGTTTGGAATACTCTTCCATTATACCATAGTAGTTTTATGCGATTTACGAGTTCATTGAGGCCAGCCTCATCATCTTCTGACCCTGGTTATTATTTGGATATAGATAGGCAAATTCCATCTTTTCCGGCCAGGTATGCATTTCTATTCCGTTTCAGGGACTCATTGATCCCAAGTAATTATCCTCCTTTTTGCCAATTAGCAGCGGTATCTAATCCTACAGTTAGCTCATCTATTAATATTATGTCTTCTGCATCTAGTGGTGGAATTAATTTTAGTAATGCTGAAAGTGTATTTCCACCAAGTGGTAATAATTTTTCTTGGCTGTATAATGGGCATGCTGATAATGCGGCACCAAGCGGATCAACAATGAAAACATCTGTAAATATTGCTATTGATGCAACTACTGGCGGTTATGAAATTTTGAAACCAGGTGAATCATCAACAACTGGTACATCTATTACATCTATAAGTGCATCACCATATATGATTTATAGTTCCTATGGCTTGAATGGTCCTGCCTATGGAATGTTGAGTGCTGGTTCTGCACATGTTGATACTATTTATGTTGATGCTGAATATGGTGGTGGACTTTATGTAAAGAATTTAATTTCTGGGCGGGTGAGAAATATAGGGCCTGGAGTTGTCTCTCTACAGGCACAGTATGGAATTGTATCTTCACCTGGGAAATTAGATTGGTATAATCCTACAAGCTTTAATAATCTATTAACAAGTGGTCTTCTTAAGGTTGGCAATATAGATATAGTGCGTTTTGCAGTCCTAACGCGCGCCAATTATGACAAGCATTTTAATTCCCCAGTTCCAACTTGGGCTGGAGGGTCTTTTACTATGGCTAATTATCCTGAGGAGTCAGGTGATCGAGCTAATTGGCGACACTGGAGATATGCATTAGTTGAGATGGATGTTCCTATTAGAAATGTGAATGTTAGTGCAGGATATATGGCGCGAGATAATTAGTTTATGGAGTTGGGATAAATGCATCTGGATTTTGGATGCAATTTAATTGTAGATCAGACACTATACAGTTGTTAATTGTAGTAGATGGTGGTTCTGGATCAAATTTGGAAATTATGCTACCAGATATAGAGGTGGTCATAGTTATTTTATTATCGACATTTGACATTAAAAAAGTGATTCCAGCTATAGATTTTTTACCGACTACTGTTATAGTTAGATTTTTTCCAGATGGTAAACATGAGGCCGTATACATATTTGTATTCATTTTTATACTGGTATCAGATGACAATTCACCACATGGATCCCCGTGTTGTCTTCCTTTGTTGCTACCAACTGTGAATATATTAAGACAGTCATATGCCATTTTTTTAATATTATTTTCAATAGAATAATTAATAATTATATTTTTAGTGCCAATAAATAGTGATAAAACTATAACTAGAGCCATAAGTAGTTCAAGTAGAGTTAATCCATTTGACCTAATAGACAATTTTTGTTCTCCATAGTACTTGTGAATTTTTTTGTCTTACAAACACATTATAAAAATAATGTGTTCAGGAAGATCATTAACTCTCCATTGTATAATTAACTTTAGGGATAACAAGAGAACCATTAGAACATGAAAAGTTATTACTATATTACAAGAAAAGAAAAAGGGTCTTTTCTTATTGAGGTATTGTTATCTATGCTGATTTTAACTGGGTCGATATTAGGTGTTTTTAAATTAATAGCTAATAATGACAATGCTGAGTATGACTATATACAACGTATGGTTATTTCTACAGAGATATATAACTATTATTCTATTTGTTCAGTAATGTTATCCAGAAAATTTAATAATAGTGATATTTACATAAAATCGCATATCTTAGATTTAAGTACGCAATCTGGCATAGCTAATAACTGTAATAGTGGAGTAAGGGAGGCAACATTTACACCTACTTTAGGATCAAACGGGTATATTAATCAGAAAAATTTATGGTTAAATAATGTTCTTAAGAACGGTTTTATCCCTCTCATTAGCCCAGTTGTAGCAATAGGTATCGTAAGATCCACTTATGGTAGCGCAGATGTTATTTCATTAACTGCTACAGTTTGTTACAAATCACTAAATATGAAAGATAGTAAGTATTCATTTTCTGCTGCATTGCCCTATGTTTCCACGCCTACTATAAATGTTGATGGACAACCTATGCAGGATATACTTTGGTGTGAGCTTAATAGTATGCCACATGTTAATTGTAGGTTCTACTTTGAAACTTCTAATCCAGATCTATATAGTCACGTTAATTACAAGTTACCATATACTGTTGAAAGAGATGAATAGAAATATTACTCTAGATAAGATAATTATATTATGATAAAAAAAATCTACAGCGGGAATGTGTTGATACTTACTCTCTTTATAGCAGTAGGCATTGCTACATCATTAGTATTTTTTATTAGATCTAAGAATTCAAATATAAATATTTTTAATTCTTATATAACAATGAATGAACAAGCCATGTTGGCTTCAGCATGGAATCCATATTTGAAGTCAGCTATACAAGAAAATATTGGTTCTTTTTCAACAGGTGATATTGTATTAAAGGGAATGTTTCAGTCTGAATGGACACCAGGTAGGTTAACCTATTCATATATGATACCTGCAGATTCATTTATGGGCGATATAATATTTTCTGGATCTCCTCCTATCGGCAGTAATACATTGCCTATGGTTAATAGTTACATATATAATTACAAAAAATCAGATGCTAAAATTGTTAGGTCGTGCCAATCAAAGTGGTTTGGGTCGTGCTTAAGATTTACATATCCATCTGGCTTAAGACCAGGTGGATATTTTAGATATAATTTTTATGAACGTATCTTTGATAATGATGGAAATGCCTCTTATTTTATAAATGATATTTATAGTGGGTATTATGGAAGTGCAGAAACAATTAATTTCTTTGCAGAAGCAACTCCACTATTGAAGCCATTATTTGAGATGATATATGATCCTCTTAACTTCAATGGATATATTTCTGGTAGTGTAAAATGCAAGCACTTGTATAAGTACTTTCCAGGGTCTACCGTTTACAACGCTAGCTACGTAAATGGAAGTTGCGGTTTAGTTATTTCTCCTGTTATGAATGGAGTTAGCGACCCCATAGTGGGTAAGTCTAACATTAATTCTTATATAAGAAGGTATGCTATTTTTCAGGAACGTTCTCCAGCACATTCTATAAGGAGTAACGTGAGGCCATACATAATGGGGGTGCTATTTTACCTGCCAGCTGGAAGATTACTTGCTACCGAAACTATGATACTGATGGATGTAACCGTACATAATCCAAATTCAAATTATTTTCATCCGCGTGTGCAAGTAAGGTGTTATAGCTATGGAAGTAACGTTACCGGATGTTACAGATTTAGCGAATCAGAAGTTTCAGATTTTTTTAAAGATATGATTAAGAAATTAAAAGACAACTATTACACCTGAAGAGGTAGTATAACCATATTCATTCCTACAGCGTGCATTTTCTTTTGTAGAACAAATGGAGTGTTGCTGTGCAAGAGTCTAGTTACCCAGTTTTCATCCTTAGATGTTAGATGAGAGCTGAAAAAAATAACATTGCTAAATTCCGTTTCTACACGCTCAGATAGCTTGAATATCTCCTCTATAGTGTCTATACCAAACCCAATATACTGCTTTGCTGATAGACCGTGGCTGTTGCAAAAATTGACAAAGTAACTGGTTTTCATCATTGCTTCTTGTCTAATTTTCTTTATCTCTATTTCTTCTACATAAGATTCAGCATCTACCGTTTCAACATTTATAAAAACAAAGTTCTTGAAGTGATTAGGAAACATTTTTTGTACCCAGCGCAGGTCATGCATTCCTACACCCCTAGAACTGCCAATTATGAAAGCAGCTGTAGGCTCATTAGGTGACAATTTAACCGGATTAGTTATTGTACCATAAGGAAGATGGGCAAGAGATTCATCTATAGACTCTATACTTTTTTCCATTTGCGAGTAATGGTTTTTTATCCATATACAACAAATTATTACTGCGCTTGTTATCAATAATGTTAACCAACCACCATCAGAGAATTTTACAAACGCTGTAACTACCAAGATACTAGCAGTTAGCAAAAATGATCCAAAAGATAACATGAAACGACCTATCCAATTTTTTTTCGTTTTTCTTTGTTTCCACCAGTATAGAGAAAGACCAGATAGTGTTAATGAGAAGGTAAGGAAAACATTTATTGAGTATAGTACTATGAGAAATTTTACTTGACCTTGCGATAAGAGAATAATGAAAAGTGCAGCTACACCCATCATTAAAATCCCATTTTGTGTTACTAACCTGATAGAAAGATGGCGAAATTGTCTAGGCACCCAAGAGTCAATAGCCATGTTGGAAAGTACAGTAGGTCCAGCTAAGAAGCCAGTATTAGCGGCAACAAAAAGTAGAGCTGTTTCCAAGAATAATATAATTACCAGAGCTGAATGCGCTAACCATCCATTTATTCCTATCTCGTGTAAAATCATGCTGAAAGTTACGGCATTGAGAGTCATTCCTTCAACATGATGAACATCCCAAAGCAGGTACAAAATAATTATCCCACCAGCCATAAACGATAAGGACAGAGCTATGTACAGCATTGTTAGACGACCAGTCTTTAGACGCGGCTCAGCTAGGGAATGTACATTATTTGATACTGCTTCTATCCCAGTATACGTTCCTCCACCGAGTGAGTAGGCTCTAAGTAATAATCCTATGGTAGTTGCCCATCCCACTGATGATTTCATAATATTGGTTTCTTCAATTGTGGCGGGAATAAGGTTGGGAAGACTACTCTTATGTAGGATGATTCCTAGAACAATTAATATAAAGTGGGTTATGACAAAACCAACAAATATTGGTAATAGAAAAACTATAGATTCCTTTATTCCTCTAAGATTGATAACTATCAGTCCAAGGATGCTAATACACTCAAAAAATAGACGAAACTTTCCCCATTCATAAGGCAAAGTAGAGAAGATAGTGTCCGTACCACTGGCTATAGAAATGGCTATGGTTAGCACATAGTCAACTAGAAGAGAACAACCAGATATGAGCCCCAAATTTTCTCCAAGTAACGTCGTGGCAACTCGGTATCCACCACCACCGTTAGGAAAAAGCTCAATAACCTGCGTGTAAGAAAGTGATATTATGAAAACAGTAGCTGCTGTCATTACTGCAAGATAAAGTGCCAAATGAGTGGCTTTTCCTAGGGCTAGAAAAGCTTCCTCCGGGCCATAGCACGATGATGATAGACCATCTGCCCCTAGGCCAACCCAGGCCAGAAAAGCCACAAGTGCTATTTGATGTCGTACCGTTTTGCTAAGTGGGTCCAGGGGTTTACCCAAGATCAACCGGCGTATTTTTTGCCACATCCAAGCATTCCCATTAAATACCTAGCACCTTTTAATAAACACTTAGCACTCTAATATAGGATAAAGTTAGCGACTGTACTGATAAAAATAATAAAGCCAATCCAGTGATTTTTTGTAAAGGCATACAAGCAATGTGATCGGCTTCTACTAGTAATTATGTTGAATAAGTACATCATTACAGCTCCAGCCATAATTAATCCCAGGTAAAACACTAATCTTGCACCAGAATAAAATCCAGCTAACGCCCATACTATTATGCTCATAAATCCGCAGCAATTGACAAATAGCAAATCAAGAGAACCCCAAAATAGTGCAGATGATTCTATTCCTATTGCTATATCGTCATCACGATCCACCATTGCGTATATAGTGTCATATGATAGCGTCCATAATGAGCTAGCTATCCACATTAGTATGCATGCTTTAGGTATTTGGTTTTGTACTGCCTCATATGTCATAGGTATACCAAACCCAAAGCATATCCCAAGATAAGCCTGTGGAATCTTAAGTAATCTCTTAGTAAATGGGTATGTTATCATTAAAATAACTGCCACGACAGCTAACATCCATACCTTTACTGGTAGCCATATAATAAGGATAAAGGATAAAATAAGTAGAGCTATGCCGGTGGATATGGCTTTGCTTACAGATAATCTACCAGTTACCAATGGACGGGCTAGTGTACGCTTCACGTGACCATCTATCTTTCTGTCAACTATGTCATTAAAACAGCAACCGGCAGACCGTGATAGAAACGTGCAGACTACAAATGTTAACACAAGTCTTAAACTTGGGGTTCCATTGCTTGCGAACCAAAGTCCTGTAAGAGTTGGCCATAGCAACAACAACGTACCTACGGGTTTGTTGAATCGTATTAAATCTAAAATATTTATTAGGTATTGACGTAGCATGTAGCATCCGATAACCAAAATTTGTAATGTTTACATGCTATTTCATACTGATTTTGCAGTAATTTTAGTGCACACGTGCGAGCATTTTGTGATAGCTCAGCATCAGCTATTAGATCAGAGAAACGCAACTGAGGCATGCCACTTTGCTTTGCTCCAAATATTTGTCCCGGCCCACGAATTTTCAAATCCATTTGAGATAGAAAAAAACCATCTTGTGTCCTATAAAGTGACAATAGTCTTTTCTTACCAGTATCAGAAATATCAGAGTCATATAAAAGTAGACAGTGGCTTTTTTCTGCTCCCCTACCTACACGTCCCCTAAGCTGATGTAGCTGAGCTAAACCAAATCTTTCGGCATGCTCAATTACAATAACATTAGCATTTGGTACATCAATTCCTACTTCTATTACTGTGGTTGTTACTAGTATGTCTAGTTCATGATCCAGAAAGCTTTTCATTATGCTAGCTTTATGAGAGCTCTTCATTTTTCCATGAAGGATTCCAATACGATACTCAGGGAGAATTTTTTGTATAAGTTCTTGCGATTCTAAAATAGAGCTTAGTTCTATTTTATCCGACTCTTCTATTAATGGACAAATCCAGTACGCCTGTTGACCTAGGTTTAGGTAGTCTCTCATTTTTTCTATTATTTTTTCCTTCTTGGATAATTTGAAAAGATGTGTATCTATAGGTTGCCTACCCTTTGGCAGTTGCTTCAACGTTGATACGCGTAAGTGCGAAGAATAAGCCATTGCCAGAGTACGTGGAATGGGTGTTGCACTCATAAGTAGTTGGTGAGGACAGTCTCCTTTATTCAGAAGTGATAGACGTTGCTCCACACCAAATCTATGTTGTTCATCCATAATTACTAATGCCACGCGAAGAAATTTTACGTCTTTTTGTATAAGGGTGTGTGTTCCAATAACAATTAAAAGTTTTCCAGATAATAGGTCTTCTAATATTTGTTGCTTTTTTTTAGACGGAGTTGATGATAGAAGTATTTCCAGACGAACACCTACTTTGCTAAACCACGACAGCATCCTTATATAGTGTTGCTCTGCTAAAACCTCAGTTGGTGCCATGAATGCCACTTGATGGCTAGACTCTATAACTGCTAATGCAGCCATTATTGCAATTACAGTTTTTCCACTTCCAACATCTCCCTGTAGAAGTCTGTACATACTCTCTGTTTTGCAGAGATCATCTTGTATTTCTTTCCACGCTTGCTTTTGGTCATCTGTTAGTTCAAATGATAGTTCTTTTAGGAAATTTTTCACCAAATTATTGCTTGTTCTAATAGCATAAGTAGTTCTAGCAGTAGATCTGTTTTTTTCTTCTAGAATAAGTGCTATATGATACGATAACAGCTCATCAAACTTTATCCTTTTCCAGTAAAGGTGCGTTCTATTTATAATGGAGCTTATACCTATATAAGAACTTGCAGGTGGGAAGTGTATACTGATCAGTGACTCTTCTACTGATAGAAGCCCGTACTGTAGTAAAATCTCTTTTGGTAAAATGTCAATCCATGGTTTTTCTTCTATGGCTGAATGAATGATTTTACTTAATAATTTTTGAGTTAATCCCTGTGTTGTTGGATATACTGCTGTTAAGTTCTGAGGTAACGGATCTCCTTTTTTTACTATTTTGCAGTCAGGATGAATGACTTGTTTTCCCCTATTTCCTACTGTGAATTTTCCAAAAGAACGAATGCGTGTTCCAAGAGGGAACATATTTTTTTGGTAAGGCCGGGCGTTAGTTAAAATTATTTTGAATACATCACCAATATCGTCATGCAAAGTAATCGTTATTTTCATCCTATTATTACCAATGGGTATTGAATTAGCCGATACTACTACACCCTCAACAGAACACGATTCACTGCTACGGATTGCTTTTACTGGTGTTATTTTTGTTTGATTTTCGTAGCGTATAGGCATGTGCAAAACCAGATCTTTAGGACAGGAGATGCCCATGCGTCTTAATTTATCCTGAGTACTTTTCCCTAGTCTGGAAAAGGCATCCTTTGTTGCTGTCAATTCGTATCTAGAGTAAGACATACTGATTACAAAGACGTACGTTACTTTCTTACTACGGCTACAGCTTCTATCTCTACCAATGCATTTAGCGGCAATTGTGATACCACTATTGTTGTTCTTGCAGGGTAAGGTTTGGCAAGAAGATCTGTCATAATTTCATTCAAAGTAGGATAATTTTTCATGTCAACTAGATAAATAGTAAGTTTTATTACACTAGAGAGGCCGCTGCCAGCACTGCTAAGAATTGCATCTAAATTATTAAATATGGTATTTGCTTGTTCTTTAAATGTTTCTCTCATCTTCATAGTTGATGGATCCAGTCCTATTTGACCAGATGTATATATAAAGTCATTTACTACATATCCCTGAGAATATGGACCTATGGATTTAGGTGCTTGATCTGTATCAATAATGCTTGACATTTTTCTGTTCCTCCTTATGAAAAACTTGAGTAAATTCTTCAGTTTTTTCTATTTGTTGACCTAAGATTAAGCCACCGTTTTTATTTGACCCAGACGAACGCACACCACGGCTAAAATGCTACCTTTTAGTGTTAATCACCTCTGACATATCGTATACTATACTTGAAATTTTCGTGAACGTCATGTTTGTCTATTTCTAATTATCTCCTTTACTGCAACAACAACAAGTAATTTTCCTGTTAACTGTTGGCGCTTCGGTAGAAGCATACTGTGCTCCCTAACTCTAGTTGTTCACTTAAAAACGATCCCCTGATGCTAAGATAAAGTTGTTGCTGGGTAAATTCTGATCTGTAGCAATTCTATCCACTATTACTTAAACAGTAAATTATTTCCAACGCTTATGTTTATTATACAGTGCTTGTGATGTGTCCAATTTTAGTAAAAGTACTGTGATCGTTTATATACACAGCACCTAATTTGTCCTAGTAGTTGTAAACATATCCCATAAGAATAGCTTGAATTAACCTATAAACTCTAAAGCGCTAGTTACCAAATTTCCTACCCGTGTTTTTACATGCTCTATATGGTTTTAGTTGGAACATATAACATAGCATAATTTTTATAATAGTAATCTTTGTACGTTCAGGTAATCACATAAAGTATTACCTTTCAAAAGTATTACTAATTGTTCCGATTTTTTTCTACTATTGAACTAAGTAGGTTGGCTTAAAAACTGTACCGGTTGATTTAAAATCCTCGTTGTAATAACAGCCGTAACTATTTTTTCTCTGTTGAGAAGATTTAATTATTAGTTGGGCACAAAGGTACATATTGTCTATATCTGTATTTTTTTGTGGAGTTATAATAGATGATAATTTTTCTGCCGCTATTTTTAAGCTGCGAGTGCTACGTATTATGCTTACATGTTGCGACATTATTTCTTGTATAGTTGTCCTGATTTTGGGGTTAGGGCGCAAGTTTGGCAAGGGTTCTGATTTTTCTACAACGATGTTTTTATTGGCTATTATTCTTCGGCTCAGTATGGCACGTGCGCATTGTCGTCCAGTTACTAAGCATTCCAAGAGAGAGTTGCTGGCTAGTCGATTGGCCCCATGCAATCCAGTGTATGCTGTTTCACCGATTGCCCATAGATTTTGAACGGCCGTTTCTCCATGGCGATTGGTTAGTACCCCACCACAGCAATAATGAGCAGATGGTATGACAGGTATAAGGTCGCTGGTAATATCTACATTGTATTTTTTGCACTGCATGTAAAGGTTTGGGAAACGCTTCCTTATGAAGTCCGGTTTTCTATGACTAATGTCTATGTATGCGCATTTTTCATTATTTTGCTGTAGGTGAGAAAAAATAGCACGCGACACCACATCTCTGGGAGCAAGATCTCCTCTACTATCGAAGTCTTTGACAAAACAATATCCTCTTTTATCACATATTTTTCCACCTTCTCCACGTAACGCCTCAGTAACTAGAAACACTGTTCCATCTGGTGCGTAAAATCCAGTTGGATGAAATTGGATAAACTCCATATTAACTACTTCACAGCCTGCTTTCCAAGCTAACGCTATGCCATCACCTGTGTTTTCAATAGGGTTGGTAGAGTTAAGATATACTTGCCCCAATCCTCCGCAAGATAGAACTACATGCCCTGCTTTGTAAGTTGTTATTGTGCTTTGATCAAGGTGAGATAACTTTATACCAACACATGTTTTGTTTTCAATTATTAATTGCAAAGCAGCTGTATTTTCCATAAGTTGGATACGAGGGTTGCTTCTTACTAACGAGTAGAGACTTTCCATTATGTAATAACCAGTTGCGTCTTCGTAGTGAACTACACGACGCTTGCTGTGACCACCCTCGCGTGTTAGATGAATATGACCCTCATGTTTTGTACATGAGAATCCGTTATCGGTAAGCCACTTAAGGGAACTACGAGATTGACTGATTATATCGTATGCGCGGTCGCGCTCAGAAGTGTTTCCACTTGCAGTAAATGTGTCACACAAATGTTTATGGTACGAATCATCTGCCAAGAGAGAACATGCAATGCCACCTTTGGCCCAGTAGCTGGAAGACATATTGTACGGAGTCTTCGATACCAGATACACATCACGGTACCGGGCTATTTCAAGAGATGCAACTACCCCAGATAGTCCGGAACCAATTACAAAAATACTCACTATCTAATATTTTCCCCATCGCAGAACTTGAGAGTGGTATAGGTACTACTTCAGATGTGCTACCAAGTATTGATTCATGAGATTGCCAGTAAATTCATACCCAATTTTTTTTAAAAAAGATTGAGGCCAATCTTCAAAGGTTTGATAAACTACAGCATTCCCAGCAAAGTCTTTGCTAACTATGGAGTCTACATCACCCAGCTCGTCAACTAATCCAAGATTTACAGCATCTGCTCCTATCCATACCCTACCAGAGAACAAGTCCTCGGCAGTTCCTTTAAGTTTGCCAACACGTCCATCCTTTACATCGTTGGCAAATATTGATAGAGACTTATTAATTATATCTTTTGCAATTTTTACGTGATCCGGATTTAGGGCAGAGAATGGGTCAAGAAAGTCCTTATTTTTTCCAGAAGCTATAGTCCTATTTTCTACGCCAATTTTTTTTATAAGTTCCACCATACCAAAACCTTGCATGATCACTCCAATGGATCCTACTATGCTTACCGGACTAGAAACAATCTTTGTCGCTGCTGAGGCTACGTAGTAACAACCAGAGGCACATATGTCATCTATTACTGCATATATAGGTTTATTGGGATACTGTTTTCTAAGTGTGAGTACGCTATCGTGGATGCGCTTGGACTGAACTGGAGATCCCCCGGGTGAATTAAGTAGCAATACGACCGCTCTTGTGAGAGGATCAGATAGGGCACTTTCTATGGTGTGAATTGTGTCGTGAGCATTAAAAAGCGATGTATCAGATATGATTCCATTCAAACGGGTAACATATACATGAGTGCTGTGAACTTTGTGGTAGCTACTCCAGAATCCGGGCAGAAAGACAAAACCTAAGACTAATAAGAAAATCACCCTAAAGAATATACGCCATCTGCGAGCAGACCGTATCTCCTTTACGGCCAACATGGAAATGTCTCTCATTGCTGATATACACTGATTGTCAGTGGGTGTGTTGGTTGACATGTTCAAACCTCTAATCTGCGGGGTCAAATAAAGTACGCCATTGTCTCACTTATTGAATCATATCGACAAGTTGTTGTGCTGAGAGAGTGGCTCTACTATCCTTTCTATGAAATGCTCTTAATTGGCTATTACGTATTTCACAAATCATTTCTTTAGGTATAGGGCTAGTCAAGGTAAGTTGTTCCCTACTAATAGGATGTTGAAATGAAATCATGTGCTCATGCAGAAATAATCTATTGCCTTTAGAGTTTTTACCATATTTGGTATCACCAACAATCGGATATCCAACCGCAGATAGATGAATACGAATCTGATGTGTACGACCAGATAACGGACGTGCCTCAATAAGGGAATTTCCTGTATTATGAAGCAATAAAAAAATTTCAGTTATTGATGGCTTGCCATTGATTTTATCAATGAATGCTATTTTTTCATTATTGCGTACCCTAACTCCAAGTGGTAGCTTTATGCTCCTGAAAGGATCTTGTATTTTACCATCAATAAGTGCCACATATCTCTTATCAATTTTACGATCACGGAACATTGAGTGTAGCCCGGTTAGGGTGCTTTTTTTCTTGGCTATTAGTACAATCCCTGATGTGTCTCTATCTAATCTGTGCACTAATTCTAGGAATTTGTACTGATTCATAATGAGGCGTATTTGTTCTATAAGACCCAATGAAATACCACTACCTCCGTGACAAGATAACCCAGATGGCTTGTTTATTGCTAGTAGGCTGTCATCTTCATAGATGATATCCTTGTCAAACTGTGCTAGCATTGCTGTGTAGCCGTTGTGCCTTGGACGTTTATTTGTATCCTTTGTGAAGAATGGTGGGACTCTGACTTTGTCTCCTATAGTTAGCTTGGTTAGGGCTGGGCGCCTGCGCCGGTTGACTCTTACCTCTCCCGACCGGATCATACGGTGAATTCGTGAGCGTGGGAGTTGTCGCTTTGTTATGCGTATGAGATAGTTGTCCAGGCGCTGCCCGGAGCATTCCTCCTGGACAGTAACGGTTGTACTAGGGTTATTCTCTTTAGTCATGTGATGTTTGGGTGGTGCGTTTGTGTAAGGGACTGATCCTTGGGTACCGATTGTACACCCTAGCTGATGTGTTTTACATATAAAAGTTGGGGTGATTACTTGACGGTGATGTTTTTTTGGGATGCTTCTGGGCTTTTCCCTAGGCGTTTTTTTAAATTTTTGTTTGCAACAGGCGGAGTGTCCCTCTTGGTGGAGCATGATGGAAATCAGTAAGCCACAGTTTGCGTATGACGTTGCATAAATAATGGTCGGTGGTCGTGATAAGGGACGACCATACTAGAATAGTGGAATGGTTTTTTGTTTAATCTGAAAAAAAGCAGATTTTTCCGTTCCGGATTGTTTATTTGCTGTCGTTAGTTTGTTTCTTGCATACTATTTGGGGCTCTGCGTGCGCTGTTTAGTTGCGCGGAGAATATTTCATGAAAAGGATGTTGTTCAATGCGGCTCAGCCCGAGGAGTTGCGGGTTGCCATAGTGGAAGGGCAGAAGTTACTCGATCTTGACATAGAGTCTTCTCATAGAGAAAAGAGGAAGAGTAATATTTATGTTGGTGTGATAACTAGGGTTGAATCTAGTTTAGACGCTGCTTTTGTAGATTATGGCTTTGAGCGCCACGGTTTTTTGCCGTTTAAGGAGATTGAATCTTCATATTATAGTAAACCTACTTACGCTGGTCGTAAGGGGCAGCTAGCTCTTAACGAAGGTCAGGAAGTTTTAGTTCAAGTAGATAAGGAAGAGCGTGGTTCTAAAGGTGCGGCTTTAACTACTTATATTTCTTTGGCCGGGCGCTATTTGGTTTTGATGCCGAATAATCCTAGAGGAGGTGGTGTCTCTCGGCGTGTTGAGGGTGATGAGCGAGCTGAACTTAAGAATCTTATGGAGGGCTTGCCGCTTCCTACTGGTATGAGCATCATAGGTCGTACCGCGGCTATCGGTCGTTCGTTTGATGAGTTGCAGTGGGATTTGGAGTACCTGCTGAAGCTGTGGGATGCTATCTTTGAGGCGTCGCGTCCTCGTTATAAATCTCAAACTGGGGATATCGTATACGAAGAAACTAAGGATCGTGTTAACCCCCCGGCGTTCTTGATTTATGAAGACTCTTCTATAATTATCAGGGCGATTAGAGATTACTACCAGCATGACATAGGGGAGATATTAGTAGATTCTCCTGATATATATGAACAGGCTAGGCAATTTATGGCGCATGTTATGCCTCACAATGTTTCAATTGTGAAGCGGTACTCTGATTCTGTGCCTTTGTTTTCACGGTTTCAGATTGAACGTCAAATTGAGATGGCTTGTTCTCGTACGGTGACTTTGCCTTCTGGTGGTTCCATTGTCTTTGATCATTCTGAAGCTTTGGTTGCAGTAGATGTCAACTCTTCTCGCGCTACTGGTGGTTCAGACATTGAAGAAACTGCGTTCCAAACTAATTTAGAGGCCGCTGAAGAGATTGGTAGACAAATTCGTTTGCGTGATCTCGGAGGGTTGATAGTTATAGATTTTATAGACATGGAGTCTGCTAAAAATCAGCGATCCGTGGAGCATAAGCTGAGGGAGTCTCTGCAGTATGATCGCGCTAGAGTCCAGATGGGGAAAATTTCTCGATTTGGTTTGTTGGAGCTTTCAAGGCAGCGGCTGAGATCAGCCTTGGGGGAATTGAGTCATGTTGTTTGTCCACGATGCTCAGGTACTGGTTTTGTACGAAACATAGAATCATCTGGGTTGCACATACTGCGTGTTTTGCAAGAGGAAGTTATCATGAAGGAGCACGTTTCGTCCGTTCATGTTCATCTTCCAGTAGATGTTGCTACTTTTCTACTGAATGAAAAACGTGGTCAGATACTGGGGTTGGAAAAACGTACTCATGTAAATATAATTTTGATTCCCAGCATCCATTTGGAAACCCCAGCCTATCGTATTCAGCTTGTTCACTCTGACTGTGATGATTCTGACATAATGAGTTACAGGATGATTACCTCTAAAGATGATGCAATTGATGCATCCGTTGAGATTAGCTCGTTTGCGTCTGATAAATCCAGAAGGATGAAACCACTTGTAAAGACATCTGCTATTTTGCCTTTTGTTAGTCGTTCTGGTACTGCCAGCAAGGGTATATTAGATAGGGTTTGGGGTTGGATTAGGAACAAATCTGCTAAAACAGATTCTCCCTCTGATCCATCAAGTACTACTGCGGTGGACTTTGTGCCTGAAGAGAAAATACAATCAGTCAATGAGCGCAATATTACAAATCGTCGTACACGAGTTCAGGGTGGCAGATCTTCGTCAAATCGTGTTTCTTCATCCTCTTTTGATGGAAGTCAGACGCGCACCAGACGTAGGCCAACAAACTCTGATTCAGTAAGGACTGCGGACTCTGTTACTTCTTCTGATACTGATGCGTCTGCTGCTAGACGTCGCGCTCCTGCTTCTCGTCAACAAAGGTTTTCTAGAACTAAAACTCCTCAAGCTGCTGATGTAGAAACTTTTTGCGATGATTCTGATTCTGTTTCTAGGGATAGGAGTATGCTTGATTTTGGCAGTGCTGTGGCTTCGCCACCTGCTAGAGTTGCTACACATCGTAACAATGTAAGCGCAGCAGGGCACAACAACGTAAACCGACGTCGTAGCAGAGGCCCGCGCCGTTGTAGAGATGATGATAAAGTTGTCTCTGTTCAACAGCAATGTACCTCTCATGACTCAGCTTCGGTCGTAGAGGCAGTTATATCAGCAGATTGTGATGATTCATCATCTCAAAGTACGTATTACGCTGCCGAAAATGATATATCTGAAGATGTAAATCAATTTCAACCGCAAGCAGAGAAATTAGATGCTACTGCAGCATCTTCTACTGAGAATTTTTCTGCTCCTGCTCCTAATAGGAGGAAAGAGTTTCCAGAGTTATCCGGTGGATTGGTTCTTATTGAGACTAAAATTAATGGATTGCCAAACATTGATTCAGGTGATGATTTGCCTGCTTCTGTTGCAGTCGTTAAGAAGGTTGCACGTTTTACAACAAATGTTAATCCTGAGGTACATAATAACAATGTAGAACAGTCTATGGTGCAGGTAGAAACTAGGAAGAAAGAAACAGATGCACCGCCACCGCACTGCTAGATAACATCGTCGTCCTTGCCTATAGGGCAACGCCGAGATAGGTTGATCTTATATTGGGGTTGTTTAGTATTTCTGTGGAGTTGTCTTGTGCCTGTATCTTTCCTCCTTCTAGTATTATAGTTTTGTGGGAGTGCCTTGTTGCTAGACCTATGTTTTGTTCTACCAATATTATAGTTATCCCTTGTTTGGATATGGCGCTTATTGCTTCGAACACCTTTTTTACAATTTGAGGTGCTAGCCCCATGCTCGGTTCGTCTAGCATCAGTAGTTTGGGACAGCTGGCCATTGCTCTTCCTATGGCAACCATCTGTTGTTCTCCGCCCGACAGATGTCCCGCTATCTGATTTCTTCTTTCTGCTAGGCGTGGAAATAGGTCATATATTTCATCTCTAATGGTATGAAACAGTTTGTTGGGGCGTACTATATGACCACACTTGAGATTTTCTTCGACTGTTAATTTTGTAAACAACCTACGTCCCTCTGGTACTAATATCAGCCCTGCTCTACTTCTTTGATAAGTTCTATGCGTGGAAACATCCATTCCAGCATATATTATTTTTCCTGAACTATGAGGTATGAACCCGGATATAGCATTCAGTAATGAAGATTTTCCAGCGCCGTTGGGGCCAACTATGGAAAGAGTGGTTCCCTTTTGAACATCAAAGCTAATATTACTTATTGGACATATTTTTCCGTAACAAACGCGAAGATTGTGAATACTAAGTAAACTACTATTACCGCCCTGTTGGCTCTTCATAGTCTTTTCCTAGATATGCGCTAATAAATTTGGGATCTGCTATCACATGTTCAGGAGTATCCTCTACTATTTTTTCTCCAAAATCTAAAACTGCTATTCGATCACACAGATTTACCACCAATTCAATGTCATGCTCTATAATAATTACAGCCACACCATCATCACGTATTTTTCTTATTAATGATCTTAGCGTTTCCCTTTCTACAGAGTTCATGCCTGCAGCTGGTTCATCTAAAGCTATGATTATCGGGTGTGTGGCAAGGGCCCTGGCTATCTCAAGTTTTCGTTGTTCTCCGTATGATAGGTTTCCAGCTTGCATGAGCTTTTTACTATGGTCTATACCTACGTATGACATAAGATCACAGCTACTATCTACTATTTTTTTACGTTTTGCCTTACAGAAAATTGACTCCATTAGCGATAAGCTTGAGAAATCTTTATGAAATCCAACCAATATGTTTTCCAAAACGCTAAGCTTCTTAAATAACCTAATATTTTGAAACGTTCTAGATATGCCTTGTGAAACATTATACTCTGGGGAGTTTTTTCTTAATTTTTTTCCACTTAAAATGAACTCTCCGTTATCATGTGCACCAAAACCAGTTAAACAGTTAAACAAAGTGGTTTTGCCGGCGCCATTAGGACCTATTATTCCATATACTTCCCCTTCCCTAATGGTGAAGGAAACGTTGCTAAGGGCCCTAATGTTGGCAAATTTCTTGCATACATTTCTAGCTTCAAGGAGAACATTGTGATTCATTTGATCAATTGTTTTCTTTCAGAAAATATACCGTTTGGCCTGAATGTTGCCATCAAAATGACAGCACAACCTATGATTAGTTGTCGTATAATCTCCGGATCTGCAAGATTTCTAATCCAAGATGAAGATTGATCGTCTATAAGATATTGTCCAATAAGTGGTAACAAAGAACGTAGCAACTCTGGAACCGCTATTATGAATACACATGCTGATACTATTCCAATTATCCTACTGCTTCCTCCTAGAATAACTATAGTCAATATGTTGAACGACTCCATAACATTAAAGCTATTAGGGCTCACGAATCCTTGGAATCCAGCAAACAGCGCTCCACCCACACCAGAGAAAAATGCACCCAAGCAAAAAGCTAACATTTTGTACCTATATGGCTTAATTCCACACGATCTTGCTGCTACTTCATTCTCTCGGATCGCTATGAAGGCCCTTCCTATGTAATTGTTTCTTAGTAGATGGTATACATATGCTAATACGGCAGTGATTATGAAGAACAAGTAATAATGCAGCTTGAGAGACGATACATGGAGCGGTCCGATATCTAGTGCTTGAGATAGATCGAGACTTAATATTCGAAACGAATCAATGCCAGTTATTCCTTGGGGGCCATTTGTTATGTTTATAGGCCGGTTTAGGTTATTCATGATAACCACAAATACCTGTCCAAAACCAAGAGTTACTAAGGCGAAATAGTCTCCCTTGAGTAACAAGGCGGGTATACCTATTATTAGGCTCAAAACACAAGCCGCTAGCCCACTTGCAGGTATAAGAGCTATGCTATGCCAATGAATGCCAAGTTGCGTTGAAGCTAGTAGGGCATAACAGTAGGCACCACAGCCATAGAACGCTGCGAATCCCAAATCTAGCAAACCAGTGTATCCAAGAACGATATTGAGACCAAAAGCTTGGATAATATACAAAAGTATAAAATCTAGATTTCTTTCCCACGTTTGTCCCACCATACCCGCTAAGAACGGCAGCATCAAACATATGGCGCTGATAATCACCGGTTGTGCTTTTGATGCTAGTTTGTGAGCCTTAGATAAAAACATAGCCTCCTAGGATTTATCGGTATTGCTTGTTCCCAAAAGTCCGTTTGGTCGCACCAACAGAACTGTGAGCAATATGATGAAAGAAAAGACATTTTGATAATCTGAATTCAAAATTCCTCCCGTCCAATCGGTTATATATCCCGTAACCAGGGCTTCTACTACACCAAGCAACATGCCTCCGACCATGCTACCCGGTATGCTGCCTATGCCACCAATAACGGCAGCGGTGAAAGCTTTTATTCCCGGTACGAACCCCATTCCATAGTTTATGATGCCATAGTTACTGGCTAATAATATTCCTCCCAATGCAGCTAATGCTGAACCCATAATAAAAGTTATAGAAATTACAGCGTTGCTGTTAATCCCCATAAGCTCAGCAACCATATCATGCTCTGATACGGCACGTATGGATAGACCAATTCTAGTTTTACGCACGAACAACCACAACAACAACATCGTGACGGTAGTAACTGCTATTGTAGTGATATGAGAAAACGGTGCTGAAATTTTCCAAAAGTGGATCATGTGCATAGGGATGTACTGAGGAAATTTTAGGTATTGACGACCCCAAATAATCATGGCGATGGATTGTATAACGATGGATGCACCTATCGCCGTGGTGAGACATATGAGGCTTGATGCCTTGCGAACCCTTCTATAAGCGACAAGCTCAAGTAGTGCTCCTGTTATTCCAGATATAATCATTGAAATCGACGTAGCTACGACTAGTATTATACCATGTGACGTAGATGGTAAATAGTGTTCTAGTATATTTATGGCTGAATAGCAGACGAAGGTTCCTATCATAAGTACATCGCCATGAGCAAAATTAATCAGACCAAGCACGCCATAAACCATCGAATACCCAAGGGCTAGTATGGCGTATGTACTACCTACAAACAGGCCATCGACAAATAAGTCGGTGAAAAAATTCATGAGTGTTACTTTTTCTTGGGAAGAGTTTGTTTATGTGAGCAAGAAAAATTGTCGTTGGAGTATACCCTTTGTACATTGAATGTACCACCTGAAATCTTAAATATTGTTGTTGCTGAGTGGGCAGGATCGCCGTTTTTCTTGAAAGCAATGCGTCCTGTTATGCCGTTTGATTCTTGGTTATGTAGGTAGGATATAATTTTGTTCTTATCAAGTGAATTTGTTTTGGCAATAGCATTTCCTATTAATCTGGCAGCATCATAACTAAACAAGGCGTATGGTTGCACGTTTATGGAGAATTGTTTTTCATAGCGATGCTTAAACTCAGTTACCATAGGCAAGCCATCAATAGGAAGAGAATTTCTTGAACAAAAGGTTCCTTCAGCAAATTTTCCTGCTAATGAGACGAATCTAGGAGTGCAGGCCATATCTCCAGTTACAAATGAAATACTTGGGTTTATAGATCGCTCCTGCCTGATCAATCTTGCAGCCTGGGAATCAGTTCCAGAGAAAAATAGAATGTTTGGCTTGTATTTATTGATGCTTGCGAGAATAGCTGAGTAATCCAGATCCTCACGTCTTGTATATTCATGTCTTACAATTTTGATGTTTTTCTCTTTAAGCGAATTTTCCACCTGGGTTGCTAAATTTTGCCCATAAGAGCTTCTATCATCGATAATAGATACGATCGGTTTTTTAGCCATTTGGGATATGAATTTTGCAATGTAAAGACCTTGGATAGTATCTGGTGACATCATTCTGAATGTGTTACGAAATCCTTGTTGGGTGTATTTTTGATTAGAAACTGACGGAGCAATTTGAATGACATTAGCTTTGTTGTACACGCTAGATGATGCTATGGTACACCCAGAATCTACATGCCCAATGACAGCCAGTACTTTATTATCAACTAGATATGAAGCAGCTATAGTTGCCATCCTAGGGTCTGAATTATCATTTTGTGATAATAGGTGAAAAATTATACGGCGACCATTAACCCTAAGATCCTCTTTATTCATGTCTTCTATGGCAAGACGAATACCATTTTGATAGTCCACTCCAATATGAGCGGTATCACCTGTAAGGGGTCCGGAGAATCCAATTATGACTTCGGTGTTTTGTGAATTCCCTTTTTTTGATTCCGAAAAGCAAGATGATAGTAATAAGCAGGACAGACATAGTATCAGAGATGCTGCACGGTTAAAAAAAATCATTTGATATCCTCAATCAAGGCAGGAGTTAAGGTACGTGTAGTAGATGTGAACTATCCTATTCCTATTGGAAGAAAAATAAAATATTTTCCTCCTACTTTTGCCTTTATCTACCTAGTTTTCGTATACAATGCAGGCTTTGATAACACTTGGTTGTTAATTATAGGCGATTTGCTTCCATTGGAGACTTAAGATTGCGTTTCTCAGAAAAAGAAGGTTCATGCCAAGAGTTATCTGATAAATTGTCTAGCAGGGTGCTTGATGGTCTAACTCAATCTGATTCGTGTTTGTACAAGCCTAATCGCCTGGCGGTCGTTGCAGATACTCATAAATTTACTAAATCCCAGTGGGATGCCGTGCTCCAAAATTACGGTGACTCCCCACTGAAGGCATTGTCTGGCTCCGGTCATGGGCTGTTGTCTATTTTCTTTAGTCAGTATTTTGGAGTCAATTGGCTACAACGGCTTAGGATGTGGATCTTACTTAAAATTAGGCCCCAAAAAGGTGATGTACAGTTTAGTACGGCCGTATTTCATATTAGCCTTCATTTAGGGCATATTCTGCAATCATTGTTATCTTTCCGCTATATTATAGATGAGGAGCGTTTTGATGCTATAGCTAGCCGTGTGGTTGCTATACACTCTTTTGTGCTGCCTCTTTCTACTACTCTAAACGATGTTTTTTATGATGTGGTTTTCCAGCGCTTGGTAATGCATGTCTATACCATATCCTATGATGAGAAGTCTGTTGATTGGTTTTTATCAATTATTAACATACTTTCTCGTAAAAATATGATGAGAATCATCAACTCAGTTCAGAGAATGTCCCGTGGTGATCCTCGTTGTGCAGGTTTAGGATTTGAGCTTCTAAAGGGTATTTCCGTTACCATATCCAGAATAATTCTTTCTCGCTTACATTCTTTTTCCCTAGATGAGCTAAGGATTTTTACACATCTTCCTGATTATCTTAGTGTTTCAATTGTAAATGCTACCGGAAATGAGGAGCGTGTTTTAGTTCTTACAGCGGTTATTAACGAAATCTATGGGCGATTGGATTGTTCTGGGTGGTTTTTGAGTGCTTATGAATCAAAGCGCGCTGCTGTTGTCGTTTTTTTTGAAAAATTACTGCTATCCAAGTCCAGTAAAGTCGATTTGGATGTATACCTGGATTTATTAGATTTTTTTGATCACCTAAAAGAAGAGATAGGTTGTTTCCTTATAGGGGCATTGGAGGTATCTTTAACTCGTCTGAAAGCCAAGCTTTTAGAGTCAGTTACGGACGTCTTTAGTGAGAAACAGTTAGTGCATTTTTTACGATCTTGCAATAAGGATATGTTGCTTTGGTTTTTGCAAACGGCAGGTACTGGTAGCCTCTTTTATTCCTATGTTAAATCAGTTATAGAATCTCAATATGGGGTGCGGTCGGTTGGTTAGCGGTGATATTTCGCGATTTTAAAACTTGTAGGGCCGTTATGAAAATTTACTTTAGGCAAAATAGAAGATGGCTACTGGTGGTGGTTGCTATTTTTGCTTGTATTTTTGGTTCTTCCCTGGCGCGTTTTGCTCACGAAAATATAAGAGATTTTGAATCCAGATGGAAAGGTAAGACCGTTGTTATTGGTGACTATAGACTTGCATTTTCCTCTCTAGATTTGTCTTTACTGTCTTTGTACCCACACGTTACAGCAAGAGGCGTGCATGTCTATTCTGGTACTGATACGAAGAAGAATATTGATTTTTCCAAAGTTATATTTTATTCCACCTGGTGGAGTTTATTGCGGGGATATTTGCGGCCCAGTTCAATTGATGTAGATGGTGTAACTTTATCTGTAGTACATACTCTTAATCACTTTGAGTTAAACAACTTCACCTTCGACGATATCCTTCTACCTTTGGGTGGGTATTATAAATCTTCTACAGCTAAAGAATTTTTGCAATCAGTGAAGGAAATTTCACTACATAACCTAGATCTATCTTGGTTAGAGGGTAAGCAGAAGAAAGTTATTAGGTTCAGTGGAGGTATAGATGGGAGGTTGTTACGTGTTTCTTCCACAAGGATCAGTTTCATTGTTGATTTGTTTCGTAGAGGTAAGTACTACCATTCTGCTACTATTTCTGGATATGCAACTTACGAAAATAATCGTCTGGTATGTGACGATTATGTAGATTTCTTGGTAAATGGTCTTGATTTGCAGGCCGTACGTTTTTTTATGCCATCTTCTTTGGAAAAGATCAAATACTCTGGATTAATAGATTTTTCTGGAAGGGTTGCCGTTACTGACAACATTCCTAGTGGTGTTCAGGGCGAGTTGGTTAGTCATGGCATAAAAATAAGTGACCAGCATTTTTCTTGGGAAGAACCATACCTAGCCATGGATGTTGGACTGTATTGGGGCAATTCGCGGTTCTCCACTTTGTATGTACGCAACATCAGAAACCAGAAGGTTTCATTTGGAAAAATGCCGCAAAATTATTCTATAAACCTCAGGTGGACACGGCCATTTTCTTTGGAAAATTTGCAAGAGATCAATTCAGTGCTTTCGTATGTAGCTACTCCTTCCTTAAAGAACCTTTTTCTTATAACTAGTAGGCAATTTTTTCCTCACTATGAATCCGTTATTAATAGGATTCCTTATGGCATTGTGAGAGATTTTAATTTTAAATGGCACCGTCATGGTAACGATCCTTTATGGGATATTAGTGCTAGTGTTGGAGGCACTCCATCAGATGGCTTTCTTTGGCTGAAGCATCTTGATGAATACCAGGCTACTATTTTGGGCAATCAGGACAGGGGTGATATTTCTCTGGATCATGCAACTGTACTATTAGACCCGCATTCCCTATTAAGGAATGTGTCGAAATGGAAATCTCAGGTTTCGGGAAAGCTTTTTTGGCGTTCAGACAAAAGCAAGGAAGCGATGTGTTTTGGTGCTAAGTCTATATCTATAATGTCTGCACTGGCTAATTTTAATGGTAGATTTGAATATTGCCCCGATGGTTCAGGACAAAATTCCGTTAAACTCAACGGCACACTTTTCCCCAAGTCACTTGAGTTTTTACGCGATCATTTGCCTGATGCTGTTTCCTATCCCGTCCGTAGTTGGATTAAGCACTCATTTATAAGTGGAAGTATTCCATACGCTGATGTCAGAGTATCCGGAGGTATTGATTCCAAGGGAAATTTTTCCTCCCATACCAATTGGTATTTAGGAATAAATCTAAAAGATACGTCTATTTCTTTGGGCAATGGTATTAGTTTCACTAATGTTGATGGTATGGCTAAGATTAACAATAGTTCCCTTGATGCAAGTGGATCTTGTTCTTTTGGGGCAATTCCTGTTAAGAAATTTAGGCTACTGATAAACGATTTTCACACAGATGATTTTAATAGCAATATTTTAATTCAAGCTAAAACATCAGAGGCTAAAGTGTCCGATTACGCTGTTGCTCTCTCTAGCTTGTCGAATGTTGTTACAATTCCTGGATACTTAGTCAAGTATTTTAAATCCCCCGACTTTTTGGGGAGTTTGAAAATACAGAATATGATGTTGTCGATACCACTGTGGGGAAAGTCTGATAGTGATAATTTTTCCTACTCTATATACGTTGAAGGTAGTAATCTGCGGAAGGATTTTGCCTACAACGGTAGTATCTATCACCTTGTATCAGATAGGGCACTAGCTAACGTTTGTAATGGTAGTTATTTTATCGATTTTGGTTCGTTGCTTATGCCACCCAAATTTTGGGGTAAGGGCTATATAGCTGGCAATTCACTAGGAGATGTTGCGATTTCAGCTGTCAGCAAGGGTGATATTCACAGTTTATTCAGTAACATTCTTGGTGTTAAGCTGCCATCGGTATATTTGAATGGATCTTTCGATGCATATGTTGGTGCTTATAGGTCGTTCGATACCGATAGCTGGAATGTTCGTGTTGATAGCAATTTGGTGGGTATATTTTCAGCATTTCCCGAGCCATTTCATAAAAATGTTAGAAATGGTGAGTGGCCTGTATCCATTTTGTATACTGCCCACGACGATAGTTTTTCGATGGATGTATTTCTTAAGCATAAGCATACTTGCTTAAAGTTGAGTTATGCACCTTTGGATGATTTTAGTAAAGACTTGTCCAATTACACCTTATCAAGTGGGAATTTGGCTGGCGTTAGTGGGGTACCATCTTCGTGTTTTTCATCTCGGGTTGTAGGTGGCGATCATGAATATAGACTGTCAAGGTTGGTTTCAAGAAAAGAGGTTGAGCCTGCACATGCTGTTTTACCGCATGTAAATGCTAATAATCCAAGCTCTGAACCAAATACTATTTCTAATAATAATTATTCTGGTAATACTGGTAGCGTTGCTCCTGCACAGGAAAAAGATGCCAACCCTTCTTCCATGAACAATGGGAAAGATGATGCTAATAAAGGGGATGTTAAGAAGGATGATGGTAAAAAAGATGAGGTTAATAAAGAGGATGGTAAATTTGTTTGGGATATCTCAATAAACACTGCTTTTATTGATCAAAATAGATGGATCTCTTTAATGAGAGCTGGTGTTTTTGGTCAGGAGGTGGGTAAGGTTCCATATCGTCTGCATATATTTAGCAAGAAGGCTAAACTTGGTGTTCTTTCTGTAGATGATTTAGCTGCCAATGTTACTATCTCAGGAAATAAAATATTATCGCAAATTAGTTCTTCTGGACTATCTGGGACAGTTAACTGGAATAATGATGAAAGACAACTTTCCATCAGATTAGATTCAGCTTCAATTTCAAATGATGTGTCTGGGGAAATTGGTGAATCTAAGAATGTTATTTTCGGCTGGCCAAACATAGATTTATATATTCAATCTTTGAAGTTTAATGATGTGCCAGTAGGTAGCGTTAAGTTGCAGGTAGTAAATCAAAGTGATAAGTCAGACGTGCAGCTTTTTGCTATCCAGAATGATAATGCACTCCTAGAGATGAAAGGACAGATGATTTTGTCTGGTGGGCAACAGATTAACGATATGGATTTTCAAGGTATCTTTTATGATGCAGGTAGCCTTCTTTCATCTTGGAAACAAAAATCCCTGATTGAAGGCGGTTCTGGTGTTGTATATGGTTCTGTCTCTTGGGTAGGATCTCCTTTGCTTTGGCTAGGTACTTCTATCTCAGGAACAGTAAACTTAAACTTAGAGAAGGGTGAATTTAAACAGATTAATACAGGAATTGGGAGTTTGCTGGGCTTGTTTAATCTTAAAGAATTGCCGCGCAGGGTACTTCTAGATTTTCATGATGTTCTTTCATCAGGGTTTTCTTTTGATTCACTTGTAGGTTCTTTGCAGATTAATAATGGTATACTTATGACTCAAGGCCTGGATATTCGTGGTCCATCTAGTAGGGTCATGGTTTCTGGGTCTGCTAATACCGTGGACCGCACGTTTGATATGGACTTTTGTGTTTTACCGAAGGTGAGTAATACTTTTTCCGTTGCTAGTGTGTTGGCCGGGTTTCCGGTGGCTGGTGTGATCAGTTTGGTGGCACAGAGCATATTTCGTGATCCTATTGGTAGTTTACTAACTAAGAGTTACAAGGTTGTTGGTCCTTGGTCTGACCCTTCCATACAGAAGATTAGCGAGCATTGCTCTATATCACCGGATTTTAAGAGGTAGCTGGATTGTATGCTGGAAGAAAAAAGAGGTTTTACAGCAGCGGCAATTCAGATCAAGAGACATTTTGCAGCTAGACCGTTTGTTGAGTTTTTGGAGCGTGTTGAATATTTGGTCGCGGAGGCTGTATCTAGCGGGGCATTGCTGGTTGTTTTGCCAGAGCTTTTTGCGGAAGATTATAGTGATCTAGATGTATTGGATGATCTTCGATCTTTTCTTTCTAGGCTCGCTTCGTGTTACGGGTGTTGGTTGGTCGGTGGCTCGTTGCCCACAAAGGTTGACAGCGAAGATAATCCAAACAATACCTTAATTTTATACGGACCTTCAGGGGATATTCTCTTACGCTACAATAAAAGAAATTTGTTTTATGCTCGTTTTTGTGATCAGGTTGTGGATGAGTTCGAGCGATTTTCTGCAGGAATGGAGATGCCCGTTGCCTATGATGCGCCTTTTGCTCGATTGGGTTTTGCTATTTGCTATGATTTGCGTTTTCCTGAGTTGTTTCTTGCACAAAGAGCGGATATTTTTGTAGTACCTTCCTCCTTTCGCTATCAGACTGGAAAGGATCATTGGGAAGTATTATTGCGTGCCAGAGCCATTGAAAATCAGGCTTTTGTGATAGCTGCTAATTGTTCTGGTAAAACTGGGCAGTCTCATTTTTGGGGTCACTCTATGATTGTGGATCCCTGGGGTGTTATCTTAAGTAATTCTACTGATGATGAGGCTGTTGTTACGTCTTTTGTTGATATGGAATTTTTGATGGCGCTCAGATATAAGTTGCCAATGCGTCGTTGAGTGTTTGGAAAAGGATTTCTTATGTCGGATGATTCTGCATTGTCCTTAGCGGAGTGTACTTTGCTTGAGCCTTTTGGCTTGTCTCGAGTCAAAGTTTTTTCTACATTGCATGCGTTGGCAGATACTAAAATTGATGATGCAGATATATATTTTCAGGCTCGTCAGTTTGAAAGTTGGGGGGTCGAGGAGGGTATAGTAAAGTCAGGTAGTTTTAGTATTAACCAAGGGTTTGGTGTGCGTGCTGTGCGAGATGATAAATCCTCATTGGCTTATTCTGACGTTATCTCTTTGCAAGCAATAAATGAATCCTTGAACGCTGTTAAATCTATAGGACGTCAGGGTTCATCTTTTGTTGGTCCTGTTTCCCCTAAGGTCCGTCCTGCAGTGCTTTATTCTGCTGATAATCCTATTTCCTCTCTATCTGATCACTCAAAGGTAGGTATTCTCCGTCGTGTTGATGCTCTAGCTCGTGCCAAGGATGATCGTATTGTTGAGGTAATGGCCTCTATTGCTTTTTGCCATGAAGTAATTCTTATTGCGCGTTTAGATGGAGTATATGTTGCTGATGTTCGTCCGTTGGCGCGTCTGTCTGTACGAGTAGTAGCACAAGAAGGTGATAGAAGAGAGCAGGGTAGTTCTGGTGGTGGTGGAAGGTATGGCTGTAATTATTTTTCTGAGGAAGTGCTGAATGGTTATGTGGATTCAGCTGTTTCTCAAGCTGTTACTAATTTGATTGCTCGCCCGGCTCCTGCTGGTCCTATGACCGTAGTTTTAGGTTCAGGGTGGCCTGGTATATTGCTGCATGAAGCTATTGGTCATTGTCTAGAGGGCGATTTTAATCGCAAAGGGAGCTCGGCTTTTTCTGGACTTATGGGACAATCTATTGCCACATCTGGCGTAACAATTTTGGATGATGGCACTATTGCTAATCGTCGTGGTTCTTTAAATATTGATGATGAAGGCACTTCAACTCAAGCCACGGTTTTGATTGAAAATGGTGTTCTAAAAAATTATATGCACGATAAAATGAGTGCACGTCTCATGAAAGCTTCGCCTACTGGTAATGGACGTAGGGAGTCGTATGCGCATCTTCCTATGCCTCGCATGACGAATACGTACATGGTTAACGGCAAGTACCATCCAGAAGAAATTATATCGTCTGTAAAGAGCGGTTTGTATGCCAAATATTTTGAAGGTGGTCAAGTTGATATTACCAGTGGAAAGTTTGTGTTTTCTGCTTCGCAAGCTTATTGGGTTGAAAACGGTAAAATTTGCTATCCGGTAAAGGGAGCAACTCTTATTGGTAGTGGACCAGATGTATTAAAATGCGTATCTATGATAGGAAACGATATGTCTCTCGATAGTGGTGTTGGTACCTGTGGCAAAGAGGGGCAGAGTGTTCCGGTAGGTGTTGGCCAACCTACCTTGAAACTTGACAAAATTGTTGTTGGCGGAGTTTCTTGATCCGCTTATTCTTTTTTCATTGTGATTTTTGATCTGTTGTTATTTTTGAGCTGGCGCTGTTCTTTTTTGCCCTTGAAAAAGCATCGATCAGTGATTACCATTAGCAATCGGTGAGCGGGATTGCTTGGCCGTGCTCTCTTGCTCCAGTTTGAGTTTATTTGGATTTCCAGTAGGTTATGAAGAAAGGTCTGTTATGTCTTTGAAGTTGAAACCGTTAGGTGATCGTTTGATAGTTCGTCGTATCGAGGAGGAGCGTAAAACTCCATCAGGTATAGTGATTCCTGATACTGCGGCTGAGAAGCCTGATCAAGGGATAGTTATATCTGTAGGTGACGGAAAGGTAGCCGAGGATGGAAGTTTACGTGCTATGTCTCTTAAGGTCGGTGATAGAGTTTTGTTCGGAAAGTACTCTGGCCAGACAGTTAAGATTGACGGCGAGGAATTATTGGTTATGCGTGAAGAAGATGTTATGTGCATGGTTCTGGATGGATAATAATCTTAGATCTTAATCATAGGAGTTTTGTATGGCTGCGAAGCAAGTTGGTTTTGGTCAGGAATGCCGTTCCAAGATGGTAGATGGTATTAATATTTTGGCTAATGCAGTGAAAGTTACTTTAGGTCCAAAGGGAAGGAATGTTGTTATCGAGCGCTCCTTTGGTGCTCCTACAGTTACTAAGGATGGTGTGTCGGTAGCTAAGGAAATCGAGTTGAAAGATCGCTTTATGAACATGGGAGCGCAGATGGTTAAGGAAGTTGCATCTAAGACTTCCGATGTTGCCGGCGATGGTACAACTACAGCTACTGTTCTTGCCCAGTCTATTGTTCATGAAGGCATGAAGTATGTTACTTCAGGTATGAATCCCATGGACTTGAAGCGGGGCATTGATAAAGCTGTTGCGGCTGCTGTTGAGGAGTTGAAGAGAATCTCTAGGGCTTGTTCTACGTCAAAGGAAATTGCACAAGTAGGTTCTATTTCAGCTAATTCAGATGAAGCAATTGGTGCCATAATTGCAGAAGCCATGGATAAAGTTGGTCAGGAAGGCGTTATCTCTGTAGAGGATGGTAAGTCTCTTGATAATGAGTTGGCCATAGTTGAAGGTATGCAGTTTGATAGGGGGTATTTGTCTCCTTATTTTGTTAACAATTCTGATAAGCAGATGGCTGTTTTAGAAAGTCCATATATTCTTCTACACGATAAAAAAGTTTCTTCGATTCGTGATTTGTTGCCTATTTTGGAACAGGTTGCTAAGTCTAGTCGTCCCCTGTTGATCATTACGGAAGATATTGACGGTGATGCCTTAGCAACATTGGTAGTTAACAATTTACGTGGAAGTTTAAAGACCTGTGCTGTTAAAGCTCCTGGTTTTGGTGATCGTCGTAAGGCTATGTTGGAAGATATTGCTGTTTTAACGGGTGGTGTTGTTATATCTGCAGATGCGGGTATGTCTTTGGATAAGGCTACTTTAGATTCTTTAGGTCAAGCTAAACGTGTTGAAGTAGCAAAAGAGACTACGACCATTATTGATGGCTGCGGTCAAGCTTCTGATATCCAAAGTCGTGTGAAAATGATTTGTGCTCAGATTGAGGAATCAACTTCTGACTATGATCGTGAAAAGCTGCAGGAAAGGCGTGCTAAGTTGGCAGGTGGTGTTGCTCTTATTCGTGTTGGAGCTGCTACTGAGTTAGCTATGAAAGAGAAAAAGGCTAGGGTTGAAGATGCTTTGCATGCAACACGTGCTGCAGTTGAAGAGGGAATTGTTGCAGGGGGTGGCGTAGCTTTGTTACGTGCTAAGCAGGCTATAGCTAATCTTTGTGGTGCTAATAGCGATCAAAATGCCGGTGTTCGTATTGTTCTTAGAGCGATAGAAGAGCCTCTTCGTCAGATTGTTTCTAACTCTGGTGAAGAACCATCGGTTGTTATAGCAAAAGTTCTGGAAGGAAAAGGTAACTTTGGATATAACGCTGCTTCCGGTGAGTACGGTGATATGGTATCCATGGGTGTTTTGGATCCCACTAAGGTTACTCGTACAGCGCTTCAAAATGCTGCGTCGATTGCTGGTTTGATGCTTACAACTGAATGTATGGTATCTGAATTACCAGAGGAGAAAGCTGCTGCAGCTCCTGTTGGTGGTGGTATGGGTGGCATGGGCGGTATGGGCGGTATGGGAATGGATATGTAATTTTTCCCTCACGTGAATGTTCTACACATTGTCCCCTTCGTAAATTGCGATGGGGATTTTTTTATGCTGTTAAGTAATTAATTTAATATTTATATTACTTTATGGCATTGGCCTTAAAATTAATATAGATTAATTGATGTATTAATGAAGGCATGGCTTTTAACTTAGTTTGGCTAGTAGTACGTTAATATCTATCAAATACTGTAAATGAGTTATCTATTTTAAATAATCTTACTATGGCACGGTGCTTATAGTTACTGCGAAAATAATATAGAAAAAATTCCCTCACGAATTTCATTTATTGTATTCAAGATCATTTAAGAGGTGTTCAATTAATGACCAGAGAGTTTAGTTTCATTGTTAATTGTTATTTATAATTTGAACCATGTGTATTTTTGTACTTATGTTTTTTGTAGGGAAGTTTATTTTTTCTTTACAAGTTCTTTAGTTGACGTGCGGCACACGTATACCTACAATCGGTAGTTTGCGTGGCCGGGTAGCTCAGTCGGTAGAGCAGAGGACTGAAAATCCTTGTGTCGGCAGTTCAATTCTGCCCCTGGCCACCTTTGAGCGTCTATTTTTGTGTCTGCTGTGGAGCTGGGAGTTGTTACAATGAAAATTCATGAATATCAAGCCAAGCAGGTCTTTCGTCAATTTAGCATTCCGGTACCAAAAGGTTTTGCATGCTTTTCCGTTGAGGAAAGTGTTGATGCTGCTGAGAAATTTTCTGGCTCCATATATGTTGTTAAGGCACAGATTCATGCTGGTGGGCGTGGTAAGGCTGGTGGTGTAAAGATTGCCAAGTCCATTGATGAAGTGCGTAAATATGCCTCTAGCATTTTGGGTATGAATCTAATTACCCATCAAACATCTCCCAAAGGACAGTTGGTTAGACGTCTTCTTATAGAGGAAGGGGTTGATATTGGGCACGAATATTATTTTAGTTTACTAATTGATCGGCCGTCGCAGAAGATCTGTATGGTTGCTTCCTCTCAAGGTGGCATGGATATTGAGGAAGTAGCGAATTCTCAGCCTGATGCTATCAAGCGCCTTCTTATAGATCCAGGCCTCGATTTTCCTAAAGATGAAGTCTTGCGTTTTTGTCGTGATTTAAATATCCCTACTAACGCTGAGGATCAAGCTCTCGAAATGTTTGGTAATTTTTTTCGATTGTTTTGTGAGAAGGATGCTTCATTAGTGGAAGTTAATCCTTTGGTATTAACTAAATCTGGTTCCTTGGTTGCTTTAGATGCAAAAGTAGATTTTGATGATAACTCCTTATATCGTCAGCCGGACATTGTTGAGCTTCGTGATCTTGATGAAGAGAATCCAGATGAGGTTAGAGCATCTAACTTTGGATTGTCATATATAGCACTGGATGGTGATATAGCATGTCTGGTAAACGGTGCTGGTTTAGCCATGGCTACAATGGATGTTATAAAGTTGTATGGCGCTAGTCCTGCTAACTTTTTAGATGTTGGGGGTGGAGCTACTCGTGATAAAGTTACAGAAGCATTTAAAATTATGTTGAGTAACAAATCTGTTAAGGGCATATTGGTCAATATTTTTGGTGGCATTATGCACTGTGACACTATTGCAGAGGGTCTTGTTGCGGCCTCCCGTGAGCTGTCGCTGTCTGTTCCGCTAGTGGTTAGGATGAGTGGTACTAATGAAAAATTGGGACATCAAATTCTTTCGGATTCTGGTTTGTCACTAATACTAGCTGGCTCTATGTCAGAGGCAGCTCAGAAAATTGTGTCTGCCGTTAGGCAGTAATCTAAAGAGGGGGTACTGTGTCTATTTTAATTAATGCCCGTACTCGGGTGTTGACGCAGGGAATAACTGGTAAGACTGGTTCTTTTCATACAAGATTGTGTCGTGAATATGCTAACGGCATGAAGTGTTTTGTTGCTGGTGTTCATCCCCAGAAGGCAGGCCAATTTTTTGAAGGATGTCCTATTTTTGCGACGGTTGACGAAGCGAAACGTCAAACTGGGGCGACTGTTTCTGTAATCTATGTTCCCCCAGCAGCAGCAGCGGGTGCTATTTTGGAGGCAGTTGAGGCTGATCTAGATCTTGTGATTTGTATTACTGAGGGTATTCCTGTTATGGATATGCTCCGTGTTAGGAGTGTTATGCGTCAGCGTGCTTCCAGGACATTTCTGGTTGGACCTAACTGTCCTGGAGTTATTACTCCTGATGAATTGAAGATTGGCATAATGCCTGGGCATATTCATACTAAAGGACGTGTTGGCGTGCTATCTCGCTCTGGTACGCTCACTTATGAAGCTGTTGCTCAGCTGACTGCGCTTGGTATTGGGCAGTCTACGGCTGTTGGCATAGGTGGTGATCCCATTAGTGGATTAAAACATAAAGACGTTCTGGAGTTATTTAATAACGATCCAGACACCGATGCTGTTGTTATGATAGGTGAAATTGGTGGTAGAGACGAGGAAGATGCCGCTTTGTGGGCTAAGGATAATATGAAGAAGCCCGTGGTAGGTTTTATTGCCGGAGTTACCGCTCCTCCCGGCAGGAGAATGGGTCATGCTGGTGCTATAGTCTCTGGTGGATTTGGTACTGCTTCCTCAAAGATTGAGTGCATGGAGAGTTGTGGCATTAAGGTAACTAAAAATCCTGCAGAAGTAGGGCTTTTGTTGAAGTCCGTTCTCTAACATCTCCTTTAAAGACACCTCTAGTATCCAAGCTGTTGCTATAGTTTTGTGTAGGTCGTTATAGAATTGAAGCAACTCCATGGGGGTTGTTTTCTCTATGCATTATGCTGTTTCAGTCTTAGAAATTCTTTTCATCGATTTGTTGTTGTCAGGTGATAATGCTGCAGTAATTGCTATGATATGCAGTCACTTACCGCCTAAACAGCGCACTTTTTGTGTGCGCTTGGGCGTTGGCATTGCTGTGGTAGTGCGTATTTTATCCCTTTTTGTCGTAGATTCTCTCTTATCATACCCAGGATTGAGTGCTATAGGTGGTTTGTCTCTGTTAGCAATCGGTATGTCTTTTAGCCCCTTCACCTCATCACTACCAGAAGATACTTCTTTAGAAAAATCTGATAACAAAGGTGGATTCTTTAGCGCCATACGAAAGATTGTGTTTGCTGATTTCATAATGAGTATAGATAACGTTATAGGAGTTGCCTCTATTGCTAATGGCAATAGGTTTCTCCTTATTTTTGGTGTGGTTGCAAGCATTCCTATGATGCTGTTTTTTAGCAATTTTTTTATAAGTTTATTGAACAGGTACCGTTTTGTTTTTTGGATAGGCGTAGCTTTCTTAGGATTTATCGGAGGCATGCTTATTGCGGGAGATGTATTTATTAAAGAATTTGTTTCAAGATACCCCCCTGTTAAATGGGCTATCCCTATAACTTGCGCTATTTTGTTAACCGCTGCTCGCTACTTGATAACAATTCTTACTAGAAAAGAAAAAAATATATGATTACGTGGAGGGTGATCTATGGCAATGATTATTTTGGAAAAAAATGGAGTAGCAGTTAGGTCAATATTGGTGAATAAGGACTGTATTAGGGTTGGACGTCGCCATGGCAATGATTGCATTTTGAGTGACCCAAGTGTTAGTGGTTACCATGCTGAGATTCATTCTACTTTTTCTGGACATTATATTAAGGACCTAAGTAGTACTAATGGTACTTTTATTAATGACAAATTGGTGTCATTCACGCGTATTAAGCCCGATGATGTTATAAGGTTAGGTAATAGTGTTATTCGTCTTGAATTTCCTAATACGCCAACTAAGAGTTCCTATGTAGAACCAGAACCGTCTGTTCATAACCTAAATTCTAATATTTCAGGTAGTGATTGGTTGGAGTCACTATCACTGTCATTGGATTCATCTGATAAATCTGGAGTTGTTGATCCTGCAGCTTATGAAAGTGATGTAGCTAAAGATATTAGTGCGTCGGTTCCAGACGTTAGTGCGTCTATTTCAGATGTTGATGCGTCGGTTTCAGATGTTAGTGCATATACTTCAGAAGCCGTTGAGGTTGCTCATAAAGAAGATATATTGGAACTCAGAGAGAGTGATGAATGGATTGGGGCCCCAGAAAATTGGGCAACACTGATTGTTAAACCATCAAATAAAAATTTTCCAGAAAGGCGATTGTCCCTAAACAAACCATATGTAAAAGTTGGAGCTTCTAACAAATGTGTCTTTACCGTTACTTATGATGTTTCTGGCTATTGGCTTGAGTGTTTGAAGGGACCAGAATTGCCCCTACTTAACGGCGCAAAATGTAATGTAGGAGAGCTATATCGTCTCTTTGATGGTGACTATCTGACCCTTAATTCGGCGAATATATTTTTTTATTGGCCAAGATAGTAGTTGCTTTGATCTTCTTAAATCTCTTGAAAATTTGTAATTTCATACTATATTTAGATCTCAGTAAGGTGTTTTTTTAAGTACTTTCTGGGAGGACTATGGATTCGTCTACTCAAGATTTAGAAGAGGTTGTTGATAAATCTTCTCTAGAAGATGGAATTGAAGATGATAAGGGTGAGGGTGAGTTTTCGCCAGATGAGGTTAACAGGGATTGTTCTGTAGAATTAGAAGATATGAGGGATAAGTATCTGCGAGCTCAAGCGGAAGTGGAGAATATCCATCGCCGCTCCAGAGATGAATTGGCAAAGGCCAGGTTGTTTGGCCTTGAAGGTGTTGCTCGTTCTTTGCTGCCTATATGCGATAGCCTAGAAATGGCTTTGGGGGTTGAATCACAGACCCTTGAGACTTTACTAGGCGGTGTAGATATGACCTATAAGCAGTTTCTTAAGTTGTTTACTGAAATGGGAATTTCAGCTATTGATCCTGTCAATGAGAAGTTTGATCCTAATTGCCATCAGGCTATGTCTACTGAGGTATCTGATACTGTGCCCCCCAACCATGTTTTGCGAGTTTTGCAGAAGGGGTACCGCTTGCATGATAGGGTGATTAGGGCTGCGTTGGTCGTGGTTTCTAAGGAGTCTGTTTCTGAGGATACATAGCTTACTGATTTTTTAGCAGTTGCAGATGTGTTCTTTTATCCCAAATTGGAAGTTTTTATGGTAGGTCAACGATTTTTTTATAGGTGATAGTTATGTCGAAATCAAAGTCAGACAAGATTATTGGTATTGACTTAGGTACTACCAACTCCTGTGTTGCGGTTATGGAAGGTGGTAAGGTTAAAGTTATTGAAAACTCAGAGGGTTCGCGTACTACTCCTTCTACGATTTCTTATATGCCTGATGGGGAAGTTTTAGTTGGGGTGCCAGCTAAGAGACAGGCCGTTACTAACCCTAGAAATACTATTTTTGCTGCTAAGAGATTGATAGGTAGAAGGTTTGAGGACAAAGAGGTTCAGCGAGATATAGAGTTAATGCCGTACAAGATTGTTGCTGCTGACAACGGGGATGCGTGGGTTATGGCTGGGGATAAGCAGTTTGCTCCGCCGCAAGTTTCTGCCGAAGTTTTGAGAAAAATGAAAAAAGCAGCTGAAGACTATCTGGGATGTGAAGTTAGTGAGGCAGTTATTACAGTTCCTGCTTACTTTAATGACGCACAGCGCCAAGCAACTAAGGATGCAGGTAAGATTGCCGGTCTTGATGTTAAGAGGATAATTAATGAGCCTACTGCAGCCGCCCTGGCTTTTGGCCTGGATAAAAAGGAATCAGGTGTATCCGGTGACCGTAGAATTGCTGTTTATGACTTAGGGGGTGGGACCTTTGATGTCTCTATAATAGACATAGCAGAGGTGGATGGTGAGTATCAATTTGAGGTGTTATCCACTAATGGTGATACCTTCTTGGGTGGAGAGGACTTTGATCAACGATTGATAGATTTCTTGGTGGAGGAGTTCAAGAAAGATCAAGGCGTAGATTTGAAAAAAGATGTTATGGCTTTGCAAAGACTGAAAGAGGCCGCTGAAAAAGCCAAAATAGAGCTTTCTTCATCTCAGCAAACAGATATTAATCTGCCATATATTACTATGGATAGTTCTGGGCCCAAACATATGGCTATCAAGATTACAAGGGCTAAGTTTGAGTCCCTTGTATCAGACTTGGTAGATAGAACTATCGAACCATGTCGTGTTGCTCTGAAGGACGCAAGTCTGTCAGCTGGGCAAATTTCTGACGTGATACTGGTTGGTGGGCAAACCAGGATGCCTAAGGTTCAAGAGGTAGTTAAGGAGTTTTTCTCCACTGATCCACGCAGAGATGTTAATCCTGATGAAGCTGTAGCTATAGGTGCCGCAATTCAGGGTGCTGTTTTGCGGGGGGATGTTCGGGATGTTTTGCTATTAGATGTGACGCCCCTTTCTTTAGGTATAGAAACTATGGGTGGCGTTATGACAAAGCTCATAATGAAGAATACAACCATTCCCACGCGCGCTTCGCAAGTATTTTCAACTGCAGAGGATAATCAACCCGCAGTTACAGTAAAAGTTCTTCAAGGAGAACGTGATCTTGCAGCCTCAAATAAATTGTTGGGTGAGTTTAATTTAGAAGGAATTCCGCCATCCCCTAGGGGTATGCCTCAAATTGAAGTTACATTCGACGTTGATGCTAATGGTATTATGAATGTATCTGCTAAAGATAAAGTTACTGGTAAGGAAAATAAGATAACCATTCGTGCTAACTCTGGTCTCTCAGATGAGGAAGTTGAACGCATGATTAAGGATGCTGAAGCTAACGCAGATGAAGATAGACGCATAGTTGAATTAGCTAAAGCACGTAACGATTTGGATGGGCTGATTCACAGTGTTGGTAAGTCTATGTCCGAGTATGGTGATAAGATTCCAGCAGAGGATAAGGAAAAAATAGAGTCTGAGCTTAAAAAATCTGAAGAAGTGTCTAAGTCCGGCAAAATAGACGACATTAGATCTCAGTTTGAGTCCCTAGGTAAAGCTTCTCAAAAATTAGGGGAAATGATCTACGCGGATCAACAGAAAGCATCTGCTGCACCTTCCGATGATAAATCTCAAAGCAAAGATGAGGCTAATGTTGTTGATGCTCAGTTTAGCGAAGTTGATCCTTCAGCTGAAGATAAAAAATAATTTTTGTGTGAATATTTCTTGATAATTATGGAGGTGCGATTGTTTCGCATCTCCTTTTTGTGTGAATATGAATAGGGCATCATGACGAAGAGAGATTATTACGAAGTTTTAGAGGTGTCTAGGGATGCCTCTGAAGCTGATATTAAAAAGGCATATCGCCGTTTGGCTATGAAGTATCATCCAGATCGTAATCCGGATGACAAGACTGTTGAAGAGCGATTTAAGAGTATAAAGGAAGCATATGAGGTTCTTTCTGATCCAAAGAAGAGGGCAGCTTATAATCAGTTCGGGCATGCTGGTTTAGGCGGCGGAGCCGCTGGCTCCGGGACATCGTTTACTGGAGGGGGATTTGACTCATTTGCTGATGCTTTTGGAGATATTTTCGGGGATATCTTTGGTTCTCGCGGATCCTCTTCTAGCAGAGCCAAAGGCGCCGATTTGCAGTATAGCATGACCATTACCTTGGAAGAATCAGCCCGAGGGGTAAAAAAAGAAGTTGTTCTACCCATTACTAGCCAGTGCGACTCCTGTAATGGTAGTGGGGTTGCAGCAGGTAGCGACAAAAAGACATGCAAGCACTGCAATGGTTCTGGGCAGATTCGTATGTCTCAGGGGTTTTTTACTGTGCAGCAGACCTGTCCCCATTGTCAGGGTGCGGGATTTATTGTTACTAATCCTTGTCGTTCTTGTCATGGGCAAGGATGTGTTCGTAAGAAGAAAACTATTTCTATAGATATTCCAGCTGGGATTAATAACAAAGATCATATACGATTGTCAGGACAAGGTGAAGCCGGTTCTCATGGAGCTCCTCCTGGCGATTTGTACGTTAAGGTTAATTTGGCACCGCACCCTATTTTTGAGCGAGATGGTGACGATTTGCACTGTGAGATGCCAATAACCATAGCTACTGCTGCCTTGGGCGGAGAGATCGAAATTCCTATTCTCTCAGGTTCAGCTATGCTGAAAATTCCTCCTGAAACTCAGTCTGGACAGGTGTTTCGTCTGCGCTCAAAAGGCGTCAAGGGTGTAAATAGTCTTGTTCCCGGTGATTTGCATTGCCATGTCTACATCGAAACTCCAGTTAGCCTAACTGATCGCCAAAAAGAATTATTACAGGAGTTTGATGAGATTAGTTCCAAGGATTCTAAACGACATATGCCTAAGGCGGCTTCATGGTTTAGTAAAGTTAAGGATTTTTTTTCTTGAAAATGATTTTATAAATTCCTTTCCATAGACCTGAGTAATTTTAGTGGTGGCTTTTTTTGCGTCAAAATGATGCCTCGTTCTTACTGATATTATAGTGACGAGGTTTCTCTATGGGATCCACCAAGATCTTCGGTGTTCTTCAGGTTGTTGGGCTGGATTTTGGCGATTCTCCATTAGGTAGGTTTGATCATAAAACTGGAGTATCTGGTGGCATTAATGTTCCAGATAAATTTGATACCAGTCATTTTTTGAATGTTTCTTCTTCTCCTACCATCCTCAAGGATAGGGTGGGTTTCATACGCGAGTTGTCTGTATTTTTTTCTCAATTTAGCTTTGCTTTAGGTAACCTTTTTGGTTCTTGTATTCCAGATGCTTACGGTAAGTATTATGATGAACTGATACTTTATCATTTGAAAAATGCTCATGTAATTTTTTCTCCCTTTCGCATAGATGGAGTTTCTGGTTTAGATGTTATTAGCAATAGATGTTTGCTTCATTGGCGCAAACTCTCGCTTCGTGATTTGATCATGGTAGGCACAGGTTTATATAAGATTCATCTTGATTTATTTGAATGGCAATACAAACAAGATTACATGTCCCTTAAGTCTTTCCATGACCATATATTTGATGCTTGGATTAATTTTTTCTGTAATTACCTTAAAACCATAGAGGATAGTAAATCTAAAAGAGAAGATTGGAGTTTTATATACAAGGAAGTTCCATTTTCTTCCCTTGGTATACTACTATCCTTGGTTAGATACCATGCGACTAAAAATGATAAGCTGGTAGATATTTTTAATGGCATTTATCAGTTAGTATTACTTGTATCTATAGAAATTGTAAAAAACAATATATCTTTTTTTATCGAAGAATATCAAAAGGAAGCAAGTAATAGCCATTACAAAGATATAGTGGCAAAAATTGATTCTAATATCAGGAATATTTGTGAAGATATATTTCATCATAAAAATGATCATGATACAGTGTCAGCGTTACTGTTTTTTTATGTTTTTACTTGCCTGCCTATAGAACTGAAAGAAAATTTCTTTGAATTTGTCCCAATAGCAGCTCTAGCTAAGCTAATGTTTTTAGCTAAAAATGATACATCCCACACTTCATCATATAATGACTTAATTTTAGAAAAATTTATTTCCGATGTTAACTCTGGAGAGTATCCAAAATTTATTTTTTACTGCGATGATAAATTTTGGATAAGATTGTCCAGAGAAATAAAATTATTAAATTTTAAGGGGCATATAGAATATAAAGAAAAAAGATTGGTTGATGAATTAATCGAATATTGTAACAATGGGTTTTCCAGCATAATTGATAGTACTTTTTTATCAGTAGATATGCACTTTATAAGAACATTATCCATACTATACTACTACCACGTGGTTTTATCTAATTTTAATATTATTGACGAAGTTACCCAAAAAACTGCACATATATTGTATCAGATTGATTTTTTGTCTGCAGAAACGAAATTTTCTCCACTAATTGGCTTATCAGACATACAATTATTGAAAAATATATGTAAAGTAATAGGATTAGATTTTTTATTAGGGGTTTTAAATAAAGAAACTAAATCTAGAACAAATTTAGTTAATGATCTCTCATTTCATAGAAAAGCATACGCATTGTTTGAGAGGTTTTCTTTTTCTTTTAGCTCTAATTTTGATAGCAGTACCATTCAAGGACTTGATGCCGGTAGTGCTATAAACCGTTTTGATAGCATTTTTCACTATATTTTTGGACCTAATGCTTCAGATAATTTTATCAGGAAAGTTTTTCTACTTTTGTTCCTGGAAAGATTTAACCTTGATTCCAGAAGGGATATTGTTAAAGGTATCGATTTTTCCAAATTGATAATTAAGAAAGTTTTTTTGAGCATGAAAGATTTTTCTCATGATTTAGAAAACTTTTTTGTTGCTATGATAATGCTTTGTGATGATTTGCTAGCCTATGGATTAAGTGCAGATGTAAGCTCTTTTTGGAAATATTTTAGTAAAGTACTATTAGATACTTCTAATAGCATAACTGGTGATGCTGAACTGTTTTTTTATGAAATGATACAACGTATGGATTTGTGCGTTAGTGAATTAAAACTATTTTTTAGAGAAAATGGAGATACAGAATTATTCAAAAGTTGTATTAACAATATTGGTACTTTTTGTAAAATTAAGGATGATATTAATTCATATTCATCTAGTACTGGATATAAAATTCCAGTAGAGATTGTAAATAAAATTAACCATATGTTGTCTCATAGGTTTGTTATCAATCCAACTTTTTTGTCTACTATGCCGCTTCATTTGCTTATGGAAATGAATCTAATGTCCCGTAAGGGAGGATTAGAGGTGCTTGAGGAGAAGTTTCTTGAAGCAATTTTGGCTAGACAGAAATCAGTATTTGATGGCATTACAGTAACTTTGGATGATCTTTTGTTATCTCTATCGAGAAACAATTCTTCGGACTTTGTTGGGTTTTCAGTGATTGCTGCAGAAGAAATAAAGAAATCATATTCCTTTTTTATTTTGGTTAATAAAACCCTTCACTCTGGAGAATCATCTAGTTTTCAGTTATTTATAAATAATTTGTTATCTAATAATATTTCCTCAAAAAAAGAAGGTTTATTGAGACAAGCTATACAAAATTTTTATGGTGATAATATTTCATTATTACGTTCTCTTATGAAAAAAGTGTATCTAGATACTGCAGAAGATAAGAGAGGCAGCGCTGCTCTACAGAAGATCTATTTTTTATTTTCTGTGTTTTGGAAAATATTGGATGATATTTTTAGTAGAAATAACATAATTCCAGATGTAAGCAAAAGTAAAGAACAAGTCCTATATGATAGTGTTACTAGAGATCATGTGCAAATATTTAATGATTTCTTTGATTTTAATTTAGCAAAGCACTGTAAGCACTTTTTGAGTAAGTATCGTAATGAGATGGAACGCAAAAAAAGAGATATTTGCTAAACTGCAGCCTCGTTTATTTCAGTGCTCTTTCCAGAAAAATTGTACCCATAACACTCTTTTTCAGATACTATCAATGTTCCTGCATGAGATGTATCTTCAGAAACATCCCAATTTTGAAGAACCCATCTCCGTACGACCCTTCCTTCAAAAATATGGTTGTGTATTCCAGGCTTATTGGTATATCCGTGAATAATTCTCTGAGCCTTTGTCTCCGATAGTATCTCGAATACAGTGTTCTGATTAACGTCTAGATACTCTTCTGGTTTTTTCTTTAAGGCATTATCGTGGTGGGTTCGTAATTGTTTATTAATAGCCCTACGAATCATACTGGGTTGACTAAGAAATTCACGCTTCCATCTAGATTGACGTATACGGTTTCGGAATATCTGATATTCAATGTCGTCAGTACACAGAGAATCACCATGTGTAATAAGGGTTTTTACTCCATAAAGATCTATACATTGAGGGTCTGAAAGTAAAGTAGCTCCAACAGCGTTACAAAATTCCTGTCCTAGTAAGAAGTCATGATTGCCAACCATTATGTTTACAGATACCTCCTTAGACGATAGCATTGCTAACATATGAGCAACTTTGGCTGGCCATGAGTTACTAAGATCATCATCACCAATCCACATGTTAAATAAATTGCCCAGAATAAATATCTTCTCCGCGTTCTTGGCAAGTTCTGAATTCATAAAACGCATGAACAGCTGGTAGACTTCAGGTCTTGATTCGCAAAGATTAAGGTCAGATAAAAAAAGGCTATACGACCTGTTATGTAGATACTTGTTAATTGATTGTTCTGATTGGATCATCACTGAGTTCTTTGTGCTAGTAAGTTTTATTCCAAGTAATGACGATGGCAAAACCTATTCTTACCGTCAAATATTAAGCGCAATAACAAATCTGCCCCAAATACCTAAAATATTTCTCATAAAACATGTAAAATAATTAACATAAATTAGTTGGTTAGGCAACTGAAATTTGAATAATTAACCCATGTTTTTAGTACTGTTGACCTGTTACAATGTGCCTTTAAACAATTGTTAAGCCAACTTTTATGGGGCTGATGAATGTATCGAAACCTGCATATTTACAACACTCTATCTAATCGTATAGAGCCCTTTTACCCACAACGGGAAAATAGAGTTGGTCTTTATGTTTGTGGCATGACTGTTTATGACTACTGTCATTTAGGGCACGCACGTGTTTTCATGGTCTTTGACATGGTTGTACGCTGGTTGCGATGCTTATCTTATGATGTTTACTTTGTACGTAACATTACTGACATAGATGACAAAATTATTGATCGTGCCCATGAAAGAGGATGTTCTGTGGATGAGATTACATCCTTTTTTATAGAGGCAATGCATAGTGATTGTGATAATTTGGGGATACTACCTCCATCTGTAGAACCAAGAGCTACTCTATTTGTTCCAGATATGTTGAAAATGATCAGTGCTTTGATAGAAAAGGGAGCTGCCTACTGTACCCCTTCTGGTGATGTGTGTTTCTCTGTAGCTTCATTTAAAGATTATGGCTGTTTATCTGGACATACTTTAGAGCAACTAAACGCTGTCCATCGTGTTGAAATGGATAAAGATAAGCGTGGTCCATGTGATTTTGTATTGTGGAAGAGAGCTAAGCCTGGTGAACCATCATGGGATTCTCCTTGGGGAGAAGGCAGGCCAGGATGGCATATTGAATGTTCAGCTATGAGCCTGCATTATCTAGGTGATACATTCGATATCCACGGTGGTGGAGCAGATCTTCAGTTTCCACATCACGAAAATGAAATTGCTCAATCTCGTATGTACTCATCAGGAAAGTTTGCACGTTACTGGATGCATAATGGGTTTATTCGTGTTGATAAGCAAAAGATGGCTAAATCATTGGGAAATTTCTATACCATCAGAGATCTTATCAGAAAATATGATGCAGAGGTGCTAAGATTTTTCTTATTAAAGTCCCACTACAGGAGCTCTATAGATTACTCAGATTCATCTTTGGTTGAATCACGTGAAGCATTAGTACGCCTATACCGTGCTTTATATTCTTATCCGCCCTCTTTTAATCCTGAGAATTTTGATTACAGTAATTCTTATGTAGCACGTTTTGTTAAAGCAATGAATCAAGATTTTTCTACCCCAGAAGCATTTTCTGTACTGTTCGAGTTAGCAAATGAGATCCATAGATTGTCAAGTAGCGAACTATCTAGTGTACTTAGATTTTTAGGAAGATCGATTGGCCTACTATACCTTAATCCAGGAGAGTTTTTGGGATACAAATCTAAAGTTACAGATGTGAATAGTAGTCTTATTGAGGATCTTGTTGAAAAACGCTCTCTTGCCCGTGAGAATAAAGATTGGGATGAGGCCGATCGTATTCGCCAAGAACTCCTTTCTTTGGGAGTTGTACTTGAAGATAATCAGTCAAACACTACTTGGCGTTATATCAAGTGATAGTGTTAATTTTTTGCTAGATATTTGGTTAAGACTAAATAAGTTCCAATACAAAGTAAAGCCTGTATTCTATTGCGGCCTGCTGTACGTTTTGTTATGCCCGGTAGTATGATACCTTCCTTCTGCCGTTATACTGTTGGATGTAAGGGGGGGGTTTGTGTTTACTGGACGTAATGTTTGGGTTGTAAGTGGTGTTCGTACTGCCATAGGTTCTTTTGGTGGTTCTCTAAAGGATTTTTCACCAACTGCTTTGGCTACTGAAGTTATTAAAGAAGTAGTTAAGCGGGCTAGTGTTGATCCTTCCATAGTTGAACAAGTGATCATGGGCAATGTTATTACCACTGAACCCATAGACGTTTATCTGTCACGATATGCCGCTATTTCTGCAGGGCTGTCTCACGATTCTGTTGCTATAACTTTAAATAGGTTGTGTGGCTCTGGACTACATGCCATAGCTACAGCAGCTATGCATATTTGTATAGGAGATGTGTCAGTTTCTATTGCTGGTGGTGCTGAGTCCATGAGTCGTGGCGGCTTTATAGTTCCATCATTGCGCTGGGGACAGCGTATGGGTGATGCATCTGTAAATGATATGGTGCTTGCAGCATTACACGATCCATTCAAAATCATTCATATGGGTGTTACAGCAGAAAACTTGGTTCGCCGATACAATTTAACTCGTGAAGAATTGGATGAGTACTCGATGGAAAGCGTGCGTAGAGCATCTGCTGCTCAACGAAATTCCTATTTTGAGACGCAGATTGTTCCATTGGCTATAAAAGATGGACGCCAACATAAGATCTTCAAAGAAGATGAACGTATCCGTCACGATCAGACCAAAGAACAACTTAGCAGTTTAAAGGCACTGTTTGAGAAAGGCGGTACTGTTACGGCTGGTAATTCATCAGGAATAAATGATGGGGCTGCTGCAGTTCTACTTATGTCTGATAGCGCCGTTAGAGATAATAAAGTTGATCCTATGTTGCGGATAGTTTCTATTGGCAATGCTGGAGTTGATCCAGATTACATGGGTATTGGTCCAATACAGGCAGTTAAACAGGCTTTGTTCCGTGCTAAGCTTTCTTTAAAAGATATTGATGTTATTGAATCCAATGAAGCATTTGCAGCTCAGTGCATATGCGTGGCTCGTGATTTAGGTTTTGATTCACTCAAGACAAATCCAAACGGCGGTGCTATCGCTTTGGGACATCCTATAGCAGCTACAGGAGCTATATTGATGGTTAAGATAGCGTATGAACTTAAGCGCTCCGGTGGTCGTTATGGTTTGGTAACAATGTGTATTGGTGGAGGTCAGGGTATTGCCATGGTTGTTGAGGCGTGAATCCTGCAACCGACCACATGCGAGGGGATCGTCTCTGATTACATTCAACTGGGTTGTTTTCACAGTACTTGTCCAGTGCGCTGTCTATATTTTTAGCTTCCGGCCATACTCCCTGAAAAACAGCTGCAGATGATGCTAGTACAAGTGATATAACTACGCTTTTTGGTATTTTTACTGCCCTGCTGCTGTATATTGATCTGCTTAATTGCTCATGGTTTGCATAGGCCCAACCGGAAATCATAAAGAACCACGTCTGCCCTACCGGATATATCGTTACTCCAGAAACCATAGAATACATAAGGGCTGCTAAGAGAGCAGCAACTGTGCTTATGTGTCTAATCGAGAGTACGGGCTCTGCTGTGCTTTTTCTTAATTCTGCAGATATGGCCAGGAATACCATCCATATTATTAATACGGCTGCAGGTATTCCTAACTCTGTTGCTATTTGTAACACTATGTTATGAGGATGACCGTTTATTCCATATTCCCTTTTGCTCAGACCCATTGGTCCTACCCCAAGCCAAGGATGTTGCTTCATAATTTTAAGGCAAATTGCCCATAACTCTAATCTCTCTTCTTTTTGTCCTATCCTCCAAAACGTTTCATAGTTTGTAATATATTTATGGTGATACAATTTGGGAAGAAATTGAGTTAGCAAAATGTAAAATATAATGCCCCAGAATAGTATTATTAAGCTGGTTTTAACCCACTGAACTGATTTTTGACGATAGACAATATGGGTGATAAAAATAACTGAAACCCAGCTTATGAAGGCACCTCTTCCGTGTGTCATAAGAAGTATAGATAGGTACATACTGCTGATTATTATCAATATTTTTTTTACAGAACTTTTATAAAATGAGCAGATAATTAAAGGGAAAAAGCATAGAGTAATAATCTGAACGGCGTTAAAAAAACGAGGATTAGAATACCCGTATGCGATATCAAATGTAGTTAATATGCCATCATTACCACTTTGCGTTATCCAGCTAAAATACTCCACCATGGCATTTTTTATTGCCAAAGATGCGCTTATTACAATAATGGAAGAAATCCATATCATGGAATCACGATTGTGTAGAGGAAAGAAATAATATGCCCCGTTAGATATAATCAGGAAACAGCTTGATATCAAGCCAATTTCTAGAAAAGCAGATCTTGGGTATGAAGAAGATAATGCAGATGCTATAGATAGGATAACAACCACAATAATAGGAACAACAATTCTTTTAGGGATATAGGTGCTTTTTGTTGCATGCTTGAAGATTATGAATGGCAAAAAACTAGCCATTACTATTAGCTCCCCTAGCCTTTGCGCATCTATAGAATACCTACTACGAAACAGATACTTTAGAAACGGCGCTGCAACGAGGAATAATGAGAGAAACGCTATTGGTATCAGCCGAGTAACATATAAAACTAACAGGAATGCCCGTGCGATCATTCGCGATCCGCAGTAAAAATAAAAATATTATGACATATTTAACAATTTTTACCAATTTTGGAAAAAAATACAGCCATAGTTTCATATTCTTCCCTACTCATTTCTTGTGCTCTTTTTGTGCTATCAATTCCCATTTTTTCAAAGTTAAGCTCTGAAAAAAATGAAGATAAACTATTACGTATCATTTTTCTGCGTTGTGAAAAAGCAGATTTGATTATGGAATAACAAAGATTGCTAATTGGCCTAGGATTGGATTTAGTTTTTAACCTTATAAAACTTGACACAACAGACGGTGAAGGTCTAAAACACCCAGGTTCTATATCAAATATGTGTTCAACATCAAAGTATGCTTGCACGAAAATTGAAATTCTGGAAAATTCTACATCCCCTGGGTTGCTAAGTATCCTCTTTGCCACCTCCCTTTGTAGCATTATGTGTATATCAATAAAGTTACTATGATGGTTACAGAATAACTCTAATAGCTTTGAAGAAATATAATAAGGTAGGTTTCCTACAATTCGTTTTTTGCCAGATAAGCATGACCAGTCTAAATGGAGTATGTTTTGGTTAAGAATGACTAGGTTATTATGCCTCTTTTTAAGCGATTGTACGCATTCTCGATCAATCTCAACTGCTATTACATTATTCGAGATGTCTACAAGATAATCTGTTAATGCACCGTAACCAGGACCTATTTCTAGAAATGGGTCATGACATGATGGATTGATGGCAGATATTATACTTTTTATTACATTGGAGTCACATAGAAAATTTTGTCCCCACTTTTTCTTAGCTCTTGGCATGGGTTCTCTTAGTTATACAAAACTGTATGGCACGTTTAACTGCACTTTCTAGAGAGGAAGATGAGATATTACCATTACCAGCTTTATCTAATGCTATTCCATGATCCACAGATGTGCGAATTATAGGCAGTCCGAATGTGACGTTTGTACCAGAGAATGTGTTAGCTAATTTGAAAGGAGCTAAGCCTTGATCATGGTAGCTAGCCAGTATCACATCAAACTGATTGCGCTGCTCAGCACAAAATGCAGTGTCTGCCGATATAGGTCCCAGACAAGAAATTCCATGCTTTTGGGCTATCAATATCGCAGGGGAAATTATTTCTATTTCTTCTCGTCCTATATGACCATTCTCACCAGCATGTGGATTTAGCCCACAAACACCGATTTTAGGGTTTTTACCCAAATATAGGTAGAAATCATGGTCTATGACAGACAAAGTACTTACTATTCCTGCAGTAGATAGCGAGCGGCTTACATCTTTCAACGGAATATGTACGGTCGTTAAAGCTACACACCAGCTATGTTCCCCAAACATAACCATGACCACATGGGGTGCTTTGCACTTTTTTTGCAAATAGGTAGTGTGGTCAGTAAATGGTAATCCCGCAGCTATTAGATTGGATTTACTTACAGGATTAGTTACCATGGCGTCAAACTCTCCTTGTTGACAACCATTTAGTGCAAGGTCTATACCATCTAGTGTTATCGATGCGTTTTTAGGGTTTAGCATCCCAGGTACTGGATGTTCCGGATATGTTATTGATATAAGCTCCATTATTCCTTCCGGATTTTTTTTAGGATCATACGGAACTAGGTATAACTTCTTGCGCAGTAACTTAGCTCTGCTCTCAAGGACTATAGGATCAGCAATTACAATAAATCTAGTTCCTCTTGGGCAGGGATTTTGAGATAGAAGCACACAAAGGTCAGGTCCTATTCCAGCTGGTTCCCCAGCAGTTATGACAATTTTGTTTGTTATCGTCTCAGACATCACTGTCTATAACCTTGATATAGCTTTTCATGCGACGCGATGTTAGCCAATTGGCAAACCTTTGCTCACCCTGTTTATCCATAATCATCTGTGTTGCTATAGATTGCTGCTGCGTAATTGGTAAACTTTGCTTTCTGCTGCCTAGTACTTTTATCAGGTAATAATTATCTTCATCAGCTACAACCTGGCTAATGCCGTTGCTTCCAAGACTACGAACAGCATTCGCTATTGTTGTTGGTAACTCACTAACATTTACCCACCGTTCATCAAAGATATTGTATTCTTGCTCCGAAGTCTCTTTCAAAGCATCAGAAAATGAAATTTTTCCAGACAGTACTTTTTCACGAATATCTTCCAATTTGGCTTTGGCATCTCCACTAGATGACCTGCTTAACTCTATAACCTGCAGCTTCTTTTGCGTCTGATCAGCAAATGGAGACTCTACCTCGCGCCTATTTTTGATCAGTATGATTTCTACTCCCAACGGTGTTTCTATCGGGGGTGCTACGTCACCTACATTAACACCCAGCAAAATTTTCTGAAGCTCCAAAGGTAGGGTGCTTACGTAGCGCCAGCCCATATACCCATGTCTGGAGACATCCGGTGCTTTAGAGAACTGAATAACCAAACTGTCAAATGTGTGCCCAGAATGAAAGAGTCCAATTACATTCTGCGTTGCTTTTTCTTTGTCCGTAGAAATTGGAATAAGTATGTGCTGTATTTCCAGCTGTAGCTCTTTTTCATGCCTGTGTTGGGAGATAAAGTTTGTAATTTGATCAGGAGTTATACGGACAATGTCTCGAAGTACTTTCTGCTTTAGCTTCGATAGGAGCAATTGTCTTTTTATTTCTTGCTTAAACTCTGAGCCAGGTGCTCCACTGGCAATCCACTTATCTAATAACTCCCTAGGAGATATTTTTCTATTTTTTGCTACCTCGTTTATAGCAGCTTCCACTTCTTCTTCAGTAGCCGTTAATCCAAGCTCATGGGCATAGTTAAGTTCAATTTGCTCATCAATCATGATTTCCAATGTGCGCCTACGTATCTCCTCCTCAGATAAGCCTTTTGGTAGGTTGTTAGGGAGCATTTGTCTAATTTGTAACATTCGCCATTTTAGCTCTTGGGAAGTTATTGGATCCTTGTCAACAATAGCTACTATGTGCCCTTCGCCAACGAGTTTTCCTGATTCAACAAATGAAGCAGCTAAGGACTGTGTTATGGTAAAAGAGGCCGTAGTAATTACAAAGAATATGTATAATATAATACTTCGGTATTTCAACATTTTATCTTGAAGCTCCATAAGAAATAGCCAGCCTATTATACGATGGAAAAGATCCACTGGTGATAGTTTTTAGCTTACAATGTTGAATAGTAGCGATAGTATAGTTTATTAACACGGCCTAACATAATATTTATCTTCTATGTATCTGATTGATATCGAAAATGACGAGCGGGCTCAGGAGGCTTACCTTTGGGCAATGGGGGTCGATGCCTCTATTTGTTCAGTTGAATATTCCTACGCTGATGCTAGTTTTCGCAGATATTTTCGCCTATCTACCTCAGATGGAAGGTCCTACATAGTAATGGATGCTCCCCCAGAAAGGGAGAAAGTAGTAGAGTTTTTGAATGTTGCCAAGCTTCTCGATAACAGAGAAGTACGTGTTCCTTTGGTTTACGAGAGCAGTATATCACGTGGATTTATATTGCTTGAGGATCTTGGGTGCCAAAGCTTCTATGATGTAGTGTCACATTCATGTACTAAAGAAAAGCGCCTATTACTTTATAGGCAAGCTCTCCATATTCTTCGGAAGTTTAGCGGTATTGCATGTGATAATGTGTTGCCAGTATATAACCAAGATTTGCTTAAAAAAGAGCTGCTACTTTTTGTTGAATGGTACTTGCCCTATATATCTTATGATGAATCAGTTGTTTGGAATGATTTATTCGAATCAGTGATCAAGGATGTTGCTTCTCATCACAATGTTTTTGTCCATAGGGACTTTCATAGCAAGAATATGATAATTAACAATCAAGATATAGCTGTAATTGATTTTCAGGATGCTGTAGTAGGATCAACATATTACGATCTGGTTTCTCTTCTTCGTGATGTCTATGTCTTAGTTTCTAAAGATGATGAATTTTATCTTTTGAGGCAATATTATCTTTTATTGTCCTATAAGCATGAAAGCTTCGAGCTATTTTATCGTCAGTATGTCTTTATGGGGCTCCAAAGACACTTAAAAATACTGGGAATTTTTGTGCGATTGTTCAAACGAGATGGTAAGTCACATTACTTGCCATATTTGTCACGAGTTCTATGGCGCGTTTCCGCCGCTGTTAGCGATCTTTTTGGCCCTAACAGTAAGTATAAAGATGCATTATCTTATTGTTTTGATAGGCAGACACAAAAACTTCGTTCCGATGGAGTTAATAGTGTGTAGACAAGCTATGATATTAGCTGCTGGTCGTGGTTCCCGCTTACGCCCATTAACAGATAAAATTCCTAAATCACTTATTTCTATAAAAGGAAAACCACTTGTAGTGTACCATATTGAACGGTTGGTTAGAATGAAAGTAGATTCAATTGTCATAAATACAGGATGGTTAGGAGAGATGCTGGAATCATATCTTGGTGACGGCAGTAAGTGGGGAGTAAGCATATCCTATTCTAGGGAGATTACTGATACCGGTAGTATTTTGGGAACAGCTTCTGGAATACGATATGCTGTTGATAAAAAATTACTGACTGAGGATATTTTTTTTGTTATCAATGCAGATGTTTGGACAGATTTTTGTTCTTGGGATAATTTTTTATTAGCTAATAATGTTCAATATGTAGCGCATTTATTTTTGATAAAAGTAATAAACAACAATAGTGATTTTTCATTGTCTTCTTCTGGGGTGGTTTTTTTGCAAGAAAATAATATATACACCTTTTGTGGTATGGGATTTTATCGTAAACATATCTTTCAAGATGATGAAACATCAGCTGCTCAGCTAGGAGATATGATAAAACATTATGTTCAAGATAATAAAGTTAGTGGTTCTGTTTATCCAGGAATTTGGCAAGATATGGGCACCATTGATAGAATACTAACAGTAGATCCATATTTTTTATGATAGTTACAGATGAATAATCATAATGTAACTCTCGTAGAAAGATGATTACCTAAATTCGTTAGGTAGTGACAGTACCACTATTTCAAATTCTTATATAGTGTATAATGAGGGCATGTTATTAGTTATTTGTGATAATAAGTTAAGTGTGAATAATATTGATTATGCATGATTGTTCTTAGATACAATGTGTTTTGCTATTAGGCTAGACGATATGATGTAGAACTTGAGGTTGCTATACCGTTTAGAGTTATTATTAGTAGTGTAAGTAACTAGTGTAGATAAAAATTACTATTACTAAATTAATCACTGCGCCTTTGTTTTGGCAATTCCTTTGTTTAGATAATTTAAATACAAATTCTGTTATGCAGTACAATAGATTCATTGCTTACATCTTCTTTTTTTCTATCCAAGAATATGTTATGTGTAATTAGCGTCAGTATATTTAATGCATATATTTTGTGAATACATCAATTTATTTGTTGGTACAATCGTTTTGTCCAGTTAGCTTAAGATTGCTTCATAGCTGTTGCTTGCTCATGTATTTTAGTAAGTAACGTAAGTGACAATTATTTAGGATGTGTATGTAATGGCCCATTGTTCTGGCTATCCAATAAGGCTTTGCGCCTTTTCAGATGAAGTATTAACACATAGCGATAAAAGTGATCCTTATGTATCTCTTAAGAACGTTAGTGATATTGTTAACTTAAATAGTGTGGCCCAATTTTATGGAGAAACCGCATTATGCACTCACTTATCTTCTTTATATATTGTCAAGAGTATTGATTATCAAAATGAAGGAAAAAAATTACAAGTTCATGAGTTGTTCGGCACAAAAGAATCTCTAGAGAAAGAAGCCCCCGCAAATATTTGTGGAACGTACGATCACATAAGAGATATGGCTTGTAATAAGTATATTATTGCTTGTGAAGGTTTTGGTAAATTTTTATGCGAGATTGCTTTAGATACCCTTGTTGGTGAACGTAGGTTGTTCTTGTTAGGGAGTGGTAGTCATGCAATGGCGTTTAATGTTTATCACAAAACAAAAGTTGATCGTGGTGGTTGCGCGAAGGACGTATACGTAGTTAAACTTTTTGATCCCAACCGAACAAATGTAGTCGCGCGTAGCGAGGTTTTTTCTCCAAGTGATTTCTTAAATGCAAAAAAATTTTCCCTACGAAGATTTATTTTGGAGACTGCGTATCAAAATTATTTCGAGAGCTCACCAGAAGGACCTATGGAGAGAGAGTGTATCATACACGAATATAGTGATTATAAAACAGTCAATAAGGGATTTTCAAAACTTGAAACTTTGTCTCAAGTTGGTGTTTCGGGGTGTTTGATATACCACTTGATGAATGATGGTGATAGTGGTTCAGATATTATATCTTTATCAGGAAGATTATCTTCACTTCCAGTGGGTAAAATAGGTAAAAGTATTCTTTATGGGATGAACAGTTGTTGCGTAACAGCTTTGCATATTGCATTATTGCGGGGAAAGAGCGATTCCATAAATGCCTATGGTCAGTTGCTATCAAGTCTTGCAGTTAACGAGTTAGTAGATTTGTTACCTGATATTCTTATGGCTAGGGATAATAGGGGTATCCCAGGATTATTTATGGCTTTGCAGAATGGGTGTACTGAGTCTGTTAGGGCTTTTATAGATCTGCTAGACATACTTAAATTGATAAAATCGCAGATGTCTTGTTATAAATTTGCTACTGTAATTTCTGATTTATTGATGGCTTATGTTCCTAATGTATCATCTGGATTATTTATGGCTCTACAAAATAATAACTACGGTGCTATTTGTGCTTTTGGTGGTTTGTTAGATAAGCTTTTAGTTTTGTGTGCTGACGTAAGTGGTAATGATCTTGCAGTGATAATTTTTGATCTACTAATGGCTAAGAGTGATGCAGGGACTCCAGGATTGTATATGGCTTTGCAGAATGGCAAGTCTGACTCTATTAGCGCTTTTGGATTGCTATTAAATAGGCTTATATCCATTAAGTGTAATATGCATAGCAGTAGGCTGATTGCTATGCTTTTTAATTTGCTAATGGCAGTGAGCCCTAATGGACAACCAGGATTATTTGCGGCTATGCAGGCAGGACACTCTAATGCAGTTACTGCTTTTGGTTGTTTATTTAGCAGCTTGTTAGATGAGTTGTTGCTTTTGATTGATGGTACGTTTGGAAATGATATTATCATAATAATTTTTGATTTACTAAAGAGTCCTAGTACAGAAGGGACGTCTGCCCTTTTTATGGCCCTTCATGAGGGACACGAAGATGCAATATCTGCTTTTGCTGGTTTAGTAGATACACTTTTTTCTATTAGAGGTAGAGTGCCAAATGAGACCTTTACAGATATGTTATATGATCTTATTGTAGCAAGCGCTCCTGGAGGTGTTGCATCGGGTTTGTTAGTTGCTCTAGAGAATAACTGCAAGGATGCTATTTTAGCCTATGGATCCTTGTTAAGGAGAGTTGATGAGTCCAGATTGCCGGATTTATTAATAGCTACCAATGACTCTGGTATTCCAGGGGTATTGATGGCAAATGAAGATACTGTTGGATTTTATTTGTCTGTATTGTTGAGTATGCCGCCTACTGTGGCTTCTGTAGTATATTCAAAATTAAGTACAGTAATGCGTGAACATGCTAGCACCAATGTTAGTAAATTTGAATGCTATAGGGATTTTCTTTGTAAGCTGGAGGAACATGCTAACATGCATAGTATTACTTGATAAAAAATTAAGTTCTGATCCTACTACAAATAGGCTTTTAAAGCGATAGCAGGTATAGTGAACATTTATTAAATGTTATTTGTACCTTAGAATTCTGGTAATAACGCCTAATTAAATTAGGTAGTGCTAAGTATGAACTGCTAGTAATTTTTAATGCTAACCGATTTATATATTAATAATATAACTAAAAATAGCAGTTGTTTTATATGCATATACGATGATACATGCATGTCTGAGTAACATATTAAAGATCTTTATGATGTAAAAACATAGATTGTATTTCCATGGGCATAGTATACTATTTATTTTATTTAGTAGTTTGTATTTATTAAAATCACTACAGATGATCATAATTGTGTGATAAAGGAAGCAAATGAAGGTGCAATAAATGATTATATTAATTATTTATATAAACATTGGTAGTGTATTCGATCATATAAAAAATACAATTTCTTAGCATATATGTTACTGTTGGTAATATATTTGTAGGTTTGTTAATAAAAAAGTATTTTTACTTATTTGAAATAATATAATTCTTTTGTGATTACTAAAAAATTAAATATTTATTTATAATAGCTTTGTTCATTTATGTGCGTAGCTAGTTTTTATTATTAATAATTTAATTTCATATTACTTGATAAAATTAATAATCAATCATGTAAGTTATGCATAACAATTGTAAATAAATTTACTATTCATGTGATGTTTTTGGTGCTGTGCAATCAAGATGATACATGTCACCCGATGATTTTATGGATACACGCTGTATTTATTATTGGAATAGAATAATAGATAACCTTAAAATGTACAAATATATTATGAAGTTGATTGCTATAATATTAAATTATGATCCGTAACTTAATACTGATATTGTGTTATGTATTTATGAGGTAGAATTTTATTATTACTATGGCAATGTCTAGTTATATTTTTATGAATATTTTGTGCATAATATTTGATTTTATATTGTATAAATCATAGTGTGGATGATAACATATAATATATTATGTGCCTTCACCGTAGCCAAAATTATCAATTGTAAGTTTGTAAGTGTTATGCTTAAACTATACTACATGAGGCGCAGAACACTAGTTGGGCATGTGTTAGTTTACGATGTTGTGTAGTAGGTGTGGATGGACAAGATAAGAGAGAATGCATTTCAACATAACATGTAATGTGTTGCATGATACTACAGATTGATGCCAGTTTTACTCGTAATTTGCTGTTTCTTTGACTACAACTAATAGGGCTTGGCTTTTCTTTATCGACAATTTAAATTGACATTGGATGTAAGCATAGTGTTTGATGTACATTTAAGGGTTTATGCATGTTCTCTAGATGCATTGCTAGCAGATGATAAGTCTGACCCATACATATCCGGCAAATATGTTAGCAGCATAGAGAATTTAAATTCAGGGATCGAATTGAATGGTAAAGCAATAGGGTGTACCCATTTGTCATCTCTGTATATGCTAAAGAGCATAGAGTTGTTCAATAATGGAAGTAAATTTAGGGTACATGAGTTACTAGGAACTAGAGAATCAATAGAAAGTATAGCACCAGATAATATTGATGGTATATGCGACTATTTAATCAGTAGATCTCATAGTAAGTATGTTGTTGTTTGTGATAGGTTTGGTAATTTTTTGCATGAAATTGCTAGAGATCTTCCAGTTGGCAGGCAGAGAGTATTTCTATTGGGTAGTTGCAATCATCTAATGTCCTTTAGGCTTGTTCATAAATCAAAGGTGAATAATAGTGGAGAAGTTGTATCTAGTTATGTAGTCCATTTTTTTGATCCTAATAGTACTAATGTTGTTGCTCGTAGCGAAGTTAGTGATCTTAATAATTTTTTGTTGCCAGATAAATTTTCGTTACGCAAGTTTTTTTTAGCTAGCATGTACGGATATTACTTTGAAAATACATTTGGAGGACCTAGAGAAGATGAATGTGTTATACATGAGTATAGTGAGGATGAGGTTAACAATAGTAAAGGATTTTTAAAGCTAGAAACTTTGTCTCAGGATGGTGTTTCAGAATGTTTGATATATCATGTAGTAGAAGACGGTGGTAGTTCGTGTATTGCAGAGGTGTCTAGAAGATTATCTTTACTGAGCTTAGATGGTGAAAGTAGTAACATTTTGTATGGTAGGGGTAGTGATAATACGACGGCTTTGCATATGGCATTATCTTGTAATAGGCACCACTCTATAGCTCCATACATTTCACTTTTAGATCTTGTTCCAAGAGAAAAATTGGCATCATTATTGCTAGGTATTTTATTAGCTAGAAGTCATTGTGGTGTTCCAGGTTTGTTTATAGCGCTGCAGGAAGGACATGCAGAGTCTGTTCGTGTTTTTGGCTTATTGTTAGATAAATTGGTATCACTAAATGATGAAATGGATAGTGACAGACTTGCCACAATACTATTCGATATACTAATGTCAAGTTCCAATAGTGGTGCGTCAGGATTATTTATGGCCATGCAAGAGAATTGTTCTGATGCTATATCTGCTTTTGGTGGTTTGGTAGACAAATTACTTTCTTTTAGTGGGAAGATGCCTGATTCTAGTTTAGCAAAGATGATTTTTGATTTGTTGTTATCTAGTAACAATGAAGGGGTTCCTTCCCTTTTTATAGCTATGCAGGAAGGTTGTGCAGGTGCTGTATCTGCTTTTGGTAATTTGATAGAAAGACTGCTTTTTTTTAGTGAAAAAATACCTGCTTCTCGTTTGGCAAAGATGATTTTTGATTTATTGTTATCTAGTAATAATGATGGGGTTCCTTCCCTTTTTATAGCTATGCAAGAAGGTTGTGCAGGTGCTGTGTCTGCTTTTGGTGGTTTGATGGACATTTTATTACTGTTTTTACAGGAAAAGGTATCTGCTGATAATTTAGCAAAAGTTATTTTTTGTTTGTTAATGGCTAAGCGTTGCGATGATTTGTCGTGCTTGCTTATGTCCATTTACAAAGGTGGCACTAGCGTTTTGTCTGCTTTCGCTTGCCTGTTAGACAGGTTGTTGTCTTTGCGTGATAAGTTATCTGGCGATAGTATGACAAAATTTGTTTTTGATTTGTTAACGGAGAAAGATTCAAACGGTAAAACAGGATTATTTGTGGCCATGAGTAACGGGTATGCTGGCACTGTACATGCTTTTGGCGATTTATTAGATAGATTTTTATCCCTGGAAACTACGATTTCAAATACACGTTTTACAGAAATGGTTTCTCATTTACTGATTGCACGTTCTGATTATGGTATGACTGCCCTATCCTCGGCTTTAGAAAATAATCATGCAGGTGCAGTTATTGCTTATCTTTCTTTGTTGAGGAAAATTAATGAATCTAGTTTGCCAGATATATTGGTAGCTATTGGTTCCAAAGGATTTCCTAGCGTGTTGAGCTCTAACAAAGAGACAATGGAAGCTTATCTAACAATAATAACTCAGTTGCCAAGTACTACATCTGCCGCGTTGATATCAAAACTAAAATATGAAGAGAGTTCCTATTTTTCGCGAGATGTTACTGAAAAAGAAATAGAGGCATATCAAATCCTACTTCATAGGCTCAAAGAGCATGCCGATTCTGTTAGTCCAGGAGTAGTACACCCTGAGGGTACATAGTATTTATTTGCCAGTATTATATTACCCTGCTTGTCATTATGTGTGCCTACATTGTTAATACAACGGGTTAGCTGCTCAAAAAACTCTAGTGCCGTTTAATATCCGTGCCGTTAGTGTGAATTACAATCAGTTGTTCCTATGCTAGTTACTCGTATAATAAAAGTAATATTAAATATTATTATAATAACTCTACGAATATTTGGTTAATAATAGAGAATTATTGTACGTTTTAATCGATATGATGCAGGTAAGTGTTGGTGACAAATATAATTTGTCATATATTTTAGTTAGTTCGTGACCTTGTAATATCTGCTTTATAAATAAAGTTGCTCTATTGTTATAAAAATGTCACACACACATATTGTAATTACATAAAATAAACTGTGCAAATTTACAATAATTAATGGAAATGTATTAACTATTAACTTTTTGTTTGCAAACTTTTTGAGTATCTTAATAATACGATGTATATGCCATACCCATATGGAAGGTAAAGATTAAGCAAAAGCCCTTGTTGACTAGGAGCGGTATAAAACTCATATTCTTGATAACATTTTATTATTTACAGCGATCTTATAAGAAATAAAAATGTGTTGCACCATGACATGCTATTTCTTTACTGATATGGAATATTTGTGGTATCAATATGTAGATGTTATAGAAGTAATGCTGCAAGGGCGAATGTACAAGATAGGTGATTATGTTATACGTGATTTACTTATTATAAAATATTTTATCGGCATCATGGTATTGTTTGTCAATGAATCTTTATACCTTAGTTGATCTGGCTTTATATTTCAATCGATCTGGATCAATTGATAATTGTAAGTTGCCCTATATTCCTAATAAAATAGGTACTTATAAGTTTTACTCTACGCTTTTCTTTTATAAGGTGCTCTGTGGTATTTAGTAATTATGACATTTCGCTGTGTGGGTTGTGTATTTACGTGATTATGAATAATATTTGAGATGGTGCTTTTTTTGATAGCCTGTTATAGATATAATAGTTTTATGTTGTTTCTCTAAAAAATAAAATGTCTAACAGTAATATTTCAGTTATAATTCTGGGCATTTTTACTGATAGCAATGAATGTACGTTGGGGCTTTGTTATTTCTCACGTAATAACTGTATAGTTGTATACATTGGTTTTTTTGCTATCAGTTATTATTAGTGTTCTTATACACTGTTATTTTTTGTATGTGACGATTAGTACTTGTTTGTAAAAGTTTGGAAAATAAGATGTCGTGTGCTAATAATTTTGCAATACGTATTTCTGCTTATTCAGAAGAAATTTTGTCATCTTCCGACAAGAGTGAGCCATATGTATCTAAGAAAAATGTTAGTAATATTATTTCATTAAACTCCAAGGTTCAAATAGATGGTGAGAGTCTTGTTTGCAATCATCTGTCCGCTTTATATGTTTCTGAAAGCATTAGGCACCATAACAATGGTAAAAAGCTTAGAATTCATGATTTATTTGGAAGTACGTCATCAATAATGACGGTTGCCAGGAGAGCTTCTCTTGATAACATTCGTGACCTCCCTGATCGTCTGATAAGTAAATCATGTAATAAATACATTATAGTTTGCCGTAGATTCGGTGTTTTTTTGCGTGAAATTGCTATAGATACAAAGATTAATTGTCAAAGGGTATTTTTGTTACGTAGTTGTGATCATACAATGGCATTAAGAGTTATTTGTAAATTAAAAACTAATCATTTAGGTAACATTGGACGTAGGTATGTAGTGCATTTTTTTGATCCAAACAAGACTAATGTTGTTGCTCGTAGTGAAGTTGATAATCCAGATCTTTTCTTGAATGAAGAAAAATTTTCCTTAAATAAGTTTACCGGGAGTTATTATTCTGTATATTTTGAAAAATTACTAAGTGCTCCTAAAGAGCATGAATTAATGGTCTATGAGTGTAGTAGCAATAATATTATAGGTAGCGAGTCTCTATTAGTATTTGAAACATTGATACACGATGGTATTTCAGAGTGTGCTTTATATCATTTGATGGAGAACGGGATATGCACTAAAAATATAATGATGATGTCCGAGAGACTATCTTTACTTCCTTCTAGTGTCAGGGAGAGCATTGTTTACGGTAGAAGTAGCCTCGGTATACAAGCCCTACATGTTGCTTTGACTAATAATCGTCATAATTCTATACACGCATATTGTTATTTGTTGCGTGGATTGTCTGATAATGAGAAGCTAAGAGTATTACCGAATTTACTTACTGCTAATAATATGAGGGGAGAGTCGGGGCTATTTATGGCTATGCAGGAAGGTAGTGCCGATGCTATTTCCGCTTTCGGTAGTTTATTGGACATGTTACTTTCGTTGAAATGGAAAATGTCTCCTAATGTATTAGCTAATACTATCTTTAATTTGATAGAGGCTAGGAGAAGAGAAGGTAGACGTGATACGGGACTGTTTATGGCCATGCAGGGAGGGCGTTCATCTGCAGTTTTTGCTTTTCGTAGGCTGCTAGATAGACTGATTTCCCTTTCTGGTGCGGTTTCAGTAAATAGTATTGCTAAAATGATTTTTTATATACTAATGTCTGTTAATAATAGAGGAGTGAGTGGGCTGTTTATTGCTATGCAGGAGGGTCACTCATCTTCAATTTATTCGTTTGGTAGTCTATTGGATAGATTGGTATTCGTAGGTAACAATATCCCTAAGTATAGTCTTGATGATATGGTGTTTGACATACTATTGGCTAGATCTGGTAGCGTTAGTAATGGATTATTTTCGGCTATTAAAAATAGTCGCTTAGGTGCTATTAGGGCATATTGTTCTTTACTAAGTAGGATTAGTAAGCACAGGTGGGTTGATCTATTGGAGGCTAAGAATAACTATGGTATGCCGGGCATATTGCTTGCAAATGGAAAAACTATAAATTTTTATCTTGATGTATTGTCAGGCTTTACAATTGATGTGCTATCAAAATTACATTATAGATTGGGGAATATAAGATATACAAGGAAATATATAGAATATGCAAATAGTCGTAATGGTTTAGAGACTGCTAGATACGAAAATTTTCTTTTGGGGCTAGAAAAAATTATACGCTCCAAGGCCGCTCTGCCTACCCTACCGCATAAGTTCTAATTATGCACTGATGTTTTGTGATTACATTATTGTTATTCTGAATTGTACAAATGTTTTATTTTTTCTAGTAAATTTACGTGGCCTATGTGTATTTTGTTGCATGCGCAATTATATCTATATTCGGTGTTGTAACTGTATGTAACAGAGCGTTATAATTACTCATAATGAGAGTCAATTTTATCTAATTTAGAGTAAGTACTCCACACATGGGGGTGTTAGAGTATTCTTGCAATTTGCGTACTTACATATTAAAAATAACTTCAATCAACATAATTATATTCTTGTTAATGCTTCGAAGTCCATTTTTTAAATTTAGGATGTTATAGTGGCATCTTTAGCGCGAGTGACGGGGACAGTACAGCTGTTTTGCACATTGCACTAGTGTGGTAGGCAATTGTGGAGTTTTGCGCACGTACGACCTATGATATTCCTATATGTGGATTACCAAAGTTGTTACACTGCACTCTACCAGATAAGTGCAATAATTATTTACCACATTGATGTTATGCGAGTTTTTTTTGACGATTAGCGGAATATTTTTTGGTAAATTTAGCAAGTTTTTGCCCATATTTGTTTGACTGCTACTACAGATCATGATGTCGTTTTATGCTCGCTTGTGGTCATAATTAATGATTTTGCTGATGGTTTGCACTTTTACATTGCAAGCGGTAACGGTACGTTTCTTTTTCAAAGGTGTCGTGGTACTTTCTGGTGCTTTACGTAAATAACCCTATATTTTGTTGAAGTTTTTTGCTATAGGGTATCACCGACGATCCGGTGTTGCACACCTGCCGTATATGGCCTTTACAGATGTATAACGATAATGGCACCTATCGTACGGGTGGGTGTTTGTTTGGGAGGTTGATGTGTCGTGCTCCAATAATATGTCGATGCGTATTTCGGCTTCTTCAGAAGAATATTTGCAACATTCAGATAAGAGTGATCCATACATATCCAAGAAGAATGTTGTAGATATTGCTTCATTAAATATTAGCGTTAAGGTGAGTGACGAGCATCTTGTGTGTCGTGATTTGTCTGCTTTGTATATTTCTGAGAGCATCAAGCATCACAATAATGGTAAAAAATTTAGAGTACATGAGTTGTTTGGAAGCAAGGAATCAATAAGGAGAGTTGCACCTAGTAATGTTCATGGTTTGTATGATCTTATGTTAAATAAATCATGTGATAGGCGCATTATTGTCTGCGATAGATTAGGTGATTTTTTGCATGAAGTTTCTACTAATACTAAGGCTAATGATCAAAGGTTATTTTTGTTACTTAGTTGTAGTCATGTGATGGCATTAAAGGTTACTTGCAAATTAAAAACCAATGAATTTGGTGGTAGATTTTGTAGTTATGTGGTTCATCTTTTTGACCCTAATAGAACTAATGTTGTTGCTCGCAGTGAAGTGAGTGATCCAAATCAATTTTTGGATAGAGAAAAGTTTTCTTTGCGTAGATTTGTTGGGTCCTCTTCTTATAGGGAATATTTTGAGTACTCACCAGATGCCCCCACAGAGAACGAGATTATGGTTTGTGAGTATAGTGATAGTGATGTTAATTGTGGTGGTGAGAGTCTATCGAGACTGGAAACATTGGTACATGATGGTATTTCAGAGTGCGCTCTCCATCATTTGATGGAAAGTGGGGTATGTAGTGAAAGTATAGTTATGATGTCTGAAAAACTACCTCTACTTCCACCTGATGTTAGAGAAAATATTGTTTACGGTAGAAATAGTGGAGGCGTTACGTCTTTGTGTGTTGCCTTGACTAGTAACCATTATAATTCAGTACGTGCATACTGTTATTTTTTGAGCAAACTGTCTGATGATGAAAAATTAAGACTATTACCTCGCTTGTTAGTTAGTAGTAATTTAGATAGAGCCCTAAGTATAGGTTTGGATCAAGGTTTAGATTTAGATTTAGACATAGATATAAACGAATTGCCAGTATTGCTTGTAGCTATGCAAGAGGGTAATGCTGATTCTGTTTATGCTTTTGCTGATTTTTTAGATATTTTGCTTTCTCTTAGGGGGAAAGTACCTGCTAGTGAATTGGCTACTATCATTTTTGGTATGATACTTGCTGCGAGTGGTGCAGGTGATACAGCTTTATATGTGGCAATGGAAGGTGGTTGTTCAGACGAAGTTTTTGCTTTTGGTGCCCTATTAGATAGACTAGCATTAGTGGGTCGTAGTATTCCTCGAGGTGATATTGAACAGATGATGTTTGATGTATTGTTAGCAAAATCTAGTGGCTTTGGTAGAGGATTATTTAAAGCCTTTGTAAATAATGATTTGTCTGTTATCAAGGCATTTTGTTCTTTGTTAAGTAGGATTAACAAATGTAAGTGGCCGGAGCTGTTGGCTGCTAAGGATGGTAATGGGATACCAGGTATGCTTTTTGCAAATGAAGGGACTGTTGGTTTTTATCTTAACGTACTGAGTGATTTTGATGTTGGTGTCTTATCAGGTTTGCTTTCCATATTGGAGAATTCTAAAGAGCGTACAAACGAATATAGAATGTCTATAAATTGTCTTTATATAGCTCAGAGAGTTAATTACGCAAATTTTCTCTCAGGACTAGAAAGAATTATAAATTCAAGGTACGCTACATCTGTGCTATTACCTGTAACTGTGAAGAACTATGAATTTGAGAAAAACTATGCCTTTGATGGTGTTTTGGCATTTATTATGTGCTGTCTTGTAGCCATACTTTTTGCTTACTATATTTTATGTATTTCAACTAGACATATCTTGCATTAATTCTTACTTAATTAGTAGAGAACATCGGTGGTTATTGTGTGGATATAGTGTGTTGAGTCGATATCAATCGATGATACTAAAAGCTCTAATAATGTTGTATATCTAAGTAGAATTATTAATTTTATTTTACAAGTTGATCTGGATGAATTTCAAGTATAATAAACTCACTTGTCTATATAAAAGTTATACAACTAAAAATTGGTTTAGGGATGGAGTATTTTTAACTTAAATTATATGTCTAACAATGAATGATAACTGTATTGGCAGTACATTTTGGGGATGTCCTGTTTTAAGTAAGATATTGATATATTTTTTTACAGTTGCTTTTGTGCTATCTATTATTATTCGTAGTCTGATACATTATATTGTAATAAGTATTTTGGATAGGCAAGATAGAGTATTTCAGTAATTTTTCGGTGCTAATTTTTTCTACCAATTTAGCCTGAGTATAGTCGTCTTCTGATAAGGGCGTTCCATATAATGTATAAGAAAAATGTTTAGTACATTTTCTCATCAAACTCTAAGATTTATATATGGCAAGAATATGGTGTTAGTGCATTTAATAGTAAAAAAAACTAAAGTTCGTAGTAATTTATTTGAAAAGCATAGAATAAGTAATTATAGTTACTTACTTTATAGTAAGATTTAATAATCTGTCTAATTATTTCAATAAATAAATTATTATGTAAAAATGTATTATAGTTTGCGATATATTGGGTGTCTTTTTGCGCAAAACTGCCATAAATATCAATGTTAGTAGTTAAATATTATTTTTTGAGCGATTTCAGTACATATTCAGTTATGGTTCTGAGATCTTTAGGGGGTAATAATATAGATTTTTACAGTTGTTTTTGCTAGCGGCTGTTATATAGTGTCTTAACAGAATAAGCTATTCTTGTAATGGGTTTTTAGGATAAATAAGATGGCGTGCTCGAGTAATTCTAAAGTACGAATTTCCGCTTTTTCAGGAGAGCCATTATCATCTTATGATAAGAGTGATCCGTATATATCTGAGAAGAACGCCGGAAGCGTTGTCGTACTAAACCACAAGTTTCAGATAGATGGCAAAAGCATCGTCTGTAGTCATTTGTCAGCTTTATATGTTGCTGAGAGTATGAAGTGCCATGATAATGGTAAAAAACTTAAAATCAATGATTTATTTGGCAGTGCCGAATCAATAATTAGAATTGCTCCTGTTAATATTCATAGTCTGTATAGTAATTTGGTAAGTAAATCATGCAATAAATATATTATTGTTTGCGATAGATTTGGTGTTTTTTTGCATCAAATTGCCATAAATACCGACATTAATAGCCAAAGGGTATTTTTGTTGCGTAGTTGTAGTCATGCGATGGCATTAAGGGTAATTCGTAAATTGAAAACTGATAAAGTTAGTGGTAGTGAGTATAGTAGTTATGTCGTTCACTTTTTTGATCCAAACAAAACTAATATTATTATTCGTAGTGAAGTTGGTAATCTAGATTTTTTCTTAGATAAAGAAAAGTTTTCTTTTCGTAATTTTGTTGGTAATCATGAGTATAGTCAATATTTTGAGAGATTACATGGTTATCCGAAAGAATATGAGCTCATGGCATACGAATGTAGTAACAGTGACATTAAAGGAAGTGGGCTTTTATCGGTGTTGGAAACATTTTTATATGATGGTATTTCAGAGTGTGCTTTATACCATTTAATGGAGGGTGGCTTATGTAATGATAGTATAATTATGATGTCTGAAAAACTATCTTTACTTCCTTCTAGTATTAGAGAAACGGTTGTTTACGGCAGAAGTAGTCTTGGCATTCAAGCTTTGCATGTTGCTTTGACTAATAACAATTATAATTCTATAAATTCATATTGTTGTTTTTTGAATGCGCTATCTGATGATGAAAAGATAAGAGTATTACCACATTTATTTATTGCTAGTAATTCAAATGGAGAATCAGGGCTATTTATGGCTATGCAGGAAGATAGATATGACTCTGTTATTGCTTTTGGTGGTCTGTTGGACATATTAATCTCGTTGGAGGAGAAAATATCTGCTAGTGAATTAGCTGTTGTTATCTTTAATTTGATAAATGCTAGGAGAGGTGGTAATGAAAGTGCTACAGGTCTATTTATAGCAATGCAGGAGGGGTCTTCAGCTGCAATTTTTGCTTTTGGTAATCTACTAGATAGACTAATTTCTCTTTCCGATAAAGAACCAGTAACTAATATTGCCAAAATGGTTTTTACCATACTGATGTCTTTTGGCAGGGGATGTGTGACTGGACTATTTATGGCTATGCAGGAGGGCCATTCGTCTTCAGTTTACTGTTTTGGTAAACTATTAGATAGATTAGTGGCTTTGGGTGACAGGATCCCCAGCGATGATCTTGAAAAAATGGTATTTGACATACTATTAGCAAGATCTGGTGGAATTAGAAATGGATTATTTGCAGCGATTAGAAATAATCACATAGATTCCATCACAGAATATTGTTCTTTGTTGTCTAGAATTGACAAGTCCAGGTGGGCACAGCTATTGGCAGCCAATAATTCTCTTGGAATTACAGGCATATTGTTTGCAAGTGAAGAAACTATTGATTTTTATCTTGCTATACTTAAGGGATTTGCTGTTGATGTATTATCAGAGCTGTACTCTATATTGAAAAATGTAAAGTATACGAAAGTGAAACTTACAGATAGTGGGTTGATCAAGAAACATGAAAATTTCCTTCTGCAACTAGAAAAAATTATAAATTCATAATACATTAGACACTTTTATTGTTTAATATAGATAATTAATTTACAAGATATGATGTATTAGGACGTGATAGTTGCGTATAACGAGGTGAAGAATATTGTAGCCTTTGTAGGAAAGTGTTTTGTTTAGTAGCTGCTAGTACTTCCGCAATGCTACGATCGTCGTTATTAATGTTTAATTTGTGGCAGAAATTGCAATTTCTGTGTTTGTAGTGGGTATGTGCTTCATTGCTCTGTAACATTACTGGATTAATATATAGATTAATGGTTAGTACATTTTGTTATTCCATATCAGAGACATTACTAGGTAAGACAATAGTTTATTTTTTCATGATGGTTTGTGTTGTCACATAACAATTGCGCCGCATTAATTAATGTTTTTGGTTGGTGTTGGACTAAACAGCAATTGTAGATGATTAAATAAGTTCTCGATGCTGCTCTCGGTGCTGCTCATATGTGAGTAATTGTGATGGTACCCTCAATTTTTGATTGTCTATAATATGTTAATGTCGCGACAGTAATTGCATTATCACCATAGTATTTATCATCATAATCATAGTAGTAAATTAACTTTATTAATATGCCTGACGTACATTTAACTGTGCTTTGTTTTTTACTATGGTAGCCTAGCCCTCTGTATTATTTTTGCTTCACCTTTCGTATTTGTACATATGTGCTTGCCAGTTTCTTACTGTTGGTGTGGTTGATCAAAGAGTGTGGTCTAAGGTTTTTTATTTTGGAGGGTTGGTATGGCATGCCGCGGTGATTTTTCAGCACGAATCTCTGCTTTTTCTGGTAAAGAGATACCGTTATCTTCTGACAAGACTGTTCCATATATATCTAAGAAGAACGTAGGTGCTATCGCAGCATTAAACTCTACGGTTCAGGTGCGTGGAGACGTGATGAATTGTCCTGAGTTGTCCGCTTTATATGTTTACAAATGCCTTGGATATCGTAGTAGTGGTGAGAGATTTAAAGTATACGATTGGTTTGGAGATGAGAAATCAATAAGTAAAGCTGCTCCTGGCGGTATTTTTGCTTTGTATGATCATATCTTAAATAAATCATCTAATAGGTGTATTTTAGTTTGTAGCAAGTTTGGCCATTTTTTGAATGAAATTGCTACAAATACCGGTGATAATAGTCAAAGATTATTTTTGTTGAATAGTTGTAGTCATGTAATGGCATTAAGGGTTGTTTGTAAATTAAAAACTAATCATCTAGGTAATGAAGAACGTAGGTATGTGGCTCATATTTTTGATCCAAACAAAACTAATGTTACTGCCCGTAGTGAGGTTAGTGATCCAAGTTTTTTCTTGGATGAATCGAAGTTTTCTTTACGTAAATTTATTGATGATAATCTTTACTTTAGATATTTTAAGTCGTCTCCAGACGCCCCTGAAGAACATGAATTTATGATCTGCGAATGTCGTAGTAGTGATATTGAGGGAGTATGGTGTTTTTCGTCTAGAAATGATCCTGAAGTGAGTATGAGCTGTTTGTCCAAATTGGAGACGCTGTTACACGATAGTATTTCAGAGTGTGCATTGTACCTTTTGATGGAAAGTGGGTTATGCACTAAGAGTATAGAGATGATGTCAGAAAAACTACCTTTACTTCCTCCTAGTGTTAGAAAAACTGTTGTTTTCGGTAGAAATAGTGACAATGTTTCAGCCTTGCATGTTGCTTTGTCCAATAATCGCCATCATTCTATACAGGCATATTGTCGTTTGTTGGGTAGTTTATCTGATTATGAAAGGATAGAGTTGTTACCTCGGTTACTTATTGCTAGTGATAGGGATGGATGTTCGGGGCTTCTTTTAGCTATGCAAGAAGACTGTTATGAATCCATAAATGCTTTTGGTAGTTTGCTGGATATGTTGCTTTTGTTGAGGACAAGGATACCCGTTAGTAGATTGGCTAGAATAGTATTTGGGTTGCTGGTTTCTGATTTGGAGGGAGAAGGAGAAGGTAATGTTACTGGATTGTTTTTGGCTATGCGTGAAGGATGTTGTCGTGCGATTTCTGCTTTCGGTAGTCTACTAGATAGATTAATCAGACTTTCTGATGAGGTGCCAGCATCAGAAATTGCCGAAATGGTTTTCACCATACTGAAGTCTGATGTCCAGGGTGAAAGTGTATTATTTGTAGCTATGAAAAGAAATAGATCACATGCGATTGATGCTTTTGGTGAACTATTGGATAGATTTATTGGTCTTTCTGGTGAAGTGCCGGCATTGGATATTGCTAAAATGCTTTCTACTATACTTATGTCTATCAATGCTAGAGGCGTTACTGGACTATGTGGGGTTATGCAATATGGTAAAGCATCTACAATTTGTTCTTTTGCTAACCTATTGAGAAGGTTGGTATCACTGGGCGGTACTATTTCTGGAGATCATCTTGAAGGGATGGTGTTTGATATATTACTAGCAAGCGGTTATGACGGTAGTAATGGTTTATTTGAAGCTCTTAAAGGTAATCGTGAGGGTGTTATTAGGGGATATTTTTCTTTATTAAGTATGATTGGCCAATCTAAGTGGCCAGGTCTATTGTCCGCTAAAAATACTCATGGAATTACAGGTATATTGTTTGCAAATGAAGAAACAATTAGTTTTTATCTTAGCATGTTGAAGGGATGTACCGTTGATGTGTTATCAGGGTTGCTATCCATATTAGAAAGTGTGAGACATGCAGATAAGTATGCAGAACTCGCAAGTATCGACAGTAGTAAGATCGAGAAATATGAAAATTTCCTTATTCAACTAAGAGGAATTATAAATCCATAATACACTGCACTTACGACTTCGTTATCTGCCATGTTCTATAACTATAACTATTTTGGGAAAGTTATAGCTCTGACCTATTCTGTGCGTGTTTTGCACTCTATAGGAGCATAGTGTGGTTTTGGTGGTAATTATGATGTGGTGCCAGCTATTACATGACTAAGGTTGCTGTGTTTTTGTGTAATTGGGCGGTAAGGACTGTACATTATTTTAATGTAATAGTCTGCTGTTCGTGTGTGGTAGTCACTATGGTACTTTATACTGTATTTGTTGTCGCTGATTGTGACGGTTTTTTCGTATGATAGTGTGAATTATTTATTAATTAACTGTGTTGGCTGTTGTCATACTACGCTCGTGGCAGTGCTTTTCTACGTACAGTATGAATCATAACATGTTTTTGAGGTTATTTATGACGGTTGTTATTGTTTGCTAAGGTGGCAGTTGTTGTCTACAATTGTGGGCGACAAGCGTTTTGAGGGATGTAGTATGGCATGCTCCGGCAATCTTCCAGTACGGGTTTCTGCTTTCTCTGGTGAGGAGATTCCATTATCTTCTGATAAGGGTGATCCTTATATATCCAAGAAGCACGTAGATGATATTAAAGTATTAAACTCCTCCGTTACTGTATTTGGCAGTGTAATGAATTGTCCTGAGTTATCGGCTTTATATGTTTATAAAAGTATTAGGTGCCATAGCGGTGGTGAGAGCTTTAAAGTATATGATTTCTTTACAGATGCTAGATCGTTAAGGAGAGCTGCTCCTAGAGGTATTTTTGCCTTGTATGATTGTATTTTAAACAAATCACCTAATAAGTGCATTACAGTTTGCAGTAAATTTGGTTGTTTTTTGCATGAGGTTGCCACCGGTACTGCTGTTAATAGTCAAAGATTATTTTTGTTGAGTAGTTGTTGTCATGTAATGGCATTACGGGTTGTATGTAAATTAAAAACTAATCATTTAGGTAATGAAGAGCTTACGTATGTAGTTCATGTTTTTGACCCAAACAAAACTAATGTTACTGCCCGTAGTGAAGTTAGCGATCCAAGGTTTTTTTTGGACGGATCTAAATTTTCTTTAGATAGATTTATTGATATCAATCATTACACTGAATATTTCAATAAATCTCCAGGTGCTCCAAAAGAAAATGAATTAATGATCTGCGAATGTTGTGACAGTGATCTTGTATTAGATGGAAGTCTGTCTAGAAGTAAGGTTGGGATGAGTGAATGTTTATCTAAATTGGAAACATTGTCACACGATGGTATTTCAGAGTGCGTATTACACCATTTAATGGAAAGTGGGTTATGCACTAAAAATATAGTGATGATGTCTGAAAAACTATCTTTACTTCCTTCTAATGTCAGGGAAACTGTTATTTTAGGTAGATGTGGTGATAATGTGTTAGCTTTGCATGCTGCTTTTAATCATGATCGTCATCATTCTATGCAAGCGTATTGTTATCTGTTGGACAGTTTATCCGAAGATGAACAGGTAAGATTGTTACCACATTTACTTATTACAGGTGATGAAAGTAAAGATGTAGAATCAGGATTGGCTTTAGCAATGCAAGAAGGTTGTGCTGATTCTATTAATGCTTTTGCTAGTTTTCTGGATATGTTGCTTTCGTTGAGGTTTAGAATACCTGCTAGTAGATTGGCTGATATGATATTTAAGTTGTTAATTTGTTGTGGTAAGAGCAATGATATGGACAATACTGGACTATTTTTAGCTATGCGCGAGGGATGTCCGGGAGCAGTTTCTGCTTTTGGTAATTTAATAGATAGATTGATTGATCTTTCTTCTCATGGTGTGCCAGTGTCAAAAATTGTTGAAATGGTTTTCACTATACTGAATTCTGATAATGGAGAGGCAAATGGATTATTTATGGCTATGCAGGAGGGACATTCATCTGCAGTTTCTGCTTTTGGGGAACTATTAGATAGATTAGTTGGCCTTTCTGTTGAAGTGCCAGAGTTGGGTATTGACATTGCCAGAATGGTTTTTACTATACTCATGTCTGTTAATTATGAAGGCGTTACTGGGTTATCTGTAGCAATGCGGAAAGGTGATATATGTACGATTTGTTCTTTTAGTAAATTATTGGAAAGATTGTCACATTTTGGTGGTATGATTTCTGGGCATCATCTTGAAGGTATGATTTTTGACATATTGTTGGCAAGATCTGGTTGTGGTGCTACTAATGCTTTGTTTGAAGCTCTTAAAAATAATAGAGCGAATTCTATTAAGGAATATTTCCATTTATTAGGTATGATTAGCCAATCTAGGTGGCCAGATCTATTAGCCGCCAAGAATGTTCATGGAGTTACAGGTATATTGTTTGCAAGTGAAGAAACAGTTAGTTTTTACCTTAGTATGTTGAAGGGATGTACTATTGATGTGTTGTTAGAATTGCTATCCATATTAGAAAATGTAAGATGTGCAAATGGGTATGCAGAACTTGCAAGTAGTGATAGTGAGAAGGTCACGAAATATGAAAATTTCCTTCTGCAATTAAGAGGTGCTATGGATTCGTAATACACTAATAAATTTACTCCCTCATTATATACCATATTGTACTTATATTTTTTTGAAAATCATCTAATAGCCGTGATGTTTTATGTGAGTGTTTTTGCACTCTATTAGAACGTAGTGTGATTTGGTAGTAATGATGATGTGGTGCCAGCTATTATATGGCGAAGGTTGCCGTGTCCAGCATAGTCATCTTTTACAGTGATTGTGTGTACTAAAATAGTGGGTGTGCAGAATAAATTGGTGCTTTTTAGTGCCAAATAATAAATAAAGGCATTGATAAACTATTTAATATAATGATCCGCTATTCACATGTAGCAATCACTATGCGACTGTAGTTGTTGACAATGATCTCGATGATTTTTTCACAGCATATTATGAATTTATTCATTGAGTTATGCTTACGTACGCTATACCACTTAAGTTATTTTTTTCTTTTCTTATGGTTGGTGTGGAATGCTAAAACGGCGATTATTGCCTACAGTTATAAGTATGTTGGAGATGTAATAATATGGCGTGCTCCGGCGGTTTTCCGGTAAGAATTTCCTCTTTTTCTGATGAGGTGTTGTTGTCTTCTGACAAGAGCGATCCATATATATCCAAGAAGCACGTAGGTGATATTGTCTCATTGAATTGTGTGGTTAGCGTGCATAACGAGAGGCTTGGTTGTTCTCAGTTATCAGCTTTGTATGTTTATAAAAATTTCAAATGCCACAGTAGTGATAAGAAATTTAAAGTATACGATTTGTTTAGAGATGAAGGATCAATAAGAAGAGCTGCTGTTGCTATTAGTGGTATTCATCGTTTGCATGGTCACATGTTAAACAGATCGTCCGACAGGCGTATTATAGTTTGTGATAGATTTGGTTGTTTTTTGCATGAGATTGCTACAAACATCGGTGTTAATAGTCAAAGATTATTTTTATTGTGTAGTTGTAATCACGTAATGTCATTAAGGGTTACCTGTAAATTAAAAACTAATTATCTAGGTAATGCAGAATGTAGGTATGTAGTTCATGTTTTTGATCCAAACAAGACTAATGTTACTGCTCGTAGCGAAGTTAGTGATCCAGACTGTTTTTTAGATCAAGAAAAGTTTTCTTTACGTAAATTTATTGGTAGTCATAGTTATGATGAATATTTTAAGGAATTACCAGATGCTCCTGAAGAACATGAATTAATGGTCTACGAATGTAGTGATATTGAAGGAAGTAGGTGTTTATCCAGAAGTGGTGTTGGAGTAGGTGAGTGTCTATCTAGATTGGAAACATTGTCGTACGATGGTATTTCAGAGTGCGCATTGTACCATTTAATGGAAAGTGGGTTATGCAGTAAAAATATAATTATGATGTCCGGTAAATTATCTTTGCTTCCTTCTAATGTTAGAGAAAATGTTGTTTTCGGTAGGAGCAGTAGTGGTACTTCAGCTTTGAATGCTGCTTTGTCTAATGATAATCATAATTCTGTACGAGCATATTGCCATTTGTTAGACAGTCTGTCTGAGAATGAAAAGTTAAAATTGTTGCCACTGTTACTTATTGGTGGTAATAAAAATGGAGAATCAGGGCTTGTTGTAGCTATGCAGGAAGATAATACTAATTCTATTAATGCTTTTGCTGATTTGTTGGATATGTTGCTTTCTTTGAGGCTAAGAATACCTGCTAGTAGATTGGCTAATATGATCTCTGAGCTGTTAACTTATGGGGCAAGTGGCAGTGGGCTATTTGTGGCTATGCAAGGGGGGTGTTCGCTTGCAATTGCGGCTTTTGGTAACTTACTAGATAGATTGATTGATCTTTCTTATGAAGTGCCGGCATCCGAAATTTCTGAAATCATTTTTACTATACTGAAGTCTGATAATAAAGGTGTAAATGGATTATTTATAGCTATGAAGAGGGGTGAATCGTTTGCAATTGACTCTTTTGGTAAACTATTGGATAGATTAATTAGCCTTTCTGATGAAGTGCCAGCATTGGATATTGCCAGGATGATTTTTACTATACTTATGTCTGTTAACGATAGAGGCATTACTGGACTATGTGTAGCTATGCAGAAAGGTAGAGCATCTTCAATTTGTTCTTTTGGTAAGTTATTGGAGAGATTAGTATCGGTGGGTTCTATGATTTCTGGACATCATCTTGAAAAGATGGTTTTTGACATATTACTGGCAAGCTCCGGTAGTGGTGATCATGGTTTATTTGAAGCGCTTAAAAATAATTATGTAGATTCTATTAGGGAATATTGTTCTTTATTAGGTTTGATTAACCAATCTAGGTGGCCATATCTATTAGCAGCCAAAAATGTTCGTGGAATTACAGGTATATTGTTTGCAAATGAAGAAACAATTAGTTTCTATCTTAGTATGTTGAAGGAGTTTACTATTGATGTATTATCAGAATTGCTGTCTATATTAGAAAACATGAGTCATACAAATGAGTATGCAGAACTTGCGAGTGATGATAGTTCTAGAATTGTGAAATACGAAAGTTTCCTTCTGCAATTAGGGGAAATTGTAAATTCATAATACGCTAAATTTACGTTCTCATTATCTACTATACCGTTATTGCTATTAACTGTTGTTATAGTAAATCGATGTCTGTTAATTACTCAATAAATGTGGCACATTATGTGAAGATTTTTTATACTCTATTTTTTGGGGGGTAAGTTTGACTGTTTTTTTGTGTAATTATGTAAGTTTATCACAACACTAGTATTACACATGTTCATTAGATAACAATTGTGCAATTGTATGGCAATGGTAGTAGTAAATATTTTTATGTAATTTGGTAGTAGGGTTTGTTGTGTCGTGTTTTACTATAGGTACGCATAATCAATTGGTACTTTGGATTGACACTATATAAAATAGTAATTATAAATAATACATTGATAAATTATGCAGATAATCTGCTATTAGTGTTGGTAACCAAGATGGTATTTCACGACTATTTTTGATAATGATCGTGATAATTGTTTTTAACAGTGTGAATTAATTTATTGAGCTGCATTTAACTATAACTTGATTCCTATAGTGCTAATCTTGTACATGCACTCTTTGTAATCTACTTTGTACATATGGATTAAATTGTACAGACTGCTGCATTATCTTTTTCTTTTAGTTAGGTAGCCTGCTGGTGTTATTGTTGCTTACAGTTATATCTTGGCTATAGGTATTTGGGAGGTACAATATGGCGTGCTCTGGTAGTTTACCGGTGCGACTTTCTTCTTTCTCTGGCGAGGTCTTGTTGTCTTCTGACAAGAGTGATCCATATATATCTACTAAGCACGTCAGTAGCATTTCTTCGTTAAACTCTAAGGTTCAGGTAGATGGCAAGAGAATCGTCTGTAGTCATTTGTCAGCTTTATACGTTTCTGAAAGCATTAAATACCATAATAATTCTGAAAAACTTAGAGTCCATGATTTACTGGGAAGTACGGAATCAATAAGGAGAGCCGCTCCTGATAATATTCATGATCTGTATGGTCAGATGTTAAGTAAATCATCTAATAAATGTATCATAGTTTGCGATAGATTTGGTCATTTTTTGCATGAAATAGCTACAAATACTGGTGTTAATAGTCAAAGATTGTTTTTGTTGGTTAGTTGTAATCATGCAATGGCATTAAGGGTTATTTGTAAATTAAAAACTGATCAATTAGGCAACAGTGAATGTAGATATGTACTTCATTTTTTTGATCCAAACAAAACTAATGTTATTTCTCGCAGCGAAGTTAGTGATCCGAGTTTTTTCTTGAATGAAGATAAGTTTTCTTTACGTAAGTTTATTGGTAGTAATTGTTACGGTGAATATTTTGAACAGTTACCAGATGTTCCTAAAGAACATGAATTAATGGTCTGCGAATGTAGAGGTGATGATACTATAGGAAGCGAGTGTCTATCAAAATTAGAAACATTGTTACATGATGGTATTTCAGAGTGCGCATTATACCACCTAATGGAGAAGGGAATATGCAGTAAAAATATAATGATGATGTCTGAAAAACTATCTTTACTTCCTTCTAGTGTTAGAGAAAATGTTGTTTTTGGTAGAAATCATGATATTTCAGCTTTGCATGTTGCTTTGTCTAATAATAATCATAATTCTATACGAGCATATTGTTACTTATTAGACGGTTTATCTTATGATGAAAAGATAAGAGTATTGCCACGTTTACTTATTGCTAGTAATAAACGTGGAGAATTAGGACTTGTTGTGGCTATGCAAGAAGATAATGCTTCTTCTATCTATGCTTTTTCTGATTTGCTAGATATGTTACTTTCTTTGAGGGGGGGAATACCTGCTAATAAATTGGCTGATATTATCTTTAATTTATTAGTTTCTAGGACAAGTAAAGGCGAAGATGGTGGTGGACTATTTATGGCTATGCAGGAGGGAAGTTCATCTTCAATTGTTGCTTTTGGTAGACTACTGGATGGATTAATTAGCCTTTCTAATGAAGTTTCAATATTCAAAATTGCTGAAATGATTTTTACTATACTGAATTCTGATTGTGTAGATGTAAATGGGTTATTTATGGCTATGCAGCGAGGACATGCATCTACAATTGTTGCTTTTGGTAGCTTACTGGATAGATTAGTCTACCTTTCTGATGAAGTGCCGGCATTAGATATTGCTAGAATGGTTTTTACTATACTTATGTCTGTCGATGATAGAGGTGTTACTGGATTATGTGTTGCCATGTATGGTGGCAAAGCATCTTCAATTTGTTCTTTTAGTAGGTTATTGGAGAGATTAGTATATTTGGGTAATATGATTTCTAGAGACCATTTTGAAAAGATGATGTTTGAAATATTACTAGCAAGGTCTTACCGTGGTAGTGGTTTGTCTGAAGCGCTTAAAAATAATCATGTAGATTCTATCAGGGAATATTGTTCTTTATTGGGTGCGATTAGCCAATCTAAGTGGCCAGATCTATTAGCCGCCAAAAATGTTCATGGAATTACAGGTATATTATTTGCAAGTGAAGAAACAGTTAATTTTTATCTTAGTATGTTGAAGGGGTTTACTATTGATGTATTGTCAGAATTGCTGTCTATATTAGAAAATATGAGGCATACAAATTGGTATGCAGAACTTGTAAGTGAAGATAGAGCTAGGGCTGTGAAATACGAAAGTTTCCTTCTGCAATTAGGAGAAATTGTAAATTCATAATACGCTAAATTTACGTTCTCATTATCTACGATATTGCACCTATATTTATTATTTTTTCCTCATCTTTTGTTGTGTCTAAGCACCGTAAATATTATCTCTGTAAAAACTATATTGATTTTAATTTTGTTCAGCCATAATAATGATAATTCTGTAATTTGAGAATTATCTAAAAATAACTAAGCTTAATCTAGGAAGTAAAAGTTGGTATGGATGAGCTATCTTGTACTTTTTATGAATTACCAATACCGTTATTGCCATTAACTGTTGTGATAGTAAATCGATGTTTGTTAATTTTTCATAAATTACTCAATAAATGTAGCACATTATGTGAAGATTTTTATACTCTATTGAAGCGTAACAATTTGATATTATTTTTGGGTAGATTTTTAGTAAGTTTGGCTATTTTTTTGTGTAATTATGTAAGTTTATCACAACACTAATATTACATATGTTCATTAGATAACAATTGTGCAATGGTTGCTGTTATATGGCAATGGTAGTAGTAAATATTTTTATGCAATTGGGTAGTAAGGGTTGTTGTGTCGTATTTGCCTATAGGTACACATAATCAATTAGCACTTTGGATTGACACTACATAAAATAGTAATTATAAATAATACATTGATAAATTATTAGATAATCTGCTATTCATGTGTGGCAATCAAGATGATACTTCATGACTTTTTTGATAACGATCGTGATAATTTTTTTCACAGTGTGAATTAATTTATTGAGATCCACTTTGCACATATATTAAATCGTACAGGTTATTGCATTATCTTCTTCTTTCAGTTAGGTAACCTGCTAGGGTTATTGTTTTGCCTACAGTTATAGCTTGGCTATAAGTATTTTGGATGTATAATATGGCGTGCTCCGACAGTTTACCGGTGCGGTTTTCTTCTTTCTCTGGTGAGGCCTTGTTGTCTTCTGACAAGAGTGATCCATATATATCTACTAAGCATGTCAGTAATATTTATTCGTTAAACTCTAAGGTTCAGATAGATGGTGAGGGTATTGTTTGTACTCATTTATCAGCTTTATACGTTTCTGAAAGCATTAAATACCATAATAAAGCTAAAAAACTTAGAGTCCATGATTTACTGGGAAGTACGGAATCAATAAGGAGAGCTGCTCCTGGTAATATTCATGATCTGTATG
>NZ_FKII01000043.1 GCF_900078745.1 Candidatus Ichthyocystis sparus | reverse complement strand
CTAATTGATCTTCTTATTTCATTGAGTCGTGAATATAAAGAATATATAATCTTAGTTGGTAAGTTAGATATTACTTCAAAATAACTTTCCAAAGTCTCTTTATCAGCAAATAATGCAGATGGTATACTAGAACTGTCAGAAGCTACCAATACATTAATTAATTCATCATTAGATGATATTAATTTAAGCAATACGCCATAGGAATCAATTACTTTAGGGAAATTGTTTTTTAGTGCTACAGATAATCCAGGTATACCATCTGATCCTCTAGATATCAAAGTATCTAACAGCATCCTATTAAAATATTCACCAGATACGTCATCCTTAAAAATCATTGCTTTTTCTAATAATTTCCCAAAAGCACTTACAGCATTATGATGTCCATTTTGCATAGCCACAAACAAACCTGGAATATTATTATCACCACTTTTACACATTAATAAATAAAATACCATACCAATCAATGTAATATCTTCTATGCATCCTTTAATACCAATAAATTTATCTAACAAAGTGGAAAAAGAAATTACTGAATTAGTATTACCTTCTTGTAAAGCCACGAATAATCCATCAACGTTCTTGCTAGTTCTAGACCTCAATAATTTAAAAATAATATCTGCCATATCATCATTAGGTATACATCCTTTCATAGTAAGCAATCTATCTATCAATGTACCTAAAGCACGTACTTCATCAGCACGATCTCCTTTAATAGCATAAAATAGAGCAGAATATCCTCTTTTACTTCTATGATCCAATAGAAAAAAAATCATATTAGCTATTCTTCTAGCATCCATAACATCTTTAAGCATAAAAATATTATCCAAAAGACTACCAAAAGCTAAAATGGCATTAAATTTATTCCTTAATACAGACATAGAAAGAGCAGACAAGTTATCTTTACGCTTTGCAAGCAAAATATTAAATAATATTTCAGAAAGATTATCTATAGGTATTCTATGTCTTATATTAATTAATCTACCAAGCAATAAACCAAAATTATCCACACATTCAGCATGTCCAAATTTCATTGCCATAAACAAAGGTGGATCACACAAAGATGATTTAGCGTGTAAAATCTCAGGTAACAAATTTACTTGCTCATCACAAGAAAGTTCTTCTAAAAAATCATTATAAGATATTACAGAATCGGGTTTATTTTGTTCCATAGCCATATGAAGCGCAGAAATACCTGAGGAGCTTTTAGCAAAAAATATCTCCCTTCTAATATCGGCGCTCAACGTTGAAAACAATTTAGAGTTTACTACTCCTCTAATATCCAATGTACTAATGTTACTGTACATCATATGATATATCATACACCCAGAAATTCCATGTTGAGATAGTGTTTCTAAAGTTGAAAAACAAAAACTTTTATTTTCTATATCAAAATGTTCATATATTGCACACTCATTTTCTATTGGTCCTAATTCTTTTTTTTCAAAATACCTTCTATAATTATTTTTATAGATAAACATTCTTAAAGAAAATCTACTTGGATCTAAAAATTCTTCACACTTTAAAACTTCGCTACGTGATACGACATTTGTTGCATTAGGATCAAAAAAATGTACCACCCAACTATCCGTTTTATCTATCGACGATTCTCCCATTTTCCTGGTTTTATGGGTGATCCTAAAAGACATTACATGACTACAACTTTCTAATATGAAAAATCTTTGCTCTCCAGAAGCTGTGCTAGAAGCTATTCCATGTAGAAATTTACCAAACCCATCGCAAGCTATAATATGCCTGCCACATGAATTTTCTATCATATCTTTATAAATTTTTCTAAAATTCTCTGGAATTGCTCTTTTTACTGAATTTTCGTCTGCAAAAAGTTTGCCAATTCTCATTTTTTCATTATTTCTATAACAATTAGTGCTCTTTAAAGTAAATAACGAAGCCAAATGGGAACAAGAAATAATCTCTTCATCAATCTTAACTTTGCAATTTAAATTTAATAATCTTTCAACGTTTTTTTTAGATATATAAGGAGAATTCCTTTGATCAGATGGTACCACTTCCATCGAATGTGAAGATATATGAACGTGCTTGCTACAACTAAAATTCATAATACCGACCCCATCACACTATAAAATTATTATCACACGGTTCAGATCAGAACTATGGAAGTAAAAGCACTTCTAGTGATTAACATCTCTTTCGGTACATTTTACTAATGTGTACATAAGTTGGTTGTTTACTTGTTAAAAACTCTCAACAAACATTAACTGAGTATAATTAGACTCATCAGTGTGCCATTGCTAACTTAGCATAAGCATAGTTTGTGCGTTTTTATTGAATTAGCACTGAGAATCAAATAAACCCACAAATTCCAGTTGTTCATACTATTTATTTTACTTTATCTTGTTTAGTGGTACTTATACTACCTATATCTATCTAGGTGAAAACATTATTCCAAATTCATTAACTATCGCTTTGTATAGAGGATATTATGTATTGTCTTGCAATGAGAATCGCAATTATGTAACGATTTTTAAGATAATTCATAAAACTAAGGTAATATAAGAGTAATAACATCGGATAGGTGGGTAGTATTTTTTATTTATCTATATATTGTAAGATTACAAATCAAAATAATTATCCTTATTTATCCAGCAAAAATATCCGAGGCACATGTAATTTAAATTACAAATTTAAAAAGTTAATGGATTATTTATTAAGTTAATATTATTTGATGTATTAGTAAGTGGCTTTGATTAGTAGCTTCATATTGTTCTGGTGTTGTGTGATGTTGATGGGGTATATGATTTATATTTAAAGTTCATGAACATGAGATAATAAGTTTCACAGATTTTAAGTAATAGTGATACTGATACCAGATATAGGCCTTACTTAAAGAATAATTATGGGATAAGCACTCACATAACGATAACGCTTGCAGTGTAGTACCGTTTTTGTGATAGAACAAAGTGAATTACTTAACAATCCATTGTCAATATTAACACTACCTATGCGTGTTAATACTTAACATCATAGTATACATATTGTATTAGAATGAGGGCGCGTATATGCTAGAATTTCACGACTACTTATTTATAACAAGGTGTATCCAACATTCCACACGGTGCAATTATAAGGCACCATACAAGCGGTTACCATACGAAAATTATAATAATGGACAGAATATTATGTAATCCCTCCTCAAGGAAATCTTAGGAGTATCCTCTTTCTCTTGAGAGGAGGTATCTGCAGAATTAAAGTTGAAAATGAATATATTTCTTGTTCTCATCTTTCTATATTATATGTTTTAAATAGTTCATATGCTCATAAAGCTGCTGAAAAATTTGATGTAAGCAAAATGTAAGAGAAGCACTAACGAGAAAGCCCGGATATGTAAAAGAAGATTATTTAAGTTCAGAGAAAGTATATTTGGAGAGAAGCTTTTTAGAGAGAGTTGAAATGCTTTCTGGAATAGTGTGGAATATGGAGGTATAAATTAATACTAATAAGTCATATCACATCATATGATGTATATATATCCATAGTAAAACCATTATTAGATATATACAATTAATATAAGATACATAATTAAGGAGAAAAGAATAAGTGTCACCCCAACAAAATACCAAAGAGCACTTCAAGATAACAATAAAGCCAATAAAGCCAAACCATTTATACACTTCAACTATACACTCTCAACATAATCGCCCTGCATAGCCACAAATAAAGTCGGCACACTTATAGTATCTGGCAACGAATTGACCTTTCTCTCGTTGTGTCACAGTACTCATATATTCTACATTCATTTTCTCCCTCATCTTCAAAATAATTTTTATAAGAATCTTTACCTATAAACATCTTTAAAGAGAATTTACTTAGATATAAAAATTCTTCACAGCTTAAAACTTCACTACGTGATACAACATTGGTCTTGTCAGGATCAAAAAAATGTACTACCCACCTACTTACTGGTGCTCCTTCTGTTTTCTTAGTTTTATGTATGACATTAAAAGACATTACGTGAATGTGACACTTCAAAATGAAAAATCTCTGCTCTCCAGGAATAAGACCGGATGCTATACTATGCAAAAAATCACCAAACCTGTCGCAACCTATAGTAATAACATGAAACAAGTCTCTTTCTATTATAATTTTACGTACCTCTTTAATTTTTTTAAGAGCTGCTGCTCTCACAGATTTTTCATCTGAAAATAGTTCCCAGATTTTCATTTTGTTGCTACTTCTATAGCAATCAATGCTACTAAGAAGAAATGATAAAGACAAATAGCTACAAGAAATAATTCTTCCTCCAACTTCAAATTTATTATTTAGATTTAATATATTCTCGACATTTTTTTTAGATATATAAGGTGATTTTTTTCTATCACATGGTATTCTTTTCATAGAATATGAAGAATACATGGTACTCATCTTAATTTTATTTTTAATACAAGATATTTCACAAGATATTTCTCTTCTAACTTCTTCAGATGCATGCATTAATAATGAATCATACGCATTCATAATATCAATATTACTTTCTGCCAATTCTAATAATATGAATATGCCGGATGTACCGTCACGCTCCCTAATCATTAATAGCTCCAGCATCATAGAATCTAATCTAGTCTTATGCACACTGTCCCTTAGAAAAACCACAACTTTACCTATTAATCCAGCAAAAGCAACTACTGTATCAATATGACCCTTTTCCAAAGCAATTAACAGACCAGAAGAATACATTTTAGGTTTGTATATTAACAATTTAAAAATTAAATCTGCCATATCAACATCAGGTATATGTCCTTTCATCAGAAATAATCTATCCATCAATTCATAAAAAGCAAGCATTGCATCAGAACTACCACGTAACAAAACGACAAATATGGCGGACATTCCTTCAGATTCAGATTCTAATAGTCTAAAAAGCATACTTACCATATCATCATCAGGTATACATCCTCTCATAGTAAGCAACCTATCCACCAATATACCTAAAGCACGTACTGCATCAGCATGATTCTCTTTAAGAGCATAAACTAGAGCAGAAAATCCATTTTCATCTTTATGATCCAATAACTTAAAAATAATGTTAGACATTTTTCTAGGATCCATAATATCTTTAAGTATAAAAATATTATCCAAAAGATCACCAAAAGCCAAAATGGCATCAGCAGATTTATTCATTAATACAGATATAGAAAGAGCAGACAAATTATCATCTTTGCGCTTAGCAAGCAAAACATCAAATAGTATTTTAGAAAAATTATCTATATGCATTGTATGTCTTATATCCATTAATCTATTAATCAATAAACCAAAATTACTAATACATTCAATATATCCACCTTGCATAGCCATAAATAAAGCTGGTACGCCATCAGCTGATTCAGATTTCACAATATCTGGTAACAAACTTACTTGCTCATCAGCAGAAAGTTCTCCTAAAAAATTATTGTACGCTATAACAGAGCTGGGATTATTTTGTTCCATAGCTATATAAAGCGCAGAAATACCTAAGGAGTTTTTAGAAGTAAATATACTCTTTCTAGAGTTAGCACTTAACGTTGAAAAGGAACTAGATTCTACTACTTTTGTAATATCAAATGGACCAATATTGCTATACATCATATGATGTATCATGCATTCAGAAATTCCATCTTTGGACATAGTTTCTAAAGTTGAAAAACTAAAACTTGCACTTCTTACATCAGAATGTTCATATATTGCGCATTCATTTTCTTTTGGTATTTTGCATTCACCTTTTGTTGTTGCTAATTTGACAGTTTCAAAATAAGCTGCATAAGCATCTTCAGCAATAAACATAATTAAAGAAAATTTATCTGAATCTAGAAATTCTTCTGGACTTAAAACTTCACTTCTTGTTACAACGTTAGTTCTATTAGGATCAAAAAAATGTATCACCCACATACTTACTAATGCCCCTTCTAATTCCTTGGATTTGCGCTTAATATTAAAGGACATTTCATGATTAGAACTTTGTAAAATAAAGAATCTCTGTTCTCCAGGAGTCATAGTGGATGCCATTTTATATAAAAAATGTCCAAATCTATTACAAGCCACAATATGTCTACCACATGACTTTTTTGTTATTTCTTCTTTATAAATTTCTCCAATTCTATTAAGAGCTGTTGTTTTTAGTGAGCTTTCATCTGAAAACATTTCAGCAATTCTCATTTTTTTATTATTTCTATAACAATCCATGCCATTTAAGGCAAATAATGAAGCCAAATGGGAACAATGAATAACTTTACCATCAATTTCTACTTTGCTATTTAAATTTAATAAATCCCCAACTTCTTTTTTAGATATATAAGGCAAATTCTTTTCAGTAGATGATATTTCTTCCATCGAATGAGGAGATATATGAACGTGATCGTTGCAACTAAAATCCATAGTACCGCCCTCATGACACGTATAAAGCCATTATCACATAACGAACACGGTTCAGATCATAACCACTGAAGTGAAAGCACCTCTAGAGACTAACGTCTCCTTCGGTACATTTTGCTAATGTGTACATAAGTTGATTGTTCTCTCTTTAAAAACACTCAATAAACACTAACTAAGACCAGCGTGACATTGCTAAATCAGCACAAGTATAGTTGTTGTTTTTGCATTTTTATTGAATTTAGCACTGAGAATCAAATCTACAGACTACCATTGTACATACTATTTGTCTCACTCTATCTTGTTTGCTTTATCTTGTTTAGTGGTACTTATACTACCTATATCTATCTAGGTGAAAACATTATTCCAACTTCATTAACTATCGATTTGTATAGAAGATATTATGTATTATCTTACAATGATAATCGCAATTATGTAACGATTTTTAAGATAATTCATAAAACTAGGGTAATATAAGAGTAATAACATCGTTAGGTGGTTAGGTGGTTAGGTGGTTAGGTGGTTAGGTGGTTAGGTGGTTAGGTGGTTAGGTGGTTAGGTGGTTAGGTGGTTTATCTAAACTGTAAGATTACAAATCAAAATAATTATCTCTAATCTAGCAAAAAATTAGAGGCATATGTAATTTAAATTACAAATTTAAAAAGTTAATAGATAATTATTAAGTTAATATTATTTGATACATCAGTGCAGTGGATTTGTTTAGTGGCTTCATATTGTTTTGGTGTTGTGTGATGTTGATGGGGTATATAATTTATATTTAAAGTTCATGAACATGAGATAATAAGTTTCCCAGATTTTAAGTAATAGTGATCCTGATACCAGATATAAGCCTTACTTAAGAATAATTATAGGATAAGCACTCACATAACGATAACGCTTGCAGTGTAGTACCGTTTTTGTGATAGAACAAAGTGAATTACTTAACAGTCCATTGTCAGTATTAACACCAACTATGCGTGTTAATGCTTAACATCATAGTATACATATTGTATTAGAATGAGGGCACGTATGTGCTAGAATTTTACGACTACTTATCTATAACAAGGTGTGTCAGACATTCCACATGGTGCAATTAGAAGGCGCCACACAAGCGGTTACCATACGAAAATTATAATAATGGACAGAAAATTATGGAATCCCTCCTCAAGGAAAGCTTAAGAATATCCTCTTTCTCTGGAGAGGAGGTATCTGCAGAAACTAAGAGTATTCCTTACATATCAATGAAGGCATCCAATATTGTAAACTTTAATTGTAAGATTAAAGTTGAAGATGAATGTATTTCCTGTTCTCATCTTTCCACATTATATGTTTTAAATAGTTCATATGCTCATAAAGCTGGTGAAAAACTTGATGTAAGCAAAATGTTTGAGAGTGAGAATGCAGTAAGAGAAGCACTAACAAGAAAGCCCAGATATATAGAAGAAGATTATTCAAGAATGATAAAAAATGCCAAAGCCAAGCATATTATTGCATGTGATGATTTTGGTAGGTTTTTGTACAACATAGCTATAACCACCTCAAGTTCTCAATGTAGGATATTTTTTTTACAGAGTACTAGTCACATTATGGCTTTCGAATTTTTAAGAAAACCAACAGTGAAAAACCGCTCTGCTGATAAATTAGTAGTCAAATTTTTTGATCCTAACAGAACTAATGTTACATCACGTAGCAGAGTATATTCTTCTGATGATTTCTTAAATAGTAATGCTTTTTGTTTGAGAAAATTTATAAAAAGTTCTATGTATAGTTTATATTTCGGAGAAAATCTGGAAGGTAAGTGTGTAGAAGAAACAGAATGTATAATATATGAACATCACCATGAGAATGTAGAATGTTTGAGATTTTCAACATTAGAGACATTGTCTCAAGAAGGAATATCATCTTGCATGATGTATCATTTAATTATAGATGCTAATTGTTTGGAAGATGTACGTAAGGCGGTAGAAATGCTGTCAACCCTTGATCTGAGCAAGAAAGGTAGAGAAGATATTTTTCGTTGTAGAAGTAGTAATGGTAATTCAGTGCTCGTAGAAATCATGAGTTTAGGAAAAGTTCAGTCTATAGACCTCTATAGTTTATTGTTGAATAGCATGTCTGATGAGGAGAAGGTTAGTTTACTACCTAGTATATTACTATCAAGTAATATACATGGCTCTACAGGACTTTATTTGGCTTTGCAAAATGGCTATAGTGATGCCGTATATGCTTTTGATAAAATGCTTAATAATCTTATATTGATTGAGAGTAAAATTGATTGTAGCGAATTTGCTATGATTTTATCCAATTTATTTGCAGCTAAAAGCAGTGAAGGTATACCAGGTCTATTTATGGCATTACAGGGAGATATGCATAAAACGGTTACTGCTTTTGGTGAATTATTAAATAGACTAGTTTGTATGAGAAATAAATTATCTGACACAAAGATAGTTGATATGATTTTTGATTTACTATCAGCTAAAACTAAAGATGGTATTCCTGGATTATTCATGGCCCTGCAGAAAGATAACCACAGTTCAGTATCTTCATTTGGCAAATTGATAAATATATTAACTCTGTTCAGAGGAAGTATATTTGGAGAGAAGCTTTTTAGAATGTTTGTAGAGTTAATGTTGGCTAAAAATATTTCTGGCACTACAGGTATGTATATGTCGTTGCAGAATAATTGCCATAACTCTATTTACGCTTTTGATGAAATATTGTGTAATTTTCTACCAATAACAAAAGATGACGTGCCAGTGCATGTATTTTTGCAGGCTCTGCGTACTATGTTACTTGCTAAAAGTGATTGTGATGTGTGTGGTTTATTTATGGCTTTACAATTAGGTAACCATAGTTCTATTGCCGCTTTTAGTAAGTTATTAAGTAAATTACTCCTTGTTAAGGATAAAATATCTGAATCGGACTTAGCGGGTGCTTTTTCTGAGATACTATTGGCCAAAAATAAACATGGTACGCCCGGTCTATTCATGGCCTTACAGTGTGGCCACGCAGATGCTATTGCTGCATTTGGTAGTCTCGTAGATGTATTAGTTGAGGCTAAGGAAAATTTTTCTCCAGACACGTTTGCCGCTATAGCTTTAGATATATTTACTAGTAAGCGTTATACTGACGGAACACCGGGGTTGTTTGCTGCGCTAGCTGGATGTAAGCCCAAAGCGACCAGTGAATTTGGTCGCTTGCTAATGAAGGTACGTGAATGCAATAACTGGTCTGTCCTGTTAGCAGCCGAAGATGGCAATGGGGTACCTGGTCTGTTGTACACTGACGAAAGCACAAGAGAATCATATTTTAAGATGCTGACGGAGTTTCCTACTAATACATTACAAGATTTACATTCAAGACTGTGCCGTGCGCGCAGTGTAAATTCATATCAATCGTTTGTATGCGTAAATCCGTATGACGGTATTTGTTACGATGAATTTATTAAACGACTTGCGGCTCACATAGAAGATACCTCTAAAAGGCAGCCTACACACCATAACTAAGGTAGTGGATTGTGATATATATATAAAAATTAAATTATCCACGCCCACCTTCTGATCCCCTGCCCCCATTCTAATATTTTTAATATTTGATCTATTAAGGGCAATTACCTAAAGATAATCAATTTCTATTAATCACCCTCTATTTATTGATACGGTGTATGCTGTCATATTATGTATTATGTAATATAATGTAATTATAGTTATTTTTGTGCCTGGCAATTGCACTAATTATGACTCTCGATAAGATCTCTTATCGAGTGTTATGAATTTATGAAAAAGAAGATAAGTAAAAAGGGAAGTATAAATCCCCTACCCTTAAGCAAGATGTAATAAACGTACTAAATGCTCGAATATGGCTTGTTGAGGAAAATTATTGATTAAACCAAGCTAATGTGCATAAAGAGATACAGAGGCATCATTAGCATTAGTACTTATAATTATTTACAGTAAAACTATATCTATGGAAATAAATATAAATTTTGATAATTTTCTCACAAAGTAAGTGGTTACAGTAATCGACACAAACACATAATTGATTCAACATGATAGATCTGCATATTTGTTCTTAGTGCGGCAAAATTGGGCACCAACACTAAATTAAGCATCAGCTACATATAAAAACTATTATTTTTATAATGATAATAAGTATTCTCACGGGGGGTTAGGTTTCATATGATTCCTGATTATAAGGTTGGTGCATCATCTTGTGGCACAGGATCTTCTAGCGAAGATACAGCCCCGTCCACCACTACTCTATCATCCTCAGCAAGTGAAGCTGTGGTAGTCACCGAAGGAGCAGAAGGCGGGGTAGTTACGTCCAGTGAAGATAAAAAAGCCGGAAGTAAAGTTCCTTTCGTCCTTTCTTCTAAGGAAGATCTAGAGAAATTAGGCGAAGCAGAATTAGAGAGAAGAGTAAAAGATTTAGAAGAACGTATAAGCAAGTTGAGATCAAGTAAGGGTAAAAAGGACGAAAAGACTAATTCTCCTCCTAAGGTTAAAAGGTCTTTGTCCTTAGAGGGCATAAAAACTCTGTCTGGAAGAGCACGCTTATTACCAGCAGATGTCATGCCAAAATCAACTGAATCCTCTAATCAAGAAAGAAGAAGACTTCATTATCAAGGACTATCTGGGAGAGCACGCTTATTACCGGCACATGCCACATCAAGACTAAGATTATTAAAGCGCTCAGATGAAATACAACCTGCAAGAGGGAGGGGTAGTAGACATCTACCGATGGAAGACCCATCGGTAGATGTTTCTAGGCTATTGTCATATGTACCAACTTCTGACGTAAGTGGATCTTACGAAGGCCCTGGAATACATTCTTTTAAACTGTTACCTTCTTCTGCCAGAAGAGACACAGGATCTTCTACCTCATCTTCTGCTAGAAGAGATACTGGTTCCTCTACGTCATCTGCAAGGAGAGACACAGGATCTTCTACCTCGTCTTCTGGTAGAAGAGATACGGGATCTTCTACAGATAGTAACAAAGATGGTTTGTTAGGTGAAGCAGATCCAGTTGATTTATCTGAGGTAAGCTCAAAACCATCTGACAAAGCACATCGCAGTTCTGTTAGAAGAAGGTTACTAAGTAAACTTGCTTCTTCTAGAGGCAGCAAGTCGGCAAAATCACAAGAGGCACATGCTAGTGGGAGCCATGGACATCATACCCACCACAAGAAAGATGAACCCGAATCACACGGCGAGGAGGAGACACCTCATTCCCTAGTGGCTCCTCGGAGTACTGTTTTAGCCGCAAGTGCTATCGTAACGTACAAACTCAGATTAATATTTGAGGGTAGAAATAGTAGTAAAGATTTTGAAAGATTAGTCGAGTCCGTTTCAAATATTATGGAAGATATACTAAATGCTGTGTATGTGGAACTTGATGCAATTAACCAAGAAAGGATGCGGCATTGTAACTCAATTGATTGGAAATTGTACAACCTGGATAATAATTCCTTAGATCATGTAGTTGGAGTTGTTAGTAATATATTATTTACTGAAAATTTCAGAAGACAAACAATTTCAAAAATTAATAGCGTTGTAAGTGATTTTGGCGATTATCATGGGCGTTTAATGTTGGATTTAGTAGAAAAAGTTCTTTTATCATCAGATAAATCCGGTTCTGTGATGACCGACGAAGAAATTGGCAGTTTTGTGGGAATGAGCGAAGAAGAACTTGCCGAATTTAAGAAAAATAAAGAAAAAATGTCCGCAGATTCCAGGGAAAAAGCAAAAGAAGAAGCTTCATCAATTTTAGAAGAAATAATGCTAGGTATTTTCGGTAGTAATAGATTTAGGCTTTCATTTAATTTGAGAATGGCACGTGATGAATACAACTCCACCAAATTGATAGGGAATGAAGAGGTAACCGTCACTCTAGTTAGGAATGCAGTTGTTAAAGCTGTACAAATTAGCCTAGAATATGGAATGTAAAGGTCAGCTTGATAGACATTAGATATGCGTGATGCAAAAGACAATTTAGTGCTTCAAATTTATGCATGCCCCAGTGTTTGCGAATAACTAGAGCAACAAAAATTCATACTTGCTTCATGTTTGGTAGTAAATTCATTACACGTCCGACCTCATCTCTCCCGCCACCCGTTTCTGAATGTATAAAACAGCACATATATCGTTATTTTTTGAATACGATATATACCAACAACCAAGACGAAATTACTTCCATAAAATACGCATAGACAAAATTGCCTGCCAAAGCAATTTTTTACATTACGGCAGTATACTTACACATGTATCAGGAAACTTAAATCTGCTATTTATCTCATTCAGTGGTGACTTATACCGCCCAAACTGAAAATACTATTTCAACTATTCAACCTTTCCTTTAATAGTTAAGGTCTGGGAACTGTAGCAAGCTCCTTAATCTTTTCCAATAAAAATCTATATTTCTCGTCAAGGTTACCATTACCCGAAAGTACGCGTTCAATTGACATTCTTATGTTATTAAATCTTGAATATAAATCATATATAATCTTAGTAGGTAAGTTAGATATTATTTTAAAATAACCATCAAAAGCCTCTTTACCAGCAAATAACACAGCGGGTGGTATGTCACCATAAGAAGCTACTAATACACCAACTACTAATTCATCTTTAGGTATTAAATTAAGCAATAGGCCATAAGATGTAACTACTTCAGGAAGATTATTCCTTAGTGCCACAAACAAGCCAGATATCCCATCTGATCGCCTAGATATTACAGTATCTAAAAACATATTATCAAAATATTCACCGAATACGAATGCAATATCCCTAAATGTCACTACTTTTTCTAATAACTTACTAAAAGAACCTACGGCCCCATAATGTCCCTCTTGCATTGCCATAAACAAACCTGGAACATTATTATCACCACTTTTACACATTAGCAAATCAAACACCATATCAACTAATGGAACATCTTCTATGTAGCCTTTCATGTTGATAAATTTATCCAACAACGAGCCAAAAGCAGTAACTGAATCAGCATTCCCTTCTTGCAAGGCTATAAATAATCCATCAATATTTTTACTGGTTCTAGCCTTTAACAATTTAAAGACCATTTAAAGACCATATTTGAAATTTTATCGTGGGATATATAATCTTTCATTAATATCAATTAATCAATAAACCGAAAGAAGCAACAGAATCAGCATATCCATTATTCATAGCTACAAATATGGGACTTTTATCACATAAAGGCGATCAATATGAAATTAACATATAAATAATATCAGCCAGTTTATCATCCGATATTGTATCTTTTAGTAACAGTAAAACTTTGTCTAGTAACACTGAATAAGCTTCTATAGCACCAACTCTATTGCTGCTCATCCCCATGAACAAAGCAGATGTTCCATCACTTCCTTTAGCTAATGCAATATTTAAAACTAGACCAGCAAAATCATCAGGAGACATTCTGTATTTAATTGTCAGTAATTGATTTTTCATCAAATTACCATATGCATCAATACAGTCGCTATACCCCTCTTTCATAGCTATAAGTAAAGCGGGGTCGCCATTATTATTTTGAGAAATTAATATACTTGGCAGTAAATCCACTTTCTCATCACAAGAAAGTGCTTGCAAAAAATAACCGTACGATATCAAACTTTTGTGGTCATTGTAAGATACAAATAAATAAATGACAGGTAATCCATTACTATCTTTGATACAGAATATTTCTCTTCTAACTTCTTTAGATGCATATATAAGTAATGAACTGTATACATCTATAACATCAGTATAGTTCCTTGCTAATAACATTAATATTGCAGGTACAGGCATACTATCATATTCTGCTGTAGCTCTTAATATGCATAATATCATAGAATTGAACACACTCTCAGGTACACCATGCCTTAGTAGCGCTAGTTTGCTTATTAACTCACCAAAAGCAATTACTGTATCAGTATGCCTTCCTTGTAAAGCAATAAATAGACCTGTAGCTCCTTGGTTATCTTTATAATCCAACAATCTAAAGATTACACTAGATAATCTCTCACTACCTATACTGTCTTTAAGTATAAAAATACTATCCAAAAGATTACCAAAAGCCAAAATAGCTCCAGTATTATTTTTCGATACAGCCATAGAAAGAGCAGAGCACCCATCTTTACGTTTGGAAAGCAAAGCATTAAATAGTATTTCAGAAAAGTCTTCTGTAGGTATTCTATGCCCTATATTAATCAATCTGTTTATCAATAAAGCAAAATTATTAACACATTCAACATGCCCTTTTTGCATAGCCATAAATAAAGCCGGTACTCCCTTAGGTGATTTAGTGTGTATAATTTCAGGCAACAAACTTAATTGTTCATCATAAGAAAGTTCTTCCAAAAAATCATCATAGGATATCATGGAGTTAAAATGGTTCTGTTCCATAACCAACTGAAGAGCAGAAACACCTAGGGAGCTTTTAGCAAAAAATATCTCTTTTCTAGTATTAGAACTCAACGTTGAAAAAGACTTGGATTTTATTATTCCCCTAATATCCAATAAACTAATGTTATTAGACATCATGTGATATATCATACACCCAGAAATACTATCCTGGGACAAGGTTTCTAAAGTTGAAAACCAAACTTGCTTTTCTTATATCAGAATACTCATATATTGCACATTCGCTTTCTATTGGCTCTAATTCGTTATTTTCAAAGTAACTTTTATAATAATATTTATTAATAAACATTCTTAAAGAAAATTTACTCGAATCTAGAAATTCCTCATGATTTAAAACTTCACTACGTGCTACAACATTAGTTACATTAGGATCAAAAAAATGCACTACCCACCTATCTGCTGACTCTCCTTCTTCTATTTTTTTAGTTTTATGCGTGATCTTAAAAGACATTGAATAACTGCAACTTTGCAAGATAAAAAAACCTTTGCTCCCCAGAAACTGTGGTAGATGCTATTTTATGTAAAAAATCACCAAATTTATCACAAGCTATAATACATCTATCACATGAATTTTTTATCAAATTTTTATTAATTTCTTGAAAATTAACAGGAACTAATTTTTTTATTGAATCTCCATCTGAAAATAACTCGTTAACTTTCATTTTTTTGTTACTTCTATAACAGTCGGTATATCAATCAGGAACTGGCACGGTCGTCATTGAGCCATCTTTCTCTTCCAATAAGTATACACATAAATATAAACTAACCTAAAAAAGGTAAAAAATACAAATCCAAGACAAGGTAAAATACTACTGAAATCAAAATAGCAAATGATCTGACGGTGCCTAAAAATCCAATACTACAGATAAGAAAGACCACTCTCAAAATAATTATAGAACTATCAATCGTATGAAAATGCAAGCTGATAATTATGCCATGCTAATTTATTCATAGAATTAATCAAGCAAGTAAGTGTAAAAACAATCTCGAGTTAATAATGGGAAAGAGATTGCATGTTTAACAATACAATATATGATGTTGCTACAACTTCTTCTGATGAAGACTCAAATAGTGAAACAAATTGTCAACTACCCATGAATGTTCAATCATCCATTCTCACTAAAATATTATGGAATCCATTTGGCCTTGTAGGTGCTAGAGAAAGACCTATATCTGAGCCCTCAGTTAGTAATGGTAGTTCTTTAATTTCTTCCTCACCTTCTTTTTCGCATAATGCTGAGGTTCTAGAACAGCCATATGTATCATTAGGAAGGGGCAAAAAATTCAAACTAAATAAGCACTTAGCAAAATTGGAAAAATCAAATGACCCATGGAACAATCCCATACGAAGAAGAGCAAAAGCTCTAAAAGGCATAGGTGGTTTAGGTAATAAATCTCAACATAATCAAGAGGAAAACAAAAAGATTGAGAAATCATTCATATCCAGTATAGAAGATTTGCGTACTTCTAAGGTAGGACCAAGACTTAAAACTGGAATAAATAGACAATTAACTAATTATAGAGTTAAATCTAAAGATAAATACGAGGAAAGGCCAGGCCTTCGTTCAAGAGGAACTGTAAGATCTCTTATTATTCGTATTTTTGTTATTACATTTGGCATTGCCCTATTTGTAGTATCAATTACGTCTTTAACGGATAATATATATCCATGTATAAATAAAAAGTATTCTTCTTCAGCCAAAGATGTTTCACCTAAAAAATGCATTAAGATAGCAAATGTTTTTAGGAATACACTTTTATTAATTATTTCTATGTTTTCCGTTATAACAAATTCTTTTGGTATAGTGGATGACCTAATGTTTAGGTATGGTCGCAATAGCTCAAAAAAAACGTTAAAATTTGTTAAATAATGTGGAAATTGTTATCGTATTTCCATTTATAACAACGTTGAGATCTATATTTTCTGTATGTACTTCAACATATATCGATACATAAATCAGGTATAGGCATGAGCATTATTCAAAGATATTATCAAAATATCTTTCTCTTCCAGCAGATATAATACACAAACACAAATTAATAAGTAAGTTTAAAAATTACTCATGATAAATAACTATTTTATATGTATAGTAAACTTTGCAGTAGATTACATATAAATTTCCCACTATGAAAAATTCATGCAATTAAACAGACCATTACTGTAGTAATTTGTATGGATGTTAATCAACATATGAGCCAAAAGAGAGATATCTATATCTAACTAATATTTATTATATTGTATTTTAGTATATGACAAATACAAATAGTAAAATTAATAAAGTATAACCTTTGATAATTTAGGATATCGGAGGTCAATTCTTTAAAAATAAAAATTACAATTATGCTATACAACTATGCTAATTTATTCATAGAATTAGATAAGCAAGTACGTGTAAAAATAACTTCGATCGAATGATGAAAAAGAGATTATATGTTTAACAATAGAATACATGATGTTGTTAGCACCTCCTCTGATGAAGGTTCCGATAGTGAAGTAAATACTCAATCATCCATAAATTCTCAATCATCCATCCTCACTAGAGTATTCAGTCCATTTAGTTTTGCAAGTATTGGAGAAAGATCTTTATCTGAACCTTCAGTTAGTGCTGGTTCCTTAGTTTATCCCAAGATCTCCTCTTCACGTAATGCTGAAGATATAGAACAGCCATCAACATCATCAAAAAAAAGCAAAAAGGCCACGGTTAAGAATAAACACTCAGTGAAATTAGAAAAATCAAATGATCCATGGCATAATCCTATACGAAGAAGGGCAAAGGCTTTAAAAGGCATGGGTGGTTTAGGTAACAAGCATGATTCTAGCAAGGTGGAGGAACAGAATGTTGAAGTTTCTACTGTAGGAGTGTTACGTATTGAAGATTTACGTTGCTCTAAAGAGGGACCAAGACTCAAAACTGGAATAAATAGGCCTTTATGTAAAAAGAAAACAAAGAAGTCGAGCGATAATATTCGCGCACTGGAATCTCGGGAGCTAGTTACAAGAAAATCGGAACGTTGCCACCATCACACTGAATGCTGCCATCATATTAAAGATGTAAGTGATGGAGATGCTTATGCAAATTCTGTAAGGAGAGTTGGGTATTCTATCGCTTTTGCAATAGGCATTTATATGATAATAAAACCACTTTGGTACTATCTATTAGATGTTAATTATCGTTCTCAGTGCAGTAGATGTGCCACAAATGAAGAACAACAACGTTCGTGTGTTTCCCTGGGGCTATCTATCAGGTGGGTTGTAACTTCTGTGATATCTGCCCTACTTGTCGTTTTAATTATATTAAGAATTTTTAGCTTATCCAACAGAGCAGAAGAAAATAGAAGAAGACAGAGACGTGCCTAGACCATGCAGGAGAATGTATATCCATAATTACACGTCTTTGTATGTGAGTTAGAAATAAGCTACAAGGTACCCATCCCACATCAACAGGCATCACAGTACATGCTTCACAAAAATAACTAGCATGAAACTTCCAATACTTCTTTATTACATTAGATACCTTTTGTACATATACCATATATAATGTAACAATAGCTGCATGACAGTGTAGGCATTGAAAGTAGGCCCTCTATACCAAATCATGTCCATATAGCTACTATAGACATAATAAAGAATCCCAGTATTACAAAAGAAAAGTTTTTTAAATCACAACACTTCTTTACTAAGATGCCATGCTCCAGACCATGAAGAGTACCCATGTATAAAAAAGTTCCAGCAGCCAATGATGAGAATGTTGGGGCTAGTAGAGGATATGGAGTTGTAAAGTACTTTACCTCGCTACCAAACAATATTCCTATTGGAGCCATAATGGAAAAAATACCAAATAAAAACAATCTCGACTTTAATTCCAATGAAGTTTTGTTTATCTGCACAGATAATGCAAAGCTTGCTGCCCATTTGTGAGCTGTAATGGCCAAGAACACAAGAAGCATAACAGATGGAGATCTGCTTAATCCCAAAGCGGCACCTGCTAATAAGCTGTGAAATGAAAGCATAGCAACTGCAAGCACAGCTAAAGATCTACTAGTTACGCCCTCTTGTTCGTAAATTTCTCTACCAATATGCTCCAAAAAAAGCAGCAAAAGAAAAACCAATGATGCCATAAGAAATGGTATGGGATAGTCATAGTGTAGCTTGTAAAAGTTTCTGGATGCATCGGCTAGCATATGCATAAGAGCAGATCCCAAAAAAACACCAACGGCCAAAGACTCAGCTATAGAAAAATCAAAAGGACCTGAATGACCACATCCTTCACGTATTCTTACAAAAAAAGGGTAAGCTCCAGAAAAAATGGTGACAAAAAATATAACTAAAAGATAAATAAAGTGAAAAGAAGAACATCCAATCATACAAGCCAATCCCACAGCATGTAACAATGTTATGTTGCAACATTTTACATATATTTTATCATTAATTTACTAATAAACAGTATACAGATACCGTAGTTGATAGAACGGACTATGTTGCAGCAATCTGCATAGACTTCACTCAATAGCACCCTACAACATAATTTATACAATATAAATAAAGGAGCAACATTCCATGCAGACGCACATGATAGCACACACTTGCAGATAAGTATCGACCAGTACAGCACGCCAATTTAAGAGCCGGCATCCACGACGGAACTTATCAATATTATGAGGGTTTTGTATGCAAACCAAGAAACCTAAATATGTTATTTATTTTCACAAACAACGCTATTCTAAGTGAATATGAGGCCAAATGGTAACAAGTAATAATTTCCCTGTCAACTTTTACCTTACAATTTAAACTTAATAAACCTCTAACATTTTTTAGACGGTAAATTCTTTTGATCAGATGGTGCTAATCTTTGCAGAAGATCGTGCTATATCAAATCCCATACTGCTCCAGTTTACTTTATTATCAGTATTACCGCTATAGGATCTATATCTAGGATGATATAAAAAGATTGTATTATCAAACAATATACTGAGAGATACTACACATATTAATGTGACATCACCGGATTTTATACTGCCTGCCATTTGTATCATTTCATCTTTTGGTAGTAGTTTGCACTACCTAAGTAAAAATACCATTTCACAACCTTATTAACTCTTCTTATTGCAAACTATAATGGCTCTGTCTTGAGCTTCTGGCAAGCTCTTTGACCTTCTCCAATAAAAGTTTATATTTCCCATCAAGATTACTATCACCCACCAATATATGTTCAATTGACCTTCTTGTACTACTAAGTTGTGAATGTAAAGCATATATAGTCTTTGTAGTAAATTCAGATACCATCGCAAAATAGGCTTCCAAGGCATTACTACCAGCAAGCAATGCAGCAGGTCTACCAGAACTATCCGAAGCCACTAATACATTAACTAATTCATCTTTAGGTATTAATTTAAGTAGTGAAATATAAGATTTAACTACCTCAGGAAAATCATTCTCCAGTGCTACAAATAATCCAGATACACCATCTGATCGTCTAGATGCCACAAGATCTAACAACATATTATTAAAATATCCAGTAGAAATATCATCCTTAAACATCATCAATTTTTCCAATAATTTTCCAAAAGTATCTACAGCCACATGATGTCCATTTTTCATAGCTACAAATAATCCTGGAATACTATCATCACAACTTTTGCACATTAGCAAATCAAATACCATACCAACCAATGTGGTATCTTCTATGAATCCTTTTAGACTAAGAAGTCTATCTAACAATGAGATAAAAGAAAGTACAGCATTGCTATTTCCTTCTTGCAAAGCCATAAATAATCCATCAACGCCATTGCTAGCTCTAGCCTTTAACAATTTAAAAATCAATCTTGCAAATTTATCATCTGGTACAGTACCCTTTAGAGCTAATAAAACCTTGTCTAATAATTCTCCAAAAGTATCTACGGTTTTATGGTGTCCTTTATACATAGCCATAAACAAACCAGAAACATTATCACTATCCCTTTTACAGGTCAGTAAATCAAAAGTCATGTCGACCAACGCATCACTTTCTATGTGGCCTTTCATACCAATAAGTTTATCTAACAATGAGCCAAAAGCATTTACCGTATCAGTATATCCTTTTTGAAAAGCCATAAACAATCCATCAATATCCTTACTAGTCCTAGCTTTCAATAAGTTAAAAATCATGTTTGAAAGTTTGTCGTTGGATATACAATCTTTCATTAACATTAATCTATCAATTAATAAACCAAAAGCAAAAACGGAATGAGAATATCCTCTACGTAGAGCTATTAACAAAGGGCTTTCATCATAAGAAGGTGTGCAATATGAAATTAAATTATTAATAAATTCAGATAATTTATCGTCTGATACAGTACCTCTTAGTAGTACTAAAACTTTATCCAATAATATTGAGTAAGCTCTTATAGCACTAGCTCTATTCCTATACATTCCCATAAATAAAGCAGATATCCCATCACTTCTTTTAGCCAATGCAATACCAAAAATCATACCAGCAAAATCATCATTGGGCACTCTTTCTTTAATTTTCATTAATTGTTTTTCCATCAAAGTACTATATGCACCAATGCAACTATCACGTTCTTCTTGCATAGCTAAAAACAGGGCTGGATCACCATCCTTATTTTTAGAAGTTAACAACTCTGGAAGTAGCTCCATTTGCTCATCACAAGAAAGTGATTGTAGGAAATGATCGTACGCTATAAAGGATTCTGGTTCATCACATTCCATGAACCTATAAATGGCAGGTGATCCATCTCTATCTTTAATACAAAAAATTCTTCTTCTAATTACTTTAGATGCATGAATTAACAATGAAGCATATGCTTCTACAACATCGACATTATTATTCAATAATGATGCAAATATGCCAGGCATATTATTACTGTTCATAGCTGACAATATACGTAACATCATAAAACTAAAGCCTCTTTCAGACACACAACCACTCAGCAACATAAATTTGCTACTTATCATCTCACCCAAAGCAAGTACTGTATCAGAATGACCATTTGCCAAAGCAAAAAACAGACCGTGATCTCCATTATAAGAAGGATTAATCAGTCTATAAATCATATCAGCCATATCTTCATCAGGTATACATCCTCTCATAACGAGTAATCTATCCACCAATTCAGAAAAAGCACGCACTGAATCAGAATGACCATTTGCCAAAGCAAAAAATAAACCATGCATTGGTAGTCTGGAAGATTCATATTCAGAATCATAACTTAAAAGACTAAAAATCATTCTCACCATATCAGTATTAGGTATATGTCCCTTCATAAAAATCAACCTATCTAATAATGACCCAAAAGCACGTACTGCATTAGAACAACCATTTTTAAGACCATACAGTAGAGCAGTATTTTTTTTCATATCTTTATAATTCAATAAATTAAAAATTATATCAGCCAATTCTCTACTACCTATATCACCTTTGAGCATAAAAATTCTATCCAAAATACTACCATAAGACATAACAGCTTCCGCATTATTTCGACATAAGGCCGTAGAAAGAGCGGAAAAATTACCAAACACCTCTTTACGAGCGGCTAGCAAAATTTCAGATAACACTCTACAAAAATCATCAATACTCATTTTAGATCTTAGATTCATTAACCTATCTATTAACAAACCAAAAGCATTAATACTTTGAAAACTATTTTCTTGCATGGCTATAAACAAAGATGGTACTCCTTCAGGTGATTCAGACCTAATTATTCTAGGCAACAAACTTAATTGCTCATCACTAGAAAGTTCTTCCAAAAAATCACTATAAGATTTTATAGAATTATAGTTGTTTTCTGAACTTGCAAAGAAAAGCCCTGGAACACCTCCAGAGCTCTTAGCAAAAAACACATCTCTTCTGGCACTAGCACTTAATGTAGAAAAAGATTTAGATTTTACTATTTCTCTAATATTCAATGAACAAATATTATTAGACATTATATGAAACATCATGCACCCAGAAATACCATCTTGAGATAGAGTATCTAAAGTTGAAAAACTAGAAATTGCTTCTCTTGTATCAGAGTACTCATATACTGCGCACTCGGTTTCTACCCATCCTGGGTTAACTTCAAAATATATTCTATAGAAATTTTGATATATAAACATTCTTAAAGAGAATTTACTTTGATCCAAAAATTCTTCGCATCTTAAAACTTCACTGCGTGCTAGAACAATGGTTTTGTTAGGATCAAAAAAGTGTACTACCCATCTGTCTGATGATACTCCTTCTATTTCCTTAGCTTTGCGTACAATCTTAAAAGACATTACGTGATTGCAACTGTGTAAGGTAAATAATCTTTGCTCTCCACTAGTCATAGTAGATGCTGTTCTATGTAAAAAATCGCCAAACTTATCGCAAATTATAACATGCCTGCCACATGAATTTTTTATTACTATATTTTCATTAACTTCTTCAAACTTGCTAAGAACCGCTTCTTTTACTGAATCTTTATCTGAAAACAGATCACTGATTTTCAATTTCGTTTTATTTCTGTGGAAGTCTATACTATTGAGAACAAATAATGAAGATAACTCAGAACAAGTAACTACTTTTCCATTAACCTCAGCTTTATTATTTAAATTTAGTGATTCTTTAGGGTATTTTTTAGATATATAGGGAACATCTTTTTCACAAGATGGTGCTTCTGTCATTGAATGTGATAACAAATGCACACCAAGGCTCATCGCAACTTACCCCCACCTGTATATCCTGAATGTCAACCTAAACATTGATATGCCAGCACACTAGCTTTCATGCATTATAATATAGAATATATTGTTTTAAAATAACATTTTCTAAAACTATTGACTTATCTAATAAATTTTCTCTATTACTAATAGTAAGACACAGATAATTTACTATCAATATTTAATATCGAATAACCCTCTATGGGGCCTATGTTATACAGCACAAATATGTTAAATATGATCAATGTTAAGATGTAAATTAGACTTAATTTATTTGTATTTAGAAAGAATTTCTAAAGTTAAAAAGTTAAAGTTTGCATTCTTTGTATATGGGTATTCATATATCGCACACTCATTTTATGTTGGCTCTAATCCATCATTTTCAAAATAATCTTTATAATTATTTTTATCAATAAACATTCTTAAAGAAAATCTACTTAGATCTAAAAATTACTCACAGCTTAAAACTTCGTTACATGACACAACATTGTCCATGTTGGAATCAAAAAAATGCACCTCCCAAATATCTACTAGTAATCCTTCCATTTCCTTAGTTTTACGCATGATCTTAAAAGATATTGCATGAATAAAACTATGTAAAATAAAAAATCTCCGCTCCCCATAAAGTATGTTGGATGCTACTTTATACAAAAAATTACCAAAACCATCACAGGCTATAGTATATACACCACATGAATTCTCTATTATATTTTTATGGATTTCTTTGAAACTAGCAGGAACTGCTTTTTTTATTGATTCTTCATCTAAGCACTAATCTTCATTTTTCAAAGTAACCAATTCAACCCTATCATATTTTTGGCATAAATTTGCATAATTATATAAAAATTTTCTTACAATACAAAACAATTTTTTTATATAAGATTGCAGTGTTATTGAGCACAATCACACACATACAATATAACATTATACATAGTAATAAGTTATAAAGTTGGTATGTGTTTAATTGAGATAATAACTCTATCAAGCCGTGAATATATAGCACATATAACACGTATGCAAGTTAAAACCCCAGGAGAATTATTTTCTAGTGCTACAAACAACACAGATATCCAATCTATCGTTCAGACATTGCAGCACCTAAAATCACATATCGGCGAAATATTAACTTAACATATTACCCTTAAATATTAATATTTTTTGAGTGTGAAAATATACGAATGTGGTCACTGTAATGCTTCTAAGGCAATTTATTATATCACCGTCATCGAGCACAATCACACGCACTACATGTTACGTGATTATAGTTCTATTTATTTTAATTTTAACACCTGCAAATTATAAAGCTCAAATACACTACTCTGTTCAGCAATAATCAATTTAACTAGCTGAACGTACTTTAATGGTCCTGCCTGGAGCTTCTAGCAAGTTCTTTAATTTTATCTAACAAAAATTTATACTTTCCTTCAAGACCGCTATCACCAGCAAACATATCCTCAATTGACCTTCTTGCGCTACTAAGTTGTGAATGTAAAGTATATATGGTCTTTGTAGGAAATTCAGATAACATTGCAAAATAGGCTTCTAAGGCACTACTACCAGCAAGTAATGCAGCAGGTCTGCCAGAACTATCCGAAGCCACTAATACATTAACTAATTCATCTTTAGGTATTAATTTAAGTAGTGAAATATAAGATCTAACTACCTCAGGAAAATTATTCTCCAGCGCTACAAATAATCCAGAACCAGCCAATATATGTCCAGTTGACCTTCTTGCACTACTAAGTTGTGAATGTAAAGCATATATAGTCTTTGTAGGAAATTCAGATACCATTGCAAAATAGGCTTCCAAGGCATTACTACCAGCAAGTAATGCAGCAGGTCTGCCAGGACTATCAGAAGCCACTAATGCATTAACCAACTCATCTCTAGGTATTAATTTAAGTAGTCTGGTGTAGACACAACTACCTCAGGAAAATCATTATCTAGATGCCACAAGATCTAACAATATATTATATAAAATATCCAGTAGATATATCATCCCTAAACATCTAAATTTTTCTAATAATTTTACAAAAGCATCTACAGCCCCACGATGTCCATTTTGATAACTAATAACTCAAAAACCATGTTTGAAAGTTTATCGTTGGACATACAATCTTTAATTAATCAACCAAAAGCAACAACAGAATCATAATATCTTCTAGATAGAGCTATTAACAAAGGGCTTTCATCATATGATTTAGATTCCAATATCCCAAAGACCACACTCGCCATACCACCAGCAGGCACATGACCTTTCACAATAAGAATTTCTCTTATAACCTAAAGTAATTTTTTATATATTTAGTATATATTGCATATACTGATATAATATTATTGGCACCAGCATCGGATTTAATTTTACGAACTAACACCATAAAATTTAAAGCCATTATTTATTTAGGTTATTACAACATTTCCTACGGAGCCTATAGCAAGACCTTTAACCTTCTCCAATAAAAGTTTATATCTTCCATCAAGATCACTATCATTTAAAGATGTATGTCTAATTGATATTCTTATTCTACTAAGTCTCAAATACAAAGTATATTTAATACCAGATGGTAGGTAAGATATTATTTTTAGATAACTATCTAAAGCTTCCTTACCAGCAAATAATGCAGCAGGTATGCCGGAGCTATTGGAAGCCACTAATACGTTAACTAATTCATATTTGGGTATTAAATTGAGCAATAGTCCATAAGACATAACTACCTCAGGAAAGTTATTTTTTAGTGCTATAAACAATCCGGATATACCATCTGGTCTTTTAGATATTACAGTTTCTAAAAGCATACTATTAAAATACTCACTTAATACATCATCCCTAAATATCATTATTTTTTCTAATAGCTCTCTAAAAGCATCTACAGTGCTGTAGTGTCCATTTTGCATAGCCATAAACAAACCAGGAATATTATTACTACTACTTTTACAGATTAGTAAATCAAATACCATATCAAGAAGTGAAGTATCTTTTATGTATTCTTTCATACTGATAAATTTACTTAACAAAAATCCAAAAGAAATTACTGAATCAGTATTACCTTCTTGCAAAGCCATAAATAATCCATCAACATTTTCGTTAGTTCTAGCTTTCAGCAATTTAAAGATCATATCTGAAAGTTTATCGTGAGATATATAATCTTTCATTAGCATTAGTTTATCAACCAATAAACCAAAAGCACCAATGGAAGCACCATGCCCTCTGTATAGAGCTATAAACATAGGGCTTTCGGCACAGGAAGGTGGGCAACATGAAGCTACATTATAAATAATATCAGCCAATTTATCATCTGATATAACGCTCTTTAGTAGCAGTAAAACTTTGCCTAATAATCCAGCATAAGATTCTATTGCGCTAACTTTATTGTTATACATCCCAACAAATAAAGCAGATGTTCCATCACTTATTTTAGCAAATACGATGTCTAAAACTAGACTAGCAAAATCATCATTAGACATTCTATTTTTGATTGCCATTAATTGATTTTCTATCAAGACAGAATATTCATCAATACAATCGCTATATCCTTCTTTCATGGCTGTAAATAGAGCAGGGTCTCCATTATAATTTTTAGAAATTAAAATCTCTGGCAATAGATCAATTTGCTCGTCACAAGAAAGTGCCTGCAAAAAACAACCATATGCTCTCAAAGAGAGTGGATTATTATGGCCCATAAATGCATGAAGAGCAGGTGATCTATTACGATTTCTAATACAAAATATTTCTCTTCTAACTTCCTTAGGTGCATATATTAACAATGAACTATATGCTCTAACAACATCAACATCATTTCTTGCTAATGATATGAATATGCCAGGTGTACTGTTGCTTCTAGCAGCCATTAATATGTCCAGCATCATAGAGTTAAATCTGGCTTTAGATATACTATGCCTCAGCAGTGAAAATTTGCTTATTAACTGGGCAAAAACAACTACTGTATCAGCATGTCCCCCTTGTAAAGCAAAAAATAATCCAGAAGTGCCAACGTAAGTTTTATCAACTAATAACTTAAAAATCATATCTGCTATATCAGTATCAGGAACATACCCTTTCATGAGAAGTAACCTGTCTATCAATTTAGAAAAAGCAGCAACTGCATCAGGATTACCCTTTTTAAAAGCATAGAACAGACCAGACATTCCCATGTCATCTTTATGACTCAACAATCCAAAAATTATGTTAGATAATGCTCTACTATCAACAATATCTTTAAGTATAAAAACCTTATCCAAAAGACTACCAAAAGCTAAAATAGCATCAGCATTATTTGATAGCAAAGCCATAGAAAGAGCAGATAAGCCATCTCCACGCTTTGCCAACAAAATATCAAAGAGCATCCCAGAAAAATTTTTTACATCAATTCTATGTCTTATATTTATTAATCTATCGAGCAGTAAACCAAAACTGTCAACACATTCACTATATCCACCTTGCATAGCCATAAATAAAGCTGATGCTCCTGTAGGTGATTTAGTATGTATAATATCAGGTAATAAACTTAATTGTTCATCATAAGAAAGTTCTTCCAAAAGATTATTATACGATCTCACAGAGTTAGGTTTATTTTGTTCCATGGCCAATTGAAGTGCGGAAATACCCATGGAGCTTCTAGCAAAAAATACCTCCCTTCTAATATCAGCATTCAACGTTGAAAACGACCTAGATTTTACTACTTCTCTAATATCCAATGAACTAATGTTATTAAAGATCATATGATATATCATGCACCCAGAAATTTTGTATTTAGACATAGTTTCTAAAGTTAAAAAGTTAAAACTTGCATTCTTTGTATCAGAGCATTCATATATTGCGCACTCATTTTCTGTTGGCTCTAATTCATCATTTTCAAAATACTCTTTATACTTATTTTTATCAATAAACATTCTTAAAGAAAATCTACTTAGATCTAAAAATTCCTCACAGCTTAAAACTTCGCTACGTGACACAACATTGGTCTTGTTGGGATCAAAAAAATGCACCACCCAACTATCTACTACTAATCCTTCCATTTCCTTGGTTTTACGTATGATCTTAAAAGACATTGCATGAATACAACTATGTAAAATAAAAAATCTCTGCTCCCCAGCAAGTATGTTAGATGCTATTTTATACAAAAAATTACCAAAACCATCGCAGGCTATAATATATCTGCCACATGAATTATCTATTATATTTTTATGGATTTCTTTGAAATTAGCAGGAAGTGCTTTTTTTATTGATTCTTCATCTGAGAACAACTCACTAACCTTCATTTTTCTGTTATTTCTGTAACAATCAATACTATTCAAAGTAAACAATGAAGACAAATGGGAACAACAAATAATTTCCTCATCAATCTCAACTTTACAATTTAAATCTAATAAGCTCCCAACATTTTTTTTAGATATATAAGGCAAATTCTTTTCGGCAGATGGTACTATTTCCATCGAGCGCGGAGATACATGGACATGGGGAATGTAATCAGACTTCATACGCTTTGCTTTGTTTTATTGTTAGCGTTACTATGTAAGTATAGTTATGCAATCAAGCTCCGCCTTATCATATTTGGCATGAACTCGCATAATTATACAAAAATTTTCTTACAAAACAATTTTTTTATATAGGACTGCAGTGTTACTGAGCACAATAACACACATACAATGCAACATTGTACATAGTAATAAATTATAAAGTGGGTAATAAACTACTTCTATCATTGTTCCACAAGAATCTTATAGCAAATACCCTAACCCTATTCAACGAACAGCTTGAATCTTCCTTCACTTCCATAAAGACCATTACTGCTTAATAGCATATGTGCTTAGACGACACACTAATCCTATCAAGCCGCTAACATACAGCACACACAACACGTATGCAAGCCAAGACCTCAGGAGAATTACTTTCTAGTGCTACAAACAACACAGACATGCAATCTACCTTCCAGATACTACAGCATCTAAAATCACATATCGGTGAAATATTAACTTAACAAACTTAACATATTATCCTTAAATATCATTATTTTTTGAGTGTGAAAACACACGAATATGGTCACTGTAACGCTTCTAAGTCAATTCATCATATAATCGAGCACAATCACACATACTACATGTTATGTTATTATCATTTTATTTATTTTACTTTTAACACCTGCAAATTATGAAGCTCAAACCCTACCCTGTTCAGCAATAATCAATTTAACTAGCTGAACGTACTTTAATGGTCCTGCCTGGAGCTTCTAGCAAGCTCTTTAATTTTATCCAACAAAAGTTTATACTTTCCTTCAAGATCTCTATCACCTACCAATATATGTTCAATCGGCCTTCTTGCACTACTAAGTTGTGAATGTAAGGCATATATAGTCCTTGTAGATAAGTCAGATATTATTGCAAAATAAGCTTCCAAAGCCTCCCTGCCAGCAGATAATGCAGCAGGTATCCCAGAAGCATTCAGGGCCACCAATACATTAGCCAATTCATCCTTAGGTATTAACTTAAGTAGTTGGATATAAGACGTAACTACCTCAGGAAAATTATTTTCTAGTGCTACAGATAATCCAGATACACCATCTGATCGTCTAGATACTACAATATCTAACAACATATTATTAAAATATCCAGTGGATACATCGTCACTAAACATCATCAATTTTTCTAATAATTTTACAAAAGCTTCTACAGCTCCATGATGTCCATTTTGCATAGCCACAAACAGGCCTGGAGTGCTATCATCACCACTCTTACACATCAGTAAATCAAATACCATACCAGCCAATATGCTATCCTCTATGCATCCTTTCATACTAACAAGTTTATCTAACAATGAATAAAAAGCAGCTACCGAATGAACATTATCTCTTTTTAGGGACGTAAATAATCCATCAGTATCTTCTCTAGTCCTAGCTTTCAATAACTCAAAAATCGCTCTTGCAAGTTTATCATCCGGAATATTACCCTTTAATAGCGGTAAAACTTTGTCCAATAATCCTGAATAAGCTCTTATAGTAGCGGATCTATTCTTGTACATTCCAATATGTAAAGCAGATACCCCATCACTTCTTTTAGCCAATGCAATACCTAAAACTAGATTAGAAAAATCATCATGAGACATTCTATCTCTAATTTTCATTAATTGTTCTTCAACAAAAGTAACATATGCCTCAATACAATTATCACGTCCTTCCTGCATAGCTACAAATAAAGCAGGGTCACCTCCATCATTTTTAGAAATTAACAACTCCGGAAGTAACTCAATTTGCTCATCATAAGAAAGTGATTGCAAGAAACTTGCCATATGCCTTAAAAGAATCTGGTTCATCAAGCGCCATTAATACATAAATGACAGGTGATCCGCCATCATCTTTAATACAAAAAATTCTTCTTCTAACTTCTTTAGGTGCATACACTAACAATGAATTATACGCACCTATAACATCAATATTATTTTTTAATAATGCCTTAAATACGCCAGATACACCAAATCTGTCCGCAGCCATCAATATGTTTAACATCATAGAACTAAAACTATCTTCAGATAGACAATCACTTAGTAACTTAGAAAATTTACCTATTAACTCTCTAAGAGCAAGCACTACATCAGAATGACCATCTTGCAAAGCATAAAATAAAGCAGGAGATATATCTTCATTATAAGAACAAAAAGAGCACATCAGCACTCTACGAACTATACCAGCCATATGCAGATCACCTATACTTTCTTTCATAAGAAATAATTTATCCATAAACTCAGAAAAAGCACACACCGTATCAGCATGACCATCTTGTATAGCAAAAAATAAACCAGAACCTACATCGCTGCGATACATCAACAGCTTACAAATCATATTAGCTATGTCTATGTCAGGTATACATCCCCTCATAACAAACAATTTATCCACCAGCTTAGAAAAAGCACGCACTGTACCAGAATGACCTTTTGACAAAGCACAAAATAAACCAGAAACCGCATCATCAGATTCAGCTCACAACAAATCAAAAATCATACCAACCATATCAGTATCAGGTATACGTCCCTTCATGAGAAGAAACTTATCCATCAATATTCCAAAAGCACATACTGCATCAGAATAACCTTTTGCAAGAGCATAAAACAGAGCAGAATTTCCTCTTCTATCTCTACCACTCAATAACTTAAAAATTAACCTTGCAAGCTCAACATCCGATATAGTACTACTCAGTAGTGATAGCACTTTTTCTAATAAACATGCGTAAGGCTCTATATTATTAACTTTGTTATTAATCATTGTTGAAGCCAGAGCAGATAACCCATCATCTCTTTTAGCAGATACAATATCCAAAACTAGATTAGAAAAATCATCAGAATACATTCTTTTTTTAATTGTCATTAATTGCTTTTCTATCAAGGCGCCATATTCATAAATACAATCGACATATCCTTCCTGCATGGCTATAAATAGGGCGGAATTACCCGCATTATTTTTAGAAATTAATATTTCTGGCAGTAGATCAGTTTGCTCCTCATAAGAAAGCGCATCCAAAAAATAGCCAAGTGATATCAAAGATTGTGGTTCATTATGAAGAATAATTTGATGAATGATGGGTGATCCTCTATCTTTAATACAAAATATTTCTCTTCTAACTTTTCCAGATACACCCATTAGCAATGAATTATATGCGGCTATAGTAGATACATAATTTGAGAATAATAACATAAGTATGCCAGGTGTACCATTATCTTTTCTCCTAGCCGTTAATATATCTGACATCATAGAATCGAATGTATATTTAGGAATACTATTTTTTAACAATGAAAATTTCTCTATCAAGCTACCAAAACTAATTACTGTGCGAGTATAGCCCGCTTGAAAAGCAAAAAATAAACCATAAAGTCCAGCAGCAGTTTCACAATTTAACAATTCAACAATCACACTAGCTACTCTAAAATCAGGGACACTTCCTCTCATAAGAAGTAATCTATCCATCAATTCAGAAAAGGAAAGTACTGCAGAAAAACAACCCCTACTCAAAGCAAAAAATAAAGCAGGGACACCGTCCCTAGATTTAGACAGCAATAACTTATGAATCATATCAAACATATCAATATCAGGTATACGTCCTTTCATAACAAGCAACTTATCTAACAATCTTCCAAAAGCACTTACTGCACTAGAACAATCTTTTGAAATAGCGCAAAGTAGAGCAGGATTTCCTTTGCTATCTTTGGTACTCAATAATTTAAAAATCAACTTTGCAAGTTCAGTATCTGGTATAAAACCACCCAGTAGTGATAACACTTTGTCTAGTAATAATGAGTAAGCGTCCACAACATGTGCCATACCTTTGATCATGGCCGTAGCCAAACCGAATCTTCCGTCACTAGTTCTAGCCAATGCAACATCTAAAACTAGATCGGCAAAACTATCAGGAGACATTCTGTCTCTAATTTTTATCAATTGCTCTTCCAACAAATTGCTATATTCCCTAATAGAATCACAACTTCCTTCTTTCATAGCCATAAATAAAGCCGTTATTCCTCCAGGCTCCTTAGCTCTCATAATTTCAGGTAACAGACTCACTTGCTAGTCATAAGAAAGTTCTTCCAAAAGATTATTATAAGACATTATAGATTTATAGTTATTTTCCTCCATTGATAAGTAAAGTGCAGGAACACCACCAGAGCTTCTGGCAAAAAATATCTCTTGCCTAACATCAGCACTTAGTGTGGAAAAAGACCTAGATCTTGCTATTCCTCTAATATCTAATAGGTCGGCGCTATTAGACATGACATGATACATCATGCATCCAGAAATTCTGTCCTGGGACAAGGTTTCTAAAGTTGAAAAATTAGGACTAGCATTCCGTACATCAGAATATTCATACACTGCGCATTCATTCTCTTTTGGATGCGGTACTGAATCACCTCCACTACTATCAAAGTAAAGATTATAGTTAGATTGAGTCATAAACATTCTTAAAGAAAATCTACTTAAATCTGAAAAATCCTCAAAACTTAAAACTTCACTACGTACTACAACATTAGTATTATTAGGATCAAAAAAACGCACCACCCACTTATCTATTAATTTACCTTCTATTTCCTTAGTTTTATGGGAAACATTAAGAGACATTACATGATTGCAACTATGTAAAATGAAAAACCTACTTTCTCCAGAAGCCGTGGTAGATGCTATTTTATGCAAAAAATCGCCAAATCTATCACAAACTATAATGTGCCTATCACACGAGTTTTTTTCTACTATTTTCTCATTGATTTCTTTAAGACTGTTGGCAACAGCTCTTTTTACTGACTCTTCATCCGAAAATAATTAACTAATTTTAAGCTTCTTGCCACTTCTATAACAATTAATACCATTAAGAACAAATAGCGATGAGAACTCAGAACATCGAATGGATTTTCCGTCAAACTCAAACTTGTTATTTAAATGCAGTAAACCACCAACATCTTTCTTAGATATATAAGGAGAATTTTTTTGATCAGATGGTACCACTTCCATGGAATATGGAGATATATGTACACGCGCACTGTAACTGTATTCCACGTTATTCACCTATTATGTTGTTAGTATAATTAGCACACATTCAAAACACGGGAATCCATTGTAGCATCCCATCGCGGGAGACTATGCGGGTAATTTACTTCCTCATTTGCAAAAACGATCATCCGAAGGAAGCGACATTTTGTCTAGTTAGTGCATTTTATACCGTGTATATAGGGTGAGTATTATTGCATACAGATTATATAAAATAATTTTGCAGGTTAATTACCTGATATCCTTTAAGAGGTACTGACTGGACCTCATGGAAAACCCTTTCTAATAAAAATTCATATTTTTTCTGCCAATTTAATTGAACATATACAACTCAACTTCTCACGCTATCAAGTTTCGAATGTAAATCATAATAGCCACAGCGGGTAAAATAGATACCGCTGTGAAATAACCACACTCAAACACTCAATATCAGAAGCCACTTAATGATCAAGCAATTCATCTCCAGCATTAAATCGAGCAATAGACTATAATGATTGGCTACTTGACTTTTTTTAGTAGTAATTGTCCTAAACAATCTACAAACCTAAAATGTTAATTTTTCCATGACCACAAACAAGCTCGCAACGTCACCACCAACGCTTTTACACGTTATTTATAGCAGTCAATATGGTACATTGTATACATACCTTTTATTAATAATATCTAATAGTACAAAACGTTAAATTTAAGAGCTAGCAAACACAGATGGGGCTTATCAAAACTATGATGGCCTTCAATGTAAACCCCAAAATCTATGATCTGTTGTCTATAAATGATGGAATCCAACCCACCTTAACAACTAATAATCCCTCCTTCAATTTCATTACAATCCCTAATGGTTCCGCCTTGAGCTTCTAGCAAGTCCTTTAATCTTCTTCAATAAAAGTTTATACGCACGATCGAGACTGCTGTCAGATGCTAATACACGTTAAATACACTAAACCGACCTTCTTACACTACTAAATTGTAAATGTATGTAGTTTTTCTTATATAAGTCAAATACCATCGCTAGATAAGATTCCAAAGCATCTTTACCAGCAAACAATGCAACAAAAGGCACTCCAAAACTACTAGTGGACCTAGTACATCAACTAACATAAGATTTGACTACTTCAGGTAAATCATTTTCCAGTGATATAAATTATAAACAATACAGACACACTATAAGATTATCTAGATACTAATTAGTAAACTGAATACCAGAACCAACCGGATAAATATCTTTTATGTACACTTTTTCATATTATTTAGTAATAACTAACACCATCTGCTGAGACAATATGTGCCTTAATGGTCCTGCCTGGAACTTATGGCAAGTTCTTTAGTCTTATCCAGCAAAAGCCTATACTTACCATCAAGATCTCTATCAACTGTCAATATATGTTCAACCGATCTTCTTACACTACTAAGTCGTGAATGTAAGGCATATATATCCCTGGCAGACAATAAGTCAGATATCATTTCCAAATAAACGACAAAAGTCTCTTCACCAGCCAATAATACAGCAGGTATGCCAGAACTATTAATGGCAGGTAACACATCAACTAATTTATTTTTAGGTATTAATTTGAGCAATGAAACATAAGACCTAACCACTTCAGGAAAATCACTTTCTAGCGCTGCAGATAATCCAGACACACCATCTGATCTCCTAGATCTTACAATATCTAAGACCATACTATCGAAATATTCAGTGGATAGATCGTCCTTAAATACCATTAACCTTCTTAATAATTCTAGGAAAGCATCTACAGCTCCATGATGTCCATTCTGCATAGCCACAAACAAACCAGGAACATTATTATCACCACTTTTACACATTAACAAATCAAATACCATACCAAACAAAGTGATATCTTCCACACTTCCTTTCATAATAAGAAGTTTATCCAACAACGAACAAAAAGAAGATATAACGTTGCTACTCCCTTCTTGTAAAGCCAGAAATAACCCATCAATGCCTTCGGCAGTTCTAGCTTTCAACAATTCAAAAATAATTCTCACAAGTCTATCATCTGGTATAGTATCCTTTAACAACGATAAAACTTCGTCTAACAGTGCTGAATAAGCTTCCATGGCATTAACTCTACTATTACGCATTCCAGCAAACAAAGCAGACACCCCATCACTTCCTTTAGCAGACGCAATATTTAGAACTATGCTAACCAAGTTATCAGAGGACACTCCGCCTCTAATTTTTATCAACTGTCTTCTCACCAATGAAACATATGCAACAATGGAATCATCGTGCCCTTCCTGCATGGCTACAAATAAAGCAGGACATCCATTACTATCATTTTTGGAAACCAACAAATCCAATAACAAATTAGCCACCATATCCGGTGGTAGCTCAGAAGCACTAAAAAAAGCTCTCAAAAAATAACCATATGATCCCAAAAGTTCTGAATTGTTATGAGACATAAGATCATAAATGATAGGAACTCCTTCTCTACTCTTAGCCATCAATATGTCTAGCAGCATAGAGCATAACGTAACATCGGGAATACTACCCCTTAGAAGCATAAATTTATTTATCAAATTGCCAAAAACCATTTGGGTACCGCCAGAATTACTTTGCAAAGCAATAAATAAACCTGGAACTCCTACATCAGACCTGGACTCCAAAAGTGTAAAAAGCATATCTGCCAAATCACTACCAGATACATGCTCTTTCATGCTAAGTAACACTCCCACTAATTCAGAAAAAGTACGCACTGCATCAATATGTCTATTCTGCAAAGCAACAAACAGTCCTGGAACTCCCGCGCTAGATTTAGCTTCCAACAGTCTAAAAACCATATTTGCCATACTACCATAAGGCACAGAACCACTCATAGCAAGCAAGCAATCCATCAATACTCCGAAAGCACCTACTGCATCGGCATTACCCGCTTCAAGAGAATAATATAGCCCAGCACCATGCTCATCAGATTTAGCTTCCAACAATCTAAAAATCATTTCTGACATATCACTATCAGATACATGTCCCCTCATAAGAAGCGATTTACTCAACAATTCATAAAAAGCAACTAATGCAATAGCATTGCCTCTTTTCAAAGCACAAAACAGACCAGTATCCCCTGCATCAGATTTAGCTTCCAACAACCTAAAGATCATACCTGCCATTTCATTGTCAGGAATATGACCTTTCATAACAAGTAATCTATCTATAAGTTCTCCAAAAATACCTACCGAAATACCATCATCACTTCTTCGTAAAGCAACAGATAATCCAGTATCACCCGAACTAGATTTAGACCCCAACAACATAAAAATCATTCTTGCCATATCACTATCAGGCACACAACCTTTCATAACAAGCAATTTATCTAACAATTCCCTAAAAATACTTAATGCACGAACACTATCTTCCTTTAAAGCAACATACAATCCAGTATCTCCTAAATCAGACCTAGACTCCAACAACTTAAAAATCATCCTTGCCAAATAATCATCAGACACACAACCTTTCATGAGAAGCAATCTATCTACCAATGCCATAAAAGCACTTACCGCAAGAAAATTATCTTTTTGCAAAGCAACAAATAAACCAGTATTTCCTGCATCAGATCTAGACTCCAACAACTTAAAAATCATTTCTACGATATCGCTAGCGGGAACACTGCCTTTCATAACAAGTAGTTTATCTAGCAACGTTCCAAAATGACCCACAGCATTAGCAGCACCTCTTTCAAGAGCACAAAACAGACCAGTATTCCCTATATCAGATCTAGATTCCAATAGTCTAAAAATCATTCCTAAAATATCATTATCAGGCACATGACCTTTCATAACAAGTAATCTGTCCATCAAACCAGAGAAAGCAACCACCGCATCAGCATGATTTTCTCGTAGAGCAACACACAGAGCGGTATTATCTGAATCAGATTTAGATTCCAATAATCTAAAAAGCATACTTGTCATATAATCTGCAGACACATGAGCTTTCACAACAAGCAACCTATCTACTAATTCCCCAAAAGCACGTACCTCAGCAGCATAACCTTTTTGAAGAACATGAAACAAAGCAGAACACCCCTCGCCATCTCTATGATCTAATAGCCTAAAAATAATCTCAAATAATCCTGCACTATCAGTCACATCCTCTTTAAGTATAAAAATTTTATCCAAAAAACCACCAAAAGCCGAAACAGCAGCAACCTTGTTTTTTAATAATGATATGGAGAGAGCAGACAAACCACCCACACGTTTGGCCAACAAAATATTAAATATCACTTCAGGAAAGTTTTCTATTCTACTTCTTACAGCAATTAACCTATCTAACAATAAACCAAAACCAGCCATACATTCAACATATCCACCTTGCATAGCCATAAACAAAGCTGGTACACCTTCAGATGATTCGGCTTTTATAATATCAGGTAACAAATTCACTTTCTCATCACAAGAAAGTCTTCCCAAAAAATTATTATAAGACACCACAGAACCAGGTTTATTTTTTTCCATAGCCATATGGAGCGCGGAGATACCCAAGGAGCCTTTAGCAAGAAATATCTCTCTTCTAACATCAACACTTAACGTTGAAAAAGAACTGGAGTCTGCTAATCTTACAATATCTTCTGGACCAGCTCCACCAAACATCATATGGTATATCATGCACCCAGAAATCCCATCTTGGGATAGGGTTTCCAAAGTTGTAAAACTAGAGCTCGACTCCTCTTCATCAGAATACTCGTATACTACACATTCATCCTCTGTTGATCCTGACTCAGCATCCCTAAAATAACCTTTATAGTGACGACCAATCATGAACTTCTCTAAAGAAAACCTGCCTGAATCTAGAAGTTCATCAAGATTTGAGACTTCACTACGAGATACAACATTAGTAACCTTAGGATCAAAAAAATGCACCACCCACCTGGTTACTACTGACCCTTCTTCTATTTTCTTAGATTTACACACAACTCTAAAAGACATTACATGACAGCTACTACATAAAATAAAAAATCTTTGATCCCCTAAAATCATGTCAGACGCTATTCGATGTAAAAAATTTCCAAACCTAGCACAAGCAATGATATGCTTACCACACGATTCTTCTTCTATTTTAGTTTCAACCATCTCTCCAAAATCTTCAAGAGCTAGCCTTCTTACTGATTCCTCATCAGAAAACAATTCGCTAACCCTCAGTTTTCTTTCACTTCTGTAACTATCAACAGCATTAATAGCATACAATAAAGACAAATCCCAGCAAGAAATAGGTCTTCCATTAACCTCAACCTTGTTACTCAAATCTCTCAATGAAGAAACATGCTTCTTAGAAAAATAAGGCACATCCTTTTGGGTAGAAGGAACTATTTCCATCAAATTTGCAGATATATGAACATGATCGCCAACAGACTCCATAATGCACGCGCTCCTTATACCACGAATTATAAATTTTATTATCGGTATCACCATACCACTGGTATTAGTACTACTACTATAGGTACTAGCACCATGGAGCTATGGAGCTATGAAGCTATGAAGCTATGAAGCTATGAAGCTATGGAGAAGACAGAAACATAGAGCACCTAAGATTAATTTAGGGTAATAGCGCCTAAGAAACACTAAAATTACCCCCCAAAAACCTCCACCACCCACTTCACAGCAGCAATAGCAATATGCTACTACTAGCAACAAACATCATATGTGACATTATTATAGATCTACGTTGAAATTTTTTACAAACCTTCCTATTCATAATTGACATATCAATTTGAATTATATGAATCTAAGTTGCAAATTGTAAATACTATTTCCGACTAACTGTTCGAGCCATTTTAATAAATATTCGTATCCTACATAAAGAGATCTATATTGCTTAAAGGTGTATATGATTTGAGCTTCTTATACTATCAAGTTTCTAATATAAATAAATTATGCACAATTCTGGTTTATAAATAAGTTATAAATTATTTATGAATAGCTCTACCTAAAAACACATCTACCAGTAGATAATACAGCGTATATGCCATAATAGACATTAGAAGCTTCTGGTACATTTTTTAGGCGAGCTAATAAATAAGCTCCAACTAATTCAGGAGAACTATTTTTTAGTGCTACAGACAGACCAGACATAACATATTACATTTTATATACTACAGCAACTACAGAATACAAAATGCATACTATTAAAACTCTCATTAAATTCAATCAAAAAGCATGCGCATCTCCATGATGTTACTCTTGTAAATCAACCAACAATCATGAGATAACACCGTTATTATTTATTCTTCATCTGAGAACAACTAAGTAATCTTAATTTTTATGTTATTGTTTGTAACAATCAATACCATTCAAAATAAACAATGAAGACAAATGGGAACAACAAATAATTTCCTCATCAATTTCAACTTTGCAATTTAAATCCACTTAGATTATATAAGAGGCAAATTCTTTCCGATAGATAGTGTTATTTCTATCGAATGCGGAGACACATTAACATGGGCATGGGCATGGGCATGGGCATGGTGATCAAATTTTCGCTTTACTTTTTTAGTATTAGCGCCACCACTACGTGTGTATACTATTAGACATATCCACCTATAAAACGAGTAAACACACCACCATATTCAACATAATATGTTTGTATAAAAATCCTCTTCTAAAACAATTCCCAAGCCGTATAACAAAGCATAAACCATATGCATCGATGCATATGCAACATCGTAGAGTTATAGTAGCAGTTTACACACTACATAAGCGGATAACAAATCACGTCGTCCGCTATGCTATACATCTTAGATCATTACAATGTTCTGCACGTAGTTTATAGAAATTACTATATCCTTCTTCAACTAAATTTTCCATCAAGATTCAAATAACTATCTAAATCTCCTCTAACAGCAAACAATGCAGCAATTACTACGTAACTATCAGAAAATGCTAACACATTAACTATAATGGGCATCTATGTAGTTAAAACCACTCTGTTCTGCTCATTGGATGTTAATTGTCGTTCTCAGTACAGTAAATATGTTACAAATTAAGAACAGCAACGTGGTTGTAACTTCTATCATATAAGCTGTAATTATATCAGTAATTTTAGTTTATCCAATAGAATAAAACATAGAAGTAATTGAATTATGTATAAATATATATATATCACATGTCGTTGTATGTAAATTGTCAATAAGTTATAAGGTACCCACCCCAACAATCACCATGATACTTGTTTCAAAAAATAACCAGCATGGAACTTACAAGATTGCTTTAGTAAATATCTTTTGTTTATTCGAATAATAATATAATATTTGCTGCATGACTGTGTGTAAGCATTAGTGATGTATAGTTGTTGTTGCTAGATTATGTCCATATAGCTACTACAGACACAATAAAGAATCTCAGTATTACAAAAGAAAAGCTTTTCAAATCAAAGCACTTCTTTACCAATATACCACACCCACAGATCGTGAAGAGTACCTATGTATAAGAATGTTTCAGCAGCCAATTATGAGAATGTGGGAACTATTAGAGGATATGGAGTTGTGAAATACTTTACCTCGCTATCAAACAATATCAATGTTAGAGCCATTATAGAAAATAACATCGAATAAAAACAATCTCGACTTTAATTACAATGAAGTTTTTTTATCTGCACAGATAATACAGAGCCTACTATCCACTAGCAAGCTGTAATAGCTAAGAAAATACAAGAAGTATAACCAGATGGAGATCCTCTTAATCTCAAAGCTCCAACTGCCAATAAGCTGTGAAATGAAAGCATAGTAACTCCAGGTATTATAACCCAAGCCTACTAGGAGCAAATTTTTCCGCCAACATGCTCTCAGCAGCAAAAGAAAAACCAATTAGAACAGTTATAATGTATGAAATTCATGCAACAGAGCACCCTACTCCATCATTTATAGAAATAAGAGACATCACATGCAGGTGTAGGTAATAGCATATATTCGTAATAAGTATCAAGTATCTCAGTACGTTAATTTAAAATGCCCCGGCCAATATATCAATTTGCTCAACACAACAAAGCAATCTCAAAAAATAAACACTCCGCAATATTCCTGTTGGTTGTTACGAGAGACTAGCACACTAGCAAGAACTTGCAATCACCCATAATGTTCCAACATACTAAACACTTTTTTTATTAACTTAATCAATATTATACCTTTCATTAATGATATAAATACAGTACGGGTATCACTAACTCTCCTGGATTATTAATATGGCCATAATAATAAAGTTAATCAAATACATGGGCACACACGCAGCAAACTGATAGTAAAAAAACAGCTCATTAACTGACAAAATTGCACTACCTAATAAAACACTATTACTATAGATTCCTCCTGGAACTTCTAGCAAGTTCTTTAACTCTTTCCAATAAAAGCTTATACCTTATGCCAAGGCCTTCATCAACCGCCAATATGTGTTCAATTTTCCTTTTTGCACTACTAAGTTGTGAATGTAAAACATATATATCCCTGGTAGGTAGCAAGTCAGACACTACTGATAAATAAACTTCCAACGTTTCTCCCTCAGCAAACAATGCAGCAGGTCTTCCAGAACTATCAGAAGCCAATAGCACATCAACCAACTCATTTCTAGACATTAATTTAAGTAGTAAGCTATAAGATTTAACTACCTCAGGGAAACCATTTTCTAGTGCTGCAAATAATCCGGGCATACCATCCGAACGCCTAGATCTTATAATGCACGAGAGCATACTATCAAAATGTCCGGCGGCCACATCATCCCTAAACATCATCATTTTTTCTAATAATTTTACAAAAGCATCTACGGTTCCATGATGACCATTTTGCATAGCAATAAATAAGCCTGGAATACTATCGCTACCACTTTTACACATCAGTAAATCAAATACCATACCAACCAATGTGGTATTTTCTATGCATCCTCTTATACTAAGAAGTCTATATAACAGCGAGCAAAAAGAAAGTACAGCATTACTATTTCCTTCTTGCAAAGCCACAAATAATCCATCAATTCCTTCGCCTGTTCTAGCTTTCAACAATTCAAAAATTATTTTTGAAATTCTATCATTTGATACAATACCCCTTAATAGCAGTAAAACCTCGTCTAATAACTCTGAATAAGCTTCTATAGCACTAGCTCTATTGTTACGCATTCCCACAAACAAAGCAGATTCCCCATCACTTCCTTTAGCAGATACAATATTCAAAACTAGATTAATGAAATCATCAGATGATACTCTAAATTTCATTTCTGTTAACTGTTTTCTTACTAATGCAACATATGCAACAATAGAATCACTACATCCTTCTCGCATGGCTGCAAACAGAGCAGAATCCCCATTACTATAATTCTTGGAAATCAACAGCTCCGACATTAGATCAGTTAAGATGCTTGTTATTGACGGCAGACGAGATGGCCTGCAACGATAAAAAAATCCTCCTAAAAAACAATTATATGATTTCAAAAGTTCTGAGTTGTTATGAGACATGAGTTCATAAATGAGAGGCAATCCAGCTCTACTCCTAGGCATCAATATGCTCAGCAGCATAGAGCTAAACATGGCATCAGGAATACTACCCTTTAAAAGTACAAATTTACCTACTAAATCACCAAAAGCATTTACTGTACTATCGTTCTTACCCTGCAAAACAATAAGCAAACCAGTAACTCCTGCATCAGACCTAGACTCCAACAGCCTAAAAAGCATACTAACCATATCACTACCAGGTACATGATCTTTCATATCAAGCAACATATCAAGCAAGTTAGAGAAAGCAAGCACTGCCCCAGTATGACCATTTTGCAAAGCAACAAACAGGCCGGGAACTCCAGTACTAGATTTAGACTCCAACAATTTAAAAATCATATTCGCCATACTAACATAGGGCACACTCCCCCTCATAACAAGCAATCCATCATTGACCAATGCCCCAAAAATATTTACTAAATCAGCATCACCTCTTTCGAGAACATAATACAGACCAGCATCTCCTGAATTGGATCTGGACTCTAACAATCTAAAAACCACACTCGCCAGATCAATATCAGGCACACGACCTCTCATAACAAGCAATCTACTCAACAATTCAGAAAAGAAAAACACTGCAACGGTACGACAATTTTTCAAGGCAGAAAATAGACCAGTATCTCCTTCATAAGATTTAGATTCCAACAGCCTAAAGATCATTCTTACCATATCAACATCAGGAATATGACCTTTCATAAGAAGTAATTTATCTATTAATTCTGCAAAAAGACGTATTGAAACACCATCATCACTTTTTAGTAAAGCCACATATAATCCAGTATCTCCTGAATTGGATTTAGACTCTAACAATCTAAAAATCATTTCTGCCATATCACTACCTGATACATGACCTCTCATAGCAAGTAGTCTGTCTATCAATTCTCCAAAAGAACTTACTGCAACAACATTATCTCTTTGTAAAGCAACATACAGACCAGTATCTCCTGAATTAGATTTAGACTCCAACAATCTGAAAATCATTCTTGCCATATCACCATCAGGCACATTACCTTTCATAACAAGTAATCTATCTATCAATTTTCCAAAACCACGCACTACAACACTATTTTTTTGTAATGCAGCAGATAGTCCAGCATCTCCTGAACTAGATTTAGACTCCAACAATCTAAAAATCATCCTTACCATATCACTATCAGGTACATCACCTTTCATAACAAGCAATCTATCTACCAAATTAGAAAAAGCAGTTACTGCACCATCACTACCTTCTTGTAAAGCAACAAACAGGCCAGTATTCCCTGCATCAGACTTAGACTCTAACAGCCTAAAGATCATTCTTGCCATATCACAATCAGGCACATATCCTTTCATGACAAGTAATTTATCTATTAATTCTCCAAAAGCACTTACTGCATTAGCATAATTTTTTTTAAGAGCGTAAAATAGAGCAGAACATCCTTCGCCATCTCTATGATCTAATAACCTAAAAATAATATCAGACAATCCTATACTATCAACCACATCCTCTTTAAGTATGAAAGTTTTATCCAAAAGATTACCAAAAGCTGAAACAGAACCAACCCTATTTTTTAATAAAGACATAGAGAGAGCAGAGAAATTATCCCTAGGTTTGGCCAACAAAATATCAAAAATCACCTCAGAAAAATTTTCTACTTTATGTCTTACACTAATTAATCTATCCAACAACAAACCAAAGCCATCCATACATTCAACATGTCCACCTTGCATAGCCATAAACAAAGCTGGTACACCTTCAGATGATTCTGCTTTTATAATATCAGGCAACAAATTCACTTTCTCATCACAAGAAAGTTTTTCCAAAAAATTATTATAAGACACTATGGAACCAGCTTTATTTTGCTCCATAGCCATATGAAGAGCGGAAATACCCAAGGAGCTTTTAGCAAGAAATATCTCTCTTCTAACATCAACACTTAACGCTGAAAAAGAACTGGACTCTGCTAATCCTACAATATCCAATGGACCAACCCCACCAAACATCATATGGTATATCATGTTCCCAGAAATTCCATCTTGGGATAGGGTTTCCAAAGTTAAAAAACCAGAACTCGACTCCTCTTCATCAGAATACTCGTATACTGCACATTCACACTCTGTTGATCCTGATTCAACACCCCTAAAATATCCCGCATAGTGACCTTTAATCATGAACATTCTTAAAGAAAATCTGTCTTGGTCTAGAAATTCACCACGATTTAAGACTTCGCTACGCGATACAACATTGGTAACCCTAGGATCAAAAAAATACACCACCCACCTATTTACAAATTCTCCTTCTATTCTCTTAACTTTACACGCGACTCTAAAAGACATTACATGACTGCCACTACGTAAAATGAAAAACCTCTGCTCCCCTAAAATCATGGTAGATGCTATTTTATGCAAAAAATCTCCGAACTTATCACAAGCTATGACATGCTTACCACATGAGTTTTCTTCTACTTTGGTTCCAATTATTTCTCTAAAATTATGAAGAGCTGCCCTTCTTACTGAGTCTTTATCTGAAAAGAGTGCGCTTACTCTCAGTTTTCTGTCACTTCTATAGCAATCAACGCCATTAAGAGTATATAGTAGAGATAAATCCGAGCAAGAAATAATTCTTTCGTTAACCTCAACCTTGTTGCTCAAATCCCTCAATGAAGACGAAGCATGTTTTTTAGAAAAATAAGGCACACTCTTCTGGCTATAAGGTACAACTTCCATCGAATGTACAGATATATGAGTATGAGTGCCAACAAACTCCACAGCTTGCACTCCTTACGTTACGTATTATAAATAATTTATCATCGGTACTACCATATCATGGGGCACCAGCACTACTACAGGTAGTAGTAGCACGTAGATATAGAGAAAGTAGATATGAAAGATTAATCAATGAGTATATAGAAAGAAAAATACTCAATCTCTACAATCCCCAAAACAACCTCCATTCATTGTACAACATCAACGCTCTACACATAGCAATAGATATTATATATTACATGACAACATTATTTCCAACCAACTGTTTGTACTTTCCTTCAAGATATCTAATACCACATGACAATATATGCTCAACTGGCCTTCTTGCACTACTAAGTTGTGAATGTACGGCATATATAGTCTTTGCAGACATATAAGTCAGGTATCATTGCCAATAAACTTCCAAATCCTCTTCCAGCAGATAATGCAGTAAGGTATAACAGAACCACTCGGAGCCATCAACACGTTAGCTAATTCAGCTTCAGGTATTATTAATTTAAGTAATGGGATACAAGATTCAAGTACTTCAGGCAGGAAAATCACTTCCAGTGCTATAGAAATCCAGATACAACATCTGATCATCTAGATGTTACAGTGTCTAAAAGACATATTACTGAAATATTAACTATAATATGTTACATATCAAATATCACTATTTTTCTAATAATTTTATAAAATTATCGACAGTAATATAGTGCATATTTTACATATATAAACAAATATGGCTGTATTATAACAGCCACTCTTACATATTAATAAGTTTATCCAACCAAGCCAAAAGCAACCACCGAAACGACTGTTATCTTACTGCAAAGCCATAAACAATTCACAAACACTTCTATCGGTAATAGTCAAAGTTAAATACCATATCTGCAAATTTATTATCTGACTCATCATTTTGTTTGTCCTACTTTTCTTGTTTACTATACCTTTATGGAAGCTCCACACCTGCACATTATAAAGCTTAAATCTATCATTTACTCTATTTAGTGATAATTAACACCGCCTGATTAGACAGTAAAAAAACTTCATTAACTACCTGAATGTACTTTAATGATCCTGCCCGGAGATTCCGGCAAGTTCCTTAATCTTCTCTAACAAAAGTTTATACTTATCACCAAGATCTCTATCACCTGTCAATATATGTTCAACTGACCTTCTTGCACTACTAAGTTGTGAATATAACTCATACATACCTTCGGCAGATAAATCAGATATCATTCCTAAATAAGCACCCAAAGTCTCTTCACCAGCCAATAACACAGCAGGTACACCGGAGGCATTAAGGGCAAGCAACACATCAACCAATTTATCTTTAGGTATTAATCTAAGCAATGTAAAATAAGATCTAACTACTTCAGGAAAATCATTTTCTAGCGCTACAGATAATCCAGATACACCATCTGATCGTCTAGATCTAACAAGATCTAACAACGTATTATTAAAATACCCAGCAGATATATCATCCTTAAACAACATCAACTTTTCCAATAATTTCACAAAAGCACCTACAGTTTCATGATGTCCATTTTGCATAGCCTCAAACAATCCAGGAATACCACCATCACTCTTACACATTAATAAATCAAATGCCATACCAAACAACGTGATATCTTCTATATATACTTTCATACTAAGAAAATTATCCAACAACAAACCAAAAGCAAGTACTGAATCAGTATTGCCTTTTTTTAAAGACATAAATAATCCATCAATGCCTTCGCTAGTTCTAGCCTTCAACAATTCAAAAATCACTCCCACAAATCTATCATCTGATATACTACCCTTTAACAGTAATGAAACTTTGCCTAGTAATCCTGAATAAGCTTCTATGGCACCAAATCTATTTTGGTGCATTCCCATAAATAAAGCAGACATTCCATCGCTTCTTTTAGCCAATGCAATATCTAAAACTAGATTAGCAAAATCATCCTGAGACATTCTGTCTCTGATTTTCATTAATTGTTTTTCCATCAAAACACCATATGCACTAATACAATCAGCATATCCTTCCCGCATGGCTACAAGTAGAGCAGGGTCTCCACTATCATTTTTAGAAATTAATAACTCCGGCAACATATCAATTAGCTCATCACAAGAAAGTGCCTGCAAGAAATGATTATATGCTGTCAAAGATTGTGGATGATTATGAAAGATTAATGCATAAAGGGCAGGATATCCATCACCATTTTTAAAGCAAAAAATCATCCTTCTAGTTCTTTTAGATGCATGTAATAGCAACGAATTATAAGCAACTATTACATCAACATTATTCTTTAATAATGGCTCAAATATGCCAAAACCACCGTCCATATCCCTAGCCCATAATATGTTTAACGCCATAGAATCAAAATGATTACAACGATTTAGTAAGATAAAAAATTTACCTACTAACTCACCCCAAGCAAATATTGTATCAGTATGCCCTTCTCGCAAAGCAAAAAACAGACCACCAACTCCTTTACAAGAAGGCCTCAGCAGATTATAGATAATATCATCCAAATTATGTACATCTGTACCATAATCTCCTCTCAGGATAAGTAATTTATCTACCAATTCAGAAAAAGCACGCACTGTATCGGCAAAACCTCTTTGCAAAGCAAAAAACACACCAGAAGCTCCATCAGCATCAGAACACGACAACAGTTTATAAATCATATTAGCTATACTTGTATAAGACACACTTCCTCTAGCAATAAGCAATCTATCCATCAACTTAGAAAAAGCACGCACTGCACCAGAACGGCCATTTTTCAAAGCATAAAATAAACCAGGAATACTATCAGATTCAGCTCTCAACAGATTAAAAATCATTTCGACCATATCATCATCAGGTATATGTCCCTTCATAAGAAGTAACCTATCCATCAAGTTCCCAAAAGACAGTACTGCACCAGAAAAACCTAGTAGAAGAGGATAAAACAGAGCAGAATCTTTTTTTCTATTTTTATAATTCAATAATTCAAAAATCATAGTAGCTAATTTTCTACTACTGATATCATCTTTAAGTATAAACAATCTATCCAAAATACCACCATAAGCCAAAATAGCTTGAATACTATTTGTGGATAAAGCCACAGAAATAGCGGACGAAGAATTAAAAAATACACTTTTAGCTAGCAAAATGTCAAATAACATTTGACAAAAAGTACCTATACCTATTCTAGATCTTATATTCATAAATCTATCTACTAATGAACCAAAAGCATCAATGCTTTGGAAACTATTTTCTCGCATAGCTATATATAAAGCTGTCATGTTTTCAATTGATTCAGATTTCATGATTTCAGGTAACAAATCTAATTGCTCACTCTTAGAAAGTTCACCCAAAAGATCATTATAAGATTTTATGGAATTAGATTTGTTTAATTCCATTGCCATGTAAAGCGCAAAAACACCACCAGAGCTTCTAGCAAAAAATATCTCTCTTCTAGCATTACCACTTAATGTAGAAAAAGATTTAGATCTTACTATTTCTCTAATACATAATGAATCAATATCACTAAGCATAATATGATATATCATGCATCCAGAAATTCCATCTTGGGACAGTGTTTCTAAAGTTGAAAAACCAAAACCTGCTTCTCTTGTGTCAGAGTACTCATATATTGCACATTCTCTTTCCGCTAATCTTGGTTTAGATTCAAAATAATCTTTATAAGACCATTTAGGCATAAACATTCTTAAAGAAAACTTACTTAAATCTAAAAACTCTTCAGGTATCAAAACTTCACTTCGCGCCACAATATTAGTCTTATTAGGATCAAAAAAATGTATTACCCACTTATCTATTGGTGATCCTCCTATTTCCCTAGTATTACGCATAACCTTAAAAGACATTGCGTGATTGCAACTATGTAACATAAAAAACCTCTGCTCTCCAGAAATCATGTTAGATGCTACTCTATGCAAAAAATCACCAAACTTATCGCAGGCTATAATATTCCTATCACATGAGTTTTTTACCGCTATGTTCTCATCAATTTCTTCAAGCTTACCAAGAGCTGCTATTTTTATCGAATCTTTATCTGAAAACAGTTCGCTAACTTTCAGTTTAGTGTTATTTCTATAACACTCGACACTATTAAGAACAAATAATAAAGACAAAGGACCGCAAGAAATATCTTTCCCCTCAACTTCAACCGCTCTATTAAAATTCGATGAATCAGAGACATATTTTTTAGATACGTAAGGTACATCTCTTATGTTAGATGGCATAACTTCCATAGAATACGAAGATAAATGGACGTGCGAACCCGGATTCACAGTACTCACTAAATTACCCCCCACCCAGATTTATTGTTAGCATTATAGTCTATTACTACTTAAGCCAAACCTCCAAGAATAGCATGTACTACTGAACCGTGCACCACCCATCCCCACGTAGCCACACATATGGACCGAGAACGAGGTTTAGTGGAGGGACTAGCATATTTAACATGAATTGGCATATAAAAAAATTGTTTTAAACAATTTAGCATAATATGCACATATTAATGTGCTATTATTCACTGACCTCAGAAAAATTATTTTCCAGTGCTATAAACAATCCAGATACACCATCTGATCGGCTAGATAGTACAATCTCTAACAACATATTATTAAAATACCCAGCGGATATATCATTCTTAAACAATATCAATTTTTCTAATAATTTTACAAAAGAATCTATAACCTGATGATGTCCATTTTTCATAGCCACGAATAAGCCTGGAATACTATCGCCACCACTTTTACACATTAGTAAATCAAATACCATACCAGCCAATAGGATATCTTCTACGCATCCTTTCAGACTAAGAAATTTATCTAACAGAAAATAAAAAGCAGTTACTGAACAGGTATTCCCTCTTTCTAAGGCCGTAAATAATCCATCAATGCCTCCGCTAGTTCTAGCTTTCAACAATTCAAAAATCACTCTTACAAGTTTATCATCTGATATAGTACCCTTTAATAGTAATGAAACTCTCTCCAATAATACTGAATAAGCTCCTATAGTACTAGCTCTATTTTTATACATTCCCATATGCAAAGCAGAAATTCCATCACTTCTTTTAGCCAATGCAAGATCTAAAACTAGATTAGTAAAATCATCATGGGGCATTCTTTCTCTGATTTTCATTAACTGTGCCTCCACCAGAGTAATGTATGCACTAATACAATTATCACGTCCTTCTTGCATGGCTAAAAACAGAGCCGGATCACCAGCATTATTTTTAGAAATTAACAACTCTGGAAGTAGCTCAATTTGCTCATCATAAGAAAGTGATTTCAAGAAACAACCAAATGCCATAAAAGTTTCTGGTTCACCCAATAGCATGAGTACACAAATTAGAGGTAATCCACTATCAGATTTAATACAAAAAATTTTTCTTCTAACTTCTTTAGATGCATATACTAACAATGAACTATATGCAACCATAACATCAATATTATTCTTTAATAGTGGTTTAAATATGCCAAGATCACCGTCCACACCCCTAGCTTCTAATATATTTAACATCATGTAATCGAAACTATCTTTAGGCAAACAACTACTCAGCAATGTAAAAAATTTACCTATTAACTCACCCCAAGCAAGTATTGCATCAGCATAACCTTTTTGCAAAGCAAAAAATAGACCAGTAACTCCATCAGAAGAAGGCATCAACAGTCTGCAAACAATATTAGCTATATCTATATCAGGTATATGTCCTCTCAAAATAAATAATTTTTCCATCAACTCAGAAAAAGCACTAATTGTATCAGCATGACCTCTTTTCAAAGCAAAAAATAAACCAAGAACTCCATCATGAGAAGACATCAACAATTTAGTTATCATATCAGTTATATCTATATCAGGTATATGTCCTCTCAGAATAAATAATTTGTCCATTAATCCAGAAAAAGCACGCACTGCATTAGAATGACCATTTGCCAAAGCAAAAAACAGAGCAGATTTTTTTCCTCTATCTTCATGACTCAATAAACTAAAAATTATATCAGCTAATCTTCTACTATTAACATCATCTTTAAGTATAAAAATTCTATCCAAAAGACTACCAAAAGCACGAATAGCTCCGGCATTATTTTTGTGTAAAGCCGCATGAATAGCAGAAGATCCATCTTTACGCTCAGCCAGCAAAATATCAAATAACATGTTGCAAAAATCATCTATACGCATTCTTAATCTTAGATTAATCAACCTATCTATCAATGAACCAAAAGCATTAATGCTTTGAATACTATTTTCTTGCATAGCTATAAGTAAAGCTGGTACTCCTTCAGGTGATTCAGACTTTATGATTATAGGCAACAAACTTAATTGCTCATCACTAGAAAGTCCCTCCAAAAAATCATTATAAGATTTTATAGAGTTATATTTATTTTGTGACATTGCCAAATAAAGCGCAAAAACACCACTAGAGCTTCTAGCAAAAAATATCTCTTTTCTAGCATCACTACTTAACGTAGAAAAAGACTTAGATCTTACTATTTCTCTAATATCCAATGAATCAATATTATTATTCATTAGATGAAATATCATGCATCCAGAAATGCCATCTTGAGACAGGGTTTCTAAAGTTGAAAAACCAAAACTTGCTTCTCTTTTATCAGAGTACTCGAGTACTGCACATTCAGTTTCTTCTACAAATTCTGGATTAACTTTAAAATATTTTCTATAAAGATCTTTATCTATAAACATTCTTAAGGAGAATTTACTTTGATCTAAAAATTCTTCACATCTTAAAACTTCACTGCGTGCTACAAACACAGTTTTATTAGGATCAAAAAAGTGTACTACCCACTTGTTTGATAATACTCCTTCTATTTCCTTAGTTTTGCGCATAATCTTAAAAGACATTATGTGATTGCAACTATGTACAGTGAATAATCTCTGCTCTCCACAAGTCATAATAGATGCTGTTCTATGCAAAAAATCGCCAAACTTATTGCAAATTATAATGTGCATTTCACATGAGTTTTTTACTACTATGTTTTTATTAATTTCTTCAAGTTTGCTAAGAACTGCCATTTTTATTGAATCTTTATCTGAAAACAGTTTGCTAACTCTCAGTTTAGCGTTACTTCTATAGCATTCAACACTATTGATAACAAACAATGAAGACAAAGGACCGCAAGAAACATATTTCCCGTCAACTTCAACTGCGCCATTTAAATTCAATGAATCAGAAACGTATTTTTTAGATATGTAAGGCGTATCCCTAATGTCAGATGGTATAACTTCCATCGAATGACAAGACAAATGGACATGCGAACTAGGATTCACAGTACTCACCAGATTTACATCCAAGCTTTATTGTTAATATTGTCGCTTACACTACTACTTAAGTTTTAAGATAAACCCTCAAGATAAGAACATGCCATCCTGATTCCTACGCAACTACACATATGTGAAATAAGTTGTTTGGACAGTTTGGCATATTCAACATGAATGGGGCATATATAAAAAAATTGTTTTAAAAATTGAGCATAAGCGCGCACATTAATGTGGTATTAGTCACTACAAATATTGTATTTTCGCTCAATGCAGTGCGAACTATCGATCTTATCTTTTATATTAACTTCTACGACAGCCCATCCGTTCTACACTACAGCACAAAGGCATTAAATATGACTCAACATAACCCCAAGGTATAACATATAATATAAATTATAAACAATTAATTTATTTTAGTGTTTAGTATATTTAATTTAAAAAATTTAAGCTTGAGACTTAAAAGGAACGTAGAAGAAAGTTATTTTTATTACTTACGAGTTTTTTTTCAACAGTTACTATATTAACAAATATGTTTCTACATAATTATAAATAGATCGTGAGCTTTTTTAATAAACATGCTTGAAGCATATTATTATGTTGTTAAATGTTTCACCATAAATATGGCTTCATCTTTGATAAAGATCAAATAGATTAAAGTGAGTAATATCAAAAATAAATCAAATTTAATATAGCATTTTATTGGTAATAGTAAACTAGGTATTTCAGAAATGGCAATAGATAATAAAAAAACCTGTGTTTAAAATCAATCTCTACAATTGTATATTGACGATTTTATTTTAATACAATGAGAAGAATCAAAGTAAGTATTTTTAACTAAAGAACTAAGAAGTTTATTAAAGGAGATTAATATAGTTAGAGATTAATATTAGTTCAATTAGTGAGCAGAAACGATGTATTAACAAATTAATCATATATTATCCATTTTATAATAACTGACCAAAATGAACTTGGTAATATAAAAAAATATTTTTTATATGTACTGACGTATTATGTTGTAAGTAACTTAAACTAAAGTATGAAATTTATAGTTAGTATAGGTATGGTTATTCATAAAGAGAAAATAACAGTTTATGTTTCTTGAAATCTATATATAATTAACTATGGTCCATTATTATATAACTATTTTGGGATAGAAGTTTATATGGATAAGATGCAAAGACAATCACCCACTACTGTTGCTGAAGAAAAATTACCTATTATAGGTCATGCTAGACGAATTAGAGAGTATATTTCCGCTTCCACAGCTGAAAACACAAGAAAGACCTATCGCTCTGCAGTGGTGCAATTTGAACGCTGGGGTGGACGCCTACCCGCCACACGAGATATGTTAGTACGTTACTTGTTGGATAAAGCTGAGCTCTTAAATACCTCCACTATTAGTTTACACCTAACAGCTATTTCACAATGGCACGCTTATCAAAATTTACCTGATCCCAGTAATGACCCAATGGTTAAGAAAATTATGATTGGTATTAGAAGAAAACATGGTCGTCCACCTGATAAGGCAAAGCCACTGACTATGGACAATGTTATAAGTTTTGTAAAATATATATCATCTCAAGATAAAAACCTTAGAACTATACGGGACATGGCCATGCTTCAAATGGCTTTTTTCGGTGCCTTTCGTAGGTCTGAATTAGTTAGCATAAAAACAGAAAACATTTCATTGTCTAATGAAGGAATAACAGTACATCTGCTACGTTCTAAAACTGACCAGATTGGTAGTGGCATGATAAGAGCTATTCCTATGGGAAAATTACCGATATGCCCAGTTAGTGCGCTTAAGGAATGGTTAACAGTAAGTCAGATATCCTCAGGCCCAGTATTTCGTTCTATTAATCGATGGAATCAGCTTCAAGATGGACCTCTTCATCCTTCTTCTGTCAATATCTTTCTTAAAGACATTGCTGCTAAATGTGGTATTGACCCCGCAAAAATTAGTAGTCACAGCTTTAGAAGAGGATTTTCTACCTCTGCTGCTAGTGAGAGCATTAGATTTGATCTTATAAAAAAACAGGGTGGATGGAAGAACGATTCCAGTGTTTACGGGTATATAGATGAGGGACGTTGTTTTTCAGAAAATGCAGCTGGTGAGTTAATAAATAAAATAAATTCACTTTATTAGCATCATTAGTACTAATGCGGTATCGTATTTACATAGGTATTATGCATTATTGATTAGTATTTTCACGACGATTAAGTGAGCATATTTTATCCATTACACATAGTATGATTATGCATAGATACTACACGCATCCCTAATGTGAAACATATTGCTTTAAGTATACAATTACATTCATTTTTGTATACTAACAGCAAAAGGCTATCTACTCATGGACGGTTTTCCCCACTTAAGTTCTACTGCTAGCGGTGGTAGAGACGTGAGGGAACCTACTAATAAAAAAGTAAAAGATATACCTAATACAAAGACTGATATTGCTACTAATATAACTAGTGTGCGTATGGCTGTTAGTTCTAAATTTACATCAGAAAAATTAAGCACAAAATTAAGACGAAGCGGCAGCTATAATAACCTTTCACTGCCAATTGGATCTATCCCATTGGCCAGTGGTAGATCTTTGGATGATGATTTACCATATCTAACTTGTGAAGATGAGCATAGATTTTCAATCGCTAAAAGCTCTGAATATCTTAATTCATTTGTTATAGATGAACCTCAATCTGCACCAGATATAATAACAAAACATAATAAACATAAAAGAAAGGGAAATTTAGGTCACTCCTCTAGTGTTAGAGATTTTATAAAAATTGCTTCGGCAGAAGCAGAACATTTTAGTAATGTAGCATCCATAAAGGCAAAAAATAAAACAAAAACTACTTTTGGTGAAGAAGAAGCTAAGTCTTCTCCCAAACCAGCTAGAAGAGATCTTCTGGAAGACGAAGTTGGCCTGCCTAAAGCAATAAAAGATGAAACAAAGCCTGATCAATTTAAAAGAGAAGATGAAGAATATTCGCATCAGGAAGATGAAGATGAGGAAGAAATAGATTTATGTTTTACCAAAACACATTTAGGATCTTACTATAAAGTAGATGTAGGTAATTGGAAAAAAGAACACAAGCCCACAGATAGGAGCGATAGGCATTTAAGAAAAGAACTTTTAGAGAAATCATTAAATAGAAGAACTCGTAAGTCTTCTGGATGTGATACCGTTTCTCCTTTAGCTAAGAATAAATCTCATAGTTCTATAGGTAAAACTACTTTCTTTCACATGAATAGTAAGGGTTCGTTGTCTGTTTCTGGAGATTTAGTAAATATAAGATTATTTGACGAGGAAGAAGGCAAGCTACAAAAACTATTGACTGCTGAAATATACGGATTAATTACTCTTATATTCAATGATCTTAAGATGTTAGAGGAAGGAATAGTATCTGATCTTGAAACCATAGTACTAGATTTATCAGAAGAACTAGAAGAATCTATGCAAGATTCACTTGTTAGGGGAAAATGTGTTTTTCTTTTAGATAGTTTCTATCTTAAATCTAGAAATGTATTAAAAATGTTCTGTAGGTTAATATCTGATTTCCCAGAAGTTGCATTTTCTCACGTAGGATTAGGAAAACCAATAAAAGAATACATTTCAGTACTTAGCAAAGAAATGGATACTCTGTTTAGTGAAAAAGCACTGTCGTACAAAGATCTTCCTGAGTACAAAAGTATATTAAAGTGTATGTCTATTACTGAAGAAGGAAGTGCACATCAGTTTCTTTTATCAGGAAGTGAAGAAATAGTATCAGAAGTGTTAGAGGAATCTTTATTATTTATGGAAAGGGAATCTTCAAATAAAGATTTAACCTTTAAAGGGTCTATGTATAGTTTAAATAATTATCTTCATAATTTTTTGTTTAGAGATTTAGTTGATGAAATTCAATCAATTTTGGAAAGAAAAATTGAAAGCTTAAAGGAAAAAAATAAATTAGTATTTAGTGGCATTCCCTCTTTGTTCGAATATGATGTTTCTAAAGAACCTTGCTATTTGGGGGGATTTTATATAACTGAAGATATTAGGTTAGATCTTGTGGCAAGTGCAAATGAATTTATAAAAGAAAAAATTATAAGAGAATTAATATCCACAAATGGTAGCTTAATAGATAAATTTGAGGCCAATTTAATCAAAGGGATAAATATTGGAAAAATAGAAAATGAAGATATTAATAATAGTGTAGATAACTTTTTCAAAAAGCACTTCCATAATCATGCGGCTTATGTAGAAGCAGTGCAAACGGTTTCTGAAAGAATAGCTAATATTAAGGTAATGGATATGGAAGGAAATTTATCATTTGCTACATTAAAAGAAAAAGAATCAATTGTTAATTTCTTTAAAAAATTAATTTTTGATAAACTTACCCCAGAATATTGTTTTCCTGAAATGTTAGCAAGATTAAAATCTGAACATCCTATTATATTTACAGCTTCACCTATACTTTTAGAAAAGGTAAATTACAAAATTGATAAAATATGTAGTATGGTTTCAGAAAAATTTGATAGACCCTTGGAAGTACTTTACGAAGTTGTTACTGAAAAATATGCCAAATCTAATCATTATTTATCCTATGTTGATATTCTTATAGAAAGAGGTAATAAGTTCTCATTTGATGAATTTTTAAAAATTTCACAAAAGGTATCACAAGAGGAATTTGATGATGACATTAGGGAAATTATTGAATGCATATCAGAAGAAATAGGATTTTTTGAAGAGGACGTTAGTTTATGCTACGGAAATGTGGTAGAGTGTAGACTTTCTAAGATATATCATAAAAAAACATCAGACATTAATTCTAGAATCAAAGATTGCTCGTTCTTATATTACAATAGGTAGTGATTATGGTAATGTCATTATAACAGAAACTTTATACGTTATGCCTAGAACTTCTAGCAAGTTCTTTAATTTTATCCAATAAAAGTCTATACCTTCCATCAAGATCTCTATCACCTACCAATATGTGTTCAATTGTCCTTCTTGCACTGCCAAGTTGTGAATGTAAAGCATATATATCCCTGGTAGATAAGTCAGATATTATTTCTAAATAAACTTCCAGAGCCTCCCCCTCAGCAAATAATGCAGCAGGCCTGCCAGAACCATCAGAAGCCAATAGTACATCAACTAACTCATCTCTAGGCATTAATTTAAGCAGCGAGCTATAAGATTTAATTACCTCAGGAAAACTATTTTCTAGCGCCGCAAATAACCCAGGCATACCATTCGAACTCCTAGACCTTATAATATCTGAAATCATATTACCCAAATGTTTAGTGGATACACCGTCCTTAAACATCATCAATTTTTTTAATAATTTTACAAAAGCCCCCACAGCTCCATGATGTCCATTTTGCATAGCAACAAATAAACCTGGATTATTATCAGCACCACTTTTACACATTAATAAATCAAATACCATACCAACCAACGTAGCATCGTCTATGCATCCTCTTACACTAAGAAGTCTATCTAACAACAAATCAAAAGTAGTTACTGAATAGGTATTCCCTCTTTCTAAGGCCATAAATAATCCATCAATGCCTCCGCTAGTTCTAGCTTTCAACAATTCAAAAATTAATCTTGCAAACTTATCATCTGATATAGTCCCCTTTAACAGTGATGAAATTTTATCTAATAACGCTGAGTAAGCTTCTATAGTACTAGCTCTATTTTTATACATTGCGATAAATAAAGCAGGCATCCCATCACTTCTTTTAGCCAATGCAATATCTGAAATCAGATTCGAAAAATTATCATGGGACATTCTGTCTTTAATTTTAACTAATTGTTCTTCCAGAAAAATACCATATGCACTGATACAACTATCATGTCCTTCCTGCATAGCCAAAAACAAAGCTGGATCACCGGCATCATTTTTAGAAATTAACAACCCTGGAAGTAACTCAGTTTGCTCATCATAAGAAAGTGATTGCAAAAAACGACCACATGCCATAAAAAATTCCGACTCACCCAATGACATTAATGTACAAATGGCAGGAAATCCATCATCAGATTTAATACAGAAAATCTTTCTTCTAACTTCTCTAGATGCATATGCTAACAATGAACTATATGCACCCATAACATCAATATTGTTTTTTAGCAGTGGTATAAATATGCCGGGTAAATTTTCTGGGTCTCTAGCTTCTAATATATTTAACATTATAGAATCAAAACTATCTTTAGGCAAACAATTACTCAGTAACGTAAAAAATTTACCTATTAACTCACCCCAAGCGAGTATTGTATCAGTATAACCTTCTTGCAAAGCGAAAAATAGACCAGTAACTCCACTAAAAGAAGCAGACATCAAGAGTTTGCAAACGATATCAGCTATATCTATATCAGGTATATGTCCTCTCATGATAAATAATTTATCCATCAACTCAGAAAAAGCACGAATTGTATCGGAATGCCCTTCTTGTAAAGCAAAAAATAGACCAGTAACTCCATTGTAGGAAGACATCAACAGCCTACCAATCATATTGGCTATATCTGTATAAGGTATATGTCCTCTCATGATAAATAATTTGTCCATTAGCACAGAAAAAGCACGCACGGTATCAGTATGACCATGTACCAAAGCATAATACAAACCATAAATTCCTTGAGCAGATTGGGATTCCAATAGCTCAAAAATCATACTAACCACATCATGGTCAGGTATATATCCTTTCATAACAATCAACCTATCTACCAATCTTCCAAAAGCATGCACTGCATCAGAATGACCATTTGCCAAAGCAAAAAACAGAGCAGAATTTTTTCCTCTATCTTTGTGACTCAATAAATTAAAAATCATATCAGCCAATCTTCTACTATTAACATCATCTCTAAGTATAAAAATTCTATCCAAAAGACCACCAAAAGCATGAATAGCTCCAGCATTATTTTTGCATAAAGCTGCATGAATAGCGGACGATCCATCTTCACGCTCAGCTAGCAAAATATCAAATAACTCGTTGCAAAAATTATCTATATGCATTCTGGATCTTATATTCATCAACCTATCTATCAGTGAACCAAAAGCATTAATGCTTTGAATACTATTTTCTTGCATAGCTACAAATAAAGCTGCTGCTCCTTCAGGTGATTCAGCCCTTATGATTATGGGCAACAAACTTAATTGCTCATCACTAGAAAGTTCTTCCAAAAAATCATTATAAGATCTTATAGAGTTATATTTATTTTGTGACATTGCCAAATAAAGCGCAAAAACACCACTAGAGCTTCTAGCAAAAAATATCTCTTTTCTAGCAACAGCACTTAATGTAGAAAAAGATTTAGATTTTACTATTTCTCTAATATCCAATGAATAAATATTATTATTTATTAAATGAAATATCATGCACCCAGAAATTCCATCTTGAGACAGAGTTTCTAAAGTTGAAAAACCCAGACTTGCTTCTCTTGTATCAGAGTACTCGAGTACTGCGCATTCAGTTTCTTCTATAAATTCTGGATTAAATTTAAAATATGCTCTATAAGAATTTTTATCTATAAACATTCTTAAGGAAAACTTACTTTGATCTAAAAATTCTTTACAGCTTAAAACTTCACTGCGTGCTATAAGCATGGTTTTATTAGGATCAAAAAAGTGTACTACCCACTTGTTTGCTAATACTCCTTCTATTTCCTTAGTTTTGCGCATAATCTTAAAAGACATTACGTGATTGCAACTATGTAGAGTAAATAATCTCTGCTCTCCACAAGTCATAGCAGATGCTGTTTTATGCAAAAAATCACCAAGCTTATCGCAAATTATAATATGCCTGTCACATGAATTTTTTACTACTATGTTTTCATTAATTTCTTCAAGCTTGCTAAGAGCTGACCTTTTTATTGAACCTTCATCTGAAAACAGCTCGCTAACTCTCAGTTTAGCGTTACTTCTATAGCATTCGATACTATTAATAACAAATAATAAAGACAAAGGACCGCAAGAAATATATTTACCGTCAATTTCAACTGCACAATTTAAATTCGGTGAATCAGAAACATATTTTTTAGATATGTAAGGCGTATCCCTAATGTCGGATGGTATAATTTCCATCGAATGAGAAGAAAAATGGACATGGTAACCAGTATTCACAGTACTCACTAAATTACACCCCAGCTTTGTTATTAATATTATCGCCTACCACTACTTTAAAATACAAAATACCTAAATTTTAAGCTAAACCCTTAAGCTAAAACCTTGACCACCTCCCTAAGAAGCTACACATTACGCAAGCTACACATATGTGAAATTAGGTATCAAACGTAACAGTGTGGCATATTTAATATGAATGAGAATATAAAAAATTGTTTTAAAAATTGAGTATAAGCGCACATATTAATGTGGTATTAATCATTGAAAATATTGCATTTTTGCTTAACACGCGTGCCTTATCGAAATTAACTTAGATAGCAAATACACGATTATAGGTCTTGTCTTTTATATTAAATAAGAATAAAACTCTACAGCCCATCTATTCTACAGCACCACAGCACAAACACATCAAATATGACTCAACATAAATGATGACTCAACACAATCTTCATATTTGATAAAAATTTGTCTAATAATCCGAACAAGTCTTTACGGTACTAAATCTATCTTTACACATTCCCATAAATAGAGATAGAGCATATATCCATTACTTATTTTACCAAATGCAATATCTGAAACTAGATTGTTAGCAAAATCATCGGGAGACATCCTGTCTCTAATTTTCATTAATTGCCCTTCCAGAAAGGTACTATATGCATTAATACAATTATCACGTCCTTTTTGCATAGCTAAAAACAGAGACGGATCCCCATCATCCTCATTTTTAGAACTTAACAACTATGGAAGTTATCTCAATTAATACTCTATAAAAGATTTTGGTTTATCACTTGCGATCAACATATAAATGGCTGATGAACCATCACCATCTTTAACACAAAAAATTTTTCTTTTCTTTAGATGCAAACACTAATAAATTATATGCGTAAATAACACCAATATTATTTTTTAACAATAACATACATACTGGGCACAAAACTAATGTCTCTAGCCGACAATATACCTAACATAACAAAATCAAAAGTACTTTTAGATAAACAGTCACTTAATAAAATAAATTTACTGCCTATTAGCTCGGTACAAGCAAGCACTGTATCATGATTATCATTTTACAAAGCAAAAACAAAACACGCCCTCTATCACAAAAAAACTCTAACAGCCCACACAATTCATATTAGCTATATTTATGTCAGGTAGTTGTTACTAAGATAAAAGACACACTAAGTTGTGATGCACACATTACATACGTGTCCAACTGTTACCCTATTACTTACATAACCAAGATCGACACTACATCACTACAGCACACTGCTTACTATACTTTATATGCCCCTCGATGTGTCTAAGGATAAATCGAACGCACAAATGCACCCAAAACCTTTAAATATTACCCTCAACAGCAAATATAACCATAGACACAGCACCAATCGTTTTTAACAATAAATCATAATGCATCACCTTGCTTCTCTACATTTTCTTGAGCACCAACCATAACAAGCCCGGAGCTTATAGCAAGTTCTTTGACCTTTTATAATAAAAATTCATACCTTCCATCAAGATCAGCATTGCTTAAAGATGTATATCCAACTGAATTTTTTATACAATTAAGTCGGGAGTACAAATTATGCACAACCCTAGCAGGTAAATCAGATATTATTTTTAAATAACTATCTAAGGCCTCTCCACCAGCAAATAATGCAGCAGGTACGCTAGAACAACTACCAGAATCTACTAATACGTCAACTAATTCATCTTCAGGTATTAAACTAAGCAATGACCCATAAGATAGAACTACTTCAGGAAAATTATTAGCTAGTGCTACATACAACCCAGATACTCCACCTGATCCTCTAGATATTACAGTGTCCAAAAGCATACTATTAAAATACTCACTAAATATATTACTCTCAAATACCATTACTTTTTCTAGCAATTTTCTAAAAGAATCTATAGCAACACAATGCCCCCCCGCATGGCTGTAAATAAACCAGGATCATTTCGGATATCATCACTTTTACACATTAACAAATTAAATATCATATCCATTAATGGAACGTCTTCTACGAAGTTTCTCATACTAAGAAGTTTATCAACAAACAAACCAAAAGCGACAACACAATCAGAATATCCGTTAGATAGAGCTGTAAACAAAGGACTTTCTTTATAGTAAGGTGAGTAATATGAAATTAACTTATAAATAAGTTCAGCCAATTCATAATTTGATATAGTTCCTTCTAGCATGGACAAAACTTTGTCTAATAATACTGCATAAGATTTTATAGCACTAACTCTATTTTTACACATTGCCATGGATAGAGCAGATATTCCATCACGTATTATTAAATTATCTCTTTTAGCAAATAAAAAATTCAAAACCAGATCGGCAAAATCACCAGGAGACATTCTGTCTTTAATTCTCATAAACTAATTTTTTACTAAAGTACCATATTCATCAATAAAAACGTCATATCACTCTTGCATAGCTATAAATAAAACAGGATCACCTCTGTCATTTTTAGAAATTAATATGTATGTCCGGCAGCAGATCAATCTGCTCATCATAAGAAAGTGCTTTCAAAAAATGGCTACACGATTTTAGAGATTTTGATTTATCATGATGAGCTGCTATAGCAATCGCGTTAATTATAGGTAATCCATTACAGTCCTTAATAGAAAATATTTTTCTTCTAACACTTTTAGATGCGTATGCTAATAATGAACAATAACAATCTATAGCATCATTATTATTTATTATTATTAATACGAATATACCTGGAACATTGCCATCTGTCATAGCAACCAATATGTCTAACATCATGGAGTCAAATAGATCTTCAGGTACACTATGCTTTAACAGTGCGAATTTGCCTACTAAATTACCAAAAGCAGTCACTGTACGACAGTAACCTCCTTCCAAAGCAATAAACAACCCAGAAGTTCCAATATTATTTTTACAACTTAATAATCTAAAAATAATATTTGCCATATCAATATTAGGAATATGTTCTCTTATACTCATTAATCTATCTAACAATAAGCCAAAATCATTAATACAGTTAAAATATCCTCTCTCCATAGCTGGAAATAAAACTGATTCTCCTTCAATTGATATATCAACCAAAATTTTAGGTAACAAATTTATTTATTCATCAAGAGAAAGCTCTTCCAAAAGATCATTATAAGATTTCAGAGCATTATATTTATTTTGCTCCATGATTGACTGAAGTGCAGAAATACCTGAGGAGCTTATAGTGTTTATAAATATACAAGTGAAGAACATTATTTTTCAGATAATGCAGCTGGTGAGTTAATGAATAAAATAAATTTACTTTACTAATATGATTATTACTAACGTCGTATTTGAATAGATATTATGTATTATTAATTAATGTTTTCTAGATGTTTGAATGGTCATATTTTTACATTGCACATATCATATCTATACATAGATACTACACTCTCCACAACGGGAGAGTTATTTCTTTAAGTTAATTATATTTAATACCAACAGCAAAAATACGTATGGCTATTCGTTCTAAATTCACCTCATAAAAATTAAATCAGAGATTAATCTTATAATCAAATACTATTCATTCTTATATTCGAATATATAGAAACTATAGTAATGTATATTATATACTCAATTAACTTAGTAATATAAATAATAGTCTTTCTTTATAGTAAGTGCAAATTACTATATCCATTCTAACCATTTTTGTTTTTATGATATTACTGATGTAGTACTACTACTGTAACTTACTCACTAAATTAGAATGTTATCGTGTACTACTAGGTAGATAACACCTTATCACATCTTGTGTGATTTATTGATATCATGTTATAGATATGTATGTCTTTGTGTGTTGAGTGTATATTTTTTTGCATGTTTTAGTGTGGTGTTTCTATTGTTTAATGCTATTAATGCCATTAGATATTGCTATTATTAAGTTACGCCAACAACTAATAAAAATGAGTACCACACTAACGACTAACAAAAATAAATGATCAATAAAAAACAAATGTGAGAAGTTAGTATGGATTTACGATCTCCTATCGGAAAAGGTAAGGTTAGATTTTCCGATCCTATATCGAGCTGCAAAGAATTCTACAAAGATGCTATTTGTGGATGCACAGAACTACCTGCATCATCTGTTGATGTTAAACCTATACTAAAAAAAAGACCCTCTCATGATAGGCCATTAGTGCGCCATCCTAGTTCTAGCCCCAAGAAAAGTTCAAGTTTCAGCGAAGAAGATCTACGTAAGTTGCGTGCTAGAGTTTCAAAATTATTAGCCAGTCGCCAAGATTCATCTGAGCTTGGTGCATGTGGCGGTACAGATACAGAGTGTGAAGTCTGGGAAACAGAAAGTGGAAGAGAAGTTATGGTTCCTGTTTCCACAAAAACTAGATCCCGTGCTGTATGTATTCAATATTCTCCTCCCTCTTCTCCTTCCTCCCCTGAAATAGAAAGTGAAGAAGGAGCTGTAGCTCCTGCTTGTATTCAACATTCTCCTCCTACTTCCCCTAAAATGATTTCTGGATTAGTATCCGTTGACATTGTAAGCAAAAGTTACTACTCATCCCTATCAAGAGATAATAATTACGAATGTCCAGAGTTTATTCCTTTTACAAATTTGTCTAAACCTTTTGCGTTATTAAGTACTGCAAGTAAAGATACAGCTTCTCCTATTTCTGTAAATGATAGTGAAGATGAGGGTGAAGGTGAAGGTGAAGGTGAAGGTGAAGGTGAAGGTGAGATAACGGTTCCTGAAATTGTTAGCTATGTAGAAAAGCATGGTATTAATGAAGAAATAGAGGATTTAATTGCCTACTATACAGAAAGAAAAAATTTACTGCTAGGATCTGGTGTGTCAGATTTTATTCTTGGTGGTTGCTCTGTTAGTGAGATGAAAAAAGAATTATCGTTTACTAGACGCTCTGAAACGCATAGTGTACTTCTATATGAGGTAGGGTCGAGAGTTAAATCAGCTTTTGGAGAGTCAGCATGCACAAAAGATCTGTTAGATATTATTCTTTCTACTTGTAGGTATGTAATGAGATTAGGATTTGAAAGAGCACAACATCTTCTTGACCAGCATTCTGCCACCCATAAAGCGCGTGGTAAAAATCTTAAATGGAGCAAGTCAGATGTATCATCACTTGCTTCAAGTGTGAATGTAGTAGATTTCTTGTGTGAGCAGTATTCTTCTATTAATGGCATTGCATGTTTATTAGGTGATTTAGCAAAAAATATTGAGTGCTCTAGAAGTGATCTTGCAAATGCAATGTCTAGCAATTCAGATTTAGTTGCTTTTTTAGTTCAAAAAAGGAAATTTATTAATGAGGCTTCTAATGCATGCCGTGTAGGATCTGATAAAATTATTAAACTAAAAAGAGGAATTGATGGACTACCATTTGGCGAAGATATATTTAGTAGATTATCTTCTGGGTCTAGTTGTGATCTCTATGGTTATGCATCATCACTTGACAATCATTCGAAGCTTATTGAGTGTACCTCAGAGGATCTTTCTTCCTTATCGTCAAAAACTGAGTTCCTTGGTTTCTTGTCTTGTAAAGCTGAAGGAATTGTAAAAGCCTCCGGTATATTTTCAAAAATATCTGCAAAACTGTATTCCATAGCAGAAAAATATAGGAGTGAACGTGATTTATCAGTTCTTCTTCCAGAAAAAGAAATAGTTAAAATTTTATCTTCTAAAGTAGTAACAGAAGAAGAGAGAGAATTACTAGATGAAAATTCCATGCGTATAATAACTTCGTGCCGTGATCAATTTAAAGATAAATTACTAGAACTTATTTCTATGCTAGTTGTTGTAACTGGATCGAGCAAATTTACAGGTACCTCATATAGTTTTGCAGAGGTTGTTGCCGGAATAGAGGAAGAATTATTCCAGAGTATTGTTGAGGGGCTACATGTGCATGTGAAGGTGGATTTCACTCGCAGGAGGTCTACGCGTATGATGGGAGATTTGTCAAAATTATCGGTGAAAGATATAACACTGTCGCTGAGGTACGACGCTTGAAAAATTGTTGATATGCATCATCAATACAAACGTTAGATATTGCCTTTACAAGTCAGCATTACATTCAATATCATTCCTATGTCATAGTATGCCTTTGTGGTAATTTCTGTTTAAATGTTAAAGAAACCTGCGGGAATAAAATCTTAAATCTCCGATAGTGAGAGTATCTGCCGTAATATAATGCGAATACCAAAGATACATCCTGCTGTGATTCTTTTTTAAGCTAAGGCATCTTTGATGCGTGAACCCTATATTTGCAATGTACGGAAAATATTTTTATGCTAGCTCTAAAATCACTTCCGGGTGGAATGTTGGAATATGTGCTGCACGAAGAGATGCACGAAGAGTTATTACCAGAAAATAGTATAGAAGATAACTGCCTACTTGATTTGGAAGAGGGAGAATCTAGTACCAGGATGTATCATGGTATTCGCGTCGCTGGAAGAGAAATCGGACCTTCTACATACATTACTAGACAATTACAGGAGTTGGCATTTGATGATACTGATATTTGGGAGGCAGATCTATTAAACGAAGTAGATTCACGAGTGGGAACAATTTTCTCCGCTTCCGCATTGGTGGAACTGTTACAAGAAGATATTAGTTGTTCCTGTAATTTTGACAACCATGAAGTAAGACATGATGCTTTAGTTAAGTATGTCAGTGGGGTCCGTTATATATTAAGCCAGGCTGATATAAAAAACCCAGAATCAAGAAGTGTCGTTGATGAAATAGAAAGCTACCTCCAGCAGATAGTCACAGAGAGTGGAGAAGACTATAATAATACGGAGGTAGCACAAAGACTAGAGAGAAAAGAGCAACAAGAAACGAGTGAAATGCCAAAAATCATAGCCCAAATCACTATCACTATACTTGTAATGTTGATGATAGCTTTTGCAATATTTGTATCCACGCGACACAAACAATGATTTCTACTTGTCACTCTTTCTAGGATAGCGTCCATCAAGAAGATCAGAAGTTTCTTGGGATACTATCTCAAAAACCTCCACAACTTTCTTTACTCCTGGAACTACCCTAACACGTGAAGAAACAACTTTTGCCTCTTCCCTAGTAACTATTCCCATCAGATAAACAACTCCATTCTCCGTAACAACTCTGATTAATGAAGGTGATGGTCTCTTAAGTTGAGAAATACTAGCTTTAAGCCTGGCCGTAAGAGCAGAATCTTTAGCACGCTGTATGACAGTAGTTTCAGGAGCAACAGTTAACTCTGAAACCAATCTACGAACATTCTTAACTCTAGATACAGCACGTTCTACCCTTGCTTTATCTTCATAAGACGGTACCTGCCCAGTTATAAGAACAATCCCATTGTATACCGTAACCTCAATGTGGCCACGAAAATGAAGCGAACGATTAGCAATAGATCGAGAATTAAGCTGAGTAGATCTATCTAATAAAATAACCTCTGCCTGACGACGATCAGATACTACTAAAGCAGCAGCAATACCAGTAACAGCTATTACACCACAACCTTCCAATATTGGTATAATAGCCACGGAAATAGAGGCGGCCAAAACAAATGGTACCAAAGAAGAAAAACTTCTCTTCATATACCCTCCAACAAAAATTAATGAAAGCACAACCTGAATCAACAAAGCAGGCGGCGTACAAATTATGCACGCCGCTACTTTTTAAATCACGAATTCTATTCGTCTGATTGTGACCGCGAAAAAGTTTGGGAAGAACGATCAACAACGGTTCTTAGTTCCTTGCCAGGTTTAAAGCGTGGTACACAACGTGCCGGTACAGCAACAGATTCACCGTTTCTAGGATTACGGCCAATCCTTGGTGCACGATAATTCAAAGCAAAAGATCCAAAGCCTCGAATTTCAACACGACCTCCACTTGCAAGTGATTCAGAAAGTGCGTTTAATATTATACGCACAATAGAATCACAATCCTTCAAGGACAGAGAACCCCCACAACGTCCAGCAACACGAGAGACTATATCAGAACGATTTACACCATATTTACTCATAATCACCACTACTATTTTGGTTACTATCAAGCTTTGCTTTGAGCAAGGCACCTAAGTTTGTCGTACCAGAAGATGCATTGTTTTCAGCGAAGGACGAACTCTCAGCATCTGACGAAGGTTGCTTAGGAGCAGGCTTCATAGCCAACTGAATGAGACGATCCTTACGATCAATGTTTAAAATAATCAACTTAACTTCCTCGCCAACACTAAACAAGGTAGTAAGATCATCCGCAAGTGCATCAGAAGAACTCAACTGACCCTCAACTTCATCAGTCAAAGCTATAACAGCCAAGTGTTCATCAACGCTTTTAACTATACCAGAAACTGCTGAACCCTTATCATTAATGGAAGCATAAATACCAAATGGGCCATCATCAACTTGCTTAATGCCTAAAGAAATCCTCTCTCTTTCTACATCTATTGAAATAACAATGGCAGTAACTTCTTGTCCTTTTTTGTAGTTTCTTACTGCTTCTTCTGGAGGAAGCGTCCATGATAAATCTGATAAATGAACAAGAGCATCAATGCCACAGTCCAGACCAACAAAAACACCAAAATCGGTTATAGATTTTATATGACCGGTTACGCGATCACCTTTTTTATATTTTTTATCAAAATCTTCCCAAGGATTTGCATGACATTGCTTCATACCAAGGGAAATTCTACGGCGCTGCTCATCAATTTCCAGAATCATTACTTCAATTTCATCACCAAGATGAACAACTTTGCTGGGATGAATATTACGATTAGTCCAGTCCATTTCTGAAACATGAACCAATCCCTCTATGCCAGGCTCAATTTCCACAAAAGCACCGTAATCAGTAATATTTGCTACTTTACCTTTACAACGTGTCCTTTGTGGGTAGCGAGCAGACAATCCTATCCAAGGATCTTTACCCAGCTGTTTCACACCAAGTGAAACACGATTACGTTCTCGGTCGAATTTAAGAACCTTAGCTGTAATTTCATCACCAACTGACAAAATTTCGCTAGGATGCCTAATACGACGCCAAGCTAGATCAGTTATGTGAAGAAGACCATCTATGCCTCCCAAATCAACAAAGGCACCATAATCCGTGACATTTTTAACAATACCTTTTACTATCGCACCTTCTTGTAGAGAGGATATTAGAGCTTCTCTCTCTTCTCCAAGAGCATCTTCTAGAACAGCGCGACGAGACAGGACGACATTATTTCTTTTCCTATCAAGCTTGATGACCTTAAACTCAAAGGTTTTGTTTTCATAAGAATTTGTATCTTTGGTTGGCCTTATATCCAGCAATGATCCAGGCAAAAAGGCCCTAATGCCATTGACCATAACTGTAAGGCCACCTTTGACCCTACCAGACACACATCCGGTAACGACAGCACCTTCTGCCATTGCTTTTTCTAAATCATTCCATGAAGATATACGCCTAGCTTTATCACGGGATAAGCGAGTTTCCCCATATCCATCCTCAAGCGCCTCGATAGCAACGTGGACAAAATCACCAACGGATACCTCTAGTTCGCCTTGATCATTGCGGAATTCGTCTGCATTAATATACGATTCTGACTTTAATCCAGAACTAACAACAACCAGATTATTAGTAATTCGTATAACTTCAGCGCTAATAACCTCGCCTACGCGCATTTCTTGCTTGCTTAAGCTTTCTTCGAAAAGCGTTTTAAAACTTTCTTCTACATCATCAACTTCATGAGGAGACTTATTCATTAAACAACACCCTTAGCAAAAGGCTAGTTACAAAATAGGGAAAATGATACAAAAACAATTATCCCATTTTAAAGGTTATAGATACGCTGAGAAGCATGAAACAGCACCTCATCAACAACACAATCTAATGATTGATCAGTCGAGTCGATTATCACCGCATTCTCAGCAGCCACTAGAGAAGAATATTCTCGAGTTGAATCATATGAGTCACGAAGCAAAATTTCCCTCAAAACTTCGTTTATTCTTACACAGCTATTATGCTGTTTCAACTGAAGAAACCTCCTTTTTGCTCTAACCTCTGCCGTAGCAGTCAAAAAAACCTTAAGAATGGCATTAGGGAATACCACGGTACCCATATCTCTGCCGTCTGCAACTAAGCCTGGCTCACGGAGGCGATCCATTTGCAGTCTCATAAGAAATTTTCGTACAGATGGGATTCTAGACACACGGGAGGCCGCTAAAGAAACTTCTGGGTCGTAGAGTCTAGTACAGATATTTCCATTAACCAAGATCGATCCATCTTCACTCCAGGAAATCTTTTGTTTGGAAATAAATTCTGATACCAAATTACCCTCTAATGGTAGGTTATTATTTATGGCAACAAAAGCAGCTGCCCTATATAGCAAACCACTTTCCAAATAATGGAATCCCAGAGTATTGGATACCTTTTTTGAAACGGCCCCCTTGCCAGAAGCAGATGGGCCGTCAATGGCTATTACTGGAATACTGTCATGTATACCCATAATCAAGAGTAATTATTGGATATAACTTCCAAAATCCTAAGCGCTACTTGTGAAGTATCAATCTTATGTCCCGAGCTATCGTAAACCAGGACCTGAGTAACTTTTTTGCCAGAAAGAGATGACAACCTTATTAGATATGCTTTAGGTTTTACTAAATCGGCAGAGGAGGATGGAGTAGATCCTAAAAATCTAGAAATTTTGGAAACAATGCCCTCCTGATTTTGTGGAACAAAAGAAGGATCGAGATAACTAATAGTAAAACTCTTATTAGCAAAATCTTCTTTACTTAATTGTATACCACTCCTAACAATTGCCTTTTTAGTCATGAACCAAGATTCTCTTACTGGCTTGCTAATAATCATCAAAAACGGGTGAAATAGGATATCCCGAAAATATTTTTCCACTTTTGTTAAAGGAGCATATCTCAAAAGCATGAGACGGTTAATTCCAGACGGATTGGCCCCAAAGAGCGAAAGATAACGTGGAATCAAATAACTAAAAGAATACAACCCGCAACCTGAACAATTATGCCACGATGAGGATTGCCTAATTGTACGCTCTCTATTACGCAAGTCCATTAGGAACGATATATACGATGATTCTTCACGATGAGCAAAAGACACAAAAGTACCCGATTTATGGGCATGAAAAATTACGTGATATCTATCACGAAAGCCCCAATATGGAACACCAAAAAATTTATTATTTTCTTTGTTATAGTAGTAGTATTTCTTCCATTTTGTATGTAGTTCTAGCTTCTTTAGATCAGAAGAAACACTGAACCCATTGTAAGAAAAAAAATCGGATGTTTTTTTCATTACTTTTTTAAGCTGTTCTGGAACAAATACAGTAATTCCAGAAACATCCTCAGATAATCTAAGATTAGCAGTAACAACCATGTCAATGTCATTGTTTTTATTATAGTTGGCAGTTACAGCATCTTTATCTACCATCTCAGGTCTTTTAATAACCCCACTTAGATCGTATGTAGAATCGTACTGAGGGTGAGACATAGTAGGTGGAATAACCAATTTCGCGGTCTCATTACCATATGGTGATGCAGAGTACCTAGAAAACAAGGAGCTACAGGCAACCAAAAAAAATAGTAATGGCAGACAATAGAGGCTTTTAAATTGATACATAAATTTTCCCATCGTCAATAATATTATGAATTACAGACAAACTTTTTTAATTCCTGCCTGCTTCATAGCGAGCCTCAGGTTATCATGGTGCTCAGCACTAAGCCAGGTCAGAGGAAGCCTAATACCTGGTTCTATCAACCCCATCTCAGACAAAACCCATTTGACTGGAATTGGATTTGATTCTATGAACAAAAATCTGTGAAACCACCATATACTACTATTGATTTCTCTAGCTCTACTTATCTGACCAGAAAAAGCACAATCACACATATCATGCATAAGCCGCGGTACAACATTTCCAGTCACTGACACACACCCTTTAGCCCCCATAAGAATGCTGGGCAAGGATACTGAATCATCTCCTGCATAAAACATGAAATTTTTAGGAAAATTATGCATCCAGTGTATAGCTCTTTCTACATTATTTGTTCCTTCTTTCATTCCTACAATATTAGGTATCTCAGATAAATCCAATAAGGTTTGCAAAGAAATGTCCACTCCTACCCTACCAGGGATATTATAGATAACAATAGGGCAAGATACTTCCGAAGAAAGTGAAGCAAAATGCTCGTATATACCTTTTTGTGTTGGTTTTAAGTAGTAGGGAACCACACACAAACAAACATCGACGCCTATTTCTTCCATTTCCTTTATTTTTACTATGCTATCTCGGGTGGAATTGCTTCCTACACCTACCCACACGGGAATTTTTCCATCAACCCGCTTTAAAACTCTGGTCACAATTTCCCGTCTTTCTTCTTCAGTTAAAAGCGCAGGCTCCCCAGTGCTTCCCATAAGCAAAAGTCCGTCACTCTCTTCTGCTAAATGGTAGTCTACCACGCGATCCAAGCTTACTAAATCAACCTGACCATCATGTTTCATAGGCGTAACCAAAGCAGATATGCAGCCTGAAATCATCTAATTGTATCTCCGAACAGAAAATTAGGATTATAAATGAAAGGTGGGTCAAAAGGTAGGCATAAGAAAAAAATAATTAATTCAAGTATTTAGGTTTAGGCGATAAGACAGTGTATCAAACAGCTGTTAATAAATACTAGTTGGAACACATAAAGCTGGTAGTTTTTAATATAACTACATAAATTTTGTTTGTTATTAATTTTTAATGGGATGCAGATTTAACAACAGTATGTGACTTATGGTGCGTATGAGAGAAACGCGTAGCAGACCTATTCATCTTTTTCAATTCCAGTGCGTATGTTGTCCCCTTATCATATTTTTTATTAAGCACATTAGTATTATTCTTCTTAGTATTAAGATGCTTATGTCCTACGGGTGGTGCCAGTTTTTTCTTAGCTTCGATGTCTTTCTTTGCTTCGACGTCTTTCTTTGCTTCGACGTCTTTCTTTGCTTTGATATTGTTATCAGTAAATATCTTAAGCCCAAAGTGAAGTGGTAAAATATGTCCTTTAAAGCGAGTACTAAATGTAAATGAACAATCAATACCATCACATAGTGGCAACGCTATTGCTTGTCCGACCTGAACATTATCCCCTTTTTGCACAATATTTTTTCCAAGATGAGCATACACTGTAGCGTAATTGTACCCATGTCTAACTACTATAAGATTTCCATATTTTTTTAGTGAGGACGAAGACATAACCACCTGCCCTGCTGCTGCAGACACAACCTTATCTTTAGGGGATGTTATAATTAGGGCACCTCCAGCATTATCTTTTTTAAACGAAATAGGCTTATGAGTAGTAGGAAAAAAAAGTGGAATAAATTTTTTAGAGTACTTGTTATCTGCTATAGATAAAATACAATGGTTATTATTTAGTATGAGAGGTGTTTTAAACTCGGAGTTATCACTGTCATTAATGTTAAGAGACGAAGTTACTTGTTGCACAACCAATCCTGAAAATCTATTATTTTTACATTCTTCTGGTAATACTATAACCTCACCATCATGGATAACAGTAGATGAGGAAAAGTGCGGATTCAAACTTATTAGTCTAGATTTAGGACATTTGTAGAGCGTGCTGAAAGTTTTTATATCCTTGCTATCACCAAATATTACGTAGCACCCACGACAATATGAAATTGTAGATACAAATTTTTGCCTTTGTATATTACTATGGCTAATCTTCCCTCTCTCAGAAATCATGGCACATCCAGAAAGCAAGAAAGAGAAGATGGCAAAAATTATGCCCGATCTAAAATTAAACATAGTGGCAGTATAAAATCAATTAGGTTACTGTAGTTCTATAACTTTACCATCCATGATGGATCGTAAAAAGAGGTAGAATTACTCTGTACAAATTTCAATGGTGTAATGGATGCATAACGATTACGCGTAGCCCAAAAATCTTGACTATTCGAAAGTCCTAATGGGCCACTTAGATCACCCAACGAACAATGATACTCCTTATCTGATACTTTTTGACAAGATATTGGATGGGAAGTTTTTCTTTGCCCAAGGTTGGTGTATGCAAATCCTCTGCAATCTGAAATAGCCACTGGAGGTATGTTAACACTTATGGCAGAAGGAAAAGGTCTTAAAAAAAGAGTTTTGAAATAGTTTTCTAGAAATAACTTTACCACATGTCTTGCTGTATTAAAGTATATGGGGTTGTTGCTGCATAGAGAAAATGCAACTCCATGCACCCCATGCCAAAAAGCTTGCATTGCAACTGAAACTGTACCTGAATAAATTACATCTGAACCTAAATTAGCTCCCAAATTGATACCAGATAGGACGAGATCGGGCTTCCAATCAAAAAAACCTTCTAACGCTATTATCATACAATCTGAGGGTGTACCAAAGACCCTGTATACATTGGATTCCATTTCTTCAACTATAATATTTCCCTTAGTTACTGCGAAACTGGATGCGCTTCTATTACGATCAGGTGCAAAAACCACAATTTCTGAAGTATAATCCCGGGCTATTTTGGACAAAAGTACAATCCCTTCTGAATCATATCCATCATCATTACTTATCAAAATTTTCATAAATTTTCCTGAGTTATTATAAGATAGGAATTAAACAATTTTATCTAGTTGCTGAGTAAGAAACAAAAATACTTTGTCAAAAAATGTGCTAATACCGTCAGGAAAATGTACCCTATACTGTGCAAGATTAGCCCTTCCACCTCCTTTAGCAATTATGAGACTCGGAAAATCCTTAGCTATGGAACGTGCGTCTAATACATGTGATATAGTGTTAGAAACTGAAAAAATAAGATTAAAGCACGAATCGTCATTAGTAATAAAAATTACGATACTTGGACTGTAGTCCTTGGATAGGTAATTTACACAGAAAACGGCGTCTGATTTTTCCAGTTTGTCATCGTAAATCAAGAAAATCTTAACATCGTTGTGCAAGCAACATTTATTTTTGTAAGAAAGAACTCGCTCTAACAGACGCTCATTTTTTACCTGCTCTAGCAATTTCTGTGAAGTTATCAATTTGTCTGAAATTTTAGATATGCTACCAATAATATTAACGGGTTTACAACTAAGAATTTTTGATATTTTTTGTATTTGAGATGATCTTTCGTAAAATAGTCTGAGACTGGAAAATCCAGCGACAGCCTCAATACGACGCACACCAGATGAAACTGCAGATTCACAGGTAATAGCAAACAGTCCTATATTTCCAGTATTTTTTACGTGTATTCCTCCACACAATTCCCTAGATGAGCCTATTTGCAGAACACGAACTACATCTTCATACTTGTCTGAGGAAAGACTTATAGCTCCTGAGTTGATTGCTTCCCGATATGGCATAAAACAAATTTTGGTATCAGAAGATTGCATAACTTCATCATTGACAAAATTACTAATCTCAGAGAGTTGCTCTTCTGATATAGGATCACGATGGGAGAAATCAAAACGCAACTTATGTTCATCTACATAAGAACCACGTTGCTTAACATGTGTTCCCAGAATTTTGCGAAGAGCTGAGTTTAATAAATGGGTGGCAGAATGATGGCGCGCAATTTGCATTCTACGCTCTAAATTTACTTCACCCAACATAATATCAGATGTTTTGCAAGTACCTTTAGACATGAACCCAAAATGAGCAATAACAAGGGCAGATAGGTTTTGTGTATCAGTAACATTAAAAACAGATGATAAATCTTCTGAATACCATTTACCCGTATCTCCTACTGGTCCCCCTCCCTCTGGATAAAATGGCGTTTTATCACAAACGATAACCCCCTCTTGTGATTCCAAAAGAGATGGTACTAACTGTCCATTAACGTATATAGCTAATATGCTGGCAGACAATTTGCTAGTATCATAACCACAAAAATTAGAACGTACTTCATCACCAACGAATACCGAAAAATTTTTGCCAAAACAGCTGTGTGAACGTGCATTCTCCCGCTGGGCAGCCATAGCTCTATCGAAGCCGTCAGTGTCTACATAAATATTACGGGACTTGCAAACGTCTTCTGTTAGATCAAGAGGAAAACCAAAAGTATCATATAACTTAAATGCTACAGAGCCGTCTAAAATAGATATATTTTTAGAAAGCTCCCTTTCTAAAAGTACCATTCCATTTGCTATAGTCTCAAAAAAACGCTCCTCTTCATCCCTAATTTCTGATGCAATTCTTTCTTCTTCTGTTTTTAACTCTGGATAAGCATCTCCCATTATTGAGACTAGCTCAGGAAGTAATTTGTAAAAAAATGGTGACCGTTGGTTAAGCTGGTATCCATGGCGAATAGCCCTACGTATTATCCGCCTAAGAACATAATAACGTCCTTCATTACCTGGTATTACACCATCAAAAATTAGAAAAGCAGTTGATCTAATATGATCAGCAATAACTCTAAAAGAAGATTTGTAAGAAGAATCTGACAATCCTACTATAGATTCTATCGCCGAGATTAATCTACGAAATAAGTCAATATCATAATTTCCGCTTACCCCTTGCATTACAGCAGAAATACGCTCTAATCCCATTCCAGTATCAACACATGGTTTTGGCAAAGGTCTTAGAACACTGTCTGAACCAAGATCAAACTCCATGAAAACTATGTTCCAAATTTCAACAAAACGGTCACCTTCAGCAGAGGGCGATCCTGGAGGACCACCGGCTACAGATGGACCATGATCGTAAAAAATCTCCGTACATGGGCCGCATGGGCCAGTAGTAGCCATTTGCCAAAAATTATCTGATGTGTAGGCTTCTTCATTTTTATTTCCTATGCGTATGATGCGATCTTCCGGTATTTTTATTTTGTCACGCCATATGTTGTACGTTTGATCATCCGAAAAGTAAACTGTTACCCATAGGCGAGATATTTCTAACCTTAGAAAATCAATTAGAAAAGACCAAGCATAAGTAATAGCCTCTTCTTTAAAATAAGAACCAAAACTAAAGTTACCAAGCATTTCAAAAAATGTGTGGTGCCGTGATGTATAACCGACATTTTCTAGGTCATTATGTTTACCACCTGCGCGTAAGCAACGTTGCGCAGAAGCTGCCGTATCATATGAAAGACATTCTTTGCCTATAAAAACGTTTTTAAACTGAACCATGCCAGCATTTGTAAAAAGCAAAGTAGTATCTCTGCTATCTGGAACAAGAGAGCTTGAAGGAGCTATAGTATGCCCGTTATCTTTGAAAAAATCTAAAAAAGCGGTACGAACCTCATCCAATTTCATTCAGTCACGTCTCCAGAGAAACCGACAACAAAAAAAAACAAACCCAGAGACTAAAGCAGGGCATTTTAGAATAATAGACTAAAACACCCTGCGCTAAGAACGTAGTTATTTTTTAGCTGATTCTGCTTTCTCAATTGCAACAAAGGCCCTATCAGAATCGCGCTGTATTAGAAAAGCCGCCGACTTAACTGGAGAATTAATCATTTCGTCAAACTGCGACAACTCCTTAAGTGGTTTTCCATTCATAGCAACAAGAATATCGCCTGAACGCAATCCTACTTTGTATGCTGTACCGGTATTAATAATATTACCAATAAGCAATCCAGCTTTAGTATGGGCATCATCAAGTTCGGATGGCAACATCTCCCTCAAATAAATTCCCATGGGCTCATAAAAATGGAAGGGAGGAATATTGGCAGAAATTTTCCTATTATTCCATTCAACAATAATTTTTTGTTGAGAGCCATCGCGCCAGAGTACTATAGTTGCTGGCTTAGTATTATCATGCGTAGTAATAAGTGAATATAAGGTGCCGGCAGAAGTGACAGGGGTATTTTCAAAATGGGAAATACAGTCACCTGATGTAATACCAGCGCTTAATGCTGGTGATCCAGCCATAACTTGAGAAACTAGAACACAAGAATTTGGCTTTAATTTAAAAGAAGCGGCTAAATCAGGAGACAAATTTTGTGCCACCACACCCAGATATGTTGGTTTAATGAAGCCCTTTTTCTTCAATTCCAAAACTATTCTAGAAGCATAATCAGAAGGAATAACTAAGGAAAAATTACTAGAAAAATCAACATGTGGGGTATTTAATCCCAGAAGATTACCATTCATATCCAGCAAAAGGCCACCAATACTTTTAACTGTAAGTGATAGATCTGTCATTATAAAATGATGCGGGATATAGTAGCGAATAACACCATGGGACAAAGAATCGTCATAGCCAAGAGAAATTACCCACTGACCAATTGCTACTCCGTCCATATTAGCTAGCTTCGCTGGAAACAGCTTTTCTTCAGGAGAAATTTTAAGCAATGCTAGTCCACTATTACGATCAATACCAATTACCTGAGCTTCATAAACCTTGTTATCGTAAGTTGTAACCTGAACTCTCTCTACTCCATACAGTAAATAGGCAGAGGTCAGTATATAGCCATCACTTGAAAAAATTGCCCCTGAACCTTCGTAAAAAGAGTGAATACCCTGCACTTGACGGACATTAATTCTAAGTGAATCATCTAATTGCCCAAACCAAGAATCTAAATCGCGAGTTATATCATCAACTCCCCACCTAAAAAAATCTGGTTTGTGAGTAACACGGACATGAACCACAGATTTGCGTGCAGAGTCTAGGATTTTCGAAAAATAAGAAGTATTGTTTGCCAAACATTTGGAACAATTTGGTGATGCACTACGTATATTAATAGATTTAAAATATTTACTATTGGCATACGAGGGGTAGGACCTGATGGCGGCGATGGCTATAGCAGCACCCAAACACCCGACAAACAGGTAAGAAAAAAATATCTTAACAAGCCGTGACATAAAACATGCCCTCCTTAACAAAGTCTTGCAATTTGGAAAAATTTATCAAATGAGTTTCTACGAATTACAATTGTCCTCATCCACCACACGCTCATCAGTAGTTGGGTCGTTTTTTCTGAATCGAGCAATAAATGACCTTATAAATCCCCACAAAAGGTATAGTACAGAGATAACGAACAGCATATCAAAAATATCAATTAATGATTGGGACAAAGCTACTATAGCTAGCACCACCCAAACAACCCTGGAAAACGGGACGCTTTTTCTAAAATTAATGTTTTTCCCACTATAAAATGGGATATTGGAGATCATCATAAGACCAACACTAACGGTAAGAAACCACGAAATCATAGCCAAAAAAAACGGAGAAATGGCGGGATTGTGATTTCTTATAACTGTCACGTAACTCACTAGTAGCATAGCAGCTACTGGGCTTGGTAGGCCCAGAAAATGAGTCTTTGGCTCATCCTCACAGTCTAGAGAGACATTAAAACGAGCTAACCGCAGTGCTGCAGTTACGCAATAAATAAACGCAGCTGCCCAACCAGGACGGCCCATCAACTTCAGCGACCATTCGTACATAATCAGTGATGGCGCTGCCCCAAAACAAATCATGTCGGACAAGCTATCATACTCTGCACCAAACGAACTTTGAGTATGAGTAAGCCTGGCAATTCTTCCATCTAAGTTATCAAATATGGTGGAAAAAAATATTGCCAAAGCGGCACTACGAAAATCACCATCCATAGCACGTATTATAGCGAAAAAACCACAAAATAATGCCACAGTAGTTAATAAATTTGGTAATAAATACACCGTCTTTTTTTTTAGATTGCGCCTAGCAGAACGCAGCTCAAAAGCCCTCTTATACATAAGGATACTTTAACTCCTCAAAAAGAACCTCTATTCTGGCAGCTCACACAAGGCCGTCGTAGCTGCTTTAACTTTATCTCCCAAAGAAACCAATACACGAGACTCCACAGGAAGATAAATATCTAGTCTGGAACCAAAGCGAATAAAGCCGTATCTTTGACCAATTTCCACCGTCTGAGAAGAATCAACATAACAGAGTATCCTTCTAGCAATGAGTCCAGCTATTTGAACACATACCACATCTACTCCCCTGTTTGTTTTTAACCACAGAGCACATCTCTCATTATTATCAGAGGACTTATCCAAAGATGCATGCAAAAATTTTCCAGGAGTGTACCACTTATTGCAAATAAGACCAGAAATTGGTATACGGTTGCTGTGAACGTTGAAGACATTCATAAAAACACTGATCTTAATTGATGGTCTCTTAAGGTACGGGTCCTCGGTTTGGGTAACACTAACAATTCTACCATCTGCAGCTGACATAACTAAGCTAGGATCGGGATTTCCTACCGGCCTTTGGGGATCACGGAAGAACTGAATTACAAAAAGCACAAGCAGAATAAAGAACCAGGAAAAAACTAATCCCAGGAATACATGAACCGTAAATGCCAAAACAACAAACCCGGCAACGAGATACCGACCTTCAGGGGCAATCCAAGAAATAAGTCTACGCATAAGAAACCATATCCAAACACATATAAACGTTAAATTGTAGTCCTGGTTAGGATAATATTAAAAATAAAGACGCTAAGAATGGTCTTTGATGCACTTATACCCTATGTCAGACCTATACTGCATTCCTTTAAATGATATAGAGGGAATCATATCATATGCATTCTTGCGAGCAATACGTGCCGTCTCCCCCAGGACTGTTATACCAAAAACTCTCCCACCGGATGTTAAAAGGCAGCCATTTTCATATGTCGTACCAGAATGAAACAACTTAAAGGTGGCAGTATTATCTGGCAAAGATAGAATAGGACGTCCAACCACAGGATTCGAAGGATATCCCTCAGAAGCAATAACAACAACAAGGGCATAGCGTGTGTCCCATTCTATGTCTGGGTAAGATTCCATTTTTTGATGAGCAGCGGAAAAAAGTAACTCACTAAAATCTGATTTTAATCTCATCATTAAAACTTGGGTTTCAGGATCGCCCAAACGACAATTATATTCAAGCAGGAACAAGGAGCCATCTGACGAGAGCATGATCCCAAAATATAAAAACCCGGTATACGGCACTCCTTGATCAGTAAGAACTCCTTTTATCGTTGGCCTAACAATTTCACGCATTATTCTAGCGTATAGCTCAGGTGTAATTGAGGGTACAGGAGAAGTGGCTCCCATTCCACCGGTATTAGGTCCCAAATCACCAGTTCGAAGGCGCTTATAGTCTCTACTAGTAGCAAAGGTTTCAATGTTTTTTCCGTCAGTTAGCACCATAAAACTTATTTCGGTACCATTTAAACGCTCTTCCACAATAATAGATGCCCCTGAATTTCCCAGAGAGCGCTCATTGATAAGACTATCTACAACTTTGTAAGCTTCGTCCTTTGAGGATGGTAAGAATACTCCTTTGCCAGCAGCTAACCCGTCGGCCTTAATAACATAATCATACGATAAGCTATCTATATGTACCCGAGCTGCATCTGAACTGTCAAACCATGAATATTTTGCGGTAGGAATAGAATGGCGCGTCATAAATTCTTTAGCAAATATCTTGGAAGTTTCCATCTGAGCAACATCTTTCATAGGCCCAATAATAGGAATACCACGGCTTCTAAATAAATCCACTATTCCAAGTTCTAGTGGTTGCTCTCCACCAACAATTGTGTAATCTACTTCGTGCAATTTAGCAAAATCCGCTAGTGACTCAATATCAGTTGCTGCTATGGGAACATTTTCCATAGCCTCCTCGGAAGCGGTACCAGCGTTACCTGGTGCTACATAGATCTTGCTAACACGAGCTCCATAGGAAAGGCGCCATGCCATAGCATGCTCCCGACCGCCGGACCCAACGACTAAAATTCTCATAAAACCTATTCTCTCTATGTATATTCAGTAGTAATAATCAAGTAGATGAATAAAAAGCTAATTAATCCTAATGGCGAAAGTAACGAACGCCAGTGAAAATCATCACCAGGCCGCAATTATTTGCTTTATCAATTACCTCTTGATCACGAACAGAGCCTCCAGGCTGTATTATTGCTACAGCACCAGTCGTAGCTATACGTTCTAGGCTATCTGGAAAGGGGAAAAAGGCATCTGATGCTATAACCGACCCAGCTAAGTTCAGGTTACGATTAGCAGCCTTTGAAATGGCAAGATCAACTGCATCAATACGGCTCATCTGAGCCGCACCAATTCCCAAAGACATGCTATTTGCACAGAATATAACAGCATTTGACTTGAGGTGCTTGACCGCTTCCCAAGCAAACAAAAGGTCCCTTTGCTGTAATTTAGTGGGGTGTTTATCAGTAACTACGCGACATTCATTAAAAGTTATTTGACGAAAATTACGCTCTTGAAGTATAAACGACCCGGAACTGATGTGCTTCATCTCATACAAGTCATCTGATGAAGGTGGCATAGGAATCAACACACGAACGTTAGGTTTGCTGGCCAGCGCCCGCTTAGCGGCGCTAGTAAAGCTTGGCGCAACAACTACTTCAACAAAGACATTCAGTATCTCAACCGCAGTTGATTCATCAACTTCACGATTAAAAGCCACTATCCCACCAAAAGCAGATAAAGAATCACCACGGAATGCTTTCTTGTATGCCTCAAGGGCAGCGTCACCTAAAGCCAAACCACAAGGAATTGCGTGCTTTACTATAACACATGCTGTCTCCTTGAATGAAGAAACACAAGACCAAGCAGCATCGGCATCAACTAAATTATTGTAGGAAAGATCTTTACCTTGCAAAAGGGATGAATGTGCTACCCCCCCCTCTTTGAGAGAAGAATCAAAATAAAGTGCAGCTCTTTGATGTGCGTTTTCTCCATACCGTAAATCTTGCGCTTTACGCAAAGAGAGGAATAAATGTGGCTCAAACTCAAATTGGCAAGAGGACCTGTGAGAAGGAAAACTCTTTTGAAAATAATCAATAAAGTACGCTGATATAGCGTGATCATAATCAGCAATAAGCCTAAAGGCTTTTGTTGCCATTTCAAGGCGAAATGAATAATCCACACCACCTTCCTTAAGTAACTGCTCTAAAGCCCGATCATAGTCTGCTGGATCAACGAGAACCAAAACATCCTCATAATTCTTGGCAGCAGAACGCAAGAGTGTTGCTCCACCAATGTCTATATTCTCTATAAGTTTTTCATGGTCAGAAGAATGTTCTAATAATACTTCTTTAAATGGATAAAGATTAACAACAACAACGTTAATGGCAGAAATACCGTGCATGGATAAATCACGAGAGTGATCATCTCTATTGGACTTAGCCAATATAGCGGCATGTATTTTCGGATGAAGGGTTTTAAAACGGCCATCTAAAATTTCTGGGAACCCTGTCCAATCTTCCACTGTTTCTGATTTAAGGTTATTTTGAGAAAGAAGAGCAGCAGTACCAGAAGAAGAAACCAGTTTAGCGTTAGCACGCTCCAACATAGCCTTCGCAAAAGAAACAATACCAGACTTATCAGATACACTTAACAAAACGGTGAGAGAAATAATATTTTTTTCCATATAACACGCTACAAAACATTACACATGCAAAAATCCTAGCAAAAAATAAAGCAGCACTATTTACCACTATCTGCTGTTATTTTGTAAAGATTAATTTTCTTCCTAAGAGTATTACGATCAATACCCAAAATTGAGGCAGCCTGGGTTTGGTTACCACGAGTTTTGTCAAGTATGATCTCAATCAATGGACGTTCAACAGCATGGATAACCATGCTATATACCTGATGAGGTTTGGCACCGTCCAAATCATCGAAATATCTATATATTCTCTTACGCAGGCATTCCACTAAATCATCACTATCTTGAGTCATACCCCCTCCAAAAAAATAAAAGACCTACACAAATCTATCACACTACAATCGGGCATATAGACGCATAGAAGCACAATAAAACCTTTTTTAGAAACAGGAAAGCTAGCACGACGAATAAATAATTCGCCGCAAAACAGATTTAAGTATCTTGCTTCCGTTAAAAACAAACAGCCCACAATCTTCTAGAAGTGAAAACAGCGCCCGACGATGTGTAAGATATCTAGACAGTGAATCCGTTGAGTACCACAACATTTTACGTTTGCAGTAGCACTCTTTCTCGTAGCAGGAAAATGCCATCAATGCAGATCCTTGGCCACTGGTAGCAGATTGTCTCATACAATTGACCAAAGAGCGAACATTAGAGAGTGAAAAATTAATTCCACGAGCACCTATCGGATGCAGCGCTTGGGCAGAACTTCCCATAAATAGTACTCTATTTTCCTGAGTAAAGTTTAACCTAAAAAAAACTGGTATCTCTGATGAGACCACGTGTTCAATATTACCAATATAACCCAGATGGGAGGCCACTGAAAAACGCAAGCGATTAGAAACGGAAGACGTAGACAAAAGCGAGCTGTCAGTTAGCATTTCTATAAATCTCCACTCATGATTATCTTGGGGCAACAACGCCGTAACAGAAAATTTCCCTAAAATTTCATATGCGCACCTCGGTGTAGCGCAAGGAAGAGAAATTGTACCTAAGGCGGCATAGTGCTTAACACTGGAGGTCGCATTTAAAAAATTAGACTTCAGTGGGCATGTTACGACCAAATGTGATGATCGGCAATTGTAAATTGAGCCATCCTTTCTTTCAAACAAAACATTAACATACTCGCTACATACTTCATGACTGATATAGCGCATACCCAAAAAAATATTTTGAGAATAACTGTTTTGTAAAGAATTTACTCTCATAAGAGAAAAAAGCTTAGTATAGTCCACACAGTAGGCTAGATGGTGCTCGTTGTAGTCGGATGCGCGAACAGTTAATTTTGAAAACCCTGATGCATGAAAGATGTCGGTCCGATCAATAGGGCTAAGATCATCAAGTGATAGTAGGCCCTGTGAGCACAGGTATTTTGCGTTTTCTAGCATCAAAACAATGCATCTAGCATCTTTGGAGGAAGGAAGGTCGTCCGTACCGAAAAGAACAGGAGAAAAATTGGCTCTGCTCAATGCGCTCATGAGCGTTAAACCCACTGGTCCAGCACCAACTATTATAAAAGGATAAAAATCAGTCATGACCTCATCATTACCTCGACATCTTCGCAGGATTTAGGAATACGAGAGCTCATAACTATGCACCCGTTATCTGTAACCAATACATCATCCTCTATCCTAACTCCAATTCCCCAGAAAGAATCAGAAATATCATCTGATTTTCTAAAATACAGACCTGGCTCTACCGTTATAATAACACCTGACTGTAGTATATTAGGCTTGTGGCCTACATCATGGAATCCTGTATCATGTACATCAGCGCCTAACGTGTGGCTTGTACTGTGTATAGAGTATTTCTTATACAATTTTTTTGAAAGCACATCATCCAGTGGCTGTTTAAAAACTCCCATATCAATTAAACCTTGGGAAAGGGTATTAATAGCGGCTAAATGTACCTCTACCAAATCACGGCCAGGACAGATTGCACGAATAGCTTCCTCTTGTGCCAATATAACAAGCTCATATATTTCTTTAGATAAGCCTTCATACTTTCCAGAGGCGGGGTAAGTTCTAGTTATATCCGAGGCATATCCTTCGTACTCGCAACCAGCATCAATAAGAACCAAATCTTTAAGCTGTATCAGCTTATCGTTATTAGTATAGTGAAGTGTACAAGCACGATCTCCACTGGCAACAATGCTGTCATACGCAGTACGACGTGAACCTTCTTTGTAAAAAACATGCATAAGCTCGGCTTCTATTTCATATTCCCAACGACCTGGAGCGATAGATCTAGCTGCTTGGCAGTGAGCTTTTTCTGTAATGTCAATAGCCCTTTGTATTGTTTGTATTTCATAGTTATCCTTAATAAGGCGTAATTTGCCTATATGATATTGAATATCCTCAAGTATAATGGAACTATCATAGGAGGAGCTAAAGTGCTTTTCTTTTTGATAATCATACAGTAACTGATCAACTTTTGGATTCTGTCCGAAATTGGCATATATATGTGTAAAATCCGGCAGCATCGAGCTTAATTCATCAATCAGGACGTCATACCGAAAAAATTTATCAAAATTGAATTTATCTTTCGCCCCTTCGATACCTAACCTTTCTCCTGTCCAAATTTCTTCATCTGGATTTTTGGGCAAGCAGAATAGAGTGGTTTCAGCGATGTTTCCTTGGTGAATTTTTATGCATATAGCAGATGATGGCTCGGAAAAACCTGTTAGGTAGTAAAAGTTGCTGTCATGGCGGTATGGGTAAGCAATATGAAAATTCCTGTACTTTTCTGGAGAATTGGAGATTATGACTAATCCGTTTTCCAATTCACAAGCAAGATTGCCGAGCCTTTTTAAACAAATGCTATTATCTATCATTTAATTTAGTCCTAATTCCTAAAAAAATTATCCAAAAAAAATAAAACCAATCACCTTACCAAACAGGATCCATTCTAATAGAAAAAGTACTCGACTACTAAAATTTAGTAAAAACAACCTAACGGACAAATAAATTAAGTAAGTTTCACAGAGCAATTCTTATCATAGGATCATAATGATACACTAGAGACAATTTAGATGATGTTGTGTTGCTGTCAGATTTTGAAAATCATGTACAAAAAAAAGTTAGGAAGGCTCTTTTGTAGGTTTATCTTGTTGATTAATGTAAGTTACACTATAAGCATTTTATCAAATACAATACGTTACATAGAAAATATAGTAATTGAGACACATGCTAATAATCAAGACAAACACGCACGCCAATTTAGGTTCACTTAGGTAGTGCATTTAAGATGCATCGTTATTGATTGGTATGTACAAAATAAAAAATTTCATTGTTTAATTTAATTAGTGATAATTATTGTAGTTGGTACCATAAAAAAAAATCAAACGTAGTATAGGCATTACTTACACTACAAACAAAAATACAGTAACTGTACATATATATCGTATAAATTATTTGTTAATCAATAATTTTAATTAATAATAATTATAATCAATATTAATTAAATAATTGGCAAAATTCCGGGTTGCTTTTTTAGTATGAGTCTACTATGACGTCATACACTGGTATTTCCTATAATGATGAACGGCTATGTTCAAGGGATATTATCGTGTAGTAATGGCATTCGTAATTATTGTAGGTAATTTGAATCCCTGTAATCTACAAAGACAAAAGGAAATACCTATGAGGAATTCTCATACTTCATCGAAGAAGAAAAAGGTTAGTCCTAGGGAAATAAGAAAGAAATTGGGACTAAACCAGCAGCAGTTTTGGGAGCAAGTTGGAGTTACTCAGAGCGGAGGATCTAGGTATGAAAGTGGTCGTTCTATACCTAAGCCGGTTCTTATGCTCTTACAGCTCGTTCATATGGAGAACATAGACATAAGAAAACTCAATAAAGACGATATTGATGTCATAAAATATCTCAAAATAAGTGACTACAGTGCTTATAAAGAGCTAAAAAAATTAGCCAAGCACTATCTAAAAGAAAACAACCTTAGAAATCAGTAGGGCATCAGACTGGATTGAAAGTACTTGCTAGGTTAGTATATGTGATACTGAATTTATAGATGTAAGTATAAATGAAAATTTTTCCTGAGAGGGTCAGTATTGCATCTTCGTCATGGATTGCCCCCACGTCTTGTATAGTTGGCGATGTGCTTCTGTCTGACAATGTTGGGGTATGGTTTGGAAGCGTCCTACGTGCGGACAATGAGCCTATAGTTGTTGGGGATTGCTCTAACATCCAGGATGGATGTGTTTTACATAACGACAAGGGATACCCAGTAAAAATAGGTAAGATGGTTACGGTAGGTCACGGAAGCATACTTCATGGATGTATTGTAGATGACGTAACCCTGATAGGTATGGGCTGTATAATACTTAACGGGTGTCATATATCGTCTTTTTGTCTTATAGGAGCTGGAACACTTATTACCGAGAATACTTTTATTCCAGAGAGGAGCCTTGTTTTGGGTAGACCAGGAAAAGTTGTTCGCTCGCTTTCTGATAGTGAAATAGAAGGAATCAAGGAAAACGCTGTTCATTATGTTAGTAAAAAGGAGCTATATCGATCGGCTAGTGATTAGCACCTCCTGCTTTTCGTTTATTACAGTCTTCTCTTTTTCAAATGTCATCTTTGGAGAACCCAATGTCTTTGTTAGCTGACAAGTGTATACTTGTTACTGGTATTTTATCAAAAAAATCAATTGCCTATGGAATTGCTGAGCAATGTAGAAATATGGGATCTGAATTGATTCTCACTTATCAAAATGAACGTTTTGAAAGCAGAATAAAGGATATAGCGTCAGAACTGGGAAGTGCCTTAGTTTACCCATGTGATGTAACAAATGATGAACAAATAGATACTTTATTCAATAATTTAGAAAAAAATAATTTAACCATTGATGGCTTAGTCCATGCTGTTGCTTACGCACCACGTGATGCTATAGGAGGTTCATTTTTATCTGGTTGTAGTAGAAATTCTTTTCAGATAGCACACGATGTATCGGCCTACAGTTTGGTTGCACTTGTCAGGGGTGCGTTACGCTTGATGACCAATGGTGGCTCTGTAGTTGCTATGACATATCTTGGATCCGAGCGTGCCGTTCCAAATTATAATACTATGGGCCTAGCAAAAGCTTCTTTGGAAGCTGCGATTAGATATACTGCATATGAGGTTGGCTCTAAGGGTGTTAGAGTTAATGGAATATCTGCTGGGCCAATTAGGACAATAGCTTCTTCAGGAATTGAAGACTTTTCAAATATACTAAAGCATGTATCCAGTCATGCCCCTTTGAAGCGCAACGTAACTTTAGATGACATTAGCGGGACCGCAGGATTCTTGCTTTCATCTCTTTCTTCTGGAATAACTGGGGAAATACTCTATGTAGACTGCGGATATAGGACGGTTCTTCCAATAGGATGACGGTAGGACGGTAACAATAGCAACTCACGTCGTTGTACAAGCGGCAACTCCTGTATATCACGTATGTGAGTAGCGTCATTTACGTGATAGCGACCAACCATCGTACGTATCAGTTGTCCCAAGTAGGAGCAGCATCCAAGAGATGCACCTATATTTTCTGCTAAAGTTCTTATATAGGTACCTTTACTGCAATAGACCCTTATATCTATTGCCGGGTAACTATATCCTAACAGAGCTATTCCGGTTATCGTGCAAGTACGACGTTGTCTAGGTACAGTCACACCCCGCCTGGCCAAGCTATACATACGTACCCCACCAATCCTTATTGCCGAATACGCTGGAGGTATCTGCTCTATTGCACCTAAAAAAGAATATACAGCATCTTCTACTTCGCTAAATGTAGGTTCACGAGATGAGACTGCTTCAATTTCACCTTCTCCATCTCCGGTTGTTCTTTTTTCTCCTAAAATCACCCTAGCCCAATAGCCCTTTTGAGAGGAAACAAGCGTATCAAAAAGTTTGGTACATCTTCCAAAACAAATTAACATCAAACCAGAGGCAAGGGGATCAAGAGTACCTGTATGTCCAACTTTTTTGGCACAAAACAAATGCTTTACACGCTGCACAGCATCATTAGAAGTAAACCCGACCGGTTTATTTAACAGAAGAACACCATCCAGTGCATCCATACTCTTAGTAGTAGAGGAGAATTTATTAATCATCTGTACACAATGACATCGCATGATTTATGAGTACAGACATACGATCAGCCTTATCAAATAGATCATCGTAGACGAAAGCAAGCATTGGAGCATTTTTTATTCTCAAGTTCCGGTAGAGCTGTGCACGCAAAAAACCGGAGTAAGAATCTAGAATGGAGCGTACATCCTCACAGCGTGAATCGTTATTTCTACATCCTCCTAGAGGAACAAAAAAAACCTTAGCTGACAAAAAATCAGGGGCCAATAAGACATGAGTTATCGTCAAAGAAGGAACATCAGGATTCTTAACAGAAAGACGCACTAGCCTGGATAACTCATCCCTAATCTGGTCAGCGACCTGCAAACAACGTCTACTGGGGCACTTAGATTTTAGTTTTTTTTTCATAGCTCTGTTCTAATAATCTCTTCAAAATCATAAACCTCAACTAAATCATTTTCCTGAAGATCAGAAAAATCTTTTATTGATACACCACACTCAAAGCCTGCACGAACCTCTTTAACATCATCTTTGAAGCGCTTTAAAGATAAAATCTCACCATCAAAAATTAGATTATCTTGCCTAAACACACGTACCTTAGAACCACGTTTCAGCATTCCATCTATAACAAAAACACCACAGACCACACCTCCCCGACCGAGAGAAAAAACCTGGCGAATTTCAAAGTGACCAAGTATACGTTCCTTTTTCTCCGGAGAAAGAAGACCTGTCATAACAGAGCGTATTTGATCAATTATGGAATAGATAACGTTATGGGATATAACAACAACAGAGTAGCTTTCAGCCAACCTCTTTGCTGATAGGTCAAAACGAGTGTTAAAAGCTATAAGAATAGCTTTGGAGGCGGAGGCCAAATTAACGTCAGAATCAGTAACTATTCCAGCTGCGGCATGTACTATATTGATACGCACTTCGTGAGTAGAAAGCTTTTGTAGGGACTGCGCCAAAACTTCTTGTGAACCCTGAACATCAGCTTTTATAACAATTGATAAAACTTTGGCAGCCGAAGTATCACCTTGAGAAAAAACAAGCTCTGAATCAGTTTTAACAGAAGCAGCACGACGCGCAAGTTTGAGTTCCCTAAATTTACCTTTACGAAACAGGGCAATTTCCCTAGCCTTACGATCGCTTTCTAGTACAAACGCTTCTACCCCAACTGCAGGCAACTCAGAAAGGCCATGAATCTCGACTGGCATAGAAGGACCAGCAACCTTCACTGCCACCCCGCGATGATCAACCATGCTACGAATACGCCCAAACGATTCACCAGCAACAAGAGCATCGCCTTGAGAAAGAAATCCCGACTGTACTAGTATAGTAGCAACTGGTCCCCTACCCTTATCAAGCCTAGCTTCTACGACTACGCCACTAGCAAGGCCAGAGTGAGAAGCCTTTAAATCCAATACTTCTGCTTGAAGCAACACAGACTCCAGCAGCTGATCAATACCATCACCAGTTTTAGCAGAAACATTAACAAATATAACATCCCCACCAAATTGTTCCGAAACAAGTCCGTATTGCAATAGATCCTGACGAATCTTCTCTGGATTGGCATCTGGCTTATCAATCTTATTTACAGCAACAACCATAGGAACATTAGCGGCTCTGGCATGATTGATAGCCTCAATAGTCTGAGGCATAGGCCCATCATCTGCAGCAACCACTAAAATAACCACATCTGTAGCTTTAACACCACGAGCACGCATAGCTGTAAATGCTTCATGGCCAGGAGTATCCAAGAAGGTAATTGCACCAAGGGGAGTCTCAACATAGCAAGCTCCAATATGCTGAGTTATGCCACCAGATTCACCCACCACAACATTAGAGGAGCGCACATAATCCAACAGAGAAGTTTTACCATGATCAACATGGCCCATAACTGTAACAACTGGTGGACGACGGTGTTTCTCAATATTTTTAGAAGAAGCAAGATTTGCAAGATAAGAATCTGGATCATCCAGGGTTGCAACAATGGCGGTATGTCCCATCTCTTCTACAATTATCATTGCAGTTTCTTGATCAATAATCTGATTTATAGTTACCATAACCCCGTTTTTCATCAGGGACTTTATAACATCAGTAGCCTTAACCGCCATTTTTTTGGCCAGATCAGAAACAGAAATAGTTTCAGGCACATACACATCCCTAACCACAGGTTCAGTAGGCACATGAAACACTCCATGATCCTTATTAGTCAATTTTTTGCGTGAGTGATGTTTCTTAACATGCCAACTCTCAGCAGAATCGGGATCAAGAATCCCCATAACCTTTATACCAGAACGCCGAGCAGGTGAAGATTCATCATGATCAGAATGAGAAGATCTCTTAGATCTCTTCGCCGGACGAGAAGCAGGGGCAGCATCTTGACGATTCTTTGAAGTTGAAAACCTGTCCTTCTTGGAGGAGGAAGAATCTGCATTTGCAGCAGCAGGCTTAGCTTTAGTCTTAGGTTTAGGAGTTTCATCAAAAACAGGAGCAGAAGGAGTGGAAACAAACTCCTTAGCAGTAGGAGGAGTATCTTGAGCAACAGACCTGACTTGGATGTTAGAAGGAATTTCTACCACCTTGGAAGAAGGAGAAAAAGATTGGACCTCCTTACCATCAATAACCTCAGACCCAGTAATTGGGAAGGAGTCTATATCAACAGGCAATACAGAATCGTGATCCGCTTTAGAAGAAGCTGACAAACCAGCACCTAGCTCTGCCTCGATTGATGGAGACAAGGAGACTTCTTCCCTTGTCGGAACAATTTCAGAAGCAGCAGGCGGCTTTAAAAGAACGCGCCGCCGCCTAACCTCGACAGGAATAGTTCTCTCCCTACCCATAGGGTATGACTTTTGTATCTTACTCGTCTCACGACGAGTCAAAGTGATACGAGAGGAAGAACCAGAGCTGCCATGAGACCTTCGCAAATAAGACAAAAGAAGCGCTTTATCCTCAGCACTAACAGTTTCGGATGGAGAATTCTTCATTACGCCAGCCGCACTGAACTGATCCAACAAAACAGTGACGGAGACATTCAGTTCAGTGGCAAAATCACTGACACTCAAACTTGACATGCACAAAACCTTTAAATGGTAAATCTAATCGAACCAATGCGCACGTGCCCGTACGATGATATCACTTGCACGTTTTTCATCAATGTTAACTATCTCAACAAGCTCATCAACAGATAATTCAGCAAGAGACTCCCTGTCTAAAATATCGTGTGATACAAGAAGAGACAATAACCCACTATCAATACCTTCAAGTGAAAGAAGATCTTCAGAAACAGCACCCATCTTCTGTTCTGCAGCTATGGCCTGAGTAAGTAAAAAATTATGGGCACGCGACCTAATCCCTTCAAGCAATTTCTCTTCAAGATCAAAAATCTCAAGTAATTCATTAAGAGGAATATATGCCACCTCCTCCACCGTCACAAAACCCTCGCGAATAAAAACATCAGCAATATCACTATCAACACCTAAGCTGCTAGTAAACAATTCTCTCAGGCGAAGAAGCTCCTCCTCTCCTTTCTTCTCTTTTTCCTCAAGTGTCATAAGATTTATAGTCCACCCAGTAAGCTCAGAAGCAAGACGAACATTTTGTCCCTTGGCCCCAATGGCTATTGCTAAGTTATCTTCGTCGACAACAACATCCATAGAAGCATTTTCTTCATCAACTACTATGCTACTTACCTCTGCCGGAGCCAAGGCATTAATTACAAACCGCGCCGGCTCTGGGGACCATATTACTATATCTACTCTCTCACCCAATAACTCCTGAGTAACAGATTGAACACGAGAACCGCGTATCCCAACACATGTACCAATCGGATCAATGCGCTGATCGTAACTCTTCACAGCAATTTTAGCGCGCAACCCCGGATCTCGAACGGCACTCTTAATCTCAATAGTGCCCTCACTAATCTCGGGAACATACAAAGCAAACAACTTAATAATAAGTTCAGGGGCTGTACGAGATAGCTCTATCTGATGCCCACGAGCCGACGAGTCAACCCGATACAAATACGCACGTATACGATCACCAACTCTTAAATTCTCTTTAGGTATCATATGTTCGCGCCTAAGTACAGCCTCAACACGACCACAATCAACTATAGCTTGGGTGCGATCAACACGCTTTACAACAGCACTGACTAACTTATCAGTTCTACGCAAAAAGTCATTTAGTATTTGTTCCCGTTCGGCATCACGAATCCTCTGAACAATAACCTGCCTAGCCGCTTGAGCTCCCACGCGTCCAAGCTCTACAGAGGGAATTTCCTCCTCTATGTGGCCTCCTACAGCAGCGCTAGGATCCTTAAGAAGGGCCTGAGAAAACTGAATTTGATGGGATGGATCATCAAGGTCCTCATCGGAAACTATTTCCCAATAACGGAAGGTACGATATTCACCGGTTTCTCGATCAACAGAAACCCTAACACTAACTTCGTTACGAAAATTCTTCTTCGTAGCCGAAGCCAAGGCAGACTCTACGGCAACAAAAACAATGTCCTTATCAACATTTTTCTCGCGCGCGAGAACATCAACAATCAACAACAAATCTCGACTCATCTAGCCCCCTAGGACAGTGCCAAATCTAAAAAGTTGCCTTTCAAAACTTTGACACCAAACAAACCTTCCTTGTCTTATCTAAAGAAAGAGTAACCTCACAATCATTAACTAAAAATGTCATCTCATTCTTAGCTTGATCAAAAGCAAGAAGCAAACCCACAACAGTTTTAGAAAAAACTAGATCGCCTACAACTATCGGTTGGGAAAGTACAACCTTAACTTCATGGTTCTTGAAGCGATCAAAATCAGCCGCCTTTTTAAGTGCTCGATTCAAGCCAGGAGATGAAACCTCAAGATTATCGTATTCCACACCCTTAACAGCAAATGCCTTCGATAAGTGCCTGCTAACCCGCGCACAATCACCAATAGAAACGCCATTTTTGTGATCAATAAACAAGCGAATAAGTCCCCCGGGGGATAACTCAAAATCCACCAACTCGTACCCTAAGCCAGACAGCGTCATCTCCAGCCAAGGCAAAAAATCATCCATAAGCAACACAGAAGAGAACAACCCCAAAAGAGCCAACGGCAAGGGATTGTAACACAAGAGACAACAATCCCAAAAACTGAAAGAAGCAACAGCGTGGAGTAAAGACTCAACCGAACCAGGTATTTCCCGGCATGTGAAGAAAACACCACACCCATGCGTTAACGGCCCATTTTAAAAAACAAATAATCACAATTTCAAAGATAGACGAGGACGACCCCGATCATCTAGACCAATCACCTTCACAGAAATAATCTGACCTTCAGAATAAATATCACTAATTTTTTGGCTCTTATCCCTTACCATCTGGCTAATGTGCAACAAACCATCTCGCCCCGGAAGAATATCAACAATTACACCAAAATCAAGAACACGTGACACCTTGCCATCATAAGTTTTACCGACAACAATTTCAGCGGTAAGTATTTGGATACGTCTAACGGCTTCTTCAACACAAGACAAGTCAGATGAAGCAACACTAACCGTGCCATCATCCTTTATATCTATGGAAGTCCTAGTTTCCTCTGTTAGGTTTTTTATGGTCCCCCCACCCTTACCAATTAGTAGATGTATTTTTTCAGGATTTATGTGTATGCAAGAAATACGAGGGGCAAAAGCTGATAAATCCATACGGGCAGAAGAAAGAGCATTCTTCATGGCACTTAGTATATGCAATCTTCCTTCTTTAGCCTGTAACAGAGCAATGTGCATAATTTCTTCAGTTATGCCATCTATCTTTATGTCCATTTGCAAAGCTGTAATCCCTAATTCAGTTCCAGCAACTTTGAAATCCATATCCCCTAAGTGATCTTCATCAGCTATGATATCGGTAAGAATAGCAAAACAGTTACCTTCTTTAATCAGACCCATAGCAACGCCTGCGACATGCGAAGCCAACGGAACACCCGCATCCATTAAGGAAAGACAACCCGCACAAACAGAAGCCATGGAGGAAGAACCATTAGATTCAGTAATTTCAGATACAAGCCTTATGGTGTAGGGAAAATCTTTCTTACTAGGAACAACAGCAGCCAAAGCCCTCCTTGCTAAACGGCCATGCCCAATCTCGCGCCTCTTTGGCGCTCCCATACGACCAACTTCCCCAGTAGCATAACCGGGCATATTGTAATGAAGGATAAAGCTTTCCCTAGTATCTCCTACTAAACCGTCCACAACCTGAGCATCACTTTCAGTACCTAAAGTAGTTACAGCAAGAGCCTGAGTTTCACCTCGTGTGAAAAGAGCAGATCCATGAGCTCTAGGCAAAATACTAGTTTTTATATCTAACGGGCGAACAGTACGAGTATCGCGTCCATCTATCCTAGGTTCACCAGAAAGAATGGCAGTCCTAACTATAGAATACTCAAGAATAAAAAATACAGACTTCAGAAGTGATTCTTTGTGTCCTTCAGGAAGTAATTTTTCAAGAACATCAGAAAAAGACTTGTCAATTGCAAGATTACGCGCCTTTTTATCACGGATACGATAAGCATTTTCCAAACTTTTACGAGCAATTTTCTCCACATCTTCCTTGAGCTTTAAATCGTCTTCTGGCTCAACCCAATCCCAAACTTGATTTCCAACTTCATTAGCAAGCTCACAAATAGATTTAATTACAACCTGCTGCTCACGATGTCCAAACATAACAGCTTCTAGCATAATTTCTTCGCTTAACATATCTGCATCAGACTCTACCATCAAAATTGCAGATGAAGTGCCAGAAACGATAAGATCAAGTCGTGAATTCCTGCGGATACTAATAGAAGGATTAAGAACAAATTTCCCATCCACATAGCCAACTCTTGCCGCAGCAATTGGCCCGGAGAAGGGTATACCAGACAGAGTAACAGCTGCAGAGGCGGCGATCATAGCTGGAACATCTGGGTCAATTTCTTGATTAACAGATAAAACAGTTAGTACAACCTGAACCTCATTGAAGAAGGACTTTGGGAACAAAGGACGTAATGGTCGATCAATAAGACGAGCTACCAATGTTTCACGTTCAGCGGAACGCCCTTCTCGCTTAAAAAATCCACCAGGAATTTTACCTGCAGCATAAGATTTTTCTATGTAATCGACAGTCAAAGGGAAAAATCCCTGTTCTGCAGACAACTCTTTTTTTGCCACAACAGTAGCTAAAACTATAGTATCCTCAATATTCACCACAACGGCACCATCTGCCTGGCGAGCAATCATACCTGTTTCCAGGCGAACCTTGTGATCTCCATATTGGAATTCTTTAACAACTCTTTTTAACACCCAGAATCTCCCAGATAAACAAAGGAATAACTAAAAACAAGCATAAGTCAAAAAAGGCGGAGCTCGCAACCGAGAACCGCCAAGAAAACAGGAACTCAAAAACGAACTACTACTACTTACGCAAGCCCAATCTTCCAATTAATGACTTGTAGCCATCAAAATCTTTTCTCTTTAAATAATCCAGTAGTCTCCTACGTTGCGAAACCAACTTTAGTAGACCTCTCCTGGAATGTAAATCCTTTCCGTGAATTTTGAAATGAGACATAAGATTCGTTATACGAGCAGTCAAAAGAGCAACCTGTACTTCAGTTGAACCAGTATCCCCTTCTTTGCGGGAAAAATTCGAGATAACCTCCGACTTGTCACCAGGTGATATAGACATATTGCCCCACTTTCAGACCAATCAATGAATCAACAAAACATACACGAACCGAGAGAGTATATCATAAAGCGAAATAAAAATCAGGCATCATCTACACTTAGTCTTCAGTAATAACGATATTAAAAAGCTTAAAAAAATTAGAAGTAGTGGCATTAGCCAATTCATCTAGTGGTATACCCTTTAATTCTGACAATTTCTGTGCAACATGAGCCACATATGCGGGCTGATTTGTAGAGCCACGAAATGGAATTGGAGCAAGATAGGGGGAATCAGTCTCAATCAATAGCCTAGAAAGTGGAATCAATTTAGCCACAGATTGAACTTCACGTGCATTCTTAAAGGTGACAATACCAGAATACGATATAAAGAAGGAAATCTCCATTGCTTGCTCAACAAAAGATTCAGACTCGGTACAGCAGTGCATAACCCCTCCAACAACATCGCCGCCCTCCTCCTTTAATATGCGGATAACGTCAGATCCAGCTTGACGACAATGTACAATAAGTGGCTTTTTTAATTTCTTAGCAACACTTATGTGCCTCCTAAACATCTCTTGCTGAATAGAAATATCACCTTTATCGGCAACGCGATAGTAATCTAAGCCCGTTTCACCAATTGCAACAACGCGATTGGACCTTTGAGCCATAAGAGCTAAATCTTCCTCAGAAATAAGCTCAGCATTATGTAAAGGATGAATACCAAAAGATGCAGATAAACAAGGGAAAGGTTCTATTGTTTCAAGTAAAACTTCATAATCATTTTGATCAACAGAAACACAAAGCGCGTGAACTACGCCAGTGGAAAGCATGTTATCAACAATCTCAGAAACCTTGCCCGAGAACTGAGGAAAATGAATATGGCAGTGCGAGTCAACTAGCATATGTATATATTATAAAATAAGAAAGATGGTGCCGAAGGAGAGAATCGAACTCTCACGCCCTCACGGGCACTGGATTTTGAGTCCAGCGCGTCTACCTATTCCACCACTTCGGCTACAAACTGGAATCATTATTATCAAAAGAACATGATAATTCAAGTGGTCAGTATTGTCCCACAAAAATATGCATTAACTAACACGTTACAAAAAATCAAATACTGAACCTCAGATCAAGTTATGCACCGTATGGTAGTATAATTGCATTCTTCATTGTAATATCAAAGCTGTGAAACTATCTGATTTTGACTTTAATTTTGACCATGATCAAATTGCGCAACACCCTGCGCAAGGGAGGGAATCCGCCCGACTTATGAATGCGTCCACAAATCAAGACATAAAGCATCAGTTCATTTACCAACTACCAGAAATTTTAACAGAAGAGCACATCATAGTAATAAACAATACAAAAGTCATTCGCGCAAGACTTATAGGAAGAAAAGAGACTGGCGGTAGCATAGAAATATTCCTAGAAAGACTTATTAGCAGTGATCTTGCCATGGTACAAATTAAAACCCACAAAAAACCACAACTACCGTTTTCCGTCATAATTGACAACAGAGCATTGATTGTAATTAAGGAAAGAGTAGATGGTACTTTTTTTTTAGGAGAATCACAAAATATAATGTCGATTTTTAATGAGTATGGGGAAATACCGATACCGCCCTATCTAAACAGAAAAGCATTTGATTCCGACGCATACAATTACCAAACAGTATTTGCCAACGTTCCAGGGTCAGTTGCGGCCCCGACTGCTGGATTACATTTTACAGAAAGTCTTATAGACAAATTAAAGAAAATAGGAATCGAGTTTTGTGACATTACTTTACACGTTGGTGCAGGAACGTTTCAGAAAATTCACACCGAAGACCTCAGTAATCACAAAATGCATAGAGAGTACTATAGGGTACCAAATAAAACGAGAAAAATACTAAGCAGAGCTATAAAGAATGGAAAAAAGATCATCGCTGTTGGAACAACCGTCGTACGAGCCTTAGAAAGCTATGCACAACATCAAAATGAAAGCGATGAATGGCAGTCTACAACACTATTCATAAAACCTGGATTTAAATTTAGGATCACAGACCTATTAATCACAAATTTTCACCAACCGAAATCATCCCTCATTGTATTGGTATCAAGCTTTGCCGGACATAACATAATAAAAAGATGCTACGACGAAGGATTGAAAAACAACTACCGACTATTCAGCTACGGCGATGCTATGCTTCTCAAAAGAGAACGGTAGCTTGAATAATCAATAAAGCAAAAACTATCATCATCATTCCATAATACGTCCTACGAAACAATGAAAATGCCTTATTATCCAAATCACTATCTTGGACCACGGACGAAGAATCGTCGTGAAGAAAAAATAGTTGTAGGAAAGACAGAGTAAATTTATCAGAATTTCCTGGTACGAAATTTGGTGGATAGGAAAACCAATCCACACGATGAAAGAAATTGGAAAAATTAGTCAGCAAGCACATAAACAATCCCATAAGCCTAGACGGAATTAAATCGCACCACTCAAAAATCCCAAGAAAAAAAGGTGAGCTCAAGCACTGCGTGGCCAAAAACTTTTTAGTCTGAGAATATGAGAAATAAAAAACAAGCCCCCACGGGCCGATAACAAGAGACCATAACAAAGGAGCAAATATAATTCTTTCAAACAAAAGCCCTGCCCAGCAAACATCACTGTAAGAATTTTCATCAACAGATAAACCATATTGTTCTGCCCAAACAGAAATCACTGCAGAGCCTTTGCTAGTAAATTGATGGCCATCGGAGGAATCAGTATCAGGATAGCTATCAATTACAAAGGAGTGAAACGGAACCAAGGAAATATAAAGCAGCACCACCAACACCAAATAAAAAACAATATTAAGGTGATAAATAAGAAAAAGAACTCCCCATACAATTGTTGCCAAGAAAAAAGGAATGCAAAAAAGAGTCAACCCTAAAGGAAGCATGGTTGATAACATTTTGAAAGATTTAGATACAACATAGAAAAAAAGTCGCGACGAATGTAGAGCTATCCGGGAATTAAGGAAACGATCACAGAAAAATGCTATTATGACCGCCAGAAGCAACAGAGAATGCATATCTATATAACCCCCTTATTTACTAAACAACGGCACCTGCGTTGGCGTCATCGTTGTGGTCTTTTCTCTTCTCTACCACAAAGTTGTCCCTAGAAACACAAAACCACATGAGCAAAGGTGTTGATACTAGGACAGAAGAATAGATACCAAAGCAAATGCCTATTGTAAGAGCTAAAGAGAAATTATGTAGTGATTCCCCACCAAAAATAAGCATAGAGGTAACCATCATCTGAGTGCAGAGATGAGTAATAACGGTACGAGACAATGTGCTAGTAATTGCATAATCTAGAACCTGTATTGACGGTAGGTGTCTACAATTAATAAATGTCTCGCGAACACGATCAAAAATAACCACTGATTCATTCACAGAATAACCCAACACTGCCAAAACTGCCGCTAACACAGGAAGTGAAAACTCCCATTGAAAAAAGGAGAAAAAACCAAGAATGATAACCACATCATGAAGGTTAGCTATTATAGCAGATATTGCAAACTGCCACTCAAAGCGAATAGAGAGGTATATGATAATGCCTATACATACTAAACATATAGCTGTTAGCCCGTCTCGAACTAGCTCGGACCCTACTTGAGGGCCTATAAATTCAATGCGCCTAATGACAGGAGAGCCACCACCAGACGACAAAATATCGTCAGTTAGCTTAGAGGTATTTAAGTTGTTTACTCCAACAATACCTAAGTGCTTGACGTCTTTGTTAGAAAGTCGAATTAAAACATCATTACTTGATCCATAATTTTGAACAAAAGTCTCCACCAGACCCTTTTCTAATAAGCTTCTTCTTATAAGTGAAATATCTGCAGGAGTACTGTATCTAACCTCGACTATGGTTCCACCAGTAAATTCTGTAGACAAATTCAAACCACGAGTAGACAGAAAATATACCGACAAAGCAAACACAAAAATAGAAAAAATGTTAAAGACAAAAGCGTACCGCATGAAAGGAATGGTTCGTGACAAGCGAAAAAATTCCATCCATATTTCTCCTAAAAAACTTATCAGTCGTTAGCAGCGGAAGATTCAGGCTTCCAAATTTGGCCAATTGAAAGCGACGATGGGGAACGGTTAGCATAGAACAGATCAACAATTGTTCTAGAGATGACAACTGAAGAAAAAAGAGATGTAAGGATACCTATACAATGAACTACCGCAAATCCTCGCACAGGTCCAGAGCCAAATATTAACAATACAACACCAGCTATAAGGGTTGTGACATTAGAATCTATAATGGTTGAAAAGGCACGTGCGTAACCCTCCTTTATAGCAAAAATTGGCAAAACACTAGATCTCAATTCTTCCCTTATACGTTCATTGATAAGGACATTGGCATCAATAGCCATACCAAGAGTCAAAGCAATAGCAGCAATCCCAGGTAGAGTAAGAGTAGCCTGGAGAATAGACAAAATAGCCAACAAAAACAAAAGATTAACGCTAAGGGCAATTACAGAAAAAACCCCAAAAAGCCTGTAATAGAAAATCATGAAAACAGCAATAGCCAAAAGGCCAGCCAGCGTAGCATGAACACCTTTTTTAATATTCTCGGTGCCTAATCGAGGGCCAATAGTCCTCTCCTCTACTATCTCCATAGGTGCAGCCAAAGCTCCTGCACGAAGAAGAAGTGCAGTCTCACTTGCTTCTTCAAAAGTAAAAGCACCAGTTATCTGAACGCGGCCGTTCGGAATCTCCTCATTGATCCTAGGTGCAGTAACAACGTTCGCCACACCATCCTCAAAAAGTACTATAGCCAACCGCTTACCAACATTTTCGCGGGTTACTTCACGAAATATTTCAGCCCCAGCAGAATCCAGCTGTAATGAAACAATTGGTTGATTATTCTGATCAAAATCAGCATCAGCACGTATTATGTGGTCCCCGGTAAGAAGAACAGTACGGTTAACGATCAACTTTCCTCCATTAGCAGCGGCAGACAACTTCATATTAAATGACTCTTCGTCAGGAGGAGGATAGTCTGATGAAAGTTGATCATCTGAAACTAAATGCATTTCAAGGGTAGCGGTTTTACCTAAAATTTTCTTAGCTTGAGCAACATCCTGAATACCTGGTAGCTCAACTACTATTCTATCAGCCCCCTGCTGCTGGATTAGCGGTTCTGAGACCCCAAGCTCATTCACACGCTTATGCAAAGTGGTAATATTTTGTTGTATAGAATCAGAAACAATTTTTTCCTTATCCTTAGGCTGAATAGTAGCAATAAGCAAGAATTTACCAAGTGTTTGAGATTCTAGGAAGGATAAATTTGGGTAATTATGTCTAAGCAAATCAAGGGCTGCCTTCATACCCTCAGAAGACCAAAAACGTATCTCGATATTCTCCTCACGAGACAAAACACCAGCATTAGAAATTTTACCATCTCTTAGAAAGTGTCGGATAGACAAGGCAGAACTTTCTTTATACTTTTTCAAGGCACCAGAAACATCAAGCTGAAATAAAAAATGCACCCCTCCCCTCAAGTCTAGGCCAAGATACATAGGAACCGCATGAATAGCGGACAACCATCTAGGAGAATAGGAGAGAAGGTATATAGCAACAGTATAATCTTTAGGGTTACTGCCCTTATTGAGCCCCTTATCAAGAATATCACGAGCGCGTAACTGAAAATCAGCAGATGGGAGTCGAAACTGCAGAGACGATTTCCCATTAAGACTAAGATCAGTGTAAGGAATGTTGGCAGCATCTAGAAGCGAGGCCACTTTGTTTCTAGTTTCTTTGTCTATAACGACACCAAAATTAGCTGGTGCTATCTGGATAGCTGGATCACTACCGAATACATTAGGCAATGCATACAAGAAGGCCATAACAACCGTAGCTAGTACGAGCACAGCTCTAAAAAGGAGAGAACGGTCAACTATCATAAAAGTATACAGATTTTCTCAACTAAAATTCTAATGTTCCTTTGGGAAGCAAAGAGTTAACAGCTGATCTTTGGACAGTTACTTGGACATTTTCAGCAATTTTAAGCTCCAAAGAGGTCTCAGATTTTTTCACGATCCTTCCGTACAGACCTCCAATAGTAACAACCTCGTTACCCACATCAAGCTTCTCTATCATTTCTTTTAAAGCTTTCTGCTTTTTCGCCTGGGGTCTAATAACAAGAAAATACATAACGGCAAAAAGTGCAACTATGAAAGCTATATTAATCCAAGGATCTGGCTGTTGAGGAGATGATGTAGCTGCAGCAGAGCCGGTAGCAGCTAAAGCATTCGTAAAAAAGCCCACAGAGTTCTCCTTAAAAAAGTTAAAAAATTCCAAAGATAACAAAGAAGGCGGTGATTGTACCACAGTAGTTGCACGTTTTCACAAAGTCGGAGCGAACGAGATCATTACAAACAACTTTGACATTGTAAACATAGCCACAGCATAACATATGCAATGCAGACTATCCAAAAATAAGAATTCGCAATCAAGGTAGATTGATCGTAATCGTATAGAGATAAACAGGATCTCACTTACTATCATCGGAACATAAATTTTCTTTTTAGGCGTCCATTATCCGGTGCATCCAAGATCTTAGGTCAAGTATTTCTTCCTGAACTATCTGATGTCCCGCGTCATACTTCTTGTATGTAAGATTATTCTCAGTTAGTCCTTCCATAACATTCTTAGTCTCTAACCTAACACTTTCAGGAACTGTAATATCAGACATCCCTTCAGCAACAAACAAAGGGGTTGACACTTTTTCAACCCCAGGAGGCAAATCTTGCTTTCTCATAAAAGAAGAAAGAGCAAATACCCCTCCTATTTGTAGATTAAAAGTCATTTCAGTTATTAAAGCAACAAATCCACCCTGAGAAAACCCTCCCAGAAAGATATTTTTTGAACTGATACCCTGATCAACTGCGTCCCCCACAATCTTCGCAATACGATCACATGATGAATACAGACCTGCTGCATCGGTAATTGGTGCTTCCCAATCTAAAATATTCAGACTAAACCAAGCCCTAGTTACCTGGCCTCCAAAAGCAACGATAGGCTTGCGTGGGGCATTAACATACATCATGCGAACAGCTAATTTAGGATGCTTAAGGTGTTCGCCAAGAAAAACCAGATCAGAAGCATCAGCCCCCAATCCGTGCAATAAAATAACCATAAAAGAGGGATTATCACCCCAAGATTGGGCAATAATATCTTCAGATACATAGCTCTTATTCATGGCACAATCTCCACAGAGAAGTACAAAACTAATGTAAAGATCAACAGATTTATCAAATGCCCCTACTTACTGCAAAAAATTCATGCCAAAGCCATTTACAAATCAGGGATCACGCACGCATAAAGCAAAAAGATCCAAAAACCAAGATTGCAGTGTAAGTATGACTGATGTCTAAATAGTTCCTATCTAGATTCTCTGTATATGAACTAGTTAACATTATACTTAAAATATCATAAATACATATATGTACCTTAATATAGTAAACTCACTAAAAACTGCAGCAATAGCCAAAAGTAACCACCTATCCGTTATAAACTATTTTTTAGTGGCATAAAAACACAACTATTACATCTGATACCTCATATTGACACCATAAGCTAGGAAAGGCACTTAAAAAATTAACCATGCCAACATTGCAAGCAATAAAAACAATATCCCTACGTCAACACACCTGGTGCTACCATAAAGATAGTTTATTTGAACAATAATGCGCAGCAGGCCACAGTTTTAAACCATTTGCATGTTCTACGTACATAACGCAGTGAGGAATTACAATAATACGACTTGTAATTTTAAATTACACACTCTCAAACTACCTTGATAACAATATAGATTTGATATTGCAAAGAGCAAACACCAGCCTAAAATCACAATGACAAATATATATCCTATGCAACTACAACTAAATCAATTTAATTTATACCTACTGTAAAATTTAGATATTAATTATAGTATAGATAGTAGAATAGCCCAATGTAGTAGGACATATAAAGCCAACATAGTAAGATGTTTACTCCAACAAACATATGTAAGACCTTATGACCCTAGTGTGGATCGGCTAGCATAAAGCCACAAACAGATAAAGCGTAAAAAAACGAATACACTAATAAAACATAAACAACACAAATGGCGCTTTTGCTGATACAAGAAATAAAATAAAAAACAAGAAATAATTATCACTTTTTTAGTAAAAAATATACACTTCCCTGGAAAACAAACAGCAAGCTACAATTTTATCTACATATAGACCTATTACCATTTTGACAAAGTGTGAATAATGGCTTTAACCGCCTAATTGGCTTCAAACTTCCAGAACTAAGTTTCTGATACAATCCTTGCTGACCAAAACATAAACTGATACGCAGTAATGCCATGATACTCCTAGAACATTTCAAAAAACTATTTGCAAATTTTGTTGCTAGTCGTGGGATAGCACACCATTTCCAGAGATTTATGATTCTGGACAGCACCAAAAGAACCAGCAGCACGCGTGACATTGAACTTCACACCTACCTTGGTCACATCTCTAAACAATCTGTTTCCGAAGTAATTAACGGACTTGATAGCCACCCAGAAGGGTTAACACCAGAGCAGGTAAGAATAAGGCAGGAAGAGTTTGGAATAAACAAGATTGACTCTGATCACAGAGTAAGTAATCTAATTCATCTCTGGAAATGCTATCGCAATCCTTTCAACATACTTCTATCCATCCTAGCTATTGTCTCGTACTTAACTGAAGACTACAACGGCGCATCAGTCATCGGTGCCATGGTTTTATTTTCAACTATGCTACGCTTTGCCCAGGAAAGCCGCTCTAACAGTGCAGCTGACCGTCTTCAAGAAATAGTAAGTAACACAGCAACTGTCTTACGAAGGACAAGTGACACTGAACTATCTTCAAACAAGCTATCGTATCCTAAAGTACTGCATCAAAGTAGCGACTTACCGATTCACGATCTCGTTCCAGGAGACACAATCCGCTTAACAGCAGGAGATATGATACCGGCCGACGTTCGCATATTACATGCCAAAGACCTTTTTGTAAATCAGTCGTCGATGACTGGTGAATCGATGCCGATAGAAAAATTTGCATATCTAACATCTGATACAGATCACGAAACTTTCTTAGATTTAGACAATATCTGTTTCATGGGAACCAACGTTGTCAGCGGTTCTGCAATTGCAATAGTCTTGACTACAGGAAAGCAAACATACTTTGGTACATTGGCACATCGCGCCAATCTATCGTACGAGGACACAGACAGTAGCTTCCAAAAAAATGTAAACAAAATAAGCTGGCTTCTCATAAAGTTTATGCTGTTAATGGTTCCATGCATTTTTGCTATTAACTTTTTCACAAAAGGAAGCTTTATAGGATCAATGTTTTTTGCTCTATCCATAGCAGTTGGACTAACCCCTGAAATGCTTCCCATGATAGTAACTTCTACCTTAGCAAGAGGGGCTGTTGCTCTATCTAAGAAAAAAGTCATTGTAAAACGACTAGATGCTATTCAAAATTTTGGTTCAATGAACATTTTGTGTACAGATAAAACTGGAACTTTAACTCAAGATAAAATTGTTTTAGAGTCCTACACCGATGTTTTTGGACATTCCTCAGATCGTGTACTAGAACATGCCTACCTGAACAGCTATTACCAAACCGGATTAAAAAATCTGTTAGACATAGCTGTTTTGGAACACGTTGAACTACAAGGGGAGCTAAATTTATCTGCAAATTTTAGCAAAGTAGATGAAATACCATTTGACTTTCATAGACGAAGAATGTCAGTGGTTGTAAATGAACATATAAATGAAAAAGAAGATCATCATCTTTTAATTTGCAAGGGAGCAGTAGAAGAGATTGTTACTATTTGTAGCAATTTGTACGCCAATGATCAAAAAGTTCCATTAACTAAAGAAGCGTTAGAGTCAATACATAAGGTAACATCAGGTCTAAATGAGCAAGGTCTTCGTGTAGTTGGTGTTGCTGTTAAAGAACTACCACCTGATCGTGAGGCATATTCGATCAATGATGAAAGTGAAATGACACTAGTTGGATACGTTGCTTTTCTGGACCCGCCAAAGGAATCTACAGCTCCTGCTATAAAAACTCTCTTGGAACATGGGGTAAAGATAAAGATCCTTACGGGAGATAATGAGCTAGTTACACGAAAAATCTGCCATGAGGTTAGGTTACCCATAACTGGTATAGCCATGGGAAGTGCAATTGACAAAGCTTCAGATGAAGAATTAAAAAAGATGGTTGAAGATTGCAATATATTTGCCAAACTCTCACCCATGAATAAAGAGAAAATCATCAGACAATTGAGAGAAATAGGACATGTAGTGGGTTACATGGGTGATGGAATAAATGACGCTCCAGCATTACGAGCAGCAGATATAGGAATTTCTGTTGACTCAGCCGTTGATATTTCAAAAGAGGCTGCAGATGTTATATTGTTAGAAAAAAGCTTAATGGTGCTGGAAGAAGGAGTAATACAGGGCAGAAAAACTTTTGCCAACATGCACAAATATATAAGAATGACCATTAGCGGTAACTTTGGAAATGTGTTATCTGTTATGTTAGCAAGTATCTTTTTGCCATTCTTACCTCTTATGCCTTTGCAAATTTTAACTCAAAACTTAATGTATGATCTTTCACAGGCTGTTATTCCATTTGATAATGTTGATGAAGATCACATATCCATACCTTGTGCTTGGAATTTTAGCAATCTGACTTCCTTCATGCTGTTTTTTGGACCAATAAGTTCTATATTTGACGCAATAACATTCTTAACCATGTGGTACGTATTTGGCGCTCAATCTATAGAAAAACAGTCACTATTCCAGTCTGGATGGTTCGTTGAGGGATTAATTTCGCAGATTCTTATTGTTCATATAGTTAGAACGGGAAAACTGCCATTCATTGAATCTAATGCTTCATTACCAATAATAATTACCTCCATTATAACTGTAATCATCGGGATAGTTTTGCCGCAAATTAGTATTGGCTCATATTTTAAATTTTCTCCTCTTCCTTGGCTTTATTATCCTTTTCTTGCCATAATAGTTACTGGATATGTATTGTTAGCACAAGTCGCAAAGTATTTTTATATAAAGCGCCATAAGGTTTGGTCTTGAGACTCTTTTTTAGGAGAAACACGCCTAATGATCGAAATTTGTTCAGAAGGATTCCCTTTAGATACGGCAATTGCCTTGGAGGAACTATTTGTACCTTATAAAGTTATAGAGCGTATGCGGGGCAGCAAATCACTACCACCTATAGATTATGGACAATCATACATAGTTGATACTACTCCATCTGGTAGCATAGAACACGTTTGTGTTTACGGCTCTTGCGCTATTCTGGAGTACTTATCAGACAAGTATCGCATGCTTGTCCCAGATGACTCTTTTGATTTTCTGGACACAAAGCAGTGGCTATACTGGTACTGCTCTTACTTAGAGCCCTTTGTGCCTGGCATCATGGGACTTGCTCCTCCGGCAGAAAAGAGGATACTTCTCGACCGTTTCTCAAAGCTAAATCAGCATTTAGAGAAAAAGAGGTTCTTTGCAAGATCATACTCCATTGCAGACATAGTATTCTATCCTGCATACAAGTTACTACGACAATCTCACCCAGAACAAATGCAATTATTTTCCAATTTGGAAGAATGGACCGAAGCTATTGAAAAGAGACCAGCAGCAGCAAGAGCCCTGGAGAAGGCCATTGCCTTCTCCCACTAACTGCAGGCTCACATTGTACTAATCTATATTCATAGTTGAAATCATAAGTTTATTCATTGTACTAACGAAAGTTGCCGGATCATCTAGCTTCCCTCCTTCAGCCAATAAGGCTTGGTCAAATAGCACTTTGGACCAATTTTCAAATAGAGGATCATCAACTGTAAGGCGCTTTAGTAATGGATGCTGCATATTCAGCTCCAAAATGGGTTTAGCAGTAGCAACATTTTGTCCCATTGATTTCAGCATCCGTTCCAAGTGGCCTCCCATATCTTGCTTGTCAGCAACAAGACACGCTGGAGATAGGGTGAGCCTACTAGAAACACGAACATCCTTAGCTCTATCAGATAAAACAGACTTCATCTTATCTATGATAGATGAAGCATCCTCTTTGTTATCTTTTTCCTCTACTGAATCTTCCTTTACTATGTCTTCCAAGTCTGAATCATCCTTAGTGATAGACTGGAGCTGATGACCATCAAATTCAGTGAGAAAATGTACCACATATTCGTCAATACGATCATGTAATAGCAAAACCTCTATTCCTTTGTCACGAAAGATCTCAAGGTGAGGGCTGTGCTTAGCTGAAAGATACGAATCAGCTATCAGGTAGTAAATTTTCTTCTGCCCTTCCTTCATACGTGATAAATAATCGGAAAGTTTAGTATTACTCTGTGAATAAGATTCATCATCAGTGCTAGAAAATAAAAGAAGACCAGCAATACGCTCGCGATTACCAATATCCTCCGCTATACCTTCTTTAAAGACAGGACCAAAATAAGACCAGAAATCTTTGTAATCTGTAGGCGAATCACGAGAAATATCATCAAGCAAGGACAATATCTTCTTAGTGCACCCTTCACGTATAGCACGTACATCTCGGGATTCTTGTAAAATTTCTCTTGACACATTAAGAGGCAATCCAGAGGCATCTATTACCCCTCGCACAAAACGCAGGTAGTTCGGAAGTAATTGATTGGCCTTATCCATTATAAAAACATGTTGAACATAGAGTTTTATACCTGATACTTGATTAGCATCATATAAATCATATGGGGGCTGTTTAGGAATGTACAGTAATTGGGTATATTCTACTTTGCCTTCAACACGATTATGTGTGTACGCCCAATACTCACCCACACCGCCTATTGCCTGATAAAACTCCTCATATTCATCTGGCTTAATTTGCGACTTATTCCTTGTCCAAAACGTCTCCGCCCTATTTGCTACTGACCATCCATCTTTCCTAATCATTGATTTACTAGGCTCATCCCACTCAAAAGTGGGTAATTCTATAGGCCAAGAAATATGATCAGCATATTTTTTAACTAGTTGCTTTAACTCCCAATCATTCAACCACTTAGTTTCATCATCCCTAAGCAATAATTTAACCACAGTACCATGTGTTTTCTTTTCAATCTTATCTATTTTATATTCCCCAGATCCATCAGATGACCAAGAAACCCCTTCACTCTCCGGCAACCCAGCCTTTCTAGTCTCTAAAAACACTTCTTTCGCTACAACAAAAGCAGAATAAAATCCAACCCCAAATTGCCCTATAAGTTGGCTATCTTTAGATTTGTCACCAGTAATGTGTGACATAAATTCCTTAGTTCCTGAACGAGCAATTGTTCCAATATGGCTAACAACCTCGTCAAAAGACATGCCAACACCACTGTCCTCGACAGTGATCATTTTTTTGTCAGAATCATAGTCCACTCGTATAAAAAATCTATGATCACGGGGCAACAATGATTGGTCCTGCAAAGACAGGTATCGCAATTTGTCACATGCATCAGCCGCATTGGATAACAGTTCTCTGAGAAAAATCTCTTTATTGGAATATAAAGAATGTATAACCAAGTGAAGTAACTGTTTAACCTCTGCTTGAAATTCTTTTTTTTCCGCAGTAGAAGTATAGTCGCTCATCAAAAAATCCCCCAAAGAAACATAGGATAACTCACACAACGGTAATGCTGGATAAGCAATAAGCTACCGTGCACTTAATACCAAGCAATAACTATATATAGCATTAATATGTAAAATGACAAGAATTAAGATATAACTATTTGTTTGATAAGTATATTATTACAAACAATTCCTACCCCAGCTCCGTGCTATCAATAGGTTAAATGAAAAGGCATATGAATTAGTAGAAACACTTAATATTTAAGCAGTGATTAATAAATAAGCGCGCCGAGCCTAACCTATAAACAGAGAATGTACCAACATGGGCATTACTAGGATTAATAAACTAGCAAATAATGACTGTGGCATTAAAATCGAAAGGACATTTCCATACATGACATGAAAAACGTGCTCAAAAAGCCACTAAATTGTAATAAAAGCACAAATAAATGGCTATGTTGTCACAGATTTTAGTTATTTGTAAAAAGCTTCCCGAACAATGATTATAAATTATAATCCCCTTATATACCCAATTCAATGTAATTATTATGATCCATAAGAATTGTAAATATAAATAGTTGCCCGTGCTAAGTGTATGTTTGCACCGTGAATGAAATTTCGTGATAAATTTATCTGTTTCTATATAAATAGATCATACACTCTTGTGAAATTAGTTTTTTTTATTTCCGCACATTAGATAAAAAAAGATAATTTTCTACTTTACATGCATATATAAAAAAGACATGACTTATATGTAATATACACAAGGCAAGGCAATATTTTTATTTTATATTGTCTAATAGTGTATAACGGGAATGCATGTTAGATAATATACGCATAGGTATACTAATACTTGACAGTATAAATTTAGATCTATCTGATATGCTCGTCATCGAGTAAGTGACAATGACAATTGTTGATGTGCCATGTGTTGAAACACACTATAAGCAAATACGGGTTGCTGTATGCATGTTGTACGATGCTTAAATTAATGTAATTTTTTAACTATTTTAATTTATAGAAAATAGGTATCTGCGCAAGTATCTGCGCGTCAAATAAAAATCCACATCAAATAGACCAGTATAAATTTAGTGTAAGCTTGTAACGGCTGTTTTGTGTTTACTAAGTTTGAAATGCTTGATTTTATTTTAAGTAGTGTAGACATGCAAATTTACTGTTACTGTATTAGGATAGAAAATATTTTCAATCTAAATAATCGTTGCTGAGATAAGCATTATTAATGTTGGTAATGTCGATAAACAAATGGAGTAATAATAAGGTTAGTTCTACATCATTACGTAACAGTGAATATAACTGATATCAATGAAAGTATTAATTAGGATTATTATCCTGATACGGCTGGTAAATATATGGATTTAATTAGTAAGGTTTTTTATTATTGAATATGCAGCAAGGATTTCTGTTGCTATAGTTCTAGCATCTATTAATTGATAATGATAGAAGTGGTGAATATGCACCTTCAACAATAAAACTAGTAACAGCCACAAAAAAACAGTATTTGGGCACGTATTGGAAATAATTTCCAGCAAAAAAATTCAATATTAAGACTATTAATAGCATTAAGAGTTGAGCATTAAACAATTTATCAAGTTTTATAACTACTTGAAGTAGTTAGAAATAACTTTTTAGGTGCAATTAACCTTAGTGATACTATCTCCTCACTATCTAATTTGCTGTTAAAATAATGTTGTCCTTGATTAAAAATAGTTCTACTACATAATACTGGTGATGCAGAAATTGCCGGCAGTACAGTAGTTATTGTATTATCGGTTATATTGTTCGTAGTAATCTTGTCATTTATAATGTTATTTAGTGTTATTAGGACATTAACAATAAGTTGCTTGCTAAACAACTACATCTAATGTGTTGCAGTACCTGAAAAAATTTATCATTGTTTTAGTATGTGAATTTGAAGGAAAAAAAGAGGATAAAATATGTTGTAAATGTATTTATAAATTATGATAACATGCGGCTCTTGTTAAGCAGATGTTATATACAATTAGAATGTGTGATGTTGCATAGATAATGGACTAGGTTACGTAGAAAATTGAACATTAGGCCTGTTCTGTGCTGCTACTGCGTATGAGTGGGTGCGTTGCATATAGAAATTTTGTGGTGGTGCTATGATTATGTTAAGTATTTAAGTGATTGAATAAAATATCAACAACACACAAAGTGTGATAAGAATATATTCGTACTTCATATATAATTTATAAAGTTGCTTTTATTTTATATTGCAGCTGCCGAACATGTTGGCATGCAATAAAAAACGGTGTTGGTGTTGTATTGTTTTGATAATAAATGGGGACAGTGTAATTACATTTACAACTAATGTCGCATAAACTAATAGTCCACGCAAAGTAATTGCTTGCAGTAATTAGCTCAAACGGACCTCTCACAATATTAAAGTCTATTCGTGATGATAAGGAACAAATGATAACTCTTTTTTTGCTATCCTATTTTTACTATCTCTAAATATTTAATTAAGATCGGCGATTAATCATTGACTAGATTTATCAATTATAAACTAAATCAATATCAAATAAGCACGTCAACAATACATACCTCTAACCAACACTGCATACACTGTCTGAAGCAATGGAAGCTAACGTATAACTCTTTGTCTCAGTGATTACATCACAACAGCTCCCACATCGAAACAACACAAGCCTAACAAGAAAAGAATGCTTGGGATATGGTGTTATAAATATATTAATTATTAACATCCTAGTCACACTTACTGACATCTAAAATATCAGCACATAATAACAAACTTATTTTTGTGTGTATGCATTATATTATTAATGCCAAACTAAATTAAAAGCACTAAGTATAGCATTTTACCATTCTTAGTTATTTATATGGTATAACTGAATTACGCTAAAGCTAAAAAAAGAATCGCTAATAGTTATAACTACTCATCTTTCGTGAATTCAAAGTACTGTCGCATAATATGTAAAGCATTACACTATTGACTATAAAAGTATTAAGAAATTGCATATGCCAAATACCATTTATTTGTGTAAATTTTTTTGTATATGTTAGTATTCGCGCATGTACACACGTACAAAATTAATATGTGAGGGCCGGTATAGTACAAAAAACACTGAATGTTTTACATACCATGAAATTAAATTGAGATTACAACCTTTACAAACAAGCTCACAACGACTATAAATATGTCCATGGTAACATCAATATTGTGGGATCGCGTTTGATAATAAACATTGGTACTGCCGGTGATACTTATAGCTATGATTTGCAACAAAAAGCTTTCGAGTCATCTTCTATTCTTGATGCTGATAACAGCACTTATGTATACGACACTGCTACCTCACCGCAAGACGAGATCAGAGTTTATACGGGAACGTTTATGGTAGTAGCGGCCATAATTGCTACTCTCATAATTTTAAAATTAACGGCAATCTTCCTGTCGCCTAGGAACGATAGGATAGCGGCAGAAGTGCTGGAAATGGACATGATTCCTGTCAATGCGCAAGCTGATAATGAACGGCAACTCCCCGACCTTATTCCTCAATATCAGTTGCCGGATATCATTAGTCAGGCATAGCCAAGGTATAAAAAGGTCAAAATCATCACAATTGCAGAACCTCCTAAATCTTGCTAATTCTATATCCATCTAATTAAGGTTTGTTTAGTTCAATATATCTCTTAGAATGAGTAATATGTAACATGCATGTATTTGTTAAATAAATTACCTTCTCCCTTATAATTTGTGTGTCTGTCGATCTTGATCAACTGGAACTAGGTATGCCATTAACCAGATAGCATAAAAATACAATGCAATAAATAATAAACAAACGGAGATGTACAGCATGAATCACGGGATATCAGGCTCTGCAGGTGTTAACCTTTCATCGGTTGATGATTGCAGTGATACAAAAAATGACAATAATAATCATCCTAATATAGAAAAGGATGGTAAGAGGCATCAGTCATCTTCAGTTTTATCCCGCGCCTCAAGTTCTTCATTGTCGCTAATCTCGCTTTCGGCGATATCTATGCTAACATTGCTATCCGGTGTTGAGGGATATTCTACTGATCAAACGAGTAACGCTACTATCGTAACAACTGGTGCTGCTACATCAACTGAATCTACATCGACAATAGCTACTACTACCTCCCATGCTTACGATGGATCTCTTACCGTAGGTGCTATATTGGCCGTAATAATGATAGCAATAGTAATTTTATTCTTTGGCATTACATGTAAGACTCTAATAACGCAGGCGGCAAGAAGAATAGGAATAATAGATGTTGCTGAACGACAAAGACGAGGGGGAGTGGACATCGGCGCTCATATTGGTGGAGATGTTTTTGGTAACGGGAATGCTATGATGGGCAATCGTGACCCGGACGATAACCCAGGTGAAATAATGGAACTTAATGAAGCTCAGTGGGGGTGGGGCTATGTTCCAGGAGAAATAATACCCATGATTATGATGGGTGGTGCTCGAGGAGATGAAGAGGAGGAGGCGGAGGATGCCGTGTGATAATACCGTATTTATAATAATGCAACTCGGAGGACCTTTGCGAAAATTAAGTTATAAGTAAGACACATAGATAATTTTCATGACAATGCTGTATGTGCTCTACGAATATACTGGCAATTAATAAAATGTTTAGTTCATTGCTTTATATCTGAATTGTGAGAGGTTACGGTAATTATTGAGAGGGTGTTTGGCGTGCGCACGGAGACGGTTCGGTTATACGAAACAAAGAAAGGACAGCGGTCGTCTATCTAGAATTACAGCTGCTTGTGTTATATTTCTATAGCTTATGACCGTGCTTTGGCTAACAGTACTCGTGGTTATCATCACAATCGTATTATTGTGGACATTTGTGGCTTATGCAATACCTGTAAGATAAGATCTATCTTCCCTATCTTCCTTATGTGCGTTAGTATTTGTTCACGTACACGCATACTAAATTAGTAGTGCGGGAATTAGTGTAGTGCAAAATACACTGAAATCTTTTACATGCCATAAAATTAAATTGAGACCACAACCTTTACAATAACCTTACAAACAAACTCACAACAACTATGAATAGTTAACATCAAAGCTATAAGAATCACATTTGGTGATAAACATTTGTACTGCTGGTGATGATTATGATTTGCAACAAAAGACTTTTCAATCATCTTCTATTCTTGATGCTGATAATAGCACTTATGTATACGGCACTGCCACCTCGCCACAAGATAAGAGTTTATAGTAGTAGTAGCCATAATTTGTTACTCTCACAATTTTAAAATTAACAGGCGATCTTCCCATAGCCCAGGAACAGTAGGCTAGCGGCAAAAGTGCTGAAAATGGACATGATTCCTGTCAATACGCAGGATGATAATAAACGGCAACCCCCACCTTGTTACTCAAGCTCGGTTGCCGGATATCATTAGTCAAGAGTAGCCAAAGTATAAAAAAGTAAAAATCATCACAATTACAGACCCTACTCTATCTTGCTAATACTATATCCATCTAATTAAGGTTTATTTATTTCAATATATCCCTCAAAATGTGTATAGTATATAACATGCATGTTTTTGTTAAATAAATTTAACTTTCCGCCAGTGTGTGTCAAGATATCTCTTGATCAACTGGAGCTGGGTATGCCCGTAAGTAGGTAGTGTAGAAATATGATATGGTGCGATAATAATAGACAAACTAATAGACAAACGGAGACGTAAATAATGGACTACAAGATATCAGGTTATGCAGGTGTTGACAGTTCATCAGTTGATGATTGCAGCGATATAAAAAATGACAATAATGATCCTGATAAAGGGGAAGACGGTGGAGGGCATCTCTCACCTCCAGTTTCAATATCCAGCACCTCAATTTCGTCCTTATCGCTGTTTTCGCTTTCAGCACTATCTTTGTTAACATTGCTATCCGGTGTTGATGGATCATCTACTGATCAGACTAGTAGCGCTACTGTGGCGATAACGGGTGCTGCCGCATCACCATCCACATCAACAGTAACCACCACTACTGCCTCTCATACTGATGAGTCTCTTGCCGTGGGTGCAATATTGGCCGTGATAGTAATAGCAACAGTAATTTTGTTCTTGGGTGTTACATGTGGCACTTTCATAAGGCGGGCAGTAAGAATGATAGGAGGAGGAGTAGATATTGGACAGCAAAGACGAGAGGAGATGCGTCAGTTAGTGCATATTGGTGGAGCTGCCTTAGGTAATGGGCATATTGGTGGTGAAGAAGCTGCCTTAGGCAATGGACATGCCATTGTAGGTGCTCGTGACCCAGGTGATCTACCAGGTGAAATAGTGGAGCTTCGTGAAGCTCGGTGGGGGTGGGGGCATATCCCAGGAATAATAATCCCCGTGGTTATCATGGATGGTGCTCAAGAAAGTGTGGAGGAAGGAACAGAGGACGACGTGTAGTTATGCATTCATCGAGTTAGGTTATAAGTGATAGACGCCATAAAGGATTTGCATGGCAGTTCTTGTGTAGTCTACGAACACACTGGGCGGTTAATAAAATGAATGTTAGGTTTATTAATTGATATCTGAATTGTAGAAGATTGCATCAATTATTGTGAGAATGTTGGCGTACGCACGGAAAAGGTTCGGTTATAAGAAACAAAGAGTACAGCAACCGCCCATCTAAAATTACAGCTCGCTTGTGTTCTATTTCTATATTTCAATTCATCACCTGCTATGCTTCTATGTCTTTAGATTTGGATATCTATTCTGGCAGAGGAGAGGCGCCTGATTGAAGATTAAAGTGGTCGAAGATGACATCACTGAGCCACTACTGTAGGACTCGCTATATCTATTTTGTACAAACAACAGCTCCTCTCTAACTAATATTGATAATCTTGGTGCTACTGCTTTGGTGTTAATAGCTGCGATATTAATACCAATGGTGCAAATAAAAGAAGTAAGTATAACAATCATTGTTACATAAGTTGATCGTCTTCATGGTAATCGTCGTAGTTGTGTTGTAATGAACGAAAGTATTAGTTATGGGTGGCCGTGCTCTAGAAAGTAGTAAAGGTAAAATAATAATGATTGCCTAAAATCAATCGTTGTGAGATAGCACAATTACCACAGGGAAACAGTGCCCATGATTATTATGTGATACCAATCTTCAAAAATATCAAAAAAATTCAGAACAGAAAAATCAAGACACTGACAGATCAAATCAAGAAAAAAAATGATAAGAAAAAAGAAAACTCCGCGCGACCTCTTGCTTATTATAGGAAACAATCAACGGCAAATAGGATGATGAACGTGATCCTCTTTCCATTATAGTAAAAAAATATTAATGCACTACCATATCTAATTCCACCCTATAAATCAATTTATTCTTTACAACTCAATCACTCTCGTACGTGTGCGAGGTGCAATAACTAATGCAGGAGCAAGAATCTGTCTAGCACAGCAATATTCTGTTTCTAATAAACCTACTAAATACTAATAGTCTCAATAAAAATCAAATAAACAAGACTCATAAGGCATAAATTGCAACAACAAATCATCGTACTGCACACGATACAATACCGAAATTTTATCTATTACAACCACCACTTGTAGCATAGACCTTGCATTTTGCGTATATCATAGGACTAATAAAAGCTATACATCATGAGACATTGTACAGGTCAGCATAAACACTAAGCAACCTAGTTTACAGAAATAGGTTTCCATTTTCGTGCAACCTCACAACTTGCATACTTAACATATCCACATTGGTAAATCCACATTGGTAAATCGCATTTATTTTCCCAAATGAAAAATACACAAATCGTATCATCAATTACACATGGCACTACATATTATGCTATCACGCGTATTATCACTCAAAGCACAACAATAGTTCCATTATACCGTGAACGCATCACTATCAATTGTATTATAAATAATCATTAAGTAGTGTAGAGTAAGCATACTTTACTTGCTGTACTTTACATGTATAAAACAATAAATAACTACTTTATTATATTCAACTTCCTTATAATCAACTTCCTTGTATCATTGATCATTATACTCACGTTATATGTCAAGTATATAGCCAAAGCATAAGCTAATATTATAAAGCTCTTCTCGCTATGTGATACATTTTGTTGTCTTACCACATATAAGGCGTAAAGTACGCAAAGTACACTCAACCAACTACCAATATCTGCAGGTGCGTCATCAAAAAATGGAATTATAAAATGTGATATATAATATATAATATTTTTATGTGTTTGTTAGTATGGTGTCGTTGGCTGCTCTGTGGTGGATAATAAATATACCACCCGCTAATAAATATACAACGCACACAAGGATAACCGTATGCTTTCTACGTCCACAGATAACACCTTAGGATATGAACACGATTTATTATCATCAATTGACGACTGTGTTGACCATAATGTTAATGTCAGCGATGCTTGTGGTGACACCGATGTTTCTTTTGAGATAGATTCACAATCACTGGGACAAATAGGACGATCATCTTCATCCGGAGCTTCGGCGTTATCCGGTGCACCTGTATCATTGTTATTTGCACTTTCTACGCTGACCATTCTTGCGGGGACATCATTGGCCGAACATACCACTCTCAGTCAAGATAATAGTATCGCGTCAACAACTAGTCCTAAAACGACGACAACTACTTTGCCGTACTATACAGGTAACAGTACTCCTGAAGTTTCTGAAGATGCTGGTGCTATCTCGGCGTTATTCATTTCTATGGTGGTGGAACTAGCAATTATCGTATGCATAATTTTTACTTGCCACATATCGCAAAGAGCAACTAATAATCAGGGGCCTGACCTTCAACAAGGGCCTGCCTTTCAGGAGGAGGATAATGCTGGTAATCAGAGTAATGGTCATGCCATAGTTGGGCATCGTGATCCAGGTGATCACCCGGATGAAATAATGGAACTTAATGAGGCAGGGTGGGGATGGGGATATATTCCAGCAGAAGTGGTGCCTATGGTTGTTATGGGTGTGGGTGATGCTCGGGAAGGAGAAGAAGGGGAAGTGGAGGACGCCGTATAGATGCTTCTGGGTGTTGTTATTAGATCAATAATAATAGGGATCTGGGAACCGTCTGTGTCCTAGTCGGTGGATTTGTTAAAAGTAGAGTTGGTAGAGATTGAGTTCGCTATAACTCATACTGCATTATCCGCATGAAGTGTCGCATACTTCAGCCCTGGGTGTGTATGTGTTGTTGGTATGGTTTCGCACAACAATATTTTTGGGCAGTTTGCATAGGTCGGTCTGTGATACTATAAATATTGAATGTCGCATAGTGTCATACAAAAGTTAAAACCTCACACGTCTACCTGACATGTATAGTCATTACATGTATAATTTATTTATAATATATTAGAGGTTAAAGAAAAAGGAATTCAAATAGAGTGTGTATCTATGAAAAATGAATTTCTAGCTTATGTGATACTTATAAGAATAAGATCTATCCTTTAGTTTGTGTGTCGTATAAGTAATAAAGCCCCAAGAAAACACCATATGAAATAAACGATATAAGCTAATGTCTACATTTGATCAAAAAAGGTAGATAAGATGCCAATGTAAAATAAAAATCCCCCAATTTGTACTTATCTTAGTTAATAAATTTATGCCGGCTACACTTGTATAAGCGGTAAGGACTACTATCTCATACGATATTATGATCAATGCCTATCTACTTCTAACTGCACTTGAAACAAATTTATAAAGAGAAATTACCAAAATTTAAAACATATCTAAAAGATTTACTTATTGAACCGTGGTATGTTCAAATGTTTTAGAACAATGTAGGAATTAATTCTTACAGACAGAGATTTATTCACTACCTGTATATAAAAATTATAAATACTATGTGCCCATTCTCTTTATATGCAAAATTTTACTATCTTAATATATGTAAAATTTTTGTTTAACTGAGGGTATATCTATGTCTATTTGTGTCTATTTGTGTATATGAAAATTTTTCATTAAAAACGTGGGGTCGTGAATTATTAAATATTTTTAATTATTAATTTGCATACAGAATATTGGTATTCGTACACTTCAGATTAATACGCCTTAGCTAATAAGGGTAAATATCAGTGCCAGAATGAATACAATTAGTTAGTAGTGTATAATATAAATATATAAGATAGGACGAGAACATGGAGCCTAAAATTGGTGTTGTGGGAGCTGAGTGTGTTTGTTGTTCGGATGATGATGAGGGTAGTTACGTAGTAAATAATTCTGTTCGAAGAGAGCAACCTGTAGCTCTCCAACAAAGATTTTCTGCCGGTTCGTTTGCGCCTTCATTGCTTGTCCTTTCAACAATGGCGGTCTCTACACTCTCCTCGGCAGAAGGTGTTTCAACAACAAACAGTCAAACTAGTAGCAACAACACTACACCGGCTACTAGCGTAACAAGTACTGGAGGCTATACCAGTGTTAACTCTCGAGAATATACACTGAATGTAGTATTAGGAGTAGTATGGTCTATTGCATTCTTGTTGTTGGTTTTTGCTGCAGTAGTATCTCTAAGAGAATGCAGAGCAAGGTTAGCAAGGAATGAAGAAGAAGATGCGGCTGACGATCCTCAAGAAGATAATGCTCAACAAGTAATGCCTGATGATCATGCTCCTAATGGTCGAGCTGTAGTTGGTCATCGCGACCCCGGTGATCACCAAGGTGAAATAATAGAGCTTCGTGAGGTACAGTGGGGGTGGGGATATATTCCAGGAGAAGTAGTTCCTATGGTTATTATGGGTGCTGCCCCAGAAGTGGTAGCGGAAGAGGAAGAAGAAGACGCCGTGTGAGTACTTTGGGCGTTATAAATATAACATTTTATCAAAATCAACAGCAGCCAACCTAGCTTGTCAGTAAAAAAGCACCACCGTACTACACAAACCCATCCTGTACATTCTTTTGCAGTTGTCTGCAGTGCGGTTACTGATTGTCATAATCAAATAGTAGAAGTCAGAATGGGTAGTTTATGTTCTATCACGTAAAGTTAATAGAAATTGAGACGATTTATAAATACTTTACAACTTTATACACTAACGCCGAAGATTAATTTCGATAAAAATTACATACACTAATTATATACATTACCTTCATAGAGGGCACGTATACCATCCCTTGATATGTGTATACTGTAAGTATGAGCCTGTGCAATAACTAAATTTGCACGAAAATGTTATGGAACAGGTCGCATGAACCGTGTTATGTAACACTATCAATACCGTAAAATGTCGTACAATAACTAAAATCTAGCATATGTAATTTCTTTATCTTTTAAAAATAGAAAGTACAAATCATGCTTACTAATGACAAATATGGGGCAATACTGGAAATGATAATACTCTCAACAATCAATGATATACCATTAGTAAATAATCTCATTAAAACTAACATTTCAAGTACGCAAGACCATATAAATAATAATTATCACCATTTTACTGTTGCAGTGTGCACATCATCATTAGCATGCCGCTAAATGCCATAAATCAAGTATTGGTATGGCCGTAAACTATGGAAATAAAAGACATAATTTCACCATTACTCTTGTATGCATATAACTTTATTTTCTTACTAGATCTTACTGGATGCAAATGTTTTATTTTAATTAATCAAACAATCAGCATATCTAAAAATTTTCTATCAAAAACATGAAATTGTGAATTAAGTGATATTTGATCGTTAATTTATATATCATGATGTTTGGGGATACAGTAAGCAAGAGCAAACAGCACTGTTTTGTAACATATTATAATAATTAGGTTAGGTCATGAGACCTGTAATTAGCATTTTAAAGAATGATTATGCTTGTCTTCAGATGATTAATATGATTCTACAGCAGACAATTTAAGACAGGAAGAACAAAATCTGACTCATCAAGCAAGATCATATGTCTCTTCATTTATGTCATCATTACTGCGCCTTCTGCACTAGCACCCTCTGCAGCCTCATTATCCGGAGGTACAGGTAGAAAAAATCAAATCGCTAGTGGTGGCGCGCACTACACTGGCAAATGCTACAATAAGAAGTGTTACTACACTCGGCAGTATTAACACATACCATCCGTAGGAATGAGCATATCACTGCATTTAGGACAACAATTATACTACTGCTAAAAATTGTTGAAGTGATTTGTTTGTTTTTGCTGATAAGAATTATGTTAAGGAGAACACTCCCAAATAATCAAGTAGATGCTGCTAAACAGTAGCTATCAACTTGATCGTCCAAATGAAATGATTGAACCACGTGAAGTTCAGTTGGAGAATATATTAGTCTAAATGCATGAAGCGCGGTGCGAATATTCCTCATAAGAAATGATACACCCGGCCACTGTAAATTGTACCGAAAGGGAATAAAAAAGCAAGAAAAGAAGAGAGAAAATGGTAGGTATTAAAATTAAAATTTGTGTGATCTAATGTGTGCGTGGTAAGTCTTAGTCTGCATTATATTTATATCCATTAACAAACAAGCATTTCAGCATTTGACCAATGTTTGTCTTTAAATACATCTCGTTAAGTGTCGCTCGAACACCATAAAGTAGGTAAATAATAACTAGTATAGCTTGTGACAACATTATCTAGACGATATATGAACTCACTTATATATCATAAAACAAATACCATCAATATAGAAAACCTCCATCCATAAGAAAGAACCCCAAAAATAGTACAAACCACCACGATAATATTTTGAGATATTTTGGCATTATATGAAACAACTTCTATAATCAAACAACTTCTACAATCACTAGATTTATAATACTAGAAACTTCAAGATACAATGTGTATTTTTATGCAATCCAACCGCATTCAAACATAAATTAGTTGAAGATATAAACTACACGTGTAATAAAAAAATGCGTGTACTATAAATTGTATTAATAATGCAAATATCGTTACCAAATAACGCCAGGATTAACAAAAAAATACAATCCACAGTGGTAAGTAATAAATTATAATGGAAGCAAGCTACTACCATACCCATACATGTCATACATATTGTTGATAAAACAGAAAGCCAATGATGCCTAAAAAATATTACATGTGAAACACAATATGTTTATGCTTCACATGATGTATATATGTATTTAAATTTATATGAAGTATCATACTAGCAAGCACTATTTTTACTCATTGCTAGCATATAATTTCTTTGGCAATAATTATAAGTACACTAAAAGATATCATAAAATAGATATGACTACCATTTACATCTATGAATACAGTAACCACAATATAATACGCTCGCTCTATTTTGTATAAAAAAATATATCTAGTTGGGTCTAGTTAGGTTTAGGTTTAGTTCAATTAATCAAACATTATTAGTCTATGTGTATGAAAAATTTTACAAAAAATATGCTTAAATGTGGTTCATGGTTAAATACGGTTCATGGTCGAATGCAGTTTACGATTGTTTGGTCGTTGGTTTGAATGCCTCTGGATGGGCGCCACGGAAGTACAAGGGTGAATAATGACGGTAGCGCAGTCGTGGTCAAATACTGGTTAGTGTCGCAAGTATAATGATAATGAGGAGGTAGATTATGAGATATGGGACTGGTGTTTCTAGGGTCAAATATTCATCAGAGGGTGCAAATGGCTCTGAGGAGGGTAATGATTCGGAACTGGAGGAAAACAAAGCCGGGGGAAGGGGCTCTTATCAATTCTGGATCCTAGGGGCCGAAAATCGTTATCCTCTGGTCCTTCTTTAGTGCCTTCGATTTATGTGACAGCGCTGTGTGCACTCTCCTTGGCAAGTAGTGTTTCAGCGGAAGTTGGCAACGCTACTCTTGCTGCCGGAAACACTACGCTTCCTACTGCTACTAAAGAAATGGTTATCATGAATACTCATACGGTCTCGCCTAGAAACGATGAATTTAACGTTGATGGTATCATACCCGGAGTAGCCGGAGTGGCGTTGTTGTGTGCGGCGATAGCATTTGCGTCTTGCTTTGCATATTACATTACGGGACATTATCTAGAGATATGTAGGATGAGGTTGGCTGGACCAGAAAACAATGATCAAGAAGGTAATAATCATCAGCAAGAAATTCCCAACGGACATGCTTTAGTAGGACAACGTGATCCTGATGATAACCAGGGTGAGATAATGGAAATTCATGAAGCTCGAAGGGAAGATGTTCAAGAAGAAGCGATTCCTATGGTTGCAATGGGTGTTGTGGGCAACGCCGCCCCTCAAGAGATGGGAGAAGGAGAAGAAGAGGATCATGTATGATGGTATCAATATTATAAGATAGAAGAAAAGTTCCAAGTACGTATTTTACCACGGGTATACATAGCTTTTAGTAAGTATTAGTTCTGTGGCACGGTGTGCGGGCTGGTTCTCAGTGTCTGCTTGGTTTTTACTAAGATGCAGATCAAACACCGCAAGAACACAAGCGGTGCAGTGAGCGGTGCAGTGTGTAGTAGAGTGGTTGTACAATTAAGTATCGCTTTCGGCTCTTTATTTAATACAGTGGACTCGTTACTGTCTCATGCAAAATGATTCTTACAGCACTTGTGATACTGCCGTTATTGGTGAGTTTGCTGAGTATATTAGCGTAGCGGGAGAGCTCTGTGATGATAAATACTGTAAATGAATTTCGCAATGGTTTTTCATGTGGCAGCAATTGTTGCTATATCAATCAGCCTTTTTCAATGCTCACTGGAGCATTGCACTGGAATGCTGTACAACTAGCCTTGATAGAGACTACTTTACACGCTATGCGATATGTCAGTATCTAAAACGTTGTTATCTTGTTATCTCAATATATGTGGAATTTTTTTGTAATTAACTTGAATGTATTTGAGTATCTAAAAAATTTACATCAAAAAGAAGTTGTGAATTATGTGATGTTTGTTTGTTAATTTATATATCATTATCTTTAGCAACACGGAGAGTACAATAAATATCAACTGATTGATTTCTGTATTTTATAGTATGTGATACGCAATAGTAAGAAAATGAAAGGTATAAAATAATATATGAGGCCTATCTGTGAAGCGTATCGCTAACCTAGTTTGTTGATCCATTGATAATGGAATGATGATATTTCTACGATGCTTCAACACTTGAAGGAAAATCCCATTATCAACTAGCAGTAGGGATGATCTTGCATTTCATCGCAGTCATTGCTCATGCTTTCGCGTGCTAGAGCTATCTGCGGAAATCTCATTGGTCGAAGAAGGTGTTTCATCAGGAAGCAATCAAGCCCCTAACAGCGCGCTACATCATCTTCTGTTACTGCATAAATATCTGTTCTCAGTACTTACATCCTACTTGTGGATAACAATACTAATATCAGTACATGTAATAATGCAGTGCTTATATTTGTGCGTATGTGTATCTTGGCTGTTTAGATGCCTAGTGTTTATAAAGCAATAGTACGCCTGAGGGCACCACAACAGTTGAAATAAATAGGACTTCACGAGGCACCACAGTGGAGATAGGAATATATTTAATGATAGATAAAATGCCCGTTACTATCGCGGATGATGCTCAAGGGGAAGAAGTACGTCATATACAAGTCTTGGTAGTTGTAAAATATGATATCTTACGTAGTATAGAAAAATCTCTTACTACTAGCCTGTCACTCTTAGTTTGTCAGTAAAAACAATACACATGTATTTACGCATTACGCAAATCTAACCTATCTTTACAGTCTCAGTATTGTTAGCATTATCAACAATAAAAGGTTTGTACAGAACGTCTATATTTCAGAATATTAATTTACTTACAATTTATCATCAAATTAATACAATTTATTTTAAGAAGAAAAAGCACAAATCACGCTTACCAGCAGCAAATATGAGAGTAATAATCAAAATAATAATATTCCCAACAACCAATGACGTATCGTTATAAATAATGTCATCGAAACTAATATTTGGGGCTTGCAATATTTCATAAACATAAATAATAATCACCACAATATTCTTACCGTTACAGTATGCAAATCATCATCAGCGTGCGGCCAAAAAGCATAAGGCCAACTTAAGACACAAAGCTACGCTTACTCTCTTATTGCAACGTATATGTAACTTTATATTTTTGCTATCTTACTATATGACTCACTAGATGAAAATATTTTACATTTTATCAAAAATTTCCACACATCTAAAAAATTTTCATCAAAAAAATATAAAACTGTGAATTAAATGATATTTGATCGTTGATTTATAATTATAATTCATATACCAGTGTATCACGATGTTGGGTAATGCAGTGAGCAATGATAAGCGGCGCTACTTTGTAGCGCAAAGTATTGTAATAGTTAAGAATAATGTGAGAATATGGTGCCTGTAATTAGCATTTTAAGGAATGATTGTGTTTGCTCATTAGAAAATGGAGATGATTCTACGGTGGGCAACTCAAGACAAGAAGATCAACCTCTTCTGACCCAGCAGGTAAGATCATCTTCATCTATCTGTTCGTTAGCATCGTCATTGTTTACGCTTTCTACACTAGCAATCTCTGCAGTCTCATTATCAGAGGGTGCTGAGGCAGAAAGAACCTCTAATATCACTACACCAGCCACTGTGACAACAGGAAGCGCCACCACTCTCGGTACTAACACCATCCGCAGAAATGAAAATAAAGATATTACTGCACTTAAGGTAGTAGTTATACTATTGCTGGCAATTGTTGCGATGGTTTGTGCATTTCTGCTGATAAGAGTTATATTAAGAGGAACACGTCCAAATAATCAAGTAGGTGCTGTACAACAAGAAGTTCCTAATGATAATGTTCCAGGCGGTCGTAACCAGCGTGGTCGTCCAGGTGAGATGATTGAACTGCGTGAAGTTCGGTTGGAAGATGTTCCAGAGGGAGTGATCGAACCACGTGAAGTGCAGTTGGAAGGTGTCCAAGAAGAAATAAGGCGCTTGGTTGTGAATTGCACTGAAGGAGGCTAAAAACAAGGTAAAAAGAGAGAGGATGGTAGTAGGATTGGGGTATTTTGCTAAAGTTGTAGGTACTACCACCTTAAGTAACGTTAACGCGTTAAAATGTTGCAGACATTAAAATCCTAGGTCCCTTGGTAAGTCATTGATAATGATTATTAGTAGATTCACCGCTACTGTATTTATTGGGAATACTAACACGGTACACCCGGTGTGGAGTATGTATAAAAAAATATAGTATCGCAAGTATCCCTACACTCATATATGTGTCTAAATTAAGAACTAGCTGTCAAAGATATGTAATCATGAGGTATATAGTCGTAAAATATCTAATGTGCATATACTACAATACTTATATTTACAACACCTTCGTACACAAACTAAACACGTTACATTTTATGTCATTTATGAATATAAAACATACTAACATCGTATAAAAAAATTGTTATCACATAATTACTTTATAAATAATACCTAAACACACTAAAAAATATCTAAAAACTAAAATAGTTGCCTTGCCTAAATTTTGTCTTACCTAAATTAATTTAACATGGGTAAGTATTTACGTAATAACATCTATAAGAATCAAAGCCGTATATGTGTTATTTTATTTATAAATAGCTACCACATAATAAATTCTGGCTATCACTCAACAATTGCCAAAATTACACAAAGTAAAGTACACAAACCAAATTCTTAAAAAAATAGATTCCTTATCCATATGTTACAATCGTGCTGCTACAGTAAAGCATCACAAATTAAGTATGGGTGATACAGCCCCAATTATGAATAAAAGCATAACACACTGTCTGCCCATTCTTGGCGGACAAAAAAGAAAGATACAATATTGCGTGCTATAACAATCCTACTCTCACTCATAGACCAGCGCCTATAACAACTCAAAAAGCACACGCGTTACAATAACCATCAATATTGTAATAAATGCCAGCGCATACGTTATAATACAATTGTAAATAAACATTACGCAAAAACTAAACTCTTCAAACTATGATTTTAAAAAAAAATTGACTTACCTCCGCATACCACACTCGTGTTACCACAAACGGTACGTGTATAGATATACACCATCATCTATCTCCATGAATATAATAATCACAATACCATATGCTCATTCTACCCAATTTGTATAAAAAAGTATTTGTATTTTTTTATTAAATCTTAAGTTTTTGTTTGGGTTTAATTTAATTACCCAGAAATATCTTGGTATACATATATACGTATAATCTGCATATCTATCCGTATGCCTAAAAAATTTCCAAAATATGGCACAAAATATGTAATTGATCGTGAACTACTTAATATTTAGTTGTTAATTTGCATGTGACACTACTCCTTAGTGCGATGAACGAGGATGTACGATAGTACATCACGTAGGCAATGGGCTCACATAATACAACAAGAAGAGGGTGAGATTTTGAGATCTGAGGTTAGTGTTTCTGGAACCAAGGGTTCATCAGAAGGTAATATTGACTCTGGAGTAGATGGTTTAGAACCGGGAAGAAAGGAAGAACTGGAGCTACGGTCGGCGCCATCTTCTGGTTCTTCGTCTGTGCCTTCATTGCTTTCTATTTCGGCAGCAGCTCTATCTGCTCTTTCCGTGGCAGGGGCTGCTTCTGTCGGAGACAATCAGGCTGCTAGCGGTGCCACACCGACTGCTAACATCACAGAAATGGGTACTACTACCCACGCTCCTAAAGGCAGTGGCTCGGGAGTTGTTAGCATTAGCATGTTTGATATGCTTATGGGGGTGGCATCATTTGTTGTGGTGTTAGTGCTAGCATTTTGTATAAAGGGTTGCTTTCGTCTCGCAAGACTTTTTCTAGGAATTCCTGGAGCAGGGCCAGCAAACAATCCTCAAGCAGGTGCTGCTCAACAGGGACAAGGAGTTCCAAATGGTCGTGTTTTAGTAGCAAATCGTGGTCCAGGCCGCCAGGGTGAAATAATGGAACTCCACCACCATGAAGCTCGGGAAGATCTAGAAGGAGAAGCAATTCCTATGGTTGTAATGGAAGCTCCTCAAGAGGTGGACGTAGAAGAAGAGGAAGAGGATGCTGTGTGATATAGCATATCTTGAGAAGAAAGGAGAGTTCTGGGCACGTATTACCCATGGATGCATTGCTTTTTTTTAATGTTAGTCTGTAAAACGTGTACAGAGGGTGTATCGGTGTCCGCGTTGAGTATTTTTTGCTAAGTGCCAATCAGGTAAGGTAAAAACCACATGTAATTCGTAAGTGGGATAGTTGACTGAGTGAAATTGCGGATTAAAAAGTAGCACCGTTTAGCTTCTTTGGTACAATTCACTAACCCGCTACTATACCAGACGAACGTTGCCCGTAACAATAATTATGGCATTACCATAGTTGGAGGATTATTCGCTCTCCTAATGAAAGGCTATACAGTCATAAAAACTATAAAGGACGCGGTAAATTATCACACAGCAAGCAACAATTTATACTTATACCAGCGATGTATCTTGTTTTCATTTTTAATATATCCAAAGTTTTTTTAATTAACTATGCACATCTGTATGCCTAAAAAATTCCCATTAAAGGCACTGTATTTATAGACTTGCATATATGGTAGATTGTTTAATATTTACTTGTTGAGTTACAACACACTCTGAGGTAACAAGTAGAAGAAAGAAGCAAATAATAAGTGTGGTGTAGTAAGCAAGAGTATGAAATAAAAATATAATTAGTATGATAATAAGAAGGTCGAGACTATGAGACCTAGGGCCGGTGTTTAAATTTAAAGATCTAAATGTTGTTCTTCAG
>NZ_FKII01000042.1 GCF_900078745.1 Candidatus Ichthyocystis sparus | reverse complement strand
TAGCAATCAAAAGGAGGCAAAAAGGAGATTGAAAGAAGAAAGTAGAGTTGAGAAAGAGAAGGAGAAAGAGAGAGAGAAGGAAAGGAAAAATAGGTGGAAGGAGGTAGCAGGAGCATTTGAAATGAAGAGAAAGACATTGAAAGAGAAAAGGAAAGAGGATAAAGAGAAAGAAAAAGAGGAAATAGGTAGATTGAGAGGAGAAGAGTGGGTTGCGTCAGAGAAAGCGAGAAAGGAAAAGGAGGGGTCAAGTAGAGTGGCAATGGAGAAATTGGAGGCAAAAAGGAGGTTGATGGAAGAAAGTAGAGTTGAGAAAGAGAAGGAGAAAGAGAGAGAGAAGGAAAGGAAAAATAGGTGGAAGGAGGTAGCAGGAGCATTTGAAATGAAGAGAAAGACATTGAAAGAGAAAAGGAAAGCGGACAAAGAGGAAATAGAGAGATTGAGAGAAGAAAGTAGGGTTGAGAAAGAGAGGAGTCTAGCAATGGCCGGAGTGATAGAATTAGTGGTAGAAGAATCGGAATCGGAATCGGAATCGGAAGAGGAAACAAGCGCTAAGAGGAGTAAGCCGGAGTAAGTAGCAGTAGGAGAGTTGATTATTAGAATGTGAGATTAGTACATAGTATTAAATGGTGATATAAGAATTAGGAGGTTAGCTTAGTATAGAAATTAGTAATGAGAGCACTAAGAGGAGCGCAGATCAATTGGTGTTGAGTGTAGGTATTGTTTTATTATTCATAGGTTAATATAAAAAATAAAAGTTAATATAAAAAAATAAAATCCCGATCATGGTTGTAATAAGTCAGTCTAGTATTCCTATGCGAAATTGATATAGATACTAAGCAAAATGATATACAGTTATGGTAGTATCGGCAGTTTTAGCAGAAGGTATAGATATCCCGCATGAACTAACACTAACAAGTACACCAGAAACTCCGAGGAAGGGTTTATGTTGGTGCAGGATTCAGCGTTATCAACGCTGATAATGTAACCTGACCGATGGCTATTTCTGGGTATGTTTTGTGGCACTCCACGTTCGATATCGTTTTAGAAATAGCAAGTTAACTTTCAGCATTGAGGAAACGTTTATTGCGAAGTCAAGTATTAGAAGGTGCTGATGTTGCAATCCAAAAAGAAACTGGTGTTAGCTGTGAAGATGCTACTGTTATTATAGCAGCTGGTGAAGAATTAATATTACAGGCTCTGATGGGTAGCATAGAGTGTGCCCGTGGTAGCAGACGGAAGTGGTAGTAGTGTGTTTGTATCAAGAGTTGATAACTGAAATGAGCGTGAGATTGAAGTTAAAGGAAGAAGCTGCAGCAGATTCAGCGAGAGCAAAGAAACAGTAGTTATTGTTATTCTAAGATTTGCTTTTTTGTCTATCCAGATATTTCACAAACAACAGTATTATCAAGTAAATTATAGTGTTTTGCATCGGGTTTACGTTTTATTCTTTCCTTATTAATTTAAGATTTAGAGAATTGTGGAAACTGCGCTGATTGGTAAATTTGCTTAATTGGAATATCAGTAGTTCTACAAAAATAATTGCAATAACTGAATGTTTAGTGATGGTGGATGTTGGTTGAAAGAGATACTTTACCATCCCAGCACTCTAGGTATGTTGGCTCAGATGTGGTACGTCTAACTTTTCAATACGTGTGTGGTTCTGCAATTTTTGTTGAGAGTATTTTTTAGCGTGTATGTGAGTGTATTCTAGGAGGTATATTGGGTTAAAAAACTAGTTTGATATTAGAAGCAGAGATGCTTTTCTACAGTGAATATTATCAGTAGATAGAAAATAAAAAATATGGATTCTATACCTAATGAAACGAAGATTAAGTAGTACGAGCAGTGAAGCAAGTAGTCCTGATGGTAGCTATGAGCAGGGTAGTGCATATGAGCAGGTACAACCATCTAGTGCCTTAGAGTTAGAACAAAGTACAGGATCTGCCGAGGTAGGAGGTTTTCCGTTGGCGCCACATTTAGCGCAATCTCTGGGGATGCAACCTGGTGAAGGGTTATTTCGAAGTGCGTTTTATGGCACCCCACATGCGTATTGCATATCAAGTTTAGTATTTCAACTTTTAAACGAACAGGAAGGTTTGTTTAGCCGTGTATTAGGAGAGGGGACTAGTTATGCCGTCCAACATAGCCAGGTTGATACTCTTTCTCTCATAGAATATAACGCAATAACAATACAAGCGCTGATGGATAGTATAGAAGCACCTCCATTTGCAGTAGTAGTACCGGCAGTGATGGTGGAAGATATAGATACTACTGAGCATGGGCAAGTATCAGGTGCATCGGGGGCAGTGATGATGGAGGGTGTAGGTACTGCTCATTGGCAAGTGCCAGGTGTAGTATCAGGATATGATACCGGGGTCTCTGAGGAAGGGTTCGTGTTGGAACCAGATTTAGCACGATCGCTGGGAATGAAGCCTGATCAAGTGTTATGTAGAGGTATGTTTTACGGTACTCCACAATTTGATGTCATTTTAGAAATAGTAAGTCAGCTTTTAGCAATTCGAGAAGATTTATTGCGCAATCAAGAATTGGAAGGATCTGGTGCAATCCAAGAGGGAATTAGCGTTGGTCATGGAGATACTGCTGCTCTTATAGCGGCTAATGAAGAATTAATGCAGGCTTTGATGGATAGCATAGAATCACCTGCAGTGCCAGTACTGCCAGCGTGTGTAGTACCGTCGGTGGGTGTAGTAGAATCTGAATTGCAAGGGCAAGAATCGAAAGGGAGAATGAGTGCTATAGGTCCAGGGAGAGTGAGGTCTATACGTGTAGTAGCTAAGGAAGTGGAGGTAGCGAAAAAGAAATCGGAAGAGGGAGAGTCGAGTAAAAAGATGGAAGAGAGATGAGGAGAGTCAAGGAAGAAATTGAGAGAGGAAATGAGAGTTGAGTTTGAGAAGGCAAAAGAGGCAAGTGGAGTGGTAAAGGAGAGGTTGGAAGAGGCAAGAAAGAGAAGATGATAAAAAAGAAATTAAGAGAGGAGAGTAGAGTTGCGGAAGAGAAGAATCTAGCAATGGCTGGAGCTAGGAGTAGAGGAATCGGAATCGGAAGAGGAAACAGGCGCGAGGCAGAGTAAGTATGAGTAATCAGTAAGTGGTAGGGGTAGGAGAATTGACTGCCATACTAGGGTGTGAGATACAGCACAGTAGAGTAAGTGGTGATATAAGAATTAGGAAGGCTAGTTTAGTGTAAGAATTAGTGCTAAGAGGAGCAGCAGACTCGTGGGTGTTGATTGTAGGTATGTCTTTATTGTGTAATGTGGATATAAAAAAGAAAGCCCAAGCCTAGTTATAGTTAATCGATTATTATGCGAGGGTGATGTAGGTATACAAACAAATACATAATCTTTGTGTTATTCATCGGTCAGAGCTAGATGCGTAATCTTGGTAGGGTTCCAGTAGCTACACGAGTGTAGATTTGATTTGGCCTGATATTGTTGGTGCGGTCTGGTGAGGGTTGTTTTGGGTGCGTTTTGTAGCTTATGATCTACTTTGTTTATATTCATCAAGTTTTATGCGTTCAGGATACTCATAATGTATGACATGATGGAGATCGTTTCGATATTTGCAGAGACATAAATAATGATATCGCAGAACTAATAAGAGAAATAACAACAGCAGAATAAGTAAGAGAAGTGCTTTAAGTGATGGAAATAGTAGCAATAGATATCTTAGTAGAAGAAGGGTAGCTCGGTTTATACTAGCAAAAATGAGATTACTAATTCGTTAGTCCTGCCTTTGTAAATTTTTCACTAACGGTGTAAATCTTAGTAGTATCTAATACAATTAAATTAATATAGAGGATGTGTTGCAGTCACGAAAGTGCTTGATTTGAGAAGACTACAATTTTGATTTCTGTACAGATGGAAAAGGGTGTTTGTTGGTGCAAGAAATGTATATGTTGGAGGTAAGTGGAGCCTGCTATAGAGGCTTGCGTATTCTGGTTATTATGTTTAGGTAAAGTACAGCATTGTTGCTTTCTTCCTTAAGAATAATTAATTTGATGCATAACAGGTATTTACTGACAGATAAAAAATAAAATAAATCTAATTTGTTGTATCCATATTAATCCTGTGCACGAGCAGTGGAAAAAATATTATTCTAAGATCTATTATTTTTTATCAAAGAGTTGTACCTAAAATACTTGATCCTATACAATATTGTTCAATAAGTTACAGCTAGTTACGGTTTTTATATTGTATTTTTAGGTAGTTGCGGAAATTATGCTAATTGCTGAGGGGAACTTAGTTTGTCTGCCAGTAAGCCGGCAAAGATAATTGGGATGTTTGGCACTACTGGATAGGGTATTATTACAGTTGAAAGTGGTCTTTTACTGGCCCACCGTTCTAATTGTATCTGTTTAGATGTGTAAATTTATACTGTAACTATGTGTTCTGTGTCTTTGTGGTTGTCTGTTTTGCATGCTCGTGGGGGGCATTTTTTTTATATTAAATGTACGTGTTTTCTAAAAAGTATATCGAATTAAGAAAACAAGCTTGATTTTAGCTGTGGACAGATTTATCTACAGCTCGTGGTATTAATGGAATAATAAAACAATAAAATAGAAGGACTCTGTTCTAATGAAAAGGAAATTGGGTGGCACAGGTAGTGAGTTAAGTGGTCCTGATGGTGGTTATGAGCAAGGCGGGGCAGATGAGCAGGCACAGTCATCGAGTGCGTTGGAATTGGAACAGAGTGCAGGACCTGCTGAGGAAATGGGAGTTGCATTAGCGCCACATTTAGCACAAATGTTGGGGATGCAACCTGGTGAGATGCTATCTAGAGGTATGTTTTATGGTACCCCGCAGGCTTGCCATATATCAAGTTTAGTAGTTCAGCTTTTAGACGAACAGGAAGCATTGGTTCATTCTAAACTAGGAGAGGGAACTAGTGCTGTTGCTCAATCTAGTGACGACGATGGTACTCTTGCCAATAACGAGGCAACAATAAAAGCACTGATGGATAGCATAGGAGCACCTTTATTTACGGTAGCACCGGCGGCAGAGTCAGCAGAAGATGTAGATGTTACTACGCATGGGATGGTGTCGGATTTAGCACTAGAGCTGGGAATGCTACCTGATGAAGAGTTGTTTCAAGATATTTTTTGTGATGCCACACAGTTTGATCTTGCTAGAGAAGATTTATTGCGAAGTCAGGCACTAGATGTAGTTGATGTTGCAATCCAAGAAACTGGTGGAGATTACAGTGATATCTCCGACTATATGGAACCTGATCATGAATTGATGCAGGTTCTTGTAGAAGGCCTAGTAGAGCCGAAAATAATAGTAGAAGATATAGATGCTGGTGTACATGGTGAATCATCAAGTGCGCCAGTACATAGTGCTGCAGGAAGCTCTGAGGTAGTGTTTAGTGCAGAAGAAGAACCTGCAGTGATGGCAATATTACCTGCAACTGAGGTAGCTGTACCTGCAACTGATTTAGTAGTGTCGTCAGAGATAGTAATGGAAGAATCGGGATCGGAAGGTCAAGCAACATCAGAGAGAGTGGAGAAAGAGGGACCGGTAAAAGTTTCTTCGATGTCGGTAAGAATACTTGGAGATGTAGTTTTAGACGTTGACATAATTAGGACGGAGGAAGAGGAAGAGGAAGAGGAAGAGGAAGATAGGGAGGCAATGAAAAGAGAGGAAAGTGAAAGAATAAGATTGGAGAAGGAGTTGATTAGAGAAGAAAAGATAAAAGAGCAGGAAATGAGGAAAGAGAAGATGAAAGAGAAGATTAGAGCAGAGACAGAGGAGAGAAAGAGACATAGAGCGCTGATGAAGGCTAAGGAAAGAGAGGAAAGGGAAGCGGCAAGAGAGAGAGAGAGAGTAGAAAGGAGATCAGGTAGGATAGCGAATTCTATAAAAGATGGTCTGGCAGAATTGGAAGCAGAGGAGGCGGAGAGAAGGAGGAAGGCGCGGGAGGTGTTGAAAAGAATGGAGGAAGAGGTTGTAGCTCATGAGAAAGAAAAAGCGGCGGCAATTAAAGCGAAAGAGGAGGAGAAAGCAGCGAGAGCTAAAGCGAAAGAGGAGGAGAAAGCAGCGAGAGCTAAGGCGAAGGAGGAGGAGAAAGCAGCGAGAGTTAAAGCGAGGGAGGAGGAGAAAGCAGCTAAAGCTAGAGCAATGGAGATGGCGAGAGATGATAAAGAAATAGAAGAAACGATAGAAGGAGTAGTTCAAGCGGCAGCAGCAGAGAGGCAGAAGGAGTAGCATTAGTTGTGTATTGCAATCACATTTACTTGCAGTGCTATATAATCTGCCCCAGACGGGTGTAAAATTTACTTACTGCAGTGGTTTTTCCAAGCGCTTCGACAGTCAAGAAAGAAAGTAACAGCAACAAAAAACACGCAGAAACAGCAACTATTGCGTCGTAAACAAGACTGCCGAATGTAATTCCAGTAAAGCGTACGCATGCACCCAAAACAAATGCAACTACCCCTGCCAATAAAAAAGATAGTACTGATTCAGGACAACGGCAACATAAGCTCTCTGCTTTTTTGCGTTTTATGCCATCTGTGCTATGTGCATTACTCGCCTCTATAGACATTGTTTCTAGTGGACTACTTTCTTGTGTGTTTGGTCCTTCTTCTATACATTCGGTATGAATATATGATTCTTGGTTTTGAGGAAAATCAACTTCCGATACACGTACGTTTACATCTTCAATTGTAAGGCGCGATCCCATCTGTTGTCTAAGGGATGAAAGATCTAAGTCTATGCTAATTTCATTACTTTGATTGCTATCATTACCTCTAATCTTTATAACAATATTCACGGCAACACCCTCCCGTTAACTACTATACACATCTATTGCTATTCCACCCTGGTGGCATCCACTCTGTATGCTAACATTCTAGATGACAATTGCTGCGAGTGTTAGTGCAGATTATGCGACTTTGCTCATTACTTTTATTAGATCCGTTGTCGTACTTATGCTTGCAGTTTATTTAACAGTTCTCGAGTATGAGGCAAAAAATGTGCTTGCGTCAAAAATATGAATTGCATCTACTGTATTAATAAATATTTCCTTCAGCTTAATATTAGCAATTTAGTTATGGTGTATTAGCTACATTGTTTGCTAATGTGTTACGTGATGTAACACATTGTGCTTTATAGTTGAGCATGTATTATTTGTTGCTTACTATCGGACAATGCATATCATGCGAACACATGTAGGTATTTTTGGTGGTACTTTTGATCCAGTTCATGAAGGACATTGCGCTGTTGCCCGTGCGGTTCAAATTGCGTGTTCTTTTTCTAGGATGATTTGGATGCCAGCCGGACATCCTTGGCAAAAGAGCGCCATTAACGCTCCCATTAACCACAGATTATCTATGCTATCGAAGGCCGTTTTACAGCTTCCCGGACATGAGATCAGCCTTCACGAGGCCTACAATGATGGTATTACTTATACCATAGAAACCGTTCGCGCATTAAGGGGTGATTTAGGATATGATTTTCCATTAACGTTGGTGCTAGGGTGGGATAGCTTTTCTGGAATAGGAACTTGGAAGAATGGTATTGACATTTTAAATGAGGTTAATTTGGCTGTCGTTCCTAGATATGGGTTGGGTAAGTGTCTATTAGATCCAGTTCTATCTTTATGGCGCAAGAGACAGAGGTGTTTATTTTACGGACAGTATTACGGTGCAGTTTTGGATGTTCCTATGGTTTCCTTTGACGTATCTTCAAGTTTTGTGAAGGATAAGATTCGTGAAATTGGAAGTTGTCCTGGTTTACCCCCAGGAGTGGCTGCCTATGTGTCCGCTTACAGTATTTATAAATAATAGGCTATGAGGGTTCGTTAATGGAAGAAGCGTTGCTTCAGTTGGTAGTTAAAGTACTAGAGGGCAATAAATCTGAAAATGTAGTTTTTTTAGATACTTCTCTTTTCCCTACTATTTTTGACGGCATGGTTGTAGCGTCTGCTGATAATCCTAGACACTCCCAGGCTTTATCTAGACACCTGATTAAGGAATTAAAAGATAATAAGTACCAGATAATTGGAGTAGAAGGAGAAAGTGAAGGTAATTGGATACTGGTAGATATAGGCGATATAGTCGTACACATAATGGTTGATGAGATGAGGGAACAATACTCACTTGAGGATCTTTGGCGTAAGAAGCCTGATAGCCAGTCTTGAATGTTTACATTACTCTTGATGGCAGGTTCCAAGGAGACCGTCTACGTATTCCTTGGCGCTAAATGGCACCAGATCGTCTATGCTTTCCCCGGTGCCGATAAAGTACACTGGAATGTTAAACCGCTTGGACATGGATGTGATTGTGCCTCCTCTTGCTGATCCATCTAACTTTGTTACTATAATTCCTGATAGTCCTTTCATGATCTCGTTAAAAGTCTCGATTTGGCGGATGACGTTTTGTCCCATAGTGCCGTCAACAATAATAATTTTTTCTTGAGGGGGTTTGCCAAGGGATTTTTCTGCTACGCGCACCACCTTTCCAAGTTCCGCCATAAGGTGAGTTTGTGTAGATAGCCTACCTGCAGTGTCTGCAATTACGACATCCATATTCTTTGCTTTAGCTGATTGAATTGCATCGTATACTATTGACGCAGGCTCACCTTTTTCCTGATGAACCATGTTTACTTGATTGCTACGGGCCCAAACATTTAGCTGGTCGGCAGCAGCAGCTCTAAATGTGTCTCCAGCTGCCAGCAGAACACTTTTACTTTGATTTTGGAAAAACTTGGCTAATTTGCCTATAGTTGTCGTTTTACCCGAACCATTGACTCCACATACTATGATAACTGATGGTGACTCACTCAACTCGAATTTTTTTTCTAAGGGTAAAACTTGGGCCAGTATTATTTCACGGAGCAATTCGTGTATGGTAAGAGTTGAATTTTTGCTATAGGCGCTCCTGATTTGAGATAAAATTTCTTGTGTTGCCTCATGGCCACAATCGGCCATTATAAGAGTTTCCTCTAATTTTTCACAAATGTCTGTATCTAGCTGATTTTGAGACCAAAATTTCTTAAGATTGGAAAAAATTTTTTTCCTGGTCAAACTCAGGCTTTTTCTGAGTTTAGTCCATGAATTGGGTTTAGTTTCTACTGAGTTACCATTATTATCTGGTATGAATCTTTTCCTTAAGAAGTTTAACATTTACATTGTATCCCGTGATTAGTTTAACCATTTCTAAAGTAAGTGGTTCCTTAGCTATGCTGTGTGTTTATGTATGGTCTAAGGGAAAAGATGTATTCTATCATCAGAGCGCACATGTGGCGTTGAACAGCATTGCTAATTTTCAGGAATATTCTACGATGGAACTTAGGTTGGTGTTTGCATTTTGTTTTGCATTGCTAATAAGTTCATTTTCGTTTGCCGAAAATTCATCTGATTTATCCGGAAGTTTTTCATTAGATAATGGCATGAAAGTTATAGTTGTACACGACGATCAGTCACCTGTTATAGCTTTAGCCATATTTTATAGGGCTGGAAGTATAGATGAGGTTAATGGTGTTACTGGAATTGCTCACGCATGTGAGCACATGATGTTTCGTGGTACAACTACCTATCCTGGTCAGCAATTTATAAATAAATTGAAGATGATAGGAGCTTTATATAATGCTGGCACTGACCGGGATCTGACAGTATATTACGAGAAGGTTAATCATTCTGATCTAGGATACGTTTTGTCATTAGAAGCTGATAGGATGAGGAATGCTATACTAAGCAAAGATGATTTTGACCGCGAGCGCCAGATAGTAATAGAGGAGCGTAGGCTAAGGTTGGAAGATAATCCTAAGGCCCTTTTGGACGTTCAACTAAATGCCACAGCTTTTGTTACTAGCCCCTACCATAACCCTGTTATAGGTTGGAGGGCCGATTTATATGAAATGACTATAGATGATATTAGACAGTGGTACAGTACATGGTATGCTCCTAACAATTCTATATTAGTTCTAGTTGGAGATATCACCCTACAGGATGCTCGTGCCTTAGTTAGTTCCTATTTTTCTGGTATTAAACATACTGAGCTTCCTGTGCGCCGATCTCGTCCCGAGATTCAGCAAAGTGGTGCACGCTATTTTGTGTTGGATTTGCCCACGACCTTTCACATGATGTCTATGGCCTGGGTAGTTCCCGTATGGACAGTTGGTGTTCCGGTTACAGACCCGGTTGCCTTACAGGTTCTTGGATACATTTTGGGTGGCTACCCTGGTGCTAGGTTGAATACTTTGCTTATTAAGAAAAAAAAGCTCCTGGAGTCTTTATCTGTGGACTATGTTCCTATAGGTCGTGGACCTGGATTATTTAAGATCTCCCTTGTAGCCAAGGAAGGCTCACAGATGGCCTTGATTCGTAAGCTAGTACTGTCTGTTATTCGCGATATTCAGACAAATGGTCCTACAGATAAAGAGATTTCTTCTGCCAAACGTTCATTATATGCTGAGTATGTTTTTGATCAAGATTCATTATCTAACAGGGCTTTTGACATAGGTTATTTTGCTATTTCAGGTAGAGATTTGGCCGCACGGGATGAGTTTTATAACTCTTTTCAGAATGTAAAAAAGGAGGATGTACAAAGGCTTGCTGTTAAATTTTTTAAACGTTCTTTAATGGTGTGTGGGGAATTGAGGCCATCAATGAATCCAGATTTGGTGAAACAAAATAATGTGGATACCAAGGGTGAGTTGCCAACAAATTTTTCAGAAACTGTTGCTAGTACATAAAGAAATTAAATTTTGGGGGATATCTAATGGCTAGGGCTGCACGCTGTTTTTTTATATTGGCGTTTGTAAGTGCTAGTTTTATAGCTAAGGCCTCGCCGCCTGGCGTACAGCATTGGAAGGATAGTGGGGTATCAGTATTATTTGCTGAGACCAAACGTTCCCCCATACTTGATATAGCCTTATCCTTTGCTGCCGGATCAGCGTACGATCCTCCGGGTAGATCTGGTTTAGCTAGCCTAGTATCGTCTGTGTTATCTATGGGATCTAGAGATGAGGACGAGCTTCAGATTGCCGATAAATTCTCTTCTCTGGGTGCTTTGTACCATACTACGGTTGATTCTGATCGAGCAATAATCTACCTACGTACTTTGTCTGATCCAGACTCTGTCAGAGATGCTATAAATGTGGTGGAGGATTTTTTGACTCATCCATCATTTTTGCCAAGTATAGTTGAACGTCATAAGGGTATTATGTTGTCAAAGCTGAAGACAGATAAGAGCTTTCCTGAGTTTTATGTTAAGCGATCTCTGTATAGGCAGGTGTATGGCAACCACCCTTATGGAGTTATGCCTACTGAAAAGAGTATTTCTGATATTTCTGTTAAGGATGTAGAAGATTTCTACAATAAGCACTATAGGAGAAGATTTTTGTCTATTGCTATGGTTGGTAACGTATCTAGGTCCGCTGCTGAGAATATAGTTAAACTTTTGCTAAGCGGATTGCCCTCTGGCGGTAGCAAATGTAGGTTGCGACAGGTAAAGGCGCGTATGGCTAGTGAGGAGAAGGTAGACTTTTTGTCACACCAGACTCATATTGCGATGGGCGGGTTAGCTGTTTCCTACGCTGATGCTGACTACTTTCCATTGTTAGTAGCTAATCAGGCTTTTGGGGGTGATCCATTAACTTCTAGGTTGGCAATTAACATAAGGCAAAACAAGGGCTTGGCATATTCCGTCAGATCTTATGTGTTACCCTATCAAAGAAAAGGATTGTTTGGTATTTCCCTACAGACCAGAGCTTCTGAAGCTGCTAAGGCTGTGCAGGCTGTTAATGATGAACTTAATAATACAATTACTAACTGCTTTACCAACTTAGAAATTGATTCAGCCAAAGAGCAGCTCATCAGAAGCTTTCCACTATACTGGGATGATAACATTGGTTATTTGCATATTCTATCTCTTATAGGATTCTATCAGCTTTCTTATAATTGGATTGGGTCCTATGTCTCTCATATTAGAGCAGTTACCAGAGATGATGTTTGTAGGGCAGTTAAGCTGTACATAAAGCCATCACTTTTATCAACTACTATTGTTGGTCCCGCCCCTAGAGAAGAAGCTAAAGAATCTGACAAAGAGGACAGTATGGATAGTTTGTTTACCGAAGATAGTGGGGTTAATTAGACGTGGGGAGGTTAGTTATTAATGGAGGCAACTGGAAGAGCAGGGTAGTACGTTTTAGTAATGAATCTATAGTGCGGCCCACCCCAATTAGGTTAAGGGAGACGCTTTTTAATTGGTTAGGACATAACCTCTCGGGTTTATATTGCCTGGACTTATTTGCCGGGAGTGGTGTTTTAGCGCTAGAGGCACTATCACGTAATGCTGCTGGAGCTACGTTTGTCGATAACAACCACCATGCTATACTTGGTATATGTCGAGCGGTTAGGGACCTACAAACAGAGAGCAATACTAAGATTTTTAAGAAGGATGCAATTAGTTTTCTACGGGAATTTAAGGACCGTTCTCTTCATTGTGATATCGTTTTTCTCGATCCTCCTTTTGGAATGGACGGTTTGTTGTCAGAGTCTGTTTCTTTGTTAGGGGAAAAGTTGCTTTTGGGTTCGGTCGTTTACATTGAATCATCCAAGTCTGTACGTTTAAGCAGTGTTTGGCGACCTCTTAAGGAGAAGAAAGTGTCGTCTGTTTTCGGTTCCGTCTGGAGCCTATTGGCATAAGGGGTGGTCGTGTTGTCTATGATTGCCTGCTGTAGTCGTAACCGTGTAATTGGCTATAATGGTCAAATTCCTTGGCGCCTTCCTGCTGATTTGTCTTTTTTTAAGAAAAAGACATGGGGCTCTGCTGTTTTGATGGGACGTGTTACCTGGGAGTCGCTGAAAGGGTATCTCTTTCCAGGTAGGGATATGATTGTTGTGACGTCTAGGCATCGCTCGTATCATATTGACGGAGTGACGTTTGTTTCTTCCCCAGAGGATGCGGTCGCTCTAGTAAATGATGCTAAGCCAATGTTTATCATAGGTGGTTCTCGCTTGTATAAATGGGGTCTTTTGTACGCTAGTTATTTATTTTTGACAGAAATTCACGGCGATTATAAAGGTGATACATTTTTCCCAGAGTTAACTTCTGATTGGCAAGAATATTCCCGCGAAGCAGGCGATGCGTCGAATTTTGATTATCAATTTGATTTTGTTTGCTATCGCAACTATTTACCAAAGCCGATTGTTTTCAGAGGGCGGTAAGGTTATGTGGTTTGCGAAAAAGAAAGATTACGATCGTTTTTGGTTCAAGAGTATTTTCCAACTAGCTGGATTTATAGCTGTGTGTATGGTGTTGTTTGCTGCAGCGGTTATTGTTTTTATTTCTGATAATTTTTTCTACCAAGTGCGTATGCACATATTCGACAACTATATTAACATATCAAAGCTTATCAGGGAGGAGAGTTTTTTTTTGCAGTCTATATCAGATTCTCATGCTGATAAAAAAAGTATCTTTGAGCGAGTGCTAGTTAATAGCCAAAGTGAATTGTCACCATATTTGTACAATGGTGAGATATTCAAAATATATCCATCTAGCAAAGAAGCTAAGACTTTTTTAAGTCTTAATCCTGTTGAGGTTGGTAGATATGTGTCTCCAGAATGGTTAGAAGCAGCATTTCGTAGTATCTACCTACAGACCTATGTTTGGCGGACTATTTCATCGCATCATCTTGTTGTAGGCATGCCTGTTTTAAGCTCTGTAAGTCATGTAGACACAAATACTCACATGGCTATTTCATGGATTATTCCCGATTACCATTTTTCATTATATTGGTTTCGGTTGGGTGTAGTTTTTGCAATATTAATATTTATATCTTCTATAATTTTTTTGTTTATTTTTGTTCCATATATCAGAAATGTTCATGAGCCTGATATGGCTATTGTGGAAAGGGGTCAAGATCGTTTCGATGCAGCATGGCGCAGACTTAGGAAAGCGCAAGTGTCTCTCCTGCACTTGGAGGATGATTAATTATGAGAGTGTCACGTGTTACTGTGTACATCTTTTTAATTTCATTGCTAGTTACGAGTTTTTTGTTCAAGTACCTTTTCGTGGTTTTGACACCTGTTTCTAACCGTATTGTTGAAACACAGAGGGATCTACTTTTTAGACAAGTAATTAGGTCATCTGAAATGATACTTAATGAAAATGGTGGAGAAGGTATGTTGAAGGCATACCTTAATAGACTTAAAAAACTTGCTACAAATGATCTTGTTAATGTAGAGATAGAAGATGAAGGCCACCATATTATTTGGTCGGCAATAAAAGGTGAATCCAAATACTATAAACTGGCTAAGCTACAAGTTTCTGGTAGCGCTTCTTCACCTCATAAGGAGTATTTTCTTAAAATATACTTCTCAACTGAGAATGATGTTTTCTCTGTGCCGTGGCTCGTATTAAGTGTAGTACTTTTTCTCGGGTTTTTTGTTCTGTATGAGTTAGTTCTGAGTTTGATTAATTCAGGTTTATGCTTGAGCCGATGGTGCTATCAACGCAACCTTTATTTTTGGTCTCAGGGAGATTTTTCTCAATTAGCTTTTGTGCCTGCCAGATATTCTGATCAATCAACTCAGCAACAAATGTTTTTAGTACAATCAATAAATGAAATTTTTTCATTTTTGCAAAGACGCTGCCATGTTTTGCAAAATAGCACGGGTTCATCAGAGATAGTGGATGCTTGTCATCAGTTACTTGATGATGCAAAGTCCCAGGATAAGCTAACATCAAGATGTATTACGATGCTAACGGCATGGGCACCAATGACAGAGCTAAGATGGATGACTCTGCTTTTGTCTTGTCAATTAAGCATAATGTTGGAGTTAAATCTAAATTCTTTATTTTTAGTATTGTTTCTAATTATTTTATTTTTATCTTTAGGTTCAGTGGTAGCTAATACGGTAACTTATAGGTATTCCCGTCGCTTTGTAGGATTTTTGTCTTTGGGGCTGTCCTGGATAGGAGTACTGTTATTTTGGAAGTATCATACTATAGGTACTACCGTAGCGGCATTTGCAGTTGGACTTTTTTGCCATTCTCTTTCTTTGGTTCCTGACAGTCAAAAGGAAATTTTTAAGTACATTATTCCACACAATGAGACGTTGAATTGGCCTATCAAGTATCTTTTGGGTGGGTTTTTCATTCCTGTGCCCTTGTTTTATGTCCTCTTGGAACGTGTGTCTCATGATAACTTGAGCTTTTTCCCTGCGGTGTTGCTATTTGTTACATCATTTTTTTTGTGGAGATATGTTCACCGTAATCCTGTTTGGCGCTACTCTATGGTTCCTGCCAAAAGCTATACTAGCTTTTTTCATGCAAGCCCCCCCTTGATTGTTTTGTTTTTTTGTTTTGCAGGTGGTGGGTTAAGCTGGATCTTGTTCTACCAGACATCTCATTTTCTATCAGTATGGTTTATTGTTTTAGCTTGTCTAGTAAGTTTTTTCTCATATCTTAATAATAATCTTATTCTTAGGCGCTTGTTATTTTCTATTTTGGGAATATTTCTTCTTTGTATTCCTATTTTATCTGGATTTTGGGTAAATTTTTTGTCTCGTGATGCTCAGATTTTCACTTTAAGCCTTATTACCAGCATGTTTATAGATGTGTCATACAATCATGATAATTTGATGAGCAATCTTTATTCTCTTAGGTCAGTTTTTGCCATACTATTTGGCGGGATTTTCTTTTATTTGGTGAATACGTGGAATAGTTTGAGTTTGTCACTAGCTATATTTTCTGTGTTTGGTGGGGTACTATTGTATCAGTACTGGGAAAAGTTCCATGATAATTAAGAATAACTTTATTTTCCGTATAACTATTGCCATAATTATCTTGTACATAGCTAGTTCCATAATATTCCACTGGCAAGTAAGTAATCACATTAGAGACAATAACTTACAAATTTTGTCAATTCAGTCGCGCGCATGGAAGCGCATAGAGGAAAGAGCTTTTCGTTATATGGGCCACATACTAGACAGTTTGGTCCATGAAAACACTTCCTTGCCTTTATCAGATAAACCCCAAATTTTTACTGGTGCATATTATGGTGATCAAAAGGTCTATTATTGGCGTACAAATTATTCAAGCTTGTCTAAATATTTTTTGTTGGGAGAAAGAGAATTTCAAACTTTTAGATCAAAGAAGGTTTGTGGATTGTTTCCAGATCGTAAAATTCATATGGCATGGCTTTGTTCTTATCCAACAAAGGCAGGACTGATAGTAGATTTTAAATTTATTTCTGAGGACTTAAAATTTATCTCTACCATACTTGGATTTTCTTCCGCTGTAGTTGATACGAGAAACCACTTGCTGGAGGGAGAATTTTTCAATTTGGATATTTCTAGTGTCAGCCATTCATATCCAACATCTTTTGATTCCCACAATAATGGGCATCACTATTTATTTTTGACACAACCACTTTTGGATATGCACTCATCACATTTGGCAACTCTTGTTTCTAGGGTTGACCAAACAGAGTTTTATACCAAAATAAGGCAGGAATACTTCGCATTTTTTATACTCTTAGGAATTTTGCTTGGAGTTACTTGGTTTTGGTTGATCTTGAGTATAAATGATGGTTTATCTTGGTTGACCAATGTTTATGGTCTTCTCTCCTCACTATCACGAGGAGAGGTTATTCCCCCTATATCTGGCGATTTGCTCGCCCATGATAGTGAATCAAGCCAATTCTTTCAGCTAATTTACGAGCTTAGGGAGAATCGTCTAAGGTACGACATGTTTTTGCAAGAGCGTGATCGTGTTACGGAAAAGCGAGCACGTTTGGTTAGAAGACAACTGGAGATTTTGGCTCAAACCCTGGACCATGAATCCGAAGAGCAAATTATTCAGGAGTTGGGGAGAACGCAGCAAAGAGGGCATAGTAAGAGTGCTTCTGGCGGTGGTTTTTTTTCTGATTTCGCTAGTTTTACCGCTCTTTTTAAAAAATTGACCAACATGGTTGTTGATCAGCAAAGCCGTCTACGTGTATTACTCAAACAGCTCCAGGTTGCTCTTATAAATGAGGCTCAGTTTCGTGCTTTACAGCAAGAGTTAGATATTGCTAGAAGTATTCAGGAAGCAAAATTGCCTAAAGATCCGCCATCGTTTAAGGAAATAGACCTGTTTGCCAAAATGATACCGTTTAGTGATGTCGGGGGGGATTTTTACGACTACTTTGAGCTTGGCAATTCATCCTTGTGTTTTGTCGTGGCCGATGTGTCAGGTAAAGGTATACCTGCAGCCCTTTTTATGGTTATTACACGTACCCTCCTTCGGGGGCTTGCAACACAAAATAGACCACTAGATGAAGTCGTCGATCAACTAAATGATTTGTTATGTTCTGATAATACTCAAGCTATGTTTGTTACCCTTTTTTGCGGGATGCTTGACATAACCACTGGGCGCCTGTCCTATGTTAACTGCGGACATCCATCACCCGTTTTAATCAACAACAAAGGGTCTGCCGATTTCTTAAAAACAGAAAAGAATATGGCGTTGGCTGTGATCGAGGGTTTTCGCAACAAGTGCCAAAGCTTCCAATTATTTCCCGGAGATGTGCTGTTTATTTACACTGATGGACTATCCGAATCACATTCTAAGGACGGTACGCTGTTCTACGGAGCTGATCGCCTGAAGACGCTCATGAGCGGCCAGCCTACAGTGTCATCAGCACAACATTACGCAGAGCTGGCGTTCAACGACATAGAAGAATTCTCAGGAATGCTTGCAGAGGGAGACGACACCACCTGCCTTGTAATAAGGTACCTAGGCTAGCCTCGTATAGCACCCATTCGCGCTGCAGGTGGTGTGGGCCTAGTAGCCCCAGTGTGCGACGACTGCGGGTCGCTTCTGTCGTAACCACCCCCAAGCTCTGGTTCTTCCAAGCTTTCCAGGCCTCTCTCCAGCCGTCCTCGCCAGCGTTCTACTTGATCTAGAAATTGCTCCAGGACTCCACTCAAGTACTGCGCAGTAGCAATCTTGAGGTCAACGCGCTTCCACAGTATGATTTCGTGATGTAGCTCATCCCACGCGAAACTGGCACCGCCAGTCTCGTTTCCATAAGCGTTGAGAGCCATAAGCTTGCGGCAGACCACGTCAGACACTGGTCCATCTAGATCCATTACCTTGGAATACAGGTGTATGACACCATCAACCGCGGAGTATTCTAAATTAACGGAGAAGCTTTTGTCAGCAATCAGAGCAGCCACACCCTGATCGTTGAGTTTAAGACTGGGTAATTTCAATAGCTCGCCAAGTTCAGTTATTAGGTTCTGAGCATCTTCCATAGTGTTCATTTGAGCACCTTTCCTACTTAATGTATCCCATGATCCCATTATCAGACAGACGCTTGTAGTGGGAGACTGAGAAGACGATAAGCACCTTTGTACTTCTTATTAATGGTATATCAGTACATGTTACATGTTTTTGTAGTTTTGCATGATAAAAATTTTTTCAATTACATTCTCTGTATAATAGCTTTAAACAAATCACTAATATCCTTTATTATAGCACTGGTGGTTTCTATAACAACTGTCCACGTTTGTATGTACATTTGAAGCGATAACATATCTATTGCTGAAGGGTCTGGTTTGGAGCCAATTTTTTTTATCATCTCTCTAAGGCGAGCGTCTGAAGCCTCTATGGCATATGACATAAGGGATGCTGCGTCCTCAAATCCTAGTGCGGATGTGCCAAACGGGTTTTGCATGACTGCTCCTTTTATTATTAATTAAATTTATCTATGTCTTACCGAAGCCTTATTAGTAGTTCCTACTACGACATCCTGTCTAAGAAAGAAATAGCTGAACAAACTGCCTTCAGGCAAGACGTATAGGACTCAAAGTCAGACTTTTTTGTTCCTTCTTTGATAACTTTCTCTAATCTCTTACGTGACTCAGCCAGCGTGTTACTATATTGTTCTAATTTTTTGCTCTTTTTGTTGCCAAGCTCTTTTCCAAAGTCAGTTAGTTTTGTATTTTCCATAGTTTCTACCTTCTCAGAACCAATTTCTGAGGTCCGTCAAGGACTATTTCGTTGTCATTAATTTCTGCCAAGCGGAAATTCCCAATATTACCGCCGACCATAACACGTTTTCCTCCTTCAGTGATGATATACTTGTTGGCCCCATTGACAACTCCATAGATACCATACGCACCATAGTCCTTTGTGCTTTTGTATATAGCGTTGGCATACTTTTCTTTATCTGTATGCGCTTCTTTTTGATTAGATGTTTGGTTATCCGGTGTTTCAACTATATTGGCTGATACAGAAACTAGAGATTTGTATTTCTTACCGAACTCACTTAATAGTTGGTCCCACACGTGCATGGATGAAGAATTTAGTGATCCCCTAACCTGTATGGTGTTGTTATAGTACTGAAAAGACAGTGATCCCAGTCCCCTTCTTATGGCCTCTTTCTTAAGTTCGGATGATATATCTGATCCAGATTTGATATCTCCATAATCTACAGATGATACTCCTGTGACGCTAGTTTCTACCGTAGTGCCAACTCCAGCTATTTCACTATTCGATCCGAATCCACTTAAACTTACTACACCTTTTAAAGATACGTTCTTGAGGTGGATATTGGGGAATTTGTCTTTTAAAATTTCTTGCACGCTCTCTGCAATTTCAGATACCACGAATACACGCAGCAAAACTTGTCGCGATAAAGATGATAGTTTGCGTTCGATTTTATGTACATCAGATCTATCTGGCACATATCCTTTAATAACTATTTTTTGTGAATCACTTCGTTCAATATGTATGTTAAACCGTGAGAATTCATATGCAAGAATTATTTTAACGCTTGCTTCTAGCTTCTCCAGTTTACTCATGGCTTTTTGATAGCTGCTGACCCTCTTGCTGTTAGAGAGTACGAAGTGTGATCCTATCAGGCACAGCACTACCGTAAGAAATACTATTAGCATTACAAGTGCTTTAGAGCGATTTTTCTTATTTACAACAGTTTCCGTAGTGCTACTGATTTTAATGACATCGTTTGCTGTATCGCCCGCAGCACTCCCACTTAACACAGTGTCTTCTATATTGTCATAATCATCGTCATCATCTTCGTCTTCATTGGGTGACGGAGATGCTTGATATTGCTTTGTCTGTTCGGGAGATGGTATTTCTTGCGGCCAAATTTGGCTAGACAAGGCTACACTTATTGGAACTACACCAAGCCAAAATACATCACCTGGGGATAGGGTAACTGGGAATGCTTTATCAGTTAGCTTTATAGACCAAGTTGATTTATCTATTGTTACAACTGCTGCCTCTGGTAGCATCCCAGGGTCACTGAGAACAATGTCACATTCAGGGGCAGAGCCTATTGTAATTGAACCAGACGCAGTCATTTTTGCACCGGCATGAATGCCAGCTAATATTCTGATTTCATGAGACATCTTTTCCATAATCCGTTCCGAGTTTCATTTCATCGCTGGTTCGAGCGTTTTTCTTTATTTCTCGACCCGCATAATGTATATTACTTCCTTTTGCTTACAGTGGTGGAGGTTCCCGTGAGTTGGACTGAGGGTATTGAGGATGGAGTTTATGTAATCCACCTCGCCGATCGCTTGGATGGCGCCTCTGCTTCTGATTTTGAGAGAGTTGTTACTCTTGTTTCAGAAGGGCAACACACTAAGGTGGTTCTTGATATGTCTGGTCTTGTATACATTAGCTCTGCTGGTTTACGAGTGGTTCTTTTGCTTGGCAAAAAAGTACGTTCCATGAAAGGTGTTTTGGTCCTGTCTTCTCTATCTAGCATGGTTCGCGAGATATTTGATGTTAGTGGGTTCTTGTCCCTTTTCCCCGTAGCAGATAGTCTTGAAAAAGCCAAAAAAATCTTTGAAGAAGAAGGTGAAGACTAAAGTTATATTATCCATTACATTTCTATACGTCCAAGAGGTTGTATTGTTACGTCTTGCGTTAGTTCTTGATACGAAAGTACTGGTATCTCATACAGATCTTGCTCTATCAATTTTCTGATATACCTACGAATGTCCATAGACGTTAGTAAAATTGGCTTTTTCGCAACGTTTTGTACGTCCCCAATTGTCTTTTTAATATTTGCTACCAGGCGCTTACTTGACTGTGGGTCTAGTGCTAAGTAGCTACCAGCTGATGTTTGTCTAATAGCGTTTCTTACCATATCCTCCACCGTTGGCGAAAAAAGGTAAGCTGGAAGAGAATTCTTTTCTTGAGCAAATTTATGGCTAATTTGTCGTTTTAATGCAGTTCTTACGTACTCTGTGAGTAAAACGGAATCTTTTTCTTTTTGTCCCCACTCGATTAGTGCCTCAACTACTGTACGAATGTTTCTAATTGAAATGTCTTCCGATACAAGTCTTTGTAAAATTTCAGCTATTTTTTGAATCGGCATGACCCTCATCATCTCTTTGATAAGGTCAGGGAATTTTGATTCCATGGATGTTAGTAGAGCCTTGCTTTCTTGAATCCCAATGAAGTCAGTAGCGTATTTTTTCAAAATAGTAGCTAAGTGGTAAGTCAAAATTTGAGTTATTCGCATGCATGTGATACTAGCTTGGGTCAGTGTGGGTTCAAGCTCCTCTCGAACCCAAATTGTTGCAATTCCGCCCAAAAAGCTCTCTCCTTCAACAAAATCTATATTTAAAGTTTGAAGGGTCTGTTTCGATTCACGAACCAATACATGCCGCGGCTTAAGTTTTCCACGAGAAATGGGGACTTCATTGAGTTGTATTATATATGTTTCACTAGGTAATCTGTCTGTATAACGTAATTGTATCCCAGGGAAGGGGACGCCCAAATCCAAGTACAATGCCCTTCTTATTTTTATCAATTCTTCGTTTAGTATATCTGTGCTAAATGTTTGATCTAAATCATTTGATACTTCCAATATAAGCGGAACGGTGGGAGAAAATTCGCGATCATCTTCGGCCTTTCCATCTGCAGATTTAGCGGCACCAGCAGCCGCTTTTCCTGCATCTTTTTGTTCTCTGGTTTTTTGTGCTTTTACCACCTCATCTTTACGAGTTAATAAGATGTATCCAATAGAACCTATTACAACCGCTATTACGAAAAACACAGTCGCTGGCATGCCTGGTACCAAACCTAGTCCAAGCATTATAGCTGAGCCAATTAGAAGAGCCTTAGGTTGAGCAAATATTTGTTCTCCTATGTCTTTACCCACGTTGCTCGGTCCACCATCCACAGACGATACCCGAGTTACAATCATACCTGCACAAATCGAGATAAAGAGAGCTGGAATTTGGCTTATTAGACCATCACCTATGGATAATACTGAGTAGGCACGCATGGCTTCACCTGCTGTTAGGTCTTTTTGCAGCATCCCTATAATTATGCCGCCTATCAAGTTAACAGCTACTATTATTAGCCCAGCAATTGCATCTCCCTTAACGAATTTCATGGCACCATCCATGGCACCGTACAATTGGCTTTCTTTTTCTACCATAAAGCGGCGTTTCTTGGCTTCTTCCATATTTATAGCGCCAGCACGCATATCGCCGTCAATTGACATTTGTTTTCCAGGCATAGCATCTAAAGAGAAACGTGCAGCTACTTCTGAAACCCTTTCAGCACCCTTAGTAATAACTATAAATTGCACTACAGTAAGAATTAAGAAAACAACAAGGCCAACGACCAAATTACCACCAACTACAAAGAAGCCGAATGTATAAATAATGTGCCCAGCATCACCGTTAAGAAGGATTAAACGAGTGGTTGCAATTGAAATACCTAGACGAAATAAAGTAGTTATAAGTAGTACAGACGGAAAAGATGAAAATGCCAATGGATTTGGCAAATACAAAGATACCATTAACAGTATTGCTGCGATACTCATGTTCATTGCAATGAGCACGTCGACCAGAGAAGTAGGCAACGGAATGATCATCATGAAGACAACCATAACAATAGCCGCTGCCACGACTAAATCGTTTCGCTTAGTTGCGGAAGAAACGAGTCTTATTAGCAATTGCTGCATAGAGCTTCCTGAAAGCAATTTAATTTATTATTAGAGCACATGTTTTTCGATGTTAAACGAAAACAAATACAACCCAGAAATAGCCAGGTTAGCCGATAGCACTAAGGTTTTTCCCCACTAACAGCATTTTCCATGGCCTGTTTTTGTTTCATTTTTATACGAACATACTGCTTATAGTGTCTTCGGGATTCATCTACATTACCAACCTCTTGCAAAACTTGAGCCATTAGCAAGTAATATTCCGGACTAGTCCATCCTCTTTTTTTAAGCTCATGCATGATCCTTAATGCATTTTTAGACTTTTTACAGCGAAGTTGTGCATATGCTAATAGTGGTAAAATAGACAAATCTCGTGGTCGTGATGTGTGAACCCCGACCAGAAGATCTTTTGCTTGATTAAACTTTCCATAGTGTAAGTATTGGTAGCTTAGCAAAAGCATCGTATCCCGTTCATCTTTTGACAGATGAGTAGATTTTTTATTTGCATCCTTTTGGTTGTCCATTGATACCAATTTTTAGCGAGCTGTTATACGGAAATTAACGAATTTCTTGAGTTTGACATTAATTCACGCAGAGCCATTTCCTCAATAAGGACATGAACTGCTTTGTGAAAATTCTTATTGCTAGTTTCCTTTGCTAGCTGACGAAAACATTCATCGGCTGCCTGCATATGCATTAAGAATACGTCGGTTAAAAATAGTTTGTCATTGTTTATCTTAGGCTCCAAGGATTTTAGAGTTTGCTCTGCCAAATATCCTTTGAAATCTAATGCTGTTCCTGCATACGGATCTAATAATTTGTCAGGAGGAAATATTCTCAAATCTTCAGGAATATCAACAGTTTCATCCGTTAAAATATTTTCCTTATGATGATCAACTGACAAAAGACCATAATCGAACGAGAGAAGTTTTGGTCCCGTTGAGTTTAGCTGATTGTCCATTTTTCCTCCTCCTATGTCCGATATCATAAAAGAAGGCTATTAATTTTTTTTAAAGTACGTGGTGGTAAATGGGTATTTCTAGCTAATTATTACCGTTAAGAATCTTTGCAAACTAATAATACAATCGTCTATTACATCAATAGAAGCCTTTTGAGGAGAAATTCTCATTATTGCAACCAGCCATTCTTGGTTGTTTATTTCAGACATGCTTACAGCCAGTCCAGTCATACTTCTCTGGCGTCGCATATCTACTGAAACTAGAGCTTTTTCTTTTTTCTCTGTGTCAAAATATATAGCAGGGGCTGCATAGAAAGGAATCACATGAACACGGTCACTATCAAGCCCAAATATCCATCCACGTGAAGTATCCTCCAGTTGAAACGCTGAACCACCTATGTCATCTGGTAGTTCCATATCTATATACCTTTGGTATTCAGCTATCGCTGCTTCTGGTGACAAAGCACGCCCCCTCTTGTATTAGCCGACTACTGGGATTTTACTCGTCGTTTCTCTGATTGCAAGAAATCAACCGACTCTACAGTGGTCATGTCAGTATCTAAGGTCTCTTCCGTGTCAATGAGAGAGTCCATGACCACAATTGCCTCATCAATGGTTTTTACCCTGCTTTCATCACCGTCAGGCATCATTTCTGCAGGTACCTCGCGAACACCACTTAGCATTGCATTCATAAAACATATAGCCAAACGTGTTTTGGAAAGACTGGCCTTGTCTGCTTCGTTGTTAGGATCATACACTTTGTGCCTAGTTAAGATTTGACTGTAATGGTTGCTGGTAACCCAGGCTTCCGTACTCAAGAGAACACATTCATCTGTCATGGTAGCTTGAGAAATTTCAAATCCGTGCTGTTTTTTCATGAGGGCCGTATGTTCCTTGCATGATTCATACACATTGCGGGTAGCGGCCAGGATCTTGAAATCTCTAAGCATTAAAGTTAGGTTGGTGGATCCTATGGATGGTTGCGAGCTATTCATGTCTGCTGATATTGCTTTTACCACCTCACTAAAGCCAGATTGAATGTTATCCAACCCAAATCGTTGCCTAACCATCAAGTATAGGGAGCGAAGAGATGAGTTTTGCAAGGCTTCCTCATGCAGTGCCTGCATTCCAGTTTCAGTATCTGGGGAATATGAGTCTGCTAGATTGGAGTAAACAGATTGAAAAGTTTTTACCCCAGATTTAAGAGACTCCTGATCTTTTTTATCTAAATTAGAACTTTTTATCGATTCTGCAAAGCTACGCGCCGCTGATGCTACGTTAAATTTAGCGCGGATAGTTTGTCCATGTTCCAAACGTAGCTCACGTAGTTGTTCCATGAGACTGGAAATATTACTTTTTAGCTCACGTATTTTACTCTCAGGAGTATTAGGGTCACTCTCCGCCTCCTTAAGGGCACGTTCAGCAAAGTTTAAGGAAAACTGAAGTGCCATATCCTGTGAAACCTCGTCATCTGGGTATTCCATTTCTGCCATTTGACGAGCACCCTTAGGCCTTTTAGATAGCTTTTTGGAAAATAGCATTAGGCCCGATAGATCAGACAGGGTAACTTCCGAGTATTTTTGAGCTTCAGTTTCTGATAGTTCCTCAGGGCGTTCCCCCTCAATCTCAAACTTACGTTCCTTGAGCGAGCGCACCCGCTTTGTTAGGGTTGATGCTGCCATGGACAACTCCTCAACCCCTGCTGAGGAAGTTGCCATATCTATGTAAGACAAATTAGCTACAAACTTTTGTGAGTTAAAGGTGCGAGTTGAGTGCATATGCTGAGCAATAGGGTTGCTTCTACGGGTTCGTTCATTTCTTATGCCACTAAGGTCACGATCCTCTGATGCCAGATCTTCTGACCCTTGCTGAGAGCCTCCTTGGGGAAATTTCAAGGCCTGAGTGGACACCGTCCTTGCTATACGACCAATCTGAGAAGGACCCATTGTCTTTTTCTCCTTTACTGTTGCCATCCTAATTTGTTTCTTTCCTACTGCACACAAGATGGTGCCTACCAATTCTATGTCCATGTGAGAAATTTGTCGTGTAACAAATTCCCTCTCATGGTAATTACTAATAGTAAATACACCACAAGTAGTGGTTTTTTGTTGTTGTATTAAGTTCGTCAGAGTTTATATATAAAATAACCAACATTGTTTGTTATGTCATATATAAATTAGATTATTTCGTTATGCTATGCTGCTTTACACTATCGTTATGTTTTATCCGTTATTTGATTTGCGTATGTAAAAATATTATGGGCGTCATTGAATTGATTTTTTTTTTAAATTTTTCAGGTAGGATCCATTCTTGTTATTCAGTTTGAGTCTAGACGTCTTCGGGATGTCTCGGAAAAGGGTGTTATGTCAGCCGATATATTAGAGATAGCGCGGGAAATTAAAAAAAGGGAGAGGCTGGTTAATCGAGCCCGTGAGATTGTTGAGGAAAATAAAAAGAATCTGGAGCTGGCCCTTCAAGCAGAAGGTGTTAGTATGGAGTTTCTGGATATTGCACAAAAACATCTTACTGATAAAGAGCGTGATACTATTCAGAAGATGTACGATGTTATCCAGAAGGAGATCTCCCGAATGGCAGAGGAAAAAGCTGATTCTTCTCCGGTTTCTAATCAGGAACAAAATGGAGAAAAAGATATTGTCACTGATGCTGATAAGGATGTGTCCGTTGCTGAAGTTCCTGTGGATGTTGCTCTTAAGGGAGGATTCGCTGCTGCAGGAGACAAGAAGGTGCGTAAAAAGAAGAAGAAGGACTGGATTTAGCTATTTTAGCTATACTACACTGTTTTGCATTTGATTTTAGGCGTTAAACGTAACGGAGGTTAGGAATGCCTACGAGTGATCCATGGTATGTTTCTTACAATTTTTCTTATCAGACACCACAAATTCAGGCTCTATTTGCACAAGGTCCAGGGGACATTGCTATGCAGGTGCTGATCCTGCTTGTTGGTACTATGAGCATGAAAAACCAAAATGATACAGTTAGTTTGCAGCTTTTGGAGATGGATAAGAAAAACAAGAGGCTAGCGCTTTTGAATAAAACTCTAGGTGATTTGCAGAGCTATAAGGCTACTTTTCCTCCTGATACAACTCCAGATAAGTCGGTTCTTCCTCTGCCTCAAGATATCGTTGATGATTTGACTGCATTAGGGCAGGATCCGACTAAGGTTACTAATTATGGTGAGCTGTTAGGAGCAATTGAAAAGGTTCGTGCCGCTATTGACCAGCTTAATTCTCTCAGCCAGCAAGACGCAACGCGCTTGCAGATGGGTGTTAACCAGTCTCAAGTTTATTCTGACATGACCACTAACTCCATGCAGACCTTCTTTAACTCCCTCAAGGCTATCGTTCGTAACCTTGTTTAGTTTAGTGTTACTGGTATGTTATTACTTATCAGGAATGTTATTACTTATCAGGAACAAACTGAGCTTATAGCAGACAAAAATACGTAGGCAAGCTTTTTGTGAGCTACGGGTGCTTAGAAGAATAAATATAAAGAGAGTTACCATGCATGGTTCTAGTGGGGATACGAAAAGTGACGAGTCGTTGTTTCATGATTTTAATCTATTGTTGTCGCATATTTTTAGTGGTGGTACCATGGCGGAATGGGAGGGTCGTTCGCCAGAGGCAATTAAAATAATTCATTATAATGCCATAAAACTTTACAATTCTGGGAACTATGATGATGCCCATATTTTGTTTCATGAGCTTGTTCGCCTAAATCATAGCAATTATGAATTTATGTTTAGCTTGGCTGCTTGTTTGCAAAAGAAAAAAAGATATGCTAACGCGGCAAATGTATATTTATCATCAATTATGCTTAACGAGGGTGACACTAATTTAGAACCATCGTTTCGTATTGCAGAGTGCCTTATTGCATCAAATTCACATTTGGATGAGGCTGAAAGATATTTGGAGCATGTAATTAAACATTGTCCTGATGAAGGTGAATTATCAGAGTTTGGTCCTATTGCAAAAGCAAAGTTGAAGCTTCTTAAAAAGAAGGGCGCTCAAAAGGAAAAAAATAAACAAAATTGAGGTGCTATATGCAATCTAATGTTAATTCAACTGGTTCTAACAGCACTTCTACTGTTTCTAGTAATAATGATGTTGTATCTGAATCTGCAGAATCTGAGCAAGCAAAGCAGGATAGGGCCGCTGAAGACATAAATGTAACCAAGGTTTTGAGGGCTGCTGCATCTGATACACAGGTGACTAATGATGCTGCCCAGAATGCCGTGAGAGCGCTTGGGGAAATTATAAACAAAAAGTCACCTTTTGATTCTTATGGGCCAGCAAAGCTAAAAATGCCATCTGGATATGAATATTTGGAAAACATGTCTCCAGAAGATGCGATGGTGGCAGTTAATAATGCTAGTTCTGAGATTATAGATAAGGCTATACAAGCTTCTGTAACACGGCTAAAAGGAAGCCAGCACGATTATAAAGTACTACATGATAGAAACATGCAAAAATTAGAAGAGTACATAGAAGAAGGAAGTTCTAGTATAGGAGATTTAATCCTAAAAATATTGTTTTTTTTAGTAATGATAGTAATAGCAGCAATTGCCATTGCTGCTGCTGTGCTTGTTCCTAGTCCAGCAACAATAATAGCTGCAATTTCTGCCATTATGGGCTTAATTAATTCAGGGCTATCGATAGCGAGTCAAGTGTCAGGTGAGGATATAACCTTTTCTGGCATGTTAAGACAAATGGCTGAAGGTATCAAAGTTTCATTAGTTAAAGATGGTATGGATTCAGAAAAGGCGGAGGGTGTTGCTAAAGCTATAGCTGGTACTACTGGTATTGTTACTGGGATGTTTTTAGGTGATCCCAAGGTTTTGTCTATGTACTTTGAGGGTATAGCTCAGAGTATGGGTATGACACAGTCTGGAGCTCAAATTTTTGGCATGATTATGTCGTTTATAGTGATGATAGCTTTGATGGGTGTAACTATGAACGCTGGTGGTGCTATTTCTTCTACCGCCACTAGTGTATCAGCAGCTACTACCTATTTAGGTTCTGTTGATGATGTTTCTAAGTTTGCTCAGATGAGTGCTGATATTTCACAAATTGCTCAAGTAGGGTTGCAAGTTGGTCAAGCCGGATATGCTATGTATCAGGCAAAAACTCAGTATGACAAGGCAAAAATTAAAGCAGATCTTACCAAGATGAGGGGTTTTTTAAACGCGATGAGGGATAGTCGTAAAAGAGAACAGGACATGATGAAGCAACTAATTACTCACATGGCCGAGATGCAAGAGTTAACTAATCAAACTATTCAGAGTGCTTTGAAGTCTTCTGGGGTGGCATTTCGTAACATGGTTTGAACTTACACTAACAATGCAGTTAGGGAGAGTGAGGATTATATGAATATAAATGCAAATGTCGGTGCTACACCTGATACCACTATAGATCCAGCACAAAAACCGTCCAATAAAGAGCTTGAAGAATTAATGGCTGAACTGGCTAAGATCATGTCCGGGAATTCTGACTCCAAGACTGGTTCCACTGCAGGTGGAGTGGCCGATTCTAAAAATGTGGGAATCACATCAATTGTTGAAAGTGGTTCGAGTGTTAACATAGCCGCAGCTGCTAGTCAATCAATGGGACTACCGGCTGAGCCGGTAGTGGCAAGTGATAGCAACGCCATATCAGATCTTACCTTAGGTTTTTCCAATGAGCAAAACTTCCAGGCACTTCTTGCTCAGGTTATGTCTGTTCTTATTGAATCCTCCGCTGAGGAATCAGCGAGCAACTGGAATGAACGAGCCTTAAACTCGCAAGAGGCCCTTCAGCATAGTATATCAGCTTCAGATCATATGCTTGAGGGGGCAAAATCAGCTTTTGTTGCTTCTATGGTAGCTTCTGGTGTAAGCATGGCTGCTGGCCTTGGAAGTATGGGGATGTCTGTGAAATCCATGCATTCTAGCACTAAGGCTGCTGACTTGAAATCTCAGGCTTCAGCTTTGCAGAATCCGGAGATGGCAGGTCTTGCAACAGCTAGTGGTTCGAATACGGTTAATGCTGCAGATGCGGTAGCTGAGACCGGTTTGGGCTCAGTTGATGCTACGAAAAAAGCTTTGTTAGACAAAGCATTGCTTAAAGAGCAGGAAGCGCAAAAGCTTTCTTTGGGAGCTGATGCCTTAGGCAGGACGGGTATGCCTTTAGGAAATGCCATTTCAGCTGTTGGCCAATTCCAGAATGCGCAATTTTCTGCAAAGCAAGCTAAGGAAGAAGCTCTTGGTCAAGTTGATCAGAATGAGGCAGGCATGGCTGCTGATTGGCAAAGTCGTATGAGCGAAGTTCGTACTCATATTCTGCAAGTTTTGCAAGAGGCAAGTCGTGCCAGTACGCAGTCACAATCATCTGCTTTTCGTAATACCTAGTTTTGCGGTAAAAATAGTAATGATAATGATAATTATAAATTAAGAGGTGATTAATGGGTAACGAGGTATCTCAAATTTACGCTCATGTTGATGAACTTGAAGATGTAGGTAAGAAAGCAATTTCGGATGATTCTGCAGAGATGATTTACTCTATTGCTCTTAATTTCTGGCGCAATAAGAAGTTTGATAAGGCAGAAGGCACGTATTCTTTTTTATTGACCATGAGGCCTCGTAACCATAAGTATTTGATGGGTGCAGCTCGTTGTTGTTACGATATGGGTGATTATAGGAGGGCTTTGGCGCTATATAGCTATGCGGGAGTGTGTGGTGCTGATTCTGCTACTTCTATGTTACGCATTGGCCAGTGCTATGTGATGTTAGGGGAAATTGGAACGGCTCGGGCCATGTTTAATTATGTGGTACGGTCTTCGCAGATTGATTCATCTTTTGTCGATGAGGATGTTTTGCAGCAAGCTGAAGCCTTGTTTTCTATTTTGTCTGATAAATCAAGTGCTGAATCAAATAATTCCTCTGAAGATACTAACTCTGCTGAAAGCATAAAACGCACAAAGGAGTAAAATTTTGGTCAAGAAACTTTGTTTGGCCAAGAAAATTGGATCTCATGAATAACTTTTTTTGTAGGTGCTCGTGCAGTAATTTTTAACTTAGCCCCGAAAGGGGCTTTTTTGTTATCAGGGTAAACACTTACAGCGTACACTAATTGCATAAAAATATTTGTTAATCTAATGAAAAAACATTCAAGAGCACATCTGATAGATTACACGCCAACGTATGATAATTACTTATATTTATCATCAGTCAAATTTACACATCACATTTTCTTTCATAATGGAATTTCTCTAGGTAATTATTTGCATATGAAAATTAGATAAATATTGCTACCTTGTAGTAGTAAATTTTTCCTCAATTACTCCTGACAGTAGAGAAACACTAAAGGGTATTGTTCTATTGTTTATTGGTAGGACGTCAACCATATTTATGATGTGCTATGGTAGATCTTCAAGGTAAGTTATAGATCTTTGGAGTGTTACCGTAGATATCTTGAATAAGAAGGGAGATTGTCGTGCGGGAGAAAGATTACTTAAATAGAGATGATGATTCAGAATCCGTCGTTAGCGGTTCTGAGCATGAAGGTCACGAGAGCGATACCGACGACGATGTTATGTCTCTGATTAATCATATCTTCGGCGGAGGTACTGTATCTTCCTTTGAAGGTCGTTCCAAAGAATCATTAGATGCCATGCATTTTGTAGCTTTGAAAATGTATAACAGTGGTAGATATAGTGAAGCCCATCCAATATTTCATGAATTGGTTAGATTAAAACACACCGAGCAAGAGTATATGTTTGGGTTGGCTGCTTGCCTTCACAAAATGGGACACTACATTAGTGCAGCTAATGTTTATTTATCAGCTTTGCTTTTGGATCTTGATGCAGACAATTTTGAGATTTATTTTCATATGGCTCAGTGTTTGATTTCTGCTGGTAAATCTTTAGAGCAAGCTAAGGAATATTTGGAGTACGTAGTTGATAGAGCTCCGCAAGATGGTGAATTAGGAAAACTTCGTTCAGTTGCCGAAGCGCAGTTGAAGCTGTTTAACAGAAACAATAAGCAGAGTTCTGTAAAGAGTAGTATCTAGTTAGGAGAAAGTAATGGACGTTACATCCACTGCCGAATTTGGTGCTAACAATGCAAGTGCTATCTCAGCCTCTGCTCCTGCTAATGGTAGCGGCCGTGATGATCGTGGCAGGCGCAATAATGATAGTAGAAGAGATAGTTCCACCGGCTCAGGTGGTGACAGTTCTTCTGCAGTTGGCAGCAGTGCGGTGACTGCTTCAATTGCCCCAGCCGTTTCATCTACGCCAGATGATGGTGTTCGTAATGATGACAGGGGTGGCGGGGGCGGTGGGCTGTATGAGAATAGCAAAGCAGATCGGGATGCTACTAATGCATTGGCTGCTGTTGGTGATTTGTTTGGTGAGGGTTTGACTTCGGGTCCTAATGGAATTAATATCCCGGACTATTTGGGTTGGCTAGAAAATTTGGATGTGTCTGCTTTGATTATTATGGTTAGTTCCGCCACCAATAAGCAGATGACACAGCGCATGCAGGAAGTTAATACTGCTATTAAAGGACAGGCAGAGGATTTGGAGAAATTGCATAAAGAGAATATTGAAAATATTGTAAAAGCTACTGAAGCCTCTAAGGCGGCGAACAACCCAATGAATATTTTTATGAGATTTCTTATGGCAGTAGTTATGCTTGTCTTAGCGGCGCTGGCTGTTTTGGCGTGTGTGGTTGCTCCATCTCCTGCCACGGTTATATGTGCTGTTGCTGCTGTATTGGCTTTAGTGAACTCTTTTTTGTCTATTGCAAGTTCATTTAGTCACAAGGATGTGACTTTAGGTGGTTTATTTGCGAAGCTGGCTAGTGTTATAAAGGCAGCTTTGATCAAAAGTGGTATGGATAAAGATCATGCTAAAGCTGTTGGTGATTCTTTGGCTGGCGTTGTCGGGATATTTACTGGTGCTTTTTTGGGTGATCCAAGTATTTTGGGTCGATTCTTTGAAGGTTCTGCTGAAGCATGCGGGATGAAAGCTAGTGCTGCGGCCATTTTTGCGATGGTGATGACCATAGTGGTTATGATTGTGATGATGGTGGTTTTCTTTAGAGCTGGAGCTGTTAAAGGGCTGTCTACAATTGCCGATAAGCTAGGGGGTGTTGTTAGATTGAAGAATATGGTAGAGGCTGTTGAGCATGCTGTTACTGGTTTTTCTTCTGCTGCGCAGGGTACTAGTTCCGCTTACACAATATATCAATCTGAGGAAACGTACAAATATCTTAAAGCGCAGGCACTAGTTGATATGGTTAGGGCTTTTATTGCTGAGGTTCGTGGTTTACAGGCCAACAGCAACAATGATTTTAGGGAGTGTGTTAGTACAATGAAGAAAGTTACGGAAACAGCTAATACTACGGTTAAGAGTTTCTGTGCAGCTAAGGATGCGGCCTTTGTACGGATGGTATAGGCAATTGCATTGAATATAGTTGTTTAAATTAATAAATCTGAAAGTGAGGGGAACAATGTATAATCAAGGGGATGGTTTGGTAGAGCATCATCATACGGCGAGTGGGGATTGTACTACGACTAGGGATGAAGGTTCAGTCGAAGATTCTAGTGGTCAGAGCACTTCTGGTGCCACTAAAACTGCCGGTTCAGGTAGTGGTGCTACTTCTACTTCTTCTGCCGCTGCTCCTGCTTCTTCTGCACCTGCCGCTGCCTCTGCTGCTGCCGCCGCTGCCTCTGCTGCTGCTGCCGCCGCCGCTGCTACTTCTTCTCCTCCTCCTACTGCTTTGACTGTGGTGATGGAAAAAGCTTTTGGAGAAGATTGGGGCGCTAAATTTGGTAGTGGTTTTGCTGATGGTCTTTTAGGCACTCCCAAGGATCCCGATCGTGATGATGATATTTTGGGTCGTTTTGGTGAGGTTGAGGATTTTTTTACGTTACGAGACGGGGGGAGTTTTTTGGCTATTCTTGCTGCAGTGTTGATGATGTTGGCTAAATCCTCCGGTCAGGAGGCTGCTAATGAGCGTATAGTAAAGATTAAAGAGCTTTTGAATAGTTTGACAGAGAATTTGGATGCTTCTAAGGCTTTGTCAGAAGGTGCCAATCAGGCCCTCGTTGCCGGAATTGTTGCTGGTGTCATAGGATTAGTTGGGGCAGGCGCGGGTATGGGCGGTAGCTTCTATGCTTCTAGGCTGAAGTCCAAGTCAGGTGATATGGCTACTGAATTGGAAAGTCTTAGTAGTTCTGAGGCAGCTGAGTTAATGCGTGTTGATATGCCAGGTGGTAATGGTAATGATATGCAGACAATGGATGCAGCTCAAATGCTGCAGGCCCAGAAGTCTGATTTGACAACCAGAATAGCTGCAATTGATAAGAAAGCTGCTACAGCTACTACCGTCAGTGAAGGTGTAGGGCGTATTTCAGGATCTGCTTCTGGTATGGGCAATACTGCCTCCACAATGGAATTAACTAAGGCTCAAGCTACTCAAGCGCATAGTCAAGCACTTGCTTCTCAGCAAGGTCAGACTTTTGGTATTGAGGATGATTGGCAAAAGGGTTTGATTCAACTTAGGGATATGGTTTTGGGTGTGATTGGTGAAGCTAGTCGTTCTATGGCACAGGCCAATTCTTCTGCTTTCAGGTCATAAGTAGTGCGAGGTAAAAGATGAGGTTGTGTTAACACATAACTTTTTGTTTGGGTTTGCTTTTTATTACTGAGAGGTGCTTTTATGGACGACTTGACCCGATGGTTTGAGGAAGAGAAGAAGCGCTTGGACGAGATTTCTTCCATGGTCAATTTGAGCGACGGCGCGGTTGAGGTTTTGTATTCTATAGCACTTAATTTTTGGAGAAACAATCAGTTACAAAAAGCAGCCGATACCTACTCTTTGGTTTTTATGGCTCGTCCCCATAATCCTAAGTACCTTGATGCTATGGCACGCTGTCGTTACGACATGGGTGACTATGAAAGAGCAAAGGTTTTGTATAGTTATGCAGGTACCTTAGGTGAGAGTCCGGCTACGTATTTGTTGCGTGTAGCACAGTGTCATTTAATGATGGGAAATTTAGAGCAAGCCTATCAAATGATCCAATACGTTGTTGAAGGTGCTAAAGTTGATCCGTCTTTTGTGCCTAAGGAATTGCTTCATCAGGCTAAATCCATGCTTGAGCTGTTAGATATTGAACGTAACAAGGAGTTAGGCGTAAAGTCAGGTGGTAAGAAGTCAATGGGTAAAAAAACTTCTTCTGTTCCTAAGCGTTTAGTTAAGAAGGCTTCCGGTAAGATATGATAGCTTTGTCATTGCTGAGGAGACTAAATAGTCTCCTTTTTTATTTTATATAAGCATTTTGCTCTTCGGGTAATTAACCAGTACTTCCTTTTTTATGACATATAATTAGTTCAATTCCAAAAACAATCTTGATAAAAATGAATAATAAAGTGCTTAACAAAGAAGAAATACACATTTTGGCAGAGGTTGCTTTTGCTGCCCTTGATTGGGGAGAGCCTCGTGTCGCTGAGGTTATTTTTTCAGCTTTACGTTTCGTTAATCCCCAGGAGCCCGGTGTTTATATCGGCTGGGCCCTTTCTTTTTTGCAGCAGAATAGGCACGAATTAGCATTGGATGTGTTACAAAAAGATGCAGTTATGGCAGGAGCAAATAATGAAGAAGTAGAATTATTTACTGCTATGACATTGAGACAGGTGGGGTTGGTAGTAGATAGTACTCAGCGGTTACAAAGATTAAAAAAGGATGCTTCTATACCATCTGTAAAGAATGTAGCTCTTATGGTTTCTCAGGTAAATTTTCCTTTATAAGGACGGATGATATGCCAGTTGATATGTTATCTTTAAATGTGGATCGTTCTAATTTTAATGCCGGTAAAAATAATAACGCTGATAATTCATCAGTTGTTAGTAGTCAGGATATACAGCGCTTTCAAGAAGCTTTAAAGAACTTTTCAGCCACAGCAGCAAATTCTGATATGGTAGCTAATAATGTTAATGTTGCAGCGGCTGCAGCCGAGTCTATGGGTGTAGGTGAAGCATATGACAAACGCAAAAAATCTATAGTTGAGAAATTATCAGAAGATATACAAGAAAGTATTGCTTATGGCAGTGATCAGTTTCAAAGTCTATACCATCATATTGCTGGAATACCATCTGCAGACAAATTAGCACGTGGTACGACAATGTTATCTGTTCAGTTAGAATTGATGCGTGCTACAGTGATTGTTGACATTGTAACTAAAATCGCTAACAAAGCAGCAACAACAGTTGACTCCATGATACGTTTGCAATAATTTAGGAAATGTCATGTTCGGTTTTTGTTTGTGCACATCTTATAATAATGATGGATTCCGTTTTCGTGCGCTATGGCCGAAATGCCGTGTGTTTTTTTGTGTGCTTTTTTCTATTTTTCTTGCTGGATGTGGCGGAAACGTAGAGATTGTTTCAAATATACCTGAAAGAGATGCAAACGAGGTTTTGTCTGCTCTTTTGGATTCCGGTATTGAAGCCACGAAAAGCTTAAATAAGGATGGTTTAGCAACCGTATACATTGATTCGTCTAAAGTTTCTACCGCCATTAATATTCTAAGATCCAGGGGACTGCCTAGGTTTGATTATCGTGGTCTTGGCGATGTATTTAAGAAGGATGGGATGATATCTTCTCCCATGGAGGAGAAAGCAAGGCTATTGTTCGCCCTCTCTGAGGAATTATCAGAAACTCTGTCGCATATTGATGGAGTGGTTTTTTCTCGTGTCCACTTGGTTTTGCCTGACCATGATCCTTTTACAGATACTACTATTGTGTCATCAGCTGCTGTTTTTATAAAATATCAGAAAGAATATAATATAGACATCTTAATTCCGCAGATTAAAAAATTGGTGGCCCGTAGTATTCCTGGTCTTACAGAAGATAGGGTTACTGTTGTTTTGATACCTGCTGAAGAATATACGACGCCTGATGTAAAACAACAACGCCTTGATTCTATTAATCCTGACAAATCCCAAATGTCTATTGGTAGTGATTTATCATTTGCGGTTATAGGAATATTTGTTGCAATAGTTCTATTTTTGGCGATAGGGTACTACCTAATTTGGACAAATAGGATATCTTTGCCTGTCAAGATTCCTGGTATTAATACAGATAATAGCGAAAAATCTAATAATCGGAAGTCATAGTCGAGGTTATATATGGTGAGCCAAGCTGACCAAAGAAAAAAATATTCGACTGCATATTTGGCTCAAAGTTTTTTGTGGTTTTATTGCCCTAGTGTTTATATGCATCGTAGTCGTATTAGTGAGAAGCTGCCGTATAAGCTTTTTTGCAATTTGCTTGGTAACGGTAGTTTGGCGCGTCGTAATCACTTTAGACTCTCACGTGCTTTTTCTAATACTAGTCCTGAAAGTATTGATGTTGCAGCAGACATATGGTCGTTTGTGACTATGAGTAACTATCACTTAGATTATGTAATACGTATAGTTGCGGCTTTAGAAGTAGGTATGCGTATTAGGACCACAATCTCAGGAGCACAGATTAAGCATTTACGTAAAGTATTTGGTGAGGATGTGGTTAACTTTGTTTTTCGTCGCCATGCTGGATTCTATAAAGGCGGTAGTGGTTGGCAAAATGTTGATTTTGAGGAAATAAATGAGAGATTGGCGAGCAAATTGGGATGGGCATTTCTACACCTTGCGGGGTCTACATTACCGCCTAATATGCTTGGTGTTTGGACTATGAGGTTACCTACATCAGTTGATATTAAACAAATTGATAGTAATCCTACACCAGAAGAGGCTTTCAAGTTGTGTGTTGCCATTTTTAAAGAAGTGAGTAATCTATGAAGTTTATTGTTCCTCATAAAGGAGTTAATCAAGAAGATTCTAAGGGAGCTGGGCAGATATTTCGTGTTGGTCTGTCGCAGAAAGTTATTAAATCTGACCGAGTTGCTGTTTGGAAGACGGCTAATGAAGTTATAAAATTGTCTCAAGATAAAGCAAACCAAATTTTGGCTGATAGCAAAATTGCTTTTGAAGAGGAAAAAAAGCGGGGCTACCGCGATGGTTTAGAGGCGGCTAGAGAAGAGCAAGCTGAGCATATGATTGAGCAAGTAGCTCGAGCAGTTGACTATTTTGAAACAGTTGAAAAGAGGGTCGTAGACTTAGTTTTATCCTCAGTTAAAAAAATTGTATACGACTACAAAGATGAGGAAAGGACTGTGGCAGTAGTAAAGAATGCTTTGTCTACTGTACGAAATCAAAAGCAGGTGGTTATTCGTGTTCACCCTAATGCCCTAACTAGTATGAAAGAGCAAATTAATAGTTTACTGTCAGAGTTTCCAGGCATTAACTATATAGATGTGATATCTGATAGCAGGTTAGAGAAAGATGGGTGTATGTTAGAAACTGATATTGGGTTGGTTGAGGTTAACATTTCTCATCAGCTCAAGGTGATTCGCGAGGCTTTTGAGCGCGTATTGGGCAAACAGCACGGTCTATAATAAGTAGGAAAACATGGTATGCGGCCATTCGATTACATTGCAGACCTGATGGAACTTGTACTGCAGGATTTGCAGCCACTTAACATTAAGGGACGTGTAGTCCAAGTGATTGGAACTATTATAAAGGCTGTTGTTCCCACTGTTAAAATAGGTGAGGTTTGTATTCTCCGCAATCCTAGTGAAGACTTTGAGATGCGCGCAGAGGTTATAGGCTTTATTCGTGACGCTGCGCTGATGACACCAATAGGGGAAATGCATGGTTTGTCCTCTGCAACAGAGGTTATTCCGACGGGACGGATGTATATGGTGCCTGTTGGCAATGCTTTGTTGGGGCGGGTTATTGATGGCTTAGGGCGTCCATTGGATCTGGAAGACAAAGGGCCATTGACTACTGAGACATTCTATCCTGTATTTTCTGAATCACCTGATCCCATGACGCGTCGCCTTATAGATAAGCCTTTATCCCTAGGGGTAAGAGCAATTGATGGCATGCTAACCTGCGGTGAGGGTCAACGTATGGGCATTTTTGCTGCTGCAGGTGGAGGAAAGTCAACTCTGTTAGGAATGTTGGTTAAGGGTGCTGATGTTGATGTCATTGTAATTGCCCTTATTGGTGAACGTGGTCGTGAGGTCAGGGAGTTTATTGAAAGAGAGTTAGGTGATGAAGGGCTAGCTCGTTCGGTTGTTGTATGTGCAACTTCTGACAAATCTTCTATGGAGCGATCTAAGGCTGCCTTTGTAGCTACTGCGATAGCGGAATATTTTCGTGATCAAGGTCAGCGAGTTTTATTTTTAATGGATTCTGTTACTAGGTTTGCTCGTGCACAGCGCGAGATTGGCTTGGCAGCTGGCGAGCCTCCCACACGTCGTGGTTTTCCGCCATCGGTGTTTTCAACGCTACCACGTTTGATGGAGCGTGTTGGTATGAATGACATTGGTAGTATTACGGCTCTTTATACCGTTCTTGTTGAGGGTGACGATATGACTGAGCCAGTTGCAGATGAGACTAGATCTATTTTAGATGGGCACATAATCTTATCGAGAAAATTAGCCGCTGCTAATCATTATCCTGCTATCGATATTTTGGCATCTAAAAGTCGTGTAATGACAGCTATTGTATCCAGGGAGCATGTGGCTTCTGCAGGTCGCGTTAGAGAACTGATGGATAAGTATAACGATGTTGAATTATTGATAAAGATTGGTGAATATAAAGCAGGAAGTGACCACTTGACCGATGAGGCTGTTCGTAAAAAAGATGCAATAGCAGCTTTTTTACAACAGGGGGTACATGAATTGTATCCCTATGATCAGACTGTTTCTGATTTAATTCAGTTAGCTGCAAAATAATTATATGTCCGTAATCGATCGGTTGTTAAAGATAAAGGAATTTCGTGAAAAAAAGGCAGAGATTGAACTTGCTAATGCTCGTGCTGATGTGAAGATAGCGGAACAAAAGGTTAGAGAAGCAAAGAAGAAGTGGCGTGACTATCAGGATTTTGTGATAGAAGAAGAAAAGAGGATGTTTTCTTCCCTATATAACAAGATGGTTAAGCGTTCTGATATTGAGAATGTTCGCTCAGCAGTTGGTGATATGCAAAAACAGGAGATACATTATGAAGATTTATTTGATGAGGCTAATGATCATTTAAGTAAATGTCATAATACTCTTAAGCAGCGTCAACAAGAGCATCAGTACGCAATGAAGGTGAAGCAGAAATTTGTTGAATTATCTGATTTTTTAAAGAAGCAAGCTGAGGAAGAGAGTAGCCGTAAGATTGATGAGGAAATGGACGAGATTGCTTTGTCTCTTAGTCTGCGGCAAGAAAGTCTTGAAGAGCAAGCAGGAGACGGTGCGCTGTGAATACTAACTCTAAGTCTGATATATCTAAAATTTGTTCCGACAAAATTATTGATGATGATTATGCGCCATTTTCTTTGCGCTCCCCGATAAATCCTAGCAGTAGCATTTGTCGAGATTTTCGCGCAGCTTTGCATGATGAGGGCGATGATCATATGTTGTCTAACACAGATACTAAGCAAGATAGTAGAGAATTTCTTGAAATTAAAACATTACAGGATTCTCCTCTTATCAAAATGCCCATACAGCGTAATGGAATATTAGTTTTAACACTACAGCAGCGAATAGAATGGAATAAAATAGAGGATCGTATCCGTGTTCGTTTGCAGCAGGGTGATCGCAGAAAGAGATATGAGATCACTCTAAGCAAGGGGGTTTTTAAGGGGACATTGATAAAAATATTTTATGATGAGAAGTGGTTCGTTATTGATATTAAGACAACGCCACCTGTTAGACCTATTATTAGTAGTCAGGTTTGTGATTTGATTGATCGTTTGTTTTCTCTTTCTGTGAATTGGGTCAGAGTGTTTTTGAGATACCATAGCCAATCCCGTTCACTTGGGCAATTTTGGACTGGTACGAATGGTGTAATTCGGTGCTGTGGAAATAAGGGTTAGGAATTGCTGATGGCTGGGTTGCCGCTCAAGTTGCATCGACTAACTGTGCATGATAAGTCTTTGTTTAGTGTTATTGCGTCGCGTATTGTTCCTGTACCCTTTTCATTGCATGGTGAATGGGAGTTTTTGTTTTTACCTCCTAGACCAAATGTTAGCTACAAGCCAGGTATTGATGATAACTGGGTGGTAGATTTTTTTTGGGGCAAGGGTGTTTTTTCGTTGGTTGTTCCAGATACAATTTTTTGTTTATTTTTGGAAGACTGGCTAGGTGATAAAACCATTCATATTTCATCTCTAGATCATACCATTTTGGTAGCTGTAGTAGATGCTGTTGTTGATAATGTTATTGAGAGTATTTCTCGTCTGGGTGTTGGATCTGTAAGACTGAATTCTGTAACTCGTCTCCCTAAGGGTGATTTACCTAAGTTGTCATGTGAGGGTAGATGGTTAAAAGCTAGTATGAATCGGTTAAATGGCAGAGAGGAACATGATCTTTGGTTACATGTCGATGAAGGTGGATCTCAATTTTTGCAAAAAGTTTTATCCATGCTTCCTCATTCTGGTGGAGGGGTTAAGCCTGAAGAAGTTCCAGTTGTAAGTCGTTTTTTGTTGGGATCTACTACTTTGCTTGCTAAAGAGTTTAAGCAGTTAGAAAACAATGATGTTATCTTATTTGATGAATGTTATTTGAAAGATAATATTTTGTTGGTTTGTGTTGGTGAGTGCATGGGATTTCGTGCCTTGTGGAAAGATAATCAATTAATTGTTCAAACAAAGCTGGGAATGATTATGGGTCAAAAATTTGATGACGACTTAGACGATTTTTGGGATGACGATGATACTACTTTGATGAGTGATGACGATGATGATGATGAGATTGACTTTGATGACGACGATGACGAAGAAGAGGATGACGATGATAGTATCTCTAAATCTTTGATATCTCGTAGTCCTTCTTTGCCGTCATTAGAGTCATCTGCGCCTAAAATAGGATCCCAGGTTAAATCTGCTCCAGATACGGGAAATTTGCCAGTTCATCTTACCTTTGATCTAGGTGAGAAACATTTAAAATTTAAGGATTTGAGTGCAATTTCCCCAGGATATGTTTTTGATTTAGGACGTCCATTAAATAGTGCTATTTCAATTCGTGCTAACCGCAAAATTATTGCTGACGGTGAATTAGTTGATATAGATGGGCATCTGGGTGTTTCAGTGACTTCTTTGAAAAATTAAGCGAGATCCCTATGGGAAATGATCCTCTTGTACTGGGTCTTGTCTTTTCGGCATTGTCGCTAGTTCCTTTTTTGATAGTTTCATCGACTTCATTCTTGAAGATATCTGTTGTTGTTAATTTAGTGCGTAATGCTATTGGTGTGCAGCAGATACCGCCAAATATCGTTGTATACTCGTTGTCATTAATATTAAGTGCTTATGTAATGGCACCAGTGGCAAATAAAATATACGATGAGGTTATTGTTCCAGGCCACTCCATTACTCATAGTTATCCCGAATTCTTTAGAGCCTTTAGCAAAGCTGTGGAACCAGTTAGAGGTTTTTTGAAGGCTAATTCATCTGTACACCAAGTAGTGTTTTTTTACTCGACTGCTAAGCGTCTTTGGACCAAAGAGTCTATGGGTAATACTAAGCAGACAGATTTCATCATTTTAATTCCAGCTTTTATGCTTACCGAGCTTGTGGAGGCATTTAAGATAGGTTTTTTGCTTTATTTGCCCTTTCTAGTGATTGATTTAGTTATATCAAATCTATTATTAGCGATGGGTATGATGATGGTTTCTCCTGTAATGATTTCTTTGCCAATTAAGTTGTTGCTTTTTGTAATGGCTGACGGCTGGACACGAATTGTTCATGCTTTAGTATCTAGTTACTCACAATAAAAAAATAAGGGACTAATATGAATAATACTGGCTTATCCAACTATGTTACTCAGGCCTTATACATAATGTTATTGATTTCGATGCCACCAATTGTTGTAGCGTCTGTGGTGGGTGTTATGGTAAGTATCTTTCAAGCGTTAACACAGATTCAGGAGCAAACTCTAAGCTTTGCTATTAAGCTAACTGCTGTTGGGGCATGTTTGTTCTACACCTCAGGTTGGATGAGTGTGATCGTATATAGATTTACAATAGAGATGTTTAACAATCTACCTGCCCTAATTCACTGAGCGATTGACATTCATGTTGTTGACTGAGCAGCCACTGATTATCCCAGATTTATGGCATTTTTTATTGGTTTGGGCCATTACTCAAGGCAGGCTGTTTGTTTTTTTCTCGTTTTTCCCAGCATTTGGTGGTAGCAATTTGCCATTTACTGTGCGTACAGTCGTTAGCATGGCTTTTGGATTGGTGCTAATTCCACACCTTATGCCTATTATTCCACATAAAATTGATACCGGTATTGTTTTTGCTTTTTTATTTAAGGAAGCACTTATCGGTTTAGGAATGTCCTTTATTTGCGCTATTGCCTTTTGGATTTTTGAGGCAATGGGGTTTTTTGTAGATAACCAAAGAGGTGCTGGTATTGGTGGGTTGATGGATCCTCTCACTGGTAATGAATCTGCTCCGTTTGGGCAATTTATGCATCAATTTTTTCTTGCAGCATTTTTCTTTACCGGTGGCTTAAACATTGTTTTGGGTATGATCTACCAAAGCTATACCGTTTGGCCCGTGATGGCACAAACAGTACATTTGAAGCTGTGGAATTCAGATATATTCGGCTTAGAGCTTAATAGATTGATGTATCAAGGGTTATTGTATGGTGCTCCCATATTGTTATCAATGTTTTTGGTAGAGTTGGGCTTAGCCCTTATAAGTCGTTTTGTACCACAAATACAAGTATTTATTTTAGCCATGCCCTTAAAAACAGCAGCTGGTTTTTTTGTTGCCATTCCCTACATGGCTTTTTTAGAGCCACATATTTTGGGTGAAATAAATAGAATGGGGTATATACTACACAAAGTATCAGTTGCTTTTCGTTAGGATAAAATAATATGGCTGACCAAGGTGGTGAAAAGACTGAGAAACCTACCCCTAAGCGACTACGTGATGCTAGGGATGAGGGTCAGGTCGCATACAGTAAGGACTTTAGTGCTACTATTTTGTTTATAGCAATTTTTTCTTATTTTTTGGCTAAAGGAGGTTCAATCTTTCAGGAAATGACAATGTGGGTAGAGCGTTCAATTCTTTACATAAAAGAACCGTTACAAGTCTCGCTTTCAACCTTTGGGCCAGCTATAGTTTATAGAGCTATAGTAATGTTGGCTCCTATTGTTCTGATAGTGATTATTTTTGGGCTATTTGCAGATGTCGTACAGGTAGGTTTTAAGATTTCACCCAAAGCGATGAAGATACGTTTTGAGAAGTTTAATCCGGCTGAGAATTTCAAGAATATTTTTTCCAGAAAAAACTTGGTTGAATTCATTAAATCTGTAACAAAGATCATAATCTCAGGATTTGTTGTCTACTATTTAATTAAATCTAATCTCCCTCAAATGCTCCTTATACCAAACGCCGATTTGCCTCATGCAGTAGCCATTTTCGGTGAGCTGGTAAAAAAATTCACCATAATAATAGCTTTGGTTTATTTTGTTATTTCTATTTTTGACTTGATTTTCCAAAAAATGAATTTGCAGAAGCAATTGATGATGTCCATGGACGAAATTAAGCGTGAGTTTAAAGAAATGGAGGGTGACCCCAGGATCAAGTCTAAAAGGAAGCAGTTACACCGTGAGCTGATGTCTAATAAATCAATAAAGCGTTCGAAGCAATCTAATGTTGTTGTGACTAACCCCTCACACCTAGCAGTTGCATTATACTACAAGGAAGAAGAGACGCCTCTTCCTATGGTAATTGCCAAAGGAAAAGACGATTTGGCGTATGCTATGGTGGATGCTGCGCGTGAAGTTGGTGTGCCTATCATTCAGAATATTCCACTTGCGCGTGCTTTAATGGAGCGTGTTCCTGTTGATGAGTATATTGCCGGTGATTTAATTGAACCAGTAGCAGAGGTTATACGTTGGGCCGATGATGTTAGAAGAAAGCATAAAGAGGTAATTGATGGAGAGCATATCTAATGAGTTTATTAAAATCTTTTTAAGACAAAGAGATGTGCAGGCTACCGCTTCTGATGATGGTAGTATTGTTTGTGTTTTTGATAAGCGCTATAGAGTTCATCTTACGCCGCTTGCGTTTGACAGAATATTATTGTGGTCTTTTGTTAGTTTTTTACCAGCACAGGAATCTAAAAAAGAATTATTCATTCAAAAAGTGCTAAAGGTTACTCAGGCTAATTTATTTTCTACTCAAACTTCTTTATTTGTTAACCAAGAGCAACAGTCTGTTTATGCTCAATGTGATGTTTTTGATATTATCAACGTTAATGACCTTGAATCTGGTATTGAAAACTTCCTGAATGTACTTGAGTTTTTTCGTCAAGTTCTAAAAACAGTTTAAGAATTAAACTTGATGAGAATCAATCATTATTTTATAAGAATGACTTATTAAGATTTTGTGGTAGGGTTTTATCAATAAAACCGATTACTCTCGGTTAAACTGTACTCCGGTATTTCTCGTTTTCTGTAATTTGGTTGGGTTAATTTGAGCTAAAAATCATGGTTGGTTCTTTAAAGCGCCTTTTTGCTACAGCGTTAGCGGGTATTCTACTGAGCTTTTCTGCTTTTGCAGGGCGTACTACTTGGCCAATGGATCCGTATAGCTACTATGCTAATAACTCCTCTGTAAGGCAAGTATGTGAGGACTTTGCGTCAGGTTTTGGTTTGATCGCGCATATAAGTCCCAAAGTACACGGTATACTATCTGGACGTTTGTCAACGAGCAATCCGACATCCTTTTTAAATAGCCTATCTAGTATGTATGGTTTGACTTGGTTTGTAAATTCAGGTGTCCTATACGTTAATTTAGCTGAGGAATTATCAAGTCGGTCAATTCGTGTTTCTAGTGGTACAGCTCCTCAAATTTATAAAGCTCTAATGAGTTTAGGAGTTGTTGATCCACGATTTGGGTGGGGTATTTTGCCAGAGCAAAATATAGTCATGGTGTCTGGTCCACCTCCATACTTGGATTTAATTGAGCGAACTATCAAGGAATTGCCGATAGTAGCTGGTGGGATGCAAGTTGCTGTTTTTCATGTTAAGAATGCATCTGTTATAGATAGGACTATATACTATCGCAATAACAAGATTACCTCTCCAGGATTGGCAACCCTTTTGCAACAGCTACTATCAAATGCCCAGGGCGAAAAAGTTGCACTAGCACAAAGTTCAGAAGTTAGAAAAGATGTTCAAGAACTACGTGCCTCTATATATGGTAGTGAAAATAAATCTGATTCGTCTACTAAAGGTGGAAAAGGTGCTGCCGCTAATAGTAAACCAGAAATGGCACGACCTAAGTCATACAATGGTCCGTCCATTCAGCCTGATCCACGCACCAATTCAATTGTTGTTAGCGATTTGCCTGAACGAATTTCCATGTATAAAAAGCTCATTGATGAACTGGATATTCCAATTTCATTAATTCAGGTTCAGGTTACTATTATCGATTTGAATACAACACATGATCGTGAATTGGGTATCAATTGGTCTGCTGGGTATGACAATGGTGCAGTGTCAAATGGATTAACTTCAGGCGGAATTAGCGATAAAGATATTGGTATCGCAGTTGGTCCATCTGGTGCTAGTGTTAACCCAACAACCTTAGTTGTACAGTCGGCAAGGTATTTCTTAGCTAAAGTTAGGATGCTTGAGGGTAGAGGGGATGCAACAGTTCAGTCTCGTCCTTCAATTCTTACTACGGAGAATACTGGTGCGGTTTTGGATTATAGTGATACATTCTATATTCAAACAACTGGTGAGCGTGTGGCTTCAGTAACACCAGAGACGGTTGGTACCTCTTTACGTGTAACACCTCATTTAATAAGTAGTGGGTCTCAAACTGGCATTAAGCTTACTATTGATATTCAAAATGGCTCTATTTTAGATAAAAAAATCGGATCATATCCTGTTATTAGGAATAGTACCGTTAGCACAGAAGCTATTGTTCATGAGAACGAGAGTTTATTAATTGGAGGTTTTTACTACGACTTTAGTGAAACTGGTAGTGAGGGCATTCCTTTCTTGAACCATATTCCAGTTATTGGACATTTATTTGCCCACTCTCATCATAATATCCAGAGACGTGAAAGGATCTTCTTAATTCAGCCAACGGTTCTAGATCCAGATCGTGTTTTAGGTAATGAAGGTGTTAAATCTAATAATGAGGTTGTTCCATCAGAAGATGTTATGTTACCTGAAAAGCTAAAAAATAAGGTTATGTCATCTTCCACAGATTCATCTGGGAACGTTAACGATAAGAACACTGAGGATAATGCTGACAGTGACGTTATGCACGTAGATAAAAAAGATACAAAGGAAAATAATCATAAAGCTAATCATTTTTATTTCTTACATAGATCTAAGGAAAATAATCCAAAAGTTGTAATGCGATTTAGACAGCAGCCGCCAATAGAAAAATCGTCTTCAAGTAGATATATGTTTAAGAGCAATAGGCGTAACCACAGGCATAATATGGTATCGCCAACTGCTATTTCACATAAAGAAGAGACTTCCAATCCATCATACAATCCTGATAAATCCTATGACAATGTTTTATCTTTTTTGCGTGCTCGTGAGGAGAGCGTTGGAAATGATAAAAGCCCGTGCTCTGGTTGTGACAAAGTTTCGCCCCCGCGTCCATCCGATGAGGATGCCTTGGTAATGGATGCTTCAAAATATCACAATGATAGTTCTCGCCCTAAGAGTAAGATGGTTGTAGTGCGAGCTTCCAGTGACGGTACTAACACATCTGCCGATAATTTGCCAGAAGAAAATGCGGTTACTACTGATCGGGATAAGGTATTCTCAAAGCCGGTTCTTAACCTTTAGTTAGGTTAGGTACGTTTCTGTGAATTAAGGAAATTACTTTCTCTAGCTGTCCGCTTTGAACCTTGTTCCAATGGTTATCAAAGAAATCTCGTGCCAGCTGTCTTAGCTCATTACTTTCTGATGATGAAAGTGCACCGAGTACAAAGTTTGGCACAGACTGATTGGGGTTAGTTGGTCTACCGATACCTACCCTTAGACGCCAGAAAGAGTTTGACTCAAGACCCTCAGCTATGCTTTTTATTCCATTATGGCCAGCACTGCCGCCACCAAACTTTATGCGCAATTCTGCAAAAGGTAAATCCAGTTCATCATGTACAACAAGGACCTGATCTAGAGGTACTCGGTAAAAACTAACCCACTTCCTTGCTGCAATTCCAGACAAGTTCATGAATGTTTGGGGTTTCATAAAGGTAACATCCTGCATAGATGCCACCTCTGCAGAAAATTTTTGTTGCTCAGAAAAAAACGCAGCGCTGTCTTTTAGCCATTCGTCTAGCCACAAAAACCCAACATTATGGCGAGTTAGACAATACTGTCGTCCAGGATTACCCAGACCAATAACTAGCTTAAACTTTTGCGGGTACGCTATATCCAAAGTAACAACTATTTCTTAGGCGTATTTTTTGTGTTTTTTGCTGGAACTACCGGGGTGGGAGTTTTCTCAGCAGTAGGTGTCGCTGTATCCTCTGACGGTGCATTAGTAACTATAGTCGCTATTGGCAGATCCTCTCCCTTATTAAGACACACAGCCTTTACATTTTTAGGCAAAATAATGTTCGATGCCACTATAGAGTGAGAGGAGCGGAGACTTTGCAAATCTACGACCAACTTGCTAGGCAGGTATTTGGGTAAGCACTGAACTTCAAGCGAGTTCATGACATAGTTTACCATCCCCCCGTCTATTTTTACACCATCACATGTTTCGGCATTAATAAACTCTAGGGGAACAGATACGATCAGATCCTCGTTTTCGTTAACCCTCTTGAAGTCTATGTGGTAGATTTGGGCTTTAAATGGGTGCAGTTGGTAGTCCTTAAGCAAAACGGTTTGCTTTTTTTTGCCTATAACTAAGGTAATTAGGGATGCGTAAAAAGACTGATGACGCATGTGTTTAGCAAGTTCAATGTGGTTAAGCAGGATGTGGTCATTTTTTTTACCAGCACCATATACGATCCCGGGAACGGCTCCGCTTTGCCTAAATTTTTTTGATGCTGGGCTGCCAAGACGTGTTCTCTCTTCAGCAGAAAGTTCAAATATCATGTTTGTTTCTCCTTTAAACTAAGCGTTGCTGAAGAGAGTGCTGACTGACTCTTCCGCGTGAATTCTAGCAATAGCCTGAGCTAAGAGGCTTGCTATGGATATCTGCCTGATTTTGTTACACATTATAGCTTCATCACGAAGAGGGATAGTATCCGTAACTACCAATTCGTCAAGGCAGGAATTAGTAATTGTTTCTACAGCATTACCAGAAAGAATAGCATGGCTGCAGTAAGCAACTACTCTGTGAGCACCACGGTTTTTTAGCTCCGCTGTTCCTTTGCACAATGTTTGTGCCGTATCAACCATATCGTCTATGATTATACACGACCGTCCCTGAACATCGCCGATTACGTTCATAACGTCCGCTTTGTTGTGCTCAGTGCGTCTTTTGTCCACTATTGCCAGGTCACATGATAGTAGTTTTGCTAGAGCTCGAGCGCGTAAGACAGCACCAACGTCTGGGGCTACAACAATTGGGGCCGCCATGTCTTGACTCTTATTTTTGTTTATATCTTCTAGAATGACTGGTGTGGCGTATATGTTGTCAACCGGTATATCAAAAAAGCCTTGGATTTGGTCAGCATGCAAATCTACAGTCAACATGCGGTTTATGCCGACACATGTCAGTATATTGGCTACAACCTTTGCAGATATAGGTACACGAGCAGAGCATGGTCTACGATCCTGGCGTGAGTATCCAAGGTATGGCACAGCTGCCGTAATTCTCCCGGCAGATGCCCTAAGCAAAGCATCCGCCATGACAACAACCTCCATAAGGTTGTCATTGGATGGGTAAGATGTAGGTTGCAGCACGAACACGTCGTATCCCCTGACGTTTTCGCAGACCTCAATTGCTACCTCGCCATCTGAGAACCTACCAACCTTGGCTTTACCTAGTTCTACATCAAGACAGTTGGCAACGGCCAACGCTAGCAATGGATTTGCACTGCCAGTGAAAATTTTCAAACGACCATTGTTTGACACAAATTGTCCTATAAGCAAGGATGGCTGGGGTGGAAGGATTCGAACCTTCGGATGTCGGAATCAAAATCCGATGCCTTAACCACTTGGCTACACCCCAGTCACTTGAGACTACCTATGAAGAATACGTAGTATGATAGCGAAACTACGTCAGGCTGCCTAGATTACTAATCCACCTTTTGTTAAGCCCACTTCCTGCCAAGTACAAAAAGCCGCTGGACTGCAGATCTTATCAAAAAATGCACATGGTCCAGGGCATATTTTTTGCTGTAATTTGCCCAAATGATACACTTTTATTATTGTAAGATTTGAATGGTTAAAGTTTTTATGATAGACGCATATATTGATTTAAAGTACATCTTCTACATACATGTGTGAATTGATGTTTTCTAACTAGGTAATTAAATGATAGCGATATGATGAAGGTAGGTTATTTTTATAAATTGAAAGGTGAACAGTGAGAATGTACCGAATTTATCTATCAATTATTTTGAGCCTAGCTTTCTTCCTCAGTAATGGATGTTTTGCTCAAACCTTTCCTGGTTGCTCTTTTGTTTATGCTGATCCGATAGATGGTATTAAAAGTGTTCCCGTTAATCACCACGTAGCTATTTACTACCAGGCACAAGAAGCTGGTTTGTGTAGGAACGCAATTTCTCTTAGATCAATGTCCAGTGAAGATGAAATGAAACTCCGTATTCTCTCAGATCGTGAATGGACTGGTGTAGTGGGTGGAGGTAAAGTTATTTGGGGAGAAGTTGTTGCTGAGCCTGAGATTGGATTTACCCTGGGTGAATATTATTCTCTTGAATACAATGGAGAGGTGGCCTCCAATTTTAGAATTAGTCCCGATGAAAATGTAAGCAGAGGGAGAGTACTGTCTGTCGGTGAATTGCCACTAAATTTTAAAAATTTTCCTCACCAATCTTTAGTAACAAAGAAATATGTAAATAGAATGTTCGAGGATGTTCTTAGAGGAATACTTTCTTCTAGTGCAGCAGGTTTTGAGGGGGAAAATGAATTTTACAACAGCGCTGAGAGGGGTGATGATTCTCACTGTTTGGGGCAGCTGGTTGATATTTTTTCAAACATGTTTGGCTATTATTCTAGTTATGGTGAGCCAAAGGGGTTTTCTGCCGATGGAGTTGGAAAAATACTTTTAGGTTTGCTTCCATACCTAAGGAGACAGTACCCCAATCTATTTTATCCTAATGCCAAATATGACGTACGTGTTAAACGTATGATTTATTCATCTGTGTCTCCTAATGGTGAACCAGTAAACTTGTCAGCCGCTTTGATTTATCCCAACAATTTTAAAAATTCTGAACACCCATTTTTTGTGAATATTCATCACCCAACAATGCCGTCTTCTTCTGCTCAGTCCCACGGTGATACGGTAGATGTATTTTTGGGTGTTTTGCTTGCATCGCACGGTAATATCGTTGTGTTGTCTGATTTGTTAGGCCATGGAGTAACGTCTGGTGAAGTAGAGCCGTATCTAATTAATCTTCCAGCTAACGGTGAGTACTTCGATGCTATGTGGGCTGCGCAGAAATACTTCCGTGATTCGTTGTCTGAGGATATTTCTAGTCTGCCCATGGCATTAGTAGGTATTTCTCAGGGTGCCCACGACGCCATGGAGTTTGGTCGCTTTATAGATGATATGGGGATTCGTAGAGTATCCCGCGTAATGGTACTTGCCGGCCCATATAATGTTTATGACTCTGTTTTGGCAGTTAATTGTGTTGTTTCTGGTAGCCTGAAGTGCAGTGACAAGTACTCTGAATCTTACTTAGGTTATGAGTCAGAAATTCATCGCTTTGCCTATAAGATGGCCCAAGGCGCTGTTTCTTACCGTGGATTGCCGGAAATGCTTTTGAGGAGATTTTTCGATGAGTCTAATAACATTAGCTCTGAGGCTTCTAGAGCATTCTATTTATTCGGAGATTACAGAGGAATACACAATATATCTGCAATGGGATCTTTGCCAGGTAGCGATGAAACATTCAACAACTCCGAAATGTCTGTAACGTTGTATCACTCTGCTAGGGACCATATCATTCCGGTACAAAACACTATAGACACTATAGAGTTTCTACGTTCCCCAAGAAATTCCTTGGGACGGATAGATTTTGGAAATTGCAGAGAAAGCTCTCTTATTTCCTATTTCGTACAGAAAATCTGGGTGCCCATAAAAGGTGACCCGTTGGCGTCGCATATAGTATGTATTCCTTACTTTCTTAATGACGTTTTTAAAGAGCTATCTTCTCAGTAATTATTAGCTAGGTGGTAGTGTGGGTGTTGAGCCAAGGTTTTGGTAAGGTATATTTTTCCGAGTCGGTGTGTTTTGGAATTTTTAACAACTTCGAGTGCTGTTTCAATATTGTTAAGCAAGCAGAACACACAGCTTCCAGATCCAGTTATTTGCGCGCGACCCCACCTGCCTAGCCAAGCTTTTGCTTTACCTACTTCTGGGTGATTGTTTATGACAATCTCCTCCATGTCATTTCCATGGTGATAGGATTCCTTATCGAATAGCTCATACCGTATCCCCTTGGTAGTAATTGGAAGTTTATCATAGATTTTGGATGAAAGTACTGAGATAGGTGGCATAAGAAGTATGCAGTACGGAGGTACTCTAATGCCAGTAGGTGGGATTTTAATGAGGCCGCCTTTTTCTATTCCCCAACTGGGTTTTCCAGCTATGAAAAACGGTACATCCTGTCCCAGCTTTGCACCTATTTCTTGTAACTGTTGGTTTGGTATGTGTGTTTTCCATAGGATATTTAATGCTATCAGTGTTGTTGCTGCATCGGAGCTTCCACCTGCTAGACCGGATCCTGATGGTATAGCCTTGTTTAGTATTATCCGGCAGCCGTTCTTGACTTTTGCAGTGCTTTTAAGATATTCGGCAGCGCGCCAAACTAGATTATCTCTATCTGCACAATCTACTGACAAACCACGTGTTTCTAGATGTAACTTTTTATCATCTGTTACCACGAAGTTTAGAGTGTCACACAGTGTGATGTTTGCAAAAGCTGTTTGCAGCTCGTGATAATTATCAGGCCTTTTGCATATAAGGTTTAAGAACAAATTAATCTTTGCTGGTGCCCACCATTTTGCTAAATATTGCCGATGTAAGATCATGGCCTATCTACTGAGATATTTATATTTACTTTAGGTACCGATATCTGTACTACCCTTAGCACATCTTTTTCTTTTCCTGATGATGACAATTCTTGTACGCAAATCAACCAACCCTCCTCTGAGAAACACTTGCGGTTATTATTATCTGAGGTGATAATTTTAGCCTCTTTGCTATCATGCGGATGCCCATTAATCCAGGACAACACCGCATCTATGGTAACGTCTATGCCCAAGTGCGCATACACCCATGACGATAAAAGTGTTGTTTGTGGAATTTCATTGTAGCTATGGCGTAAACTGAGATCTTTTCCGACTATTGTAGCATCGGCTATTAGTTCACCTTTATGAGAGACAATAATTACGCGGTTGGCCTTTTTGCCATGCATAACTGTGATTTTTCCGGTAATCAGTCCATTGTGAGACACTGCTGTTAAGTTGCCCGATATTGAGTAGGTCGGTTTAAAAGTTTCAATTGTGCTAGCAAAAGTTTCAGTCGTGTTAGTCGTAGATGGTTTGGTGATATTATTTTCCTGTTGTCTACCAGGATGACTAATGAAAGTGCTGTTACCCATTGATAGGCATGCAGACAGAGTAAAGCTTAAAGCTAACAGACATATCTGCCTAACAGTGGTCTTTATTTTATTCATTAGTAGTCCTTTTATCTCGGGGGAAATGTGCTATTAGTATACGGTTTAGCACCCGCCCATTTTACTATTATGTTACCTATGTGTTGGATTATTTGTTATGCCAGAGCTACCAGAAGTTGAAGTTGTACGTCGCGGTTTGGAAAATGCTATCGTTGGTGCCCGTGTGGATCGCATTGATGTGCGTCAAAGTGCTCTTCGTTATCCAGTAACGGATAATATTTCTGGGTATTGCAGTGGTTCGTATTTTCAGTCTGTCTCTAGGAGAGCTAAGTATCTCATTTTGGCTTTGTCAACAGGAGGTTATTTGTTGGTTCATTTAGGTATGTCAGGGTCATTATGTGTGCTCCCAGAAGATGTTTCTCCTGGCAAGCATGATATTGTTGACATAGTTTTGCATGATGGCAGGGTTATTAGACTATGCGACCATCGTCGTTTTGGTTGTTTTCTTTATGCAGATACACTGATCGGCTTTTCTTGCTTGCGTAATATTGGTTGTGAGCCGCTTTCTAATGATTTTTCTGCTTCCTACCTTCGCAGATTAGTTATGAATAGGCGCTCTAGCATAAAAGCTTGTTTGATGAATTCCCAGATAGTTGCTGGTATAGGTAATATTTATGCAAATGAGATTTTGTTTGAGTCTCGGATAAATCCTTTGCGACACGCTTCTTCCTTAACTACCGGTGAGCTGTCACGCTTGGTTAAGGAGATTAAAAGAGTTTTAGAGCGTGCTATCGATAAGGGAGGAACCACTTTGCGTGATTTCCTAAATGCATCAGGTCAACAAGGCTCTTTTCAAAATAGCTTACGTGTTTACGGGCGAGCAGGTATGCTGTGCCTGTCTTGCTTACACTGCAAGGTCGAGACGGTTCGTTCAGGGCAACGAAGTACCTTCTATTGTCCATCTTGTCAAGTATGAGAAGTCTGTGATTCAAGTATGAGAAGTCTACGATTTGGGATTTTGATTTTGCAGACGCGTATATTTTTCTAACAGCTGCGCGTGAGTTGCCCTGTGCTCTGGATGTTCCGTTATGCATGCTACAGGACACACCTGGACACATTGTGGTTCGGAAAAATGTCCCACACATTCAGTGCATTTGTTGACATCAATTTCGTATATAAGAGGGCCTTCATATATTGCTTGATTGGGGCATTCTGGCTCGCATACATCACAATTTATACACTCATCAGTAATTAAAAGTGACACGGTTAGGCTCCACAATACCTAGCAATTAGTTTTTAGTTGCAACATATCAGCAACACAAGGATCTACAAACTGGTCTACATTACCGCCAAATGCTGATATTTCCCTAACGGCTGTAGAGGACACAAACAGATTCTTGTCCGAAGGTAGTAAGAATAGCGAGGTATATCCTTTATCCATTTTTCTGTTCATGCTAGCCATTTGAAACTCGTATTCAAAATCAGAAATAACCCGTAGTCCCCGCAAAACAGTACTAAACCCCGATTCTTTCATGAAACGTACCAACAAGCCATCAAATCCTACCACATCCACATTTTTGTACTTTCGGACTATTTTTGTGATCATTTCTATTCTTTCAGATAACGTAAACATGGTCTTCTTATGGGTTGACTGTGCTGCAACAGCCACCGTAATATGGTCGAATATATGGCTTGCCTGCTCTACTATGTCCTCGTGTCCGTAGGTAAACGGGTCAAATGTTCCTGGATAGACGACACGGCTTTTACTGGAGCTCATCTCCAAAGAAGTTACCCCCTCAGATATCCTAACCACCATAATACTACGGTAAATTTTTATGGAACAGTATTTAAAATTGTTGAAAAAGGTCATGGACCACGGTGAAGATAGATCTGATCGTACTGGTGTTGGCTCATTAAGCATATTTGGTGAGCAGCTGGTTTTTGATTTTTCTGATGGATTTCCTTTAGTGACAACTAAGAAGCTTCACCTAAAGAGTATAGTTTCAGAGTTGCTATGGTTTTTGTCAGGAGGGACCAACGTAAATGCTTTGCATGAACATGGAGTAACAATATGGGATGAGTGGGCTGACTCTGAAGGATATCTGGGTCCTATCTATGGGTTGCAATGGCGTGCTTGGCCGGGCCGTGATGGTACCACCATAGATCAAATAGCTCAAGTTGTGGATAAGATCAAGAATACGCCACATTCTAGGCGTATTTTGTTTAGCGCGTACAATGTTGCATACCTTCCAGATGAATCTATTTCTCCTGAGAAAAATGTTGCCTTGGGTATGATGGCACTACCCCCATGTCATATGATTTGTCAGTTTTATGTCCGCAAGAAAAAGTTCTTGGATTGTTTGTTTTTCATGAGGAGTGTGGATTGTTTTTTGGGGCTGCCATTTAATATAGCTTCTTATGCATTGTTGACATCCATGCTAGCTCAGCAAACTTGTCTGTTACCAGGAAAGATAACAGTAATGATGGGTGATACCCACATTTACAAGAATCATTTGGATCAAGTGCATGAGCAACTATCACGTGATCCTTATCCTCGCCCAACTTTGATAATTAAACGTTGCCCTAATTCGCTGTTTGAATATGTTAAAGAAGACTTTGAGTTTTTCAACTACTTTTTCCATCCACCTATAAAAGCCACTATTGCCGTATAGGTTAATGCGATATTAGTTGTTATTTGTGTGACAATATGCCGGTAGGCCCTTGATTTCTTGTTTTACCTCAAAAACTCTGGCAAAGGTGCTTCCTTTCTATGATTAAGAAAGAACAGGGAAAAGGCTCCAGTGAGTACAATAGGATGCTAGATTTCCCTAAAGACGGTGCAATGGGCAACTCATTATCATCCGATGGGGATGTGTCTTCGTATACGTATAAAGAGTTAGAGCAATCTTTAGTAGATATGCGACTTTCTGTTTCCGCGGCTCTAAATACTGATAATCTTAATGATCGTATAAAGGCTGTATGGTCTTTAGCTGTTTCAAGCAGTGCTGTTATTAGCGCCTCCCTATATGCCTTTAATTCTGACGCTTTGCCTGATAGACAGGGATTTTGGGAAATTGGCTGTTCCTTCATTGATAAGCTTGAAGAAGCTATGTCTAAGTGCATAGATTCTTTGCCGGATGAAGCACCTAGGCTAAGGTTGAATTTATCCCGGGAATACCTTTACCTAATGCGTATGAAGTTCTTATGGTACGCCGCATACTACCGTGCTGTACCGGATAAGTGGTGGGTTAACTGCTTCAAGGCTTTTGGTGTCATTTTCACCTACCATAAGAGTATTGACCCAGAAAAACTCTCTGGCCACCATAAGCTCTTTTTAAGAGAATTTATACACACTATTGTTTGCTCTATTTGCTCTTTTCAGTCACTAAATCCTGCTGAAATATTTATTGTAAACAATGTTTTGGCTGAAGTTTCTGCTGATGTCAAGTTAAGTAGTGAGCCGTTGCCTTTTTGCAGGTTCTTTTTTAACTTAGATGAACCTGAGAAGAGCGTTCGTCCACTATCTGAGAAAAAACCAGATGAAAAGGTGGATTTTTATCTAGGCCTGGAAAATATTGGTGAAAGTATTGTAACGGCATTTGATGTTGCTGAATATCCAAGCATACTGGAGGTTCAAAAGAACCGGCTGATTAATTTGCTAAAAATTCAATGGGGCGGATATGGTGAGAGTCGCCGTCTGCATGAGAGGCATGAGGCTGGTTTTGAGGCATTTGGAGTATTTGGCTATGAAAATATTTTGGGGATCATAAAAACTAATCCAAGAGAATATTTATCCAAATTATCAGCTGATGTACTCTGGAAGGTTACCGATATGAGTGCCAGCAGTTTCGGGGTTGTTATACCAGATTTGAGAGGTAGCCCCATTGTAATACACACAATTTTGGCTTTAGCATTGCCTAAAGCTATGTCTTGGCGTATCTGTTTAGTTAGACGTTTTAAACGTACTGAAAACGATAGTGGTTTTATTGGAATAGAGGTGCTCTCTGCTCAACCTGCCGTAGCTTTTTTTGAGGGTAAGAAGGGAGATAGTCCGATAGTTAAAAGAAATGTATTTTCTTTTCCTGACTATGACTCCCTTAAGGATAAGTTGGATGCCGTAAATAATGTATTTTTAATCCCTACTGATCTTACTAGTAAAGGTTTTGATTGTTCTCTAGTGTCCGTTATGAGTGGTGATTGTAATCAAAGCTTTGCTAAGAATGAAATTGAGGATGTTTTTTCTGAAACAACGCTAATTCGCTGCTTTTCTTCTGATGATGGCAACTCCTCTACATTCCCGTCTGGTATTGATGATTGGTTTCTTGATAGCTAAAACACCTATGTTTAGTTACCGCTAAAAAATAATTACTGATCACAATTACTGCGTAAACTTCTTGAAATTGTTATGATCCTCTCCTTGCTGGTGTTTTGTGGATATGGGAGAGCTATGTCTAAAGATAAAGTAGAATGTGAATTTTCCATGAGTAGTCGTGATTTATCCGATCTATCAATGCATGTTTTAGATTTATGTAATTCTGAAGGTGCTACTCAGGCTGATGTAGATGTATCAGAGTCATATGGTTTGTGTGTTGTCGTTCGCAATGGAGATAAGGAGACTGTAGAGTTTAATCGTGATAAGTCATGTTCTGTTACTGTATACGTAGATAAGAAAAGAGGTTCTGCCTCAACGTCTGATTTTTCCGTTTCTTCAGTCGAACAAATGGTCAAAAAAGCTGCGTCGATTGCTCAGTACTCTGAAACTGATGAAGCTGCAGGCTTAGCTGATGAAGAAGAGCTGTTTAAAGGCACTGTTCCTGATTTATCTTTATTTCACCCATGGGAATTGACACCCGATAAAGCATCGGAGATTGCGTGTTACTGCGAAGATGCAGGATTGAGTTATAGTTCTGAGATCACCCAATCCGAGGGAGTCTCTGTTTCTACAGCACATAGCCAGTTTGTATCTGCAAACTCTGCTGGATTTCACGGGGGATATTCTTCATCTCGACATTTCTTATCTTGTTCTTTTTTGGCAGGATCTGGTGATAAAAAGCAGAGGGATGGCTGGTTTTCATCACGTCGTGATTGGAAGGATCTTTCTGATCCTAGTGAGATTGGTGTATATGCCGCCAAACGAACGTTGTCCCATTTGGGTGCTAGGCAAGTTAAGACACAACAGGTGCCAGTGATTTTTGAGGCCCCCGTTGCTGTTAGTTTGTTGGGTAATTTGGCTGTTGCTTTGTCTGGACAGCAATTGTACCGGAAGACATCCTTCCTTAATGATTCTTGCGGGCAACAGATATTTCCAGATTTTGTGCAACTAGACGAAGATCCTTTTATACCCAAAGGGCTAGCTAGCTCTCCGTTCGATGATGATGGTGTTGCTACTTGCTCCAGGCGCATTATTGATAATGGTGTTTTGACCGGATATTTTCTTTCTGTGTATTCTGCACGCAAAATGGGCTTAAAAACCACTGGAAATGCCGGAGGAACTCATAATCTGTATTTATCAGATACTGGACAGTCCCTTGATGAGTTGATTGCTCTCATGGGTAGAGGTTTATTGATTACAGAATTGATAGGGTTTGGTGTTAATTACATAACTGGTGACTACTCTCGAGGAGCATCTGGTTATTGGGTAGAAAATGGTGTTATCCAGTTTCCAGTGCAAGAAGTGACCGTTGCGGCTAATTTAAAAGATATGTATCGTCGTATTGTAGCGATAGGTAATGATCGTGTGGTACGTGGGTCTAAGACTTGTGGATCAATATTGTTGGATCAAATGACTGTCGCTGGATCTTGATTTAGGGAATATTTCTATGCCTACTGCTTTTGCTGCTCCTGTTTATGATGACGAAGTATGGGAATCTATTCGTCGAGAAGTTTTGCGACAATTTCAGCATTTAGAGTTAATCGCGTCTGAGAACTATACATATCCAGAAGTTATGGTAGCTCAGGGGTCGCAGCTAACTAACAAGTATGCTGAAGGCTATCCTGGTAAGCGTTACTATGGTGGATGTGAGTTTATTGATGAAGTTGAAACACTTGCTATTGAGCGATTAAAGACACTTTTCAATTGTTCGTATGCTAATGTCCAACCTCATTCTGGGTCTCAGGCTAATCAGGCAGTTTTCTATTCTGTGTTGGATCCGGGTGATTGTGTGCTCGGTATGTCTTTATCCGATGGAGGGCATTTAACACATGGTTCTCCGGTTAACATATCCGGTCGTTATTTTAACGCTGTGTCGTATGGATTAGATCCAAAGACAGAGCTTATTGATTATGATCAAGTTGAGAAATTAGCGAAAGAGCATAAACCTAAACTAATAGTTTGTGGTGCTTCCGCTTACTCTCGTATCATTGATTGGAACAGGTTTAGATATATTGCTGATGAAGTTGACGCGTATTTAATGGCAGATATTGCTCACGTTGCTGGTTTGATAGCTGCTAAGCAGTACCCATCTCCAATTGGTATTGCAGATTTTATTACTTCTACTACCCATAAGACTCTTAGAGGACCTAGAGGTGGTGTTATCATGTCCTCGTCTGAGCACGAAAAAATGTTGAATTCTAATATTTTTCCAGGATTACAGGGAGGTCCATTGCCTCACGTTATTGCTGGCAAGGCCATAGCTTTTAAGAAAGCATTAACCGAAGAGTTTGTTGTTTATCAGAAGCAGGTTATAGAAAACGCAAGTATTTTAGCGGATGAATTTATAAAACACGGGTTTCGTGTTGTATCAGGCGGTACTGACTCACATCTATTCCTAATTGATTTGAGGGGTGCAACTGATCTTACAGGTAAAGGTGTTGAGAAGTTATTGGGTCGTTGCTATATAACTATCAATAAGAATACTGTTCCTAATGATACTCAAAGTCCGTGGCAAACGTCGGGAATACGTCTTGGTACTCCAGCTTTGACTACTCGTGGTTTTGGTCCAGAAGAGATGGTAAAAGTTGCTAAACTAATCGTAGATGCTATAAATTCACCTGATGATGAAGTTGTTATTGGACGCATACGTGATGAAGTTTTATCCCTGTGCGGTCATTTTCCTGTATATGACAATACAGGCGTTGAGTATTGTTCCGGGATGTAGGCATGCATTGTCCGTTTTGCAATGGAGAAGATACACAGGTTTCCGATTCTCGTGTCGTTGCAGGTGGTTTGGTTGTTCGCCGTAGGCGCAGGTGTTCTGCATGTGGAAAGAGGTTTACTACTCATGAGCGTCTGAGTCAAAAATTTCCCCAGATTGTTAAAAGAAGTGGTATTCGTGAAGAGTACGATCGTAAAAAGTTGGAAGCTAGCATGCTCATTGCCTTGCGAAAGAGGTTGATTTCAGCTATACAGCTTGACGAAGCAGTTATGGAGATAGAATCTAGTTTGATCCATACTGGAGAAAGAGAGATATCATCCCGCTTTGTGGGTGAGCAGGTTATGCGCATGTTATTTATGTTAGATAAGGTTGCGTGGGTACGGTTTGCATCTGTTTACTACAATTTCGACAATTTGCATGATTTTCAGGATTCTCTTACTAAACTTGGTGCGAGTGATAATTCTTAGATGGCTGGAACTTTTTAGGAGTAGCAATTTATGGGTTCATCTCATTCTGGTTCTTTTTTTGCTAGGGCATTTTTGGCTATTAGTTTACTGATTTCTGCCTCAGAGCTACTTATTGCTTACCTTATGCAGCAGCGGTTATTTATTATGCCGTGTCCACTTTGTATTATTCAAAGATACATATTACTTCTTGTAGCTATATTTAGTTTTGTTGCTTTTTTTTCCAAGGGTTGTATACGACTGATCTATATGTATATGGGCCTGCTTTCAGCATTTGCTGGTTTGTGTGCTGCGCTTTATCAAGTGTATATTCAAATTTTTCCAGTTCAAGAAGAACAGTGCAGTGTGGCTGTTTCCAATTACTTAAACGATTTTTTTCTAGCAAGGTGGTTTCCGGATTTATTTTTGTCAGCTGGTGATTGCTCTGTTATTCAGTGGAGGTTGTTTGGCGTTGTTACTATTCCTGAAATTTCTGCTTTCTTGTTTTTTACTATTACTGCGTTACTAAGTCTGTCCATTTCTTACTATAAGTCTGCAGGATGCAATTCTGATGGTGATAAATCAGGCGGATGTCATTCCCAATCTTGTAAGAATTGATGAGATTGAATGATTTGGCGTCTGAGAGTTTTTCTACAGTCGTTTTTATCAAGGGACGAGATTCGTGTCCAAGTATTTTGCTACTTACGTAGCATAGCAGTTCATCGCATTCTTCGTGGTAGAAGCTAGAGCTAAGAGTGGTTCCTGCTTCTACTGTTATTTCGTTCATTTGCTCTTGTTTTCCTAAGTACTCTAGGAGAAACTTTAGGTCTACATGTCCGTCCTTTTCTGGACATAAAACGGTTGATACCGATTTTTCTGATAATAGGGCCTGTTTTACACTATTTTTTAAGGTGTGGGCAACTATTATCTTTCTTTTGGGAACACTAATGCACTTGGCAGATATCGGTATTTTTAGATTTGAGTCGAGAATTACCAATGTTGTTTGTCTTGTAGTTTCTACATGACGGATGTTCATTAGTGGATCATCACTCAATACTGTCCCTATGCCCGTAATGATCCCACAGCTTCTAGCACGCCAATGATGGGCGTCTTTGCGAGATTTTTCGTTGGTAATCCATTGGCTCTCTCCAGATGAAAGTGCTGTGCGTCCATCCAGAGAAAAAGCCATCTTCAACCTAATCCATGGCTTTCCATATAACATGCGTTTAAAAAAACCACAGTTTAGAGCTATAGCTTTGTCGGACAAGAGGCCAATTTGCGTCGTAATCTTACTGGAGCGTAGTTTCTCTATACTTTTTCCGCACACCAAAGGATTGGGGTCTAGTGATGATATAACTACTCTGCTAACTCCCCCCTCTATGATTCGATTTATGCACGGCGGAGTTAGTCCATGGTGATGGCAGGGCTCCAATGTTATGTAAAGAGTGGAATTAAATAGATGGCTTTTTTCTAGCTTATCTAGACAGTCAATTTCAGCATGTTTTTGCCCTGCGTATCTATGACACCCTACGGATAAGACCTCACCACCCTTAACCAATACACAACCTACTCTGGGGTTTGGTGTTGATGTGTAAAGCCCCCCGTCTTCAGCCGCCGATAGGGCCAGATTCATATAGTTTACATCGGAATCCGAGAACACCCTGCTACTTTGCTTTGGCTATCTTCTCACTATTCTTTCTAGCCATCTTAATGGTTTCATCTAGGGCCTTAAATAATTCACTCTCAGAACCTGCAGTTTCAATAGAAACAAGGTATCGTCCATCGACTACAAAAGATGGAACACCAGATATGTTATAATTTTTTACTAAAGCTTCACTTCTGCTTACCTTCGTAATAACTCCAAAAGAGTTAGCAGCTTTTTGATACTTGTCCCATGATACCCCGTTTTCTTCTAGGAACTGTTTTAAAACATCAGCGTCATACAAATTGGTGTGTGATATATGCTGAGCTTCAAATATTTTCTTGTGTAGTCTAGACATTTGACCCAACTCTTGAAGCGAATAGTACAAAATTGCCATTCTCCTCCAGTAAGTATTGGTTACAGCAGGTATTATCTCCATCTTAACGTTTTTGGGGAGGCGATGGATCCACTCGTCTAGCTTAGGTTCCAACTGGTAACAGTGTGGACAGCTATACCAAAAGAATTCTTGAACGGTTACAACACCACGGTCAGTTTGCGATGGGTGAGGTACCAATGTGTACACATTAGCCTTAGAAAGCAGCGGTACCGCTAGCAAAACCGAAGTTGCCAAAAATCGCGACAGTCTTTTCGTGAATTTCAGAAGCATCATACGTCTCTCCTCTGCCAACAGCATGGGAAGGTTACCACAGCTCCAAATAGCTTGTCAGCAGTTGTGTGATTAATAAGCAATTACTTTTGCGACTAATCCACTTAATTTTAGTTGTTTTTGTGCATCTTCAGCTTGTTTTTGATACGGGAAAGGACCTATACGTAGCTGATGCACAATGGTCTGCGAGCTTTGATCAATTTCGCTGTGTATAGAAGAATGTATACCAGTTAAAGCCAGGCGAGTGCGTATGCTATCTGCTTTTTCTACAGAACGAAATGACCCAATTAGCACATAAAACGTGTGATTAGTGCCATCATATGATTCTTGAGCAGTATTTGTATCATTAGCTGTATCTTCAAGGGGAGCTGTTTCTCCGTTTTTGATAGTGTTGGGTTGATCAGAGGTGTCTTTATTGTTGTCTCCGTCGTTATTACTGTCTACAACCGGCTCTTCTTTATATGTTTTGTTCTTATTTTCATAGAAATTTATATGCTCAACAGGTGCTGCAGTTCCATAGTCAAGCTCCTCATTGTCATCCTCATCGGATGGAAATGATCTTCCACCTAGAACATCTACTCCCTGCACAAGACGAGCCGGGGTAGGATTGTTCTTAGCTTGATTATTGCTCACAATGTGTCCAACTACTTTTGTTAGGAATGGCAATTGGCTGAAATTTATGTATAGCGCAATCGTTAGGGCAACACCCAGGCCTAACAGAATGCCAATAAATAAAGCTACGACAGTGTTTCCGCTACGCTTGGATGTCTTATTGTATCGCCTGTGTTTCATTATGCTATCACATTTGCTTAGGTGCACTAATGCCGAGTATTTTAAATCCTGTCCTTAGCACTTGTTGGGTTGTCATCACTATACGCATGCGAATTGAACGCATTATGCTATCGTCAGACAGGACGCGCTCCGCATTATAAAACCCATGAAATACCGCAGCTAGTTCTTTCAAGTAATGCGTTAGAGCATGAGGTGATAGTTCCTCACTACACTTTTTTAGAACATCAGGAAATTCAGCAATATGTACGAGTAGGACGCGTGATGTTGGTCCAAGCTCTGGGAGTTTAGTTACTTTGCCAAGGTCAAGTTGGATCATCCCTCTGCTATTGGCTTGATTTATGATGGCACAAGACCTAGCGTAGGCGTACTGAACGTAAAACACCGGGTTGTCTTCACTTTTTTTTAACGCCAGATCAACATCTAGAAGCACTTCTGAGTCGGGCTTACGTGATGCCAGGAAGAATCTAGCAGCGTCTCTTCCTACCCAATTTACAAGGTCTCGCAGAGTTACATAGTATCCAGAACGTTTGGAAATCTTAACCTCCTTGCCGTTACGAAAAACCTTGACCATGCTGTGCAGCAAAAACAACGGGTAATCTTCAGGTATACCACACCTAAGTCCCTGTAGTCCCGCCCTAACCCTAGCCGTAGTGCCATGATGATCAGTGCCCTGAACGTTTATGGCTTTTATAAAACCTCTTTCCCACTTTCTTAGGTGATAAGCAATATCCGGAACAAAGTAAGTAAACGAACCATCACTCTTACGCATAACACGGTCTTTGCTGTCATTATACTTGGTAGAGCTAAGCCATAAAGCTCCTTCATGTTCATACGTCTCGTTTTGTTCAGTTAACCTATTAATAATCCTATCAACTGTTCCATCTTTATAAAGTGAAGATTCTAGGTAGAACTGGTCGAAGTGGATGCCAAATAAATCTAAATCATCTTGCTGCTCCTTCCGTAAAAAGGACACCGCAAAGTTGCAAATGGCCTCTGTGTCTTCCTGATCTCTCTTCCCAGTGCATATTTTACCGTCTATTTCTACATTAGCACCTTCCATGTAGCTTTTTGCAATTTCAAATACATAGTCACCTCTATAACCATCTTTGGGCCATTTATCATCATCAGGTGATATTCCATTAATACGTGCCTGTACCGATGCAGTCAGGCTGTTAATTTGGTTTCCAGCATCGTTGTAGTAAAATTCCTTGTGTACATCCCATCCTTGCGTTGAGAGTATATTAGTCAGGATGTCTCCTATGGCTCCCTGTCTGCCATGGCCCACGTGTAGAGGACCGGTTGGGTTGGCCGATACAAATTCAACAATTATTTTCCCCTTTTTTTCGTTCGAGTATCCGTAATAATCCTGCTTATCTTCTACGAAGTTCATTAATTCCAAGAATGCATGACAAGAAAGCCTAATGTTTATGAAGCCGTTTGCAACCACAGATACGGATCCTATAACATTGTTTTCGGATATATTTTTGACTATGTTTTCTGCTATAGATTTAGGCGATTGCTTAAGCTGTTTGGCAAGTCGCAGTGCAACGGCCGAACTTATATCACCCCAAGAAGGATCCTTAGGGCGTTCCAAGATGTGTTCTTCAGATACACTACTTCCTGGGTAAGCTGTAAGCAACGCATCACGTACGATAGGCGCTACAGCCTTCTTCAACGGATTAATCATGGCAAGGAGCAAAAGTCCAAAATGATCAAACGATCATTATTCTAGCACATTGATGTTTAGTCCTTGGACAAATATCCATCCAGTCTTTGTAGTACGATATTTTTCCCTAGCACTACCAAAACTTGGTCAAATGGAGCTGAGTGTTGGGTTCCAAGTAAACATAGACGAAGTGGTATGGCCACTTCCGACAGTTTTAGTTGTTTTTCCTTTGATATATCCCTAACCAACTTATCTAAGGTTTCCTTTTCCCAACTTATTGCTGATAGTTTGTTTTTTAACTCACGCAAAATGTCTTGAGTTTTTTCTTTTTTCAGTAGCAACAGGCTTTTTTCCTCAAGTTTCCTTGGAGAGTAGTACATTGATATGTTTTCTGCTAATTCTACAATGGTGCCGGAGCGCGATTTGTTTATATCTACCAGCGAATTGATATCAATCGAGTCATCTATGGTAACGTTTAACTGCGATATAAATTCTTTTACTTTGCCTACTATATTGGAAGACACAGAGTGTTGCAGGTAGTGCCGGTTTATCCATAGTAGCTTTTCCGGATCAAATCTTGCTGGAACACCAGAAACATTGTCTATATCAAACCATTCAATTAGTTGTTCGCGACTGAATATTTCATCGTCTCCGTGTGACCATCCCAAACGTGATAGGTAATTTATAATCGCTTCAGGAAGATATCCCTCATCACGGTATTGGAGCACAGATATAGCCCCAGAGCGTTTTGACAATTTTTGACCATCATCAGAGCAAATTGTCGACAGGTGGGCATACTGTGGAACCGTAGCACCCAAAGCTCGTAGTATATTAATCTGCTTAGGAGTGTTATTTACATGGTCATCACCTCTTATTACATGTGTGATTTGCATGTCCCAATCATCTACTACGACGCAGAAGTTATATGTGGGGGTTCCATCTTGCCTTGCTATAACAAAATCGTCTAGCTCCTCATTGTTGAAGGATATATTGCCCTTTATTAAGTCTCTCCATTGAACCACACCAGAATCAGGATTACGGAATCGGATTACGGGCTGCGTTCCTGGTTGGATCTTTAAGTTCAATTTGGCCGCATTTTCTGGCCGCCAGTGTCCATTATATCTAGGTTTTTCGTTATGTCTGCGCTGCTGTTCCCTTAATGTATTTAGTTCCTCCAACGACATGTAGCAGTAGTAAGCTAACCCATTCCCAAGCAAGGTATCGATAACAGCTTTGTATCGATCTAGCCTTTTCATTTGGTAATAAGGTCCTTCATCATAGTTAAGACCCAGCCACTCCAAGCTTTCTAATATTACCTGTGTGGCGGCATCTGTGGATCGTTCGCGATCAGTGTTCTCTATGCGTAGTATGAATTTACCATTGTTGTGTCTAGCAAATGCCCATGCATATAGTGCCGTTCTTACTCCACCCATGTGCAAAAGTCCGGTTGGGCTTGGTGCGAATCTCGTCCTAACCATGGTTACTACCTTGAATTGATTAGATTGTTTTGTGGCGCGCCTGGCGGGAATTGAACCCACGACCTTTGGCTTCGGAGGCCAACACTCTATCCGCTGAGCTACAGGCGCTATAAAAAACTGATTTAGTTGAGGATATAGAAACAGACATAAGACGTCTACATGATATTATACGCCTGCCTTGTTTAGCTACATAAGAGAGGAGCTTGGACGTGTCGTCATCTAAAGGTATTAAACCGGCCCAATTGACAATTATAGTAATATTGGGTTTTGCTATTCCTATACTTGTTTGTATTCTGGCAGCGAGATTTTCTATTTTTGCACTAGACGATCATATGATGGATGATCCGGAAGTGATTAGTGAAACGGTACAGCGTATTTCTCCCATAGGTAGTGTAAAGTTAGCAGATAGCAGTTCTTCTGTGGCCGGAAAATAGCTTCCGTGGCTGATAAAATAGCTTCTGCGACTGATAGATAGTAGCAGTTCTTCTGTGAATGTGCCTTAAATAGGTAGGTGGGAGGACTATTTAGTAGTATAGGGAAACTGCTGAGCACAGTATGGGGCGACTATTATGGTGGTATTTGGGCGTGCAACTTACTTGATTACGGTTGGTCTGCTATTTGCGTATCCCTTTGTTTTGCCTGCTGATACCGGTGATAAAGTGTATGGCAAAGTGTGTGCGGTTTGTCATGCTGCAGGAATTGCTGGGGCCCCGCGTTTCGGAAATAAGGAAGATTGGAAGAAACACAAAAAACCCATAGAGGAGCTTTATAAGCATGCTATTAATGGGTATGGGGTAATGCCCCCAAAGGGAGGCAATTCATCCCTTACAGATGACGAGGTTAAAGCCGCCGTCGATTATATGATAAAGTCCAGCGGATAAACTTAGCAAAGTAACTTTGCTCTTTCCCTCTGTGGGTTAGCAAGGTAGTTTTGTCTTTTTTCTCTGCGATCCTAAACTTTTCATCCTATCTAGGTAGTTTTGTTTTTCTTCTTGCGTAGGTATTTGTGTGTTAGATGTTTTATTAATATCTAGCCCCATTTCCTCTATGAATCTAGAAGGTAAGCTCTCTACTAATTCACCTCCAGTTTTTCTTTTCTCCGTAAAGCTTATGGTTAGTTCACGTCGAGCCCGAGTGGTTCCCACGTACATTAGACGACGTTCCTCTTCTACAGAGTTCGTATCTATAGATTCCTGATGCGGGATAATCTCATCGTTGCATCCAACAATGAATACATGATCAAATTCCAAGCCCTTAGCTGCATGTAATGTACTCATTTCCAACATTTTCTCTTTTTCATCTTCTTTCTTGGAGATGATGTTCATTAGAGTAATGTTTTGAGTAATTATTGATAGATTCCTATTATCTTTTTCCTGTTGTCTTTTTATGAATTCACAAAAGCTAATAATATTCTTCCATCTTTTACTTGCTTCCTTGTCATGAAAATTATCTAACAAATATTCCTCATAACGTATGCTGTCCAGTATATCCTTGACTATTACGTCAGCCGGCTCAGATTGTGCACGAAATGCAATATTGTTAATGAAATTTCCAAATTCTCTAAGTATGTCAACTGCTTTTTCATTTAGGTGAAATGTTAATCCTGTTTCAAAAATCGCCTCAAAAAGACTAATCTGTCTTTCAGATGCATATTGGCCCAGTTTTTTAAGTGTTGTTGGCCCAATACCATTACGAGGCCTAGTGGCAGCACGAATAAATGATACATCGTCTTGGCTATTAATAATAATCCTCAAATAGGCCAAGATATCCTTAATTTCTGTGCGCTCGAAGAAAGACTGCCCACCCGATAGATTATATGGGATTCCATTTTGTTGTAGGTAATTCTCAAACAAGCGTGATTGGTAGTTGCTGCGGTACAATATTGCGTACTGAGACCAGTTGTTACCGTGTAGTAGACGGTGTTGAATAATTGAGAGAACCGTATGCTTTGCTTCTAGCTCTTCTACCCTGTACGAAGTAAGAGTAATCGGTTTTCCTTCCCCCAGTTTTGACCATAGGTTTTTTTCAAATAGATTCTGATTTTTTTTAATTAAGTTATTGGCTGCTTTAAGTATATTGTTGGTAGAACGGTAATTTTGTTCCAGTCTAACAATTTTAAGATGTGGATAATCTTTCTGAAGGAGTTGGATATTTTCACGCGTTGCTCCACGCCAAGCGTATATTGCCTGGTCATCATCACCTACAAAAGTGCACCTTCCCTCAGGGTATGTAAGCTTTTTTACTAGGTTATATTGTATCTGACTAGTGTCTTGATATTCATCAACAAGAAAATAGCGAATCTGGTTTTGCCAAAATTGTAAGCGCTCATGGTTTGTTTCAAATATAAATAAAGGCAGGGCTATGAGATCATCAAAATCAACCGATTGATACCCCATTAGTGTTTGCTGATAACGATCATATATAACTGCAGTTTGATGTTCTTCTTCAGTGCTGGCTAGTTGGAGAGCCTTATCTGGAAAAATATTGAGATTCTTCCACAGAGATATCTGATTTTTGATTTTGGCTGAGCTACTCTTGCTTTTAGTGGAAGTTAAATCCTGTAGTATGGACAGCGCGTCATTGCTATCCAAAACTGAGAATTTATCTTTTATCCCTATAAGAGGAGCTTCTTGTCGTAGAATTTGTAGTCCCACAGTATGGAAAGTGCTTACAAGGGGTGAGTTTCTTGTGCCAAGCCTGACCAATTTACTTAAGCGCTCCCGCATATCACGGGCAGCCTTGTTCGTAAATGTTATGGCTGCTATTTGGTTGGGCTTACAATACTGTATGTCAATCATATGTTTTATTTTATGGCTGATGACCCTTGTCTTCCCGCTTCCAGCACCTGCAATGACTAGTAACGGTCCCCCAAAAAATTCTACTGCCTCTTTTTGCTGAGGATTGAGTTCATCCTTCATCAATATTCTCTGTGTTTGCCGTTTTCCATAAATTAGCTTTTGCTTTAGTAGGGTAAGATAAGCATTTCCCTTTTCCCTTCAGCAAAATCTCTTTCGGTTCATCAAATAGTTCGGGATTTTGGCAAAGTTTATACGTCATTTCGTCAACCAAGATGCTTTGAGGACTGCCTTCATTGCTCAGCCTGCTAGCAATATTTACCGTATCTCCCCAAACATCAAACATGAATTTTCTTGAACCCAGTACGCCAGCAACTACTGGTCCTGTGCTTATTCCTATTCTAAGCTGAAGTTTGTCTTTATTGTGAGCGGATAATTCATTAATAATGGTCTTCATTTTAAGTGCTAATTCTACCGCCGCTAGGGATGGATTATCTGGACTGTCAGGAGATATCCCACCAGCAACCATGTATGAATCACCATTGGTTTTAATTTTTTCCAAATGTTTTTCGTTGGTTATTTTATCAAACTCTAGAAATATTTTGTTTATCATACGAAAAAGCTGTGAGGGAGTAACTTTATGTGCCATTTGTGTGAACCCCACCAAATCGGCAAATAGAATCGTTGCCTTTCCGAAGCGATCGGCTATAATCCTTTCCCCCTTTTTTAATCTGCATATTACTCTTAGCGGTAAAGTATTTAGAAGTATTTCTTCTGTTTTGAGTCGTTCTTCAGTTTCTGCTGCTATTAATGATGCTGCTACCCGCATTTTTGTATTTTGATATTTTGCATATGTTGCATGCACTACAAGAATAACTGCTGATAGAAGAATAAGGTTTTTCTGATAATAACCATCTAACAATGCTATTTGTGCGGTCGTATACACTATGAAACGAGTCCCGCAAAAACGATAAGTCATAAACCCCATTAAGGACAGAGTATAGGTCCACATTAAGGTCATTTTGTAGCGAAATTTGTGGAATAGACATACGTACACTATGAATACCAAGGGCCAGGGAGCTATAAGAAGGTAATGGGTAAAAGGAATATGGTGATTTAATCCTGGCAAAATTGAACCTGCGCAGAGCATGAAGAGGGAAATTTCTTGATTAGGTAATTTGGGTGCCCTTTTTGTGCAGAGCAATATTAATGACACTATCGTATTAATAATTGATATTGCGAGTAATAAACCCGATAAATTTCTTGTAAGAAGTGGTATTTTCTCAAATCCAATGCAGTTTAGCGAAGCAACCTGAACAGCAATTGTTAAGGATGAAATGATATGTAACAGCACAGATGGCGGTTTTCTTCGGCTACCCAGCAGCAAGGAGATCATTGTTTTTTCAGGGATAACGCACATAATTCCAGGGCCATAGATTGTAATGTCTTACCCATACCAAGTGTATAATAATAGCTTTTGTGGATAAAATACACACGAATCCGCGCACGGACACGGTTTGGGCAAAAGAAAGAGAGAACAGCATATGTATGGTTTCTCAGGTAAAGCTATACACTTATCAGGTGTTGACTTTTTTCGCGAGGAAACAAGAATTCTGTCAGATATTAGCCTTTCTGTTAATTATGGTGAAATTGTAGCTGTTATGGGTTTTAGTGGAGGGGGTAAAACAACTCTTATTGAACTTATGGCAGGGTTGTTGTTTCCATCCAAAGGTTATGTAGAGGTCTGTAAGCTTAATTTATCTCATTGTTCTTTGAGTGACCTGTTTAGCATTCGTCGGCAAATGGGGATTTTGTTTCAAACAGGGGCTCTGTTTTCAGATTTATCAGTGTTTGATAACGTAGCATTCCCACTTAGAGAGATTACTTCTTTTTCTGGGGAAGCTATAAGCGATTTAACATGGATGAAGTTAGAGGCTGTTGGCTTGCGTTCAGCTGCTACTTTGTTTCCCTCTGAACTGTCAGGAGGCATGGCACGTAGGGTATCTTTGGCGCGTGCCATTTCATTGGATCCCCGTATATTGCTATGTGACGAACCTTTTTCTGGTCTTGATCCAGCAGCTGTTAATTCTATATCTAATCTTATACTTTCCTTGACCCGTATTTTTAATCTATCGACAGTTATTATTACCCATCATGTTGGTGATTTAATAAACATATTTGACAGGGTATTGCTGCTTGTAGGTGGTTCATTAGTGTTTGATGGTACGCCTGGTGAGTTTCTGTCTAGTGAGAAAAATGAAGTACAGAGCTTTATACGAGGTGATGTTAATTTAGTCCATAGGTCTTCTGTAAGTAGTTTGTCGTTGGCGGAGAACTTGAGGATTGTAGAATGATTTTATATTGGTCTCGTGCTGTCGGAAGGTTTGTAGGAAAGCCCGCTGTGTTGGGAAAGGGTCTTCGTTTTTTACTTACCATTATCGAACACTCTACTCTCTCTTATCCCGGTCGCTGGTTGAGACAAATACATTTTTGTGGTGTTTTGTCTTTGCCAATAATTTCGCTTTCTGCGTTTTTTGTTGGGATGGTATTGGCACTGCAGATGTATTACGCGCTTAGCCATTATGGTGCAGTTGAAAGTGTGGGTTACTTAGTGGCATTGTCCTTAGTTAGAGAGTTGGGTCCGGTTGTAACTGCGCTTTTGTATGCATCTCGTACAGGATCTGCTCTTGCTGCATCTATAAGCATGATGAGGTCTCGTGAGGAGCTCAAAGCACTTTCAGCTATTGGTATAAACATATGGGAAAAGATTTTCTTTATTAGGTTTATTGCATCTTTTTTGGTAGTTCCAGTACTGACTATTCTATTTTCCGTAATAGGTGTTTTAGGGTGCTATGTTGTTTCAGTGTCGTGGTTTAACATAGATCCTGGAGTTTTTTGGCTAAACATTACCAATTCTTTGTTATTTTTTAATGATATTGGTAATGGATTATTAAAAAGTGTTGTGTTTGGATTTGTAATCACTTGGATTTCTTTGTTTTTGGGTTACGTGTGTCCGCCTACTGTATCTGGTATGTCTAAAGCTACTACCCAGGCGGTTGTGTTGAGCTCTCTTTGTGTTTTTGTCTTAGACTTTGTTATGACTTCATTTATGTTTTCTGTTTTGTGAGAGAGGGCTATTTTACCGTTACAGTTCGGGGAGGGTGGTTTTACATGGAGTACCGTCGTTACGATTTGACCGTTGGTCTGTTTTTTTTATTGGCTTTGATAGGGCTTTTTTTCCTGGCGGCAATGGCTACGAGGGGAGTTTCTTTTTGGGAAAGAGAAAAATACTATGAGGTGACTGCCGTTTTCCAAAATGTGGGGCAATTAAGTATAGGATCTCCCGTAAAGAGTGGGGGGGTTTTGGTAGGGCGTGTTGTAGGCATAGGACTTGATCCCAAAACATACCAAGCCATTGTTCACATGCACATAATGGATATTTATAGATTTCCTATAGACTCAACTGCGCTGATTTTGACCACTGGTATCTTAGGGGCTCAATTTATCGGTATAGAGGCAGGGTTGGATACCAATACCCTTAAAAATGGTGACAGGGTTTTTCATACGCAATCAGCATGGATTTTGGAAAAGGTGCTATCACAGTTTCTTGTTAATCATTTGAATAAATAGATGCTATACGCCTACAGATGTTTATTATTTTGGTGCTTATTGTCCATTTTATGTGCTTATAAACCTGTACACGCAAGCGCCTTTTCAGTAAACCGTAAGGAAGGTGGTCCCGCCGTTGTTGTGCGTGGTCACGCATTGTATGATCCGTGGGAGACGTATAATGTGAATAATTATATCAAAAGTAGCAAGGCCAGTGCGGCTTTTATTAATCATGTGGCATTATTTTATTCTCAAAAATTACCTCCTCCAATACCGTTAATGGTGAATAATTTTTTTGAGAATATTAACGATGTTGGCACAGCAATTAATGAGCTTTTACAAGGAAAATTCAAAGCTTTCTTTTCTGATTTTGTACGCGTTACATTAAATACTGTATTCGGGGTTTTGGGTATGGGAAATGCAGCCGGAGTTTTGGGATGGTCTAAGAATTACCAAGATTTTGGCCTAACCCTTGCGCATTGGGGATTTCCCCCGGGGCCATATCTTTTTTTACCAATAATAGGTCCCGCAACAGTACGTTCTGGATTGGGAATATTGGTTGATAAAATTTGGGACCCAATTTCATACCTTCCTTGGCAAGTGGCGGTTTATGCTTTGAAGGGGGTCAACAATTTGTCCAATTTGTTGAGTGCAGGAGGCTCAGATTTATTTTCTACTGCAGATAAGTATGTTTTTGTGCGTTCTGTATATTGGCAACATACTGTATACCTTATTTACGCTGGTGACTATTCTGCTAATGCATTCTCACAGGAGGATTTAGATGAAATCATTAAAAATCCGTTGTAGTTTGTGACCAAAATAAGAAAGGGCATGTAATGTCATTAAAAGGATACCTTAGTTTGACTCCTTTAGCCGTGCTGTCGTTATTGTGGCTATCTGTTTGTTTGGCTGATAATCAAAAATTGAGCTTTTTCACTGTGTCTGCTAATAGCACATCTAGTACCACTGTTCCCCCTAGCAATGGCAAATCTGGTACTACCGTTCCCCCTAACAATGGCAAATCTGGTACTACCGTTCCCCCTAGCAATGGCAAATCTGGTACTACCGTTCCCCCTAACAATGGCAAATCTGGTACTACCGTTCCTCCCAACAATAGCAAATCTGGTACTACCGTTCCCCCCAGAAACGGCACATCTAGTGCCTTTGTGAAAGTTAATTCACCTGCACCTACCTCAAGAGCTAAGTCCAATAATTTGTTAGATAATAACTCTCCCATGTGGGATGGATTGATTGGGTGTAGAAAGGAGCATGAAGGGCATAATGCTAAAACGCCTGTATTGCTAATGGAGTGTATCTCTGATCGCTTTTTAGTATTGCTTGGGAAGACTAAGTCAAACGATAGCTTGAAGCGAGAACTGAACAGCCGTGGGTTGGAGGTAGCCGACAAGTACTTTGACTTCACACGTATGACAGCACTTGCATTTGGAAGAAATTGGATGAAGCTCAGCCTGGAGGAGAAGCGCCGTCTTGTACAAGAGTTTAGAACTGTATTATTTGATAACTATTCGGATGGATTATCAAGATTTTTAGGGTATAAATCATCGGTTGTAAGTTCAGATACTAGTGATATTCAGTCCATCGTACATACCATAGTAAGTGATGGCCACCCCGACCATGTAACAAAGGTTGACTACTACCTTCTACGTGTTAATGGAGATTGGATGATTTATGATGTCTCAGTTTCTGGTATTAGTCTGATTTCAAGTTATCGCCAACAGCTTGAAGCTACTTATGGAAGTGAAGGTATGGATGGTGTTTTTGAGTTTTTACGCCAAATCAACAAGGAGAATAAGGATAATGTGGTCTCTTAGGGATGATTATCTCTTTCTAGAAGGGCAGTGGACCATGCAGCTCGTTTCTCATGAACTGTCAGGTACAGTTGAGAAAATTTCTTCTTTGGATTTTTCCTGTGTTGACGGTAGTAATATTGTCATGTGGGATTCATCAATTTTGCTTTTATTGCTGGCCTGCCGTCGGTTTCGTCCTACTGTAACTTTTCGAGGATTTCCTGATAAAGTTCTTGCACTATCAGGTTTATATGGCGCGCGCGATATAATATTCGGTGTTGATGATTGCTTGTCTAGGGATATAGCACCATGACAGACAAATTTATGGTTGAAGTGTCCGGTTTGACTAAGTTTTATGGTTCTTTTCGTGCCTTGAATGATGTTACATTTTCTATACGTAAATCTGAGATTTTTGGATTGCTTGGCCCCAATGGTGCTGGAAAAACTACCCTAATAAGTATAATGGGCGGTTTGATTAAATCTTCCGCAGGAACAGTTAAAATTGGTGGCAAGTTGGTTTCAATTTCTTCTACTGAGACTCGTGCCCTTCTTGGTGTTGTGCCTCAAGAGTTGGTTTATGATCCTTTTTTAAAGGTTCGCGAAGTTTTAGAATTACAGAGCGGTTTATGTGGTATTAGGCCAGATGCCTATTGGATAGACGAGCTTTTACATGAACTCGGGCTTTATGAAAAAGAAAAACATATTATGGGACGCCTGTCTGGTGGTATGAAAAGACGTGTTATGGTTGCATTGGCCCTTGTTCATAGACCACCAGTCATTGTTTTGGATGAACCAACTGCTGGTGTTGATGTGGAACAAAGGTTATCTTTGTGGAGATTTATAAAACGTCTTAATGCTGATGGTCATACTATAGTTCTAACTACACATTATTTGGCTGAAGCAGAGCAATTATGCGACAGAATGTCATTTATGCGGGCTGGCTGCTTAATAAATGTTGGTTCATTTAGCGATTTGAATGAAGGGGAGAGAATGTCAGTATCGTTTTTTCTGCCCCAAGGTGTTTCATTGCCAGGGCAATGGCATCAGTTTCTAAGACAACATGAGGATGCCCAATATTCACTTATATTGGAAGAGTATAGCCAGCTTATTACACTGTTGTCTGAGTTGATTCCCTTGGGCCTATATCATCTACTTGTCCAGAGAACGAGTTTGGAGGATTTGTATGTGCGTCTAATGCGCGCCGCTAAGGAGGGATCGTAGTGATAAAGATACGTACCTTGTTTTACAAGGAATGTTTGCGTTTTTATCGAGTATTTGGACAGACTATATTTTCTCCCGCATTTGTTTCTGTCTTGTACCTTATCGTGTTTTCCAAGGCAGTTCCTTCTCGCTACTTTGATTGGTACGGGTGGGGATACATAGATTTTTTGGTTCCTGGCCTGATTATAATGACCATGCTGCAAGCAGCATTCATGAATTCATCTACCAGCATAACCTTAGCAAAGGTTACAGGTAATCTTCATTTCTTGCTTATGGCGCCCATTTGTCCGATGTCTTTTTACTGGGCATATGTTTTGGCAAGTGTTCTAAGGGCTTTCATAGTTGGTTTAGTGGTTTGGATAGTCTCTACTTTGTTTTGGAGTCACCCGATAAGAGAGCCACTGTATCTAATAGGTTTTTCTCTATTGGGAACGTTAATTTTGGGAGGATTAGGTCTCATTGCAGGGGTGTGGGGGAGAGATTTTGATCACCTTGCTTTTTTCAACAGCTGTATCGTTTTTCCACTAACTTTTCTATCAGCCGTGTTCTTCCCCTTTTCTAATGTTTCAGAAGTGTTTCAAAGGTTTCTGCTCGTTAATCCAGTTTTTTATATAGTAGAGGGTGTGAGGTTCGGCTTTTTAGGCAACTCTGATTGTAACCCTGGTTTGTCATTTTTTGTGCTGTTTGTTATTTTTATCTGTATATCCTTTATTAATTACTGTATTTTAGTCTCCGGATATCGTCTCAGAGAATAGATTTTTTGTATGACTCCGGATAATCTCCGTTCTTGTATTGTTCACATTTTGGATGATGATGGTGCCTTTGTAACTGTAGAGGGTGACGATGGGCGCCATTTTCACGCGGTGGTTGTTAGCCACCGTTTTGATGGTATGTCCCTTATTAATCGTCACCGCCTTATTATGAATTCCCTGAGTAAACAGATTTCATCTGATTTGATACATGCCCTTTCCTTAAGAACTTTTACTCATTCAGAGTGGGAGAAGAGGGGTAAATGAGTTGTTTTTGTATTAAGGGCAGAATAAGTGGCCTTAACGGAGAGATAGATATCTCCGGTGCCAAAAATGCTGTCCTTCCTATGTTAAGTGCCTGCCTACTTACTTCGTCGCCTGTGGTTTTTCACGGTGTGCCCCGATTGAAGGACGTCGAGACAATGATTGCTCTGCTGCGTTCTATAGGGGTCGATGTTCGTTGGCAATCTTTTTGCTCGCTTTATCTTTCAGCTAAGGAGTTGGATAGTTACATTATCCCACTAGCATTGGTTCGTGATATGCGTGCCTCTATACTGGTAGTCGGTCCTCTTTTGGCTAGGCTGGGCTGTGTTGAGTTTCTTGAACCTGGAGGATGTGCAATTGGCCGTAGGCCTATTGATCAGCACATAAAAGCATTATCAAAAATGGGTGTGATTTTTGAATGCAGGGATAACAATATACTAGGTTCATGTGTTGGCCTTGTCGGTACCAACATTTCATTTGACTGTGTAACTGTTACAGGTACAGAAAATCTTATAATGGCAGCGGTATTAGCAGATGGTGTAACCGTTTTGAATGGTGCTGCCTGCGAGCCAGAAATTGTTGATTTAGCGAATTGTTTGAATCAGATGGGGGCATGCATATATGGTGCTGGTACATCAACGATACGTATTGCTGGCGTAAAATCACTCTCTGGTGTGGAGTATAGTGTCATGCCAGATCGCATTGAGGCTGGCACCTACTTATGTGCTTGCGCTGCTACAGGCGGAGAGGTTACCTTAAGAAATATTAATCACAATCTGCTGCGATCGGTTATCGATGTCCTTAGGGCTACTGGTTGCTCTGTAAGAGAGTACGATAGTGACATTATTTCTATAAAATCTTCTTGTAAACTATCGGGAGTGGATATCGTCACTGCTCCCTATCCCGGGTTTCCCACTGATTTGCAAGCGCCATTTATGGTTGTTGACAGCGTTGCTTCAGGTTCTTCGCGGATAATTGAAAGAATTTTTGAAGGTCGTTTTGCACATGTTTGTGAGTTACAACGACTAGGTTGTAGAATTTCAGTCAATGGAGATACTGCATGTATAGAAGGTGGTTCTTTGCTGCGTGCCGGAGCAATTAATGCCACGGATCTTCGTGCTGCTGCCGCCCTTGTTATTGCTGCTTTGTGCTCGGAAGGAACTAGTGTAATCAGTAATGTCGACTTTATAGATCGAGGTTATGAAAGTATGCCCGAGAAGCTTTCCTTACTAGGTGCTTGCGTCGAGCGAATGGTTATGGAAGCATGCATCTGACCATCTCCTGATAGCTTTAGCTATTGTCTGTTTAGGTAGTTCGAGTCACTACTGCAATGCAGTGTCCATGCGGTTATTCTTGGCTCCATATTGGTTACGTTAATCTGCTAGCGTGTTACATCAGCATGGCAGCGCTCGTAGTTGTATGTCTATACTTTTCCATATCCAGGTAATGATGATAGATTTTCTCCACTATTAGGTTATGGTAGAAGGCTGGCCATGCTATCCCAGATGTATCATGTACTCCCTTGGTTACGCCATTTATTTTGTGCAAATGCCTATGTCATTTCCATCCAGCGATCCATATATTGATAAGATGATCCATTTGGATAGGTTGCTACATACTGCCAATCTTGTTGCTATGTCATGGCTTGTTTCATTGCCAGTAGTTATTGGCATGTCTATTCCAATTTTTGAAGTAAACGATAGGTATAAAGTAATTTTTTGGCTTGTTTTGGCTGTTTTATTTACTTTTGCCCGTGTCTTTATGGCAAGCTTACTTAAAAATTGTACGGTGGAAAATAATCTTGGTCGTTTCGAAGTTATACATGCCATTGTAGGAGCAATTAGTGCTTTAGCTATAAGCATAGGATTGGTCAACTTTTCTGTGATATTGCCTACAACTTGGCAAATGGGGTACACAGCTACCATTGCTGTTTTGGCAATGGGGACGGCCTTTACTCTTCTGTATACCTCTATTGGTTTTTTCTCATATGTTCTTAGCTTGATTTTGCCCATTGGCATCGCGCAAGTTTTTCATCCTGATGACGCAGTTAGAACATTAGGCGTTATGAGCATTATTATGGTCCCAGTTTTATCGATTTATTACTACAAGCAACATAAAGTTGTTATTGATGGACTACGTATGTTTTACGAGAACAAGGTCCTATTGGAACGTCAAAGGGCTATTTTTGACGCTGTTCCCAACGGCATTATAGTTTCTCGAGAAGGTGTAATTATCAATGCTAACGAGAGTGTTTCTCGTATGTTCGGATATAGTCTATCTAACTTAGTTGGAGAAAGTGTTTCTAAGCTATTTTTAGACATTTCTACCCTTAATCGCCTTTTTGATCCTAAAAATAGACCAGTGGTAGCAGATAATACCGAACAAGATCTTGCTGAATCTGAGGCTGTTCGCTCCGATGGAAGTAATTTTTGGGTAGGTGTTGCATGTAGACCTATAGAAGAGTATCGATTAAATGGAAAGGGAATTATTTGGTCGATATCCGATTTAACTGAAAGAAAAAAAACAGAAGAGAATCTTCACGGTCAGCGAGCTATGTACCATGGTTTGGCCGAAACTGCTAATGATTTGGTATTTTATCTAGATGATAATCTTCATTTTAAATACACCAATGCTCGTGGTTCTATGAGATTGTTGGGTCGTTCTCCTGAAGACTTAATTGATACCTATATCGGAGATATTATTGTTGATGAAACAGATACCCCTGATAAGAGAGTATTTAGCGATTTGTTCGATTTAGGAGCTACTTCCGAGAGAGAAGTGAATATACTCCATGCTGATGGCAGCGTGAAGCGCATTAAATTTAGTTTGACTGCTATGAGGTCTATGGGAGGATATTTGAGAGGTGTTGCTGGGATAGCAACCGATATTACACCTAAGAAGCAAGTAGAGGACCACATGCTTTATCTTGCCATGCATGATGAGCTAACAGGTCTTCCTAATAGACGCTTGTTTATCGATAGGTTGCAACAGGCCATTCGCCAGCTTGATAGGCAATCGTGCCAATTAGCCGTGATTATGCTTGACTTAGATCGCTTCAAGTTGGTAAACGATACTCTTGGCCACAGCGTTGGCGATCGAGTGTTGGAGATGACAGCGTATCGTCTTCGTTCATTGTTGCGCTCCTCTGATACAGTTGCTAGGTTGGGTGGGGATGAGTTTATAATTCTTTTGCCTAGTGTTTCTGAAATTGATAAAGTGCGTTGTGTGGCTGAAAAAATTGTTAACTCTATTGGTGAGCCACTTTTAATCGCTGGAAATCATGTTCAAATATACGCTAGCGTCGGTGTCAGCTTATGTCCTGACGATGGTGGCGATTCTAATACTTTGGTTGAGTTTGCTGATGAGGCCATGTACAAGTGCAAGCAGGCAGGGTGCAACTGTTATAAATTTTACTGTGAATTAGAAAATAACAGTCAATCTGGAAGTAAGGGCAATCTTTCCGATGCAGTGGAACCTAGCAAGAATGGTCATAAAGCAAGTAATAACAGTTTTGCGGAAGATTCTGTTTAAAAAAACCAATCATTTGGGTTTTTTGCGGATGCTGTCATTAATCATGATTGAGGTTGGTTAGTGGCCATCTCGGGAGAACTAACGGCTGTGGTGCGACAGAGCATTTATTAATTTTTCCGTCTACTAAATGTAGCGCTGCAGCGTGAGCGATCATGGATCCGTTATCTGTACAAAGGTGATTGTCTGGAAAGAAATCTTGCCACTTATTTTTTTCAGCAAGAAGCCTAGCCTTTTTCCGTATGTTGCTATTTGCACTTACTCCGCCAGTTATAACAAATTTGGTAAGACCCGTTTGTACACAAGATTTTCTAATTTTTTCCACTACGACTTCTGTGCACGCATCCTCAAATGATTTTGCAATGGAAATTTTTTGATCTTGGGTTAGAGGTTTTCCAATTTTTTTTATGCTATTTTTTACCGCAGTTTTGATTCCACTAAAGCTCATATCTAGGTCAGGACTGTGTAACATGGGTTTTGGTAAATAGGTAATTGGATGAACTTCAGGTGAAAATTCTTTTGCCATTTTTGATACAGCTGGGCCACCTGGATACCCCAATCCGAGCAATTTGGCAGTTTTATCAAAGGCTTCACCAATAGCATCATCTTTGGTTTCTCCAAGTAATTTATAATTTCCTAGACCTTCTACATGAAAAATTTGTGTATGACCTCCAGAAATTAACATGCCTACATAAGGAAATGAGAGGTCTGTAATCGACATCATTGGACTAAGGAGGTGGGCTTCTAAATGATTTATACCAAGCAAGGGTTTGTTGCTATGCCAGGCTAACCCTTGAGCAAAAGCAGCTCCCACCATAAGTGCTCCCGCTAATCCAGGTCCTCTGGTATATGCTATCAAAGATATATCGCCAAAGCAGATATTTGCATCACTTAGTACCTGCCCGAATAGAGGTGAAATTTTACTTGCGTGGTCACGGGAAGCAATTTCCGGGACTACTCCCCCATATGCTGCATGAACTTCAATTTGTGATGACAGCACTTCTGCTAATATCCCTTTTCGTGTATCGTATAGGGCCAGTCCTGTTTCGTCACATGAAGTTTCTATTCCAAGGACGATATGAGATTGATTTGAGTTCATGATTAGTCCATTTGTGTTGGTGGGTGTATTTCATTGCAATTGTTACGAGTAGCTCCCAATATATAGTAGGGTGGGGTGTTTTTTTTTTCTAGGGAAGGTTTTCATGCCAGGAGTACGTGTAAAGGAAAATGAGCCGTTTGAGGCTGCCGTTAGGCGGTTCAAAAGGGCAGTGGAGAAGGCTGGGGTTCTGACTGAGCTTAGGTCAAGGGAGTACTATGAGAAGCCTACTGCAGTCAGGAAAAGGCGTTTTGCAGCTGCCGTTAAGCGGCACTTTAAGCGTTTGCGTAGCCAAGCTTTGCCACCACCGCGATAAATTGGGGGCTTTGTACACACTGACTGGGGAGGGGATATGTCGCTAGAGATTTCTATCCAGGATGACATAAAGCAGGCCATGCGTAGCAGGGATGCTGCTACTTTGTCTGCGTTGCGTCTTTTGTGGGCCGCTATTAAGCAGAAGCACATAGACGATAGGGTGGATTTTAGTGATGATATGATTATCTCCGTCTTGGTTAGAGAGAAGAAGAAAAGGCAAGATTCTAGGGATTGTTATATCTTAGCTGGTCGCATCGAGCTTGCTGACAGGGAGCAGTTTGAGATGGATATTATATCCCGTTACTTGCCGGAGTCACTGTCAGAGTCAGAGTTGTACAAGATGGTTGAAGAGGCTTTTTCTGTGGTAGGCTGCTCCAAAATGAGCGACATTTCTGCAGTTATGTCGGAGTTGAAGCCCAAGCTTATCGGTAAGGCTGATCTCGGACAGGTGTCTCGTATCGTTAAAGATGCCTTGTCTAAGCGCCTTTCAGGTGGTAGCAAGGAAGGTTCTTGATTGATCAGCGAAGACTTTGTACGGGAGCTTTTGCATCGTCTCGATATAGTTTCTGTATTGCGTCCGTATCTTGATCTAAAGAAGGTTGGTGCTAATTACGTTGCTTGCTGTCCATTCCACTCTGAGAAGACTCCTTCTTTTACAGTGAGTCCGGCTAAGCAGTTTTATCATTGTTTTGGTTGTGGTGCCCATGGTACTGCAATTAGTTTTATGATGCGCCACAGCCGCCTGCCTTTTCCAGAAGCGGTGACCAAGTTGTCATCTATGGTGGGCTTGACAGTTCCAATTTCTGCAAGTCTGCAAAATGATAAAAATAAAGGACTTAGTGAATGGTTATCCAAGGCTGTGTCTTTTTATAGAGAGCAATTGCTGACTAATGACGCGGTGTTATCTTACCTAACCAATCGAGGTTTGCAATCTGAGGTTCTTGAGAGGTTTAACTTGGGGTTTGCCCCAAATTCATACCAGAATCTGCGGATTTTTTTTCGAAGCCAATATTCTCTTACTGCCCTTCAGGAAGTAGGACTAGTATCCAAAAGTTCTAAGGGAGGACTGTATGATCGATTTCGTAATCGCATCATGTTTCCCATAAGATCATTTAATGGTGATTTTATCGGCTTTGGTGGGCGCGTTCTGACAGAGGGTGTTCAACCTAAATATCTTAACTCTCCTGATACTACCTTGTTTAGGAAGGGACACGAATTGTATGGATTGTATGAAAATTCATCCTTTGTCAGGAAAGAAAGGTCGGTGATTGTTGTTGAGGGCTACATGGACCTGCTTTCACTAAATCAGCATGGCATTAACAACGTTGTTGCTAGTTTGGGAACTGCATGTACTTTATCTCAAACTAAACTGCTGTTTCGCTACGCGGATACTATTTATTACTGTTTCGATGGTGATGATGCAGGCAGAAAGGCGGCTATTCGTGTTGCAGAAAATACGCTATCAATTTTACCAGATGGCAAACAAGTATATTTTTTGTTGTTGCCAAAGGGGGAAGATCCCGATTCATATGTTGCAAGCCATGGCTCTAGGGGTTTTCAAGAGATTATTTTTAAGGCAAAGCCGCTGTCTTTATTTCTAATTGATGATTGGAGATTACGCTACAAAGTGGATACGGTAGAAGGACGTGCCTTGATGGTTCATGATCTACGTGCAATTTTATCAAAAATTAACGCTCCAATTTTTCGTGCGGCCTTGGTACATGAACTATCGTCTGTAGTAGACATTCCGGATACACATTTGTCTCAAATATTTTCAAATGCGGTTGTTGATGGGGGAAAGTATGTTAATAATTCCAAAGAGATGCAAGCCTCTGTACATAATAAGCCCCGTTTCTCTGGTCGTAGGACAGCAGATAAAGGTGATAGATATGTTCCCTCTTTAGCACAACGTGTGGCAAGATTGCTGTTGTCAAGGCCTGGTAATGTCTCTGATTTTCCAAGGGAATTATTGAATGTAGAGTCAGAAGAGTTTTATGCTCTTCGTGACCTAGTGTTAATACTGTCAGATTTACCAGCAAAGGAGTTCTCTATTGAAAATCTTAGCGATCGCCTTAAATACCATCCTAGGTCATCTTGGTTTTCTAGAGTTTTTTCATTGTCTAGTGCTGAACGCAGTGACGAGGAATGGGCCGTGGCTTTTAAGGAGTATTGCCTAGCTCTTAAGAGAAATTGTTTGGAAGAAAAGTATGATCATTTCTTGAAGTTGATGAGCAAAAGGTCACTAAATGAAGCTGAAAAAGAACAGTTTATTAGTACTATGACTCTATTGAAGGATATCAAGTGTCGGTGATTCTAGGTGAGATTTCAGTGTAATGTCTAGCAGCATTTTTTTCTTTTGTTGAGTATAATGGACCAGAGCGAAGTGTCTGTTTTCCTTTATCGTATCTGTACCTAGGTGGTCTTATGCCAAAATCTTTTTCAGGAAAAAATTCTGATGAACCGTTGTCCGGATTTAGCGATGATTCTTCTCTAACTCCTAAGGGTGATCGTTCATCATCAAGGTCCGCTATAGAGTCCAGTAAATCTACTGCTGCTAAAAGTGGCAAGAGTAAATCCAAAAAAGTCTCTAATGTAAAGTCTGTTAGTACACAATTACCAGATGATACGCAATTATCAGATGATATGGAATTATCTGATGACAAAGTGTCCGACGAGGTGGAGTGTTTAGTTGACGACAGTGATTTTGACGATAGTGTTGCTGGCCTGTCTGATATAGGTGATTCTTTCGAGAGTGATGACCCTAGTTTGTTAGTAGGTGATGATCTGTATCTTGGAGATGCTGTAGGTAAATTATCTGGTATTGGCGATCCTGATTCAGATTTCTTGTTGTCCTACACTGATACCGATGTTTCTTCAGTAGATGGCTATTCAGAAGCTGAGGCTTCGGATGTAGCCGGTAAAAAGTCCAGGAAGTTATTCAAGTCTGTGCGTGCTGGTGCTATGGAGATAGAGCGAGCTATGTCGCGCTCAGCAGGTGAAGATTTGGAGTTGAGTCGCTACCGGTTGAAACAGTTGATAGCTCTTGGTAAAGAGAGAGGTTTTTTAACGTATGCTGAAATAAACGATCATCTTCCTGATAGTTTGGTAGATGCAGAGCGGATAGAGTCAGTTATTACTACGTTCCATGATATGGGAATAGCGGTATATGACGAGGTGCCAGATGTAGAATCATTATTCATGACTTGTCCGTCTGTCGTGGAAGAAGAGGCTGAGGAGGTTGCTGAAGAAGCTCTTAAGTCTGTTGATGTGGAGTTTGGGCGTACTACTGATCCTGTTCGTATGTATATGCGTGAGATGGGGGCTGTAGAGCTTTTAACCCGTGAGGGTGAAATTGAAATTGCCAAGCGCATAGAGGATGGTCTTAGTGCCATGATTCAGGCTATTTCTGCGTGTCCTGCTACAATTGAGCAAGTTTTATCTGTCATAGACCGTGTTGCACTCGAAGAGGTACGTATAGATGAGATTGTGGATGGCTTAGTTGAGCTATCGGATGAATTTAGTGAGGTAGATTTATCTGAAGATGAAATGTTGATTTCTGCAGATTCTAGCGAATCCTCTGCTGGAGAGGATCTTGCTCAATCCCTGTTAGAAATGAAGACTAAGACTCTTGCTCGCTTTAAGGGAATGCGGGAGGATTTTGAGCGGTGGATTGATATATTAGTTAATGATAAGGACAGTTTGGTAGATCGTGGACATGCTCAACAAAAGATGGCCCAATACCTAAGTTCGGTGCGTTTCTCCGCAAAGTTTATTGAGCGGTTGTGTGATGGAGTTCGTTCTCTTGTGTCTGATATTCGCTCAGTTGAGCGACGCATGATGATGGTGTGTGTTGATCAGTGCGGCATGCCTAGACAACACTTTATTAGCTCTTTCCCTGACAATGAGGTCAATCTATCTTGGGTAGATAGGGAAGCTGCTAATCTAGATTACGGTCATATGATAGAGAAAAATAGGGCTGTTATTTTGGAACTCCAGAAGGGGTTGATAGCTTTAGAGAAGGAATCGCGTATTTCCATACAGGAACTTCGGGATATAAATAAACGCATGTCTATGGGTGAGGCTAAAGCAAGACGTGCAAAAAAAGAAATGACAGAGGCTAATTTGCGGTTGGTTATTTCTATTGCTAAGAAGTACACGAATAGAGGCCTACAGTTCCTGGACTTAATCCAGGAGGGCAATATAGGTTTGATGAAGGCAGTTGATAAGTTTGAGTATCGTAGAGGATACAAATTTTCTACGTATGCAACGTGGTGGATTCGCCAAGCTATTACGCGCTCCATTGCTGATCAAGCTAGGACTATCCGTATCCCGGTTCATATGATTGAAACTATTAATAAGTTAAATCGTATTGCACGTCAGATTTTGCAGGAAACAGGTCAAGAACCTGACGCTGCATTGTTGGCTGAACGTATGGAGATGTCTGAAGACAAGGTTCACAAGATACTTAAAATTTCCAAGGAACCAATTTCTCTAGAGACTCCTATAGGAGATGATGAAGATTCACACATTGGTGATTTTATTGAAGACTCCGTTGCTCAGGCTCCTTCTGATGCCGCTGCTTATGCTGGCTTAAGGGAGGTTACGGAGTTAATTTTGGGTACTCTTACCGAGAGAGAAGAAAAGGTTGTTCGCATGCGTTTTGGGATAGGAGTTACCACTGATCATACCTTGGAGGAAGTGGGCCGTCAGTTTGATGTAACGCGTGAGCGTATACGGCAGATTGAGGCGAAAGCACTCCGTAAGTTAAGACATCCTTCGCGCTCGGAAAGGCTGCGTTCTTTCCTTGACGGAAGTGAAAGTGGTTAATTATGTTCTTGACGGAAGCAATTAGTGCTTAGTTTTTGGGTTTAGGCTGTAATGTGGCGGCAGTAAGGGTGTTGGTGTGCATGTACATATTTTAGGCATTGCAGGTGTGCTGATGTCCGGTGTGGCACGCTTGGCGGTTCAATGTGGGCACACTGTTACTGGTTGTGATCGAAACTTTTTTCCTCCGGTAGTAGATATTCTTAATGAACTTGATGTTCCTTTGATTCATAACTTTGATGCTGATCAGCTAGACAGTGTTGGGGCTGATCTCTACATCGTAGGTAATGTTATGACTCGAGGGATGCCTATTGTTGAAGAAATTTTAAACAAAAAGCTACCGTATACTTCTGCCCCCAGATGGCTTAGTGATAACGTCCTGTCAGGACGTCATGTTATGGCTATTGCCGGTACCCACGGTAAGACAACTACCACTACCATGCTGACGTGGATTTTATCGGAAGCTGGTCTTAATCCAGGATTTTTAATCGGAGGTATTCCTAAAGGCATACCTCATTCTGCTGATCATGGTGACTCTCCCTTTTTTGTTGTAGAAGCCGATGAGTACGACACCTCTTTTTTTGATAAACGCTCTAAATTTATTCACTACCGCCCAGATATCTTGTTGATAAACAATTTGGAGTACGATCACACAGATATTTTTCGTGACCTTGCTGATATGATGCGGCAGTACCACTTTTTGATGCGTACGATTCCAAGTAATGGTGCAGTTATTTACCCTGCAACTTGTTCCAATATTACTGATCTCTTGAACATGGGGTGCTGGAGTGATAGGGTGTCTTTTTGTCGCAGCATTGAAAAAAGCTGCGACAATTATACTACCTGGTCTTGGGTCCGTGATGGTGATAGCTTGATTTTCAAATCTCCATCTGGTTGTGATAATTACCAAGTTTCTTCTATCGTTGGTGAATATAATTGTCACAATGCTATGGCTGCTTTTTTAATGTCGATACAGATAGGTGTTGATCCTGCTAAAGCTGCTAAAGCACTGTCCTCTTTTCCTGGTGTGAAGCGTCGATTAGAATACATAGCAGAGAAGGATGGGGTGAGGTTTTTTGATGATTTTGCACACCATCCTACGGCTATGAAGGCGTCCATTTTGGCTGCCAAGGAGTCGTGCGCTGGTCGTCTTTGGGTCGTTTTCGAGCCATCTTCTAACTCTTTTAGAAGGGGAGCGTGGTCTGATAGACTATTTGAAAGTGTTATGGATGCAGATTATGTTATCTGCTACACCAATGGCTTTTTATCGTGGGATGTTGGAAGTAGCTTGTCCGCATTAGGTAAAGATCGTTTTTCAGTGTTTGATAATATAGACTCTCTGTTGGACAATCTTCTATCCAAGTGTAGGCGCGGTGATGATATCATACTAATGAGTAATGGATTCTTTGCTGGACTACATCAAAAAATCAAAGATTGCTTGTAACATGTGCCATATTCGTACATCTTGTTGAGATGTTTTACAATGCTATTCGGTATCGTATAATGCTCCGATGAAGTACGATATCGCTGCAGGGGCTTGTATGCTTAATCGTTGGGCTCGCATTTTAGTGTGGTTTTTATTAGCCATTTTTGCCAAACCTGGTTTTTGTGCTTGGCATATGGACCTTCAGACTCCGGTCACTTCTATTTCTCATCAGCAGTATCATCTGCACGTTTTGTCGATGTTGATAATCTTAGTGATTTTCATAGTAGTTTTCGGGATGCTGTTTTGGGTTATTTTTGCTTATAGGCGTGGACGTGGGCATGAGCCGTCCCGTTTTAAGCACAGCTCTACATTAGAGTTTATATGGACTGTTATTCCATTTATGATAGTTGTTTATATAGCGTACGCCGCTACTAAGACAGTTATCGATATGCGAGACACCTCTAATCCAGATATAACGGTGAAGATTACTGGCTATCAGTGGCAGTGGGGATATGATTACATATCTGGACAAGGTGCTGGTATATCTTATATTTCTACTTTGTCTACACCTTATGATCAGGTTTTAAATAATGCTCCGCTTAACCCAAATTATCTTCTAGAAGTTAATCATCCGCTTGTTGTTCCCGTTCACAGGAAGATAAGAGTTCTAACTACGTCAGCTGATGTAGTACATGCTTGGTATGTTCCTGCTTTAGGTGTTAAACAGGATGCTATCCCAGGTCTTTTGCGTGACGCTTGGTTTGAAATTGATCAAGAAGGTGTATATAGGGGCGGGTGCGCTGTTTTGTGCGGTCGTAACCACGCTTTTATGCCTATAGTGGTTCAAGCAGTTGGCCAATCTGATTATGATTCTTGGGTAAAGAAAACTATGGAAGCAATGAATCCCAAGGAAGATCCAAATAAGAAGTATACAAAGGATGAGCTGATGGCTAAGGGTAAAGATATGTACCAAACTTGCGCAGCTTGTCATCACGAGGATGGCAAGGGCGTTGCTGGAGTCTTTCCTCCTCTAGATGGCAGCCCAATCGTATCTGGTCCAGTTTCTACTCATATTCATCGTGTTTTGTTTGGTGCTGGGGCTATGCCAGCCTTTGGCAGCATATTAACTGATTCTGAGATTGCGTCTGTGGTTACTTACGAGCGTAATTCCTGGGGTAATCACACAGGTGATTTAGTTCAGCCTTCAGATGTGCACGCTGTACGTTTGAAAGGTGCTTGATTGGAGGTTGTATGTCGTCTGTTGTTGTTTCATATACTGATAGTGCAGGTCATCATGCTCCTAAAGGGGGGATTTTTCGTTGGTTGACGACGACTAATCACAAAGATATTGGTCTCATGTACCTTATATTCGCCCTAATTATGTTCTTTGTTGGTGGTGCTTTTGTCATGTTAGTGCGCTATGAATTACTGAGCCCTGGCCTGCGCTTGCTTCGTCCAGATCTGTATAACCAATTGGTTACAATGCATGGTTTAGTGATGATTTTTGCTGCTGTCATGCCAGCTTTTACCGGCTTTGCAAACTTTAATTTGCCAATGATGCTGGGAGCATCTGATATGGCCTTTGCTAGATTAAATAACTGGTCTTTTTGGCTGTTAATACCTGCTGCTATATTGCTTGTCTTGTCATTTTTTGTACACGGCGGTGCTCCCGCTACAGGTTGGACTATGTATCCACCACTGTCTGTGCAAATGGGTCCAGGCATGGATATGGTTATCTTCGCTGTTCATATACTCGGCATATCATCCATTTTGGGGTCAATTAACATAATTGTTACTATTTTGAATATGCGCGCTCCCGGCATGTCTATGATGCAAATGCCTATGTTTGCTTGGACTATGCTGGTTACAGCATATCTTTTGGTTGCGGTTATTCCAGTTTTGGCGGGAGCCGTAACTATGCTGTTGTTTGATCGCCATTTTGGCACTTCTTTCTTCAATGCAGCAGGTGGTGGTGATCCAGTCTTATATCAGCATATCTTCTGGTTTTTTGGTCATCCAGAGGTATACATTATCGCTCTTCCAGCTTTTGGTATTGTTTCACAGATCATTCCAGCTTTTTCCAGAAAACCCCTGTTTGGATATAAGTCAATGGTAGTTGCCACTATGGCAATTGCCATTCAGTCTTTTTTAGTATGGGCACACCACATGTTTACTGTGGGTATGCCAGCTGCTGGGCAGTTGTTTTTTATGTATGCCACCATGATCATCGCCGTTCCTACAGGGGTAAAAGTTTTTAACTGGATTATGACTATGTGGGGTGGAAGTTTGACCTTTGAAGCGCCAATGTTGTTTGCTATAGGCTTTATCGGCTTGTTTGTTATAGGTGGTTTTTCTGGAATAGTGCTAGCTAATACCCCTGTGGATGTGCAAGTGCACAATACCTACTATGTCATTGCACATTTTCATTACGTTTTGGTCTCTGGGGCTTTGTTCGCCATATTTGGTGGTAGCTACTTTTGGTTTCCTAAGTGGTTTGGGCGTATGTACAACGAATTTTGGGCTAAAGTGCACTTCTGGTTGTCCGTGATTTCATTTAACGTGACTTTTTTCCCAATGCATTTCCTGGGGTTGGCAGGGATGCCGAGACATTACCCAGACTATAATCCCATGTTTACGGACTTTAATGTGGTATCGTCTGTGGGGTCGTTCTTTTTTGGTTTTGGCCAGATTATTTTTTTTATAAATATGGCATATTCTGCTAAATGTGGCCGTAAGTCTCCTGCTTGTCCCTGGGATGGTGCTAAAAGTTTGGAGTGGCTATTGTTGGATTGTCCGGCAGAATACCATTCTTTTATTGAACCACCCGCTATTCCTGAGGAGTATTACGAGGAATTTTAATGCCTGACTCTCACCAGGTTGGACGTCTTAGGAGGCGCAATCTTTTACTTCTCAGGCGTCTTTTGGTAGTTGTTGTTGCTATGTCAGGTTTTTCTTACGCTCTAGTTCCTATTTACCGTACCATTTGCCGTGTTGCCAGGTTAAATGACGTAGATAGGGCTGATGTTGTGCGAAATCTTGCTATCGATAAGAACCGCACTATTCGTATCGAATTTGACTCAAATACTAATAAGTTGCCGTGGAGATTTAGGCCCATGCAGCGCTACATATACGTTCACCCTGGGGAAATAAGAAATGTGTTTTATGAAATTGAGAATGTGACCGATCATGATGTTACAGGACAAGCTATACCTAGCTATGGACCTGACTATGCCCAAAGGTATTTTTTGAAGCTACAATGTTTTTGCTTTACCCAGCAAACATTGCATGGACACGAGAAACTAACGGTGCCTGTTGTTTTCGTTATTGACCCTAAGCTTCCCGAATCAGCTAAAGTCATTACTTTGTCTTACACTTTTTTTGGCGTTAGTGGTATCAAAAAGAACGAATTGAGGAGTATGTGATGTCGTCATCTGTGAAACCGTCCCAGCAGCCATATTATTACGTTCCTGATAAGTCTGTTAATACTATCTTGGGTACATTTGCCCTGTTGTTTATGGCACTCGGGGCCACTTTCTTGCTAAACAACATGCCATGGGGCTTGCCTTTTGCTTTAGTCGGATTATTTATGATAATCACAATGACGTGGTTGTGGTTTGCTGATGTGATAAGAGAGGGCTTGCAAGGACTTAATAGTTCCAGGGTTGCCGCTTCATTTCGTTGGGGTGTATGGTGGTTCATATTCTCGGAAGTTATGTTTTTTCTGGCGCTTTTCATGGCCCTTTTTTATGTGAGACTTGTAGGGCTAGGGGACTTAGGTACTGCAGAGGCAGAGGAGTACCTTTGGAAATGGTATGGAACTGAATTTACTTCTCATTGGCCATTGGTTGGGGCCACAAATTATATCCCTTCTTTTTCCCCAGTGTCAGCTTTTGGTATTCCTGCCATAAATACCGCCGTACTTTTGGCGTCTGGCGTTACCTTAACTTTGTCTCATAATGCTATATATGACGAAAATAGAAGGTTTGCACTTTTTTGGTTAGCCCTAACAATTATACTAGGCCTGGTGTTTGTTACCGCACAGGCAATTGAGTACTATCACGCCGTTGATCACTCCGGTCTTCTTCTGTCATCAGGGGTGTATGGCTCCCTGTTTTATTTTTTGACCGGCTTTCACGGGTTTCATGTTAGCATCGGCTGCATAATGCTGATAGTTGTTTGGTTCAGGATGATGAAGGGGCATCTGACAGTTAAGAATCACTTTTCTTTCGAGGCGATAGCTTGGTATTGGCACTTTGTAGATGTGGTATGGCTTATGCTTTTCGTGTCCGTATACTGGCTGTGACGTTACTGTTACTTTATACTCTCTCTGATTATGCCCATTTTATACATTACAATTAGTGCCGTAAAAAGGGAAATAGAGAGAATCATCCTTGTAGCTAGTATGTATATGAACTTCTTGGATTTTTCTCTCCTAAATAACTGGAATATTGCTGATCCAAGTGATCCTACAATGGATACCATTATGGCAATTATTATCAATCTCATGTTTGTTTCCCTATGATTATGCACAAATATTCTACACAAGTTCTGTTTTTTCAGCAATTTCAGTGAACTTTTGGGCGCTTATGTCTACTCAAAATAAGTCTTGGCGAGACTTTTTTTTTATTACTACGCTGATGGTGGTGGCAGTGTCACTGTTCGCTAGTGCTGCTATTTGGCAAAATTACAGATATCAGTACAAAAAAATGATCTTGCATAGGATTAGTAGTCACTACAAAACCCCAACGCTAACTTTGCCAAATTATAATAGCCTGTCTGCCAGAGATATGGAGTTTACTTCGGTAATGGTTAGTGGATATTACTTGCCTGAGAAGTGGTTTTTTGTAGACGATCCTTCTCTTGGAACACAACATGGATACACTTTTATGGTACCTTTCATTGTCAGCGGTACTGGTCATGCTATTCTAATAAATATGGGGTGGCTGCCTAAGGATGATGCATTTTCTAAGCCTACACAAAAATGCTTAGCCGCCATCTCTAACAAACTGCCCGCTAGTCACCGTGTCTATGGTGTAGCTCGCAAATTTCCTCCGAAACGATGGTTTTTTCGTACTAGTATCTCTCAGGGAGGAAGAGTAATATCTAGGTTAGATGACTCTTTTTTGTCAAAACACTTATCCAAATCTGTAGATGCATGGCATATTGTTACACCATCAACTCCTGATAACCACTGTCTTCGTGCAAATGATCAACGACTACAGGGTATATATCCTGAGAGACATTTGGGGTACGTTTATCAGTGGTTGACGTTTATGGCCTGCTCTTTGTTTTTTTATATCGTATATGCGTATAGATTTTTTATCTACATCCACAAAAGGTCCTCTTAAACAAAAGATCAAGATGCTTTTGTTGCTGCTATCTTTTTTTCCCGCTTTTTTGGTAGCAGTGTGGTCTTTTTACTCGCATACTACTAGTAATCTTTCTAATTACGGAAATTTACTGCATCCCCCATTACAGCAAATTAATTTTTCTAAGGACGGTTCTTGGCGCTTGTGTATGTTGGTCGATAAGAACTGCGATAGCTTGTGTAGCCATCAGCTGTTCCTGCTTCGTCAGATGCGCTTGGGCATGGGACAAAAGTCCCTAAATTTGGATAGAGTGGTTTTTTCTGTTAAGCCTATTGTGTGGCCACATGACAGTGATTTATACAAAGGTGTTCAAAATATTAACTTGAGGAGCTCTGAGTTCGATAACTTCCATGTATCCAGAGGAATATATCTTGTGGATCCATCCGGTTTCGTCGTAATGTCTTGGCCCTCGCATCCGGATCCTCGTCTTCTCATGGAAGATTTGGATAAAATAATGAAATTTTATTAATTTTGGAGCAAATGTGTTTTTGCTGTATAAGCGCCTTTTGTCGGCAATCATAGTGCTATCTGTAGCCGGAATTTTTTTGGGATCGTACGTTAGGCTGTCAAATGCAGGTTTGGGTTGCCCCGATTGGCCTGGTTGCTATGGACATTTTTGGGTTCCTAAAACAGTTAATGAAGTTCTAAGTGCTGAAAAAAGATATGGGACTGCGTTTTTTTATGGCTTGGCCTCAAGGGAAATGATCCATCGCTATGTTGTATCTTTGTTAGGTCTGTTAATTGTTACTATGTTTTTTCTGACTTTTTTCTACTCCTCCATAGATAAACGTTTGTCCAGAGAACGTTCCTGGGTAACTTGCTTACTATTGCTAGTTATTTCTCAGGGATTGTTTGGTATGTGGACAGTTACATTAAAGTTATGGCCAATCATAGTCACCACCCATCTTATGGGCGGAATACTTACTTTTTGTCTTGCCATATGGATGTTTTGTCGGGTCTCTAATATACACAAGGGATCGACTGTATCCTTACCCGTACGATTGCTTTCTATTACCGTACTATTAATGCTTGCCTTGCAGATACTCTTGGGTGGTTGGGTTAGTACAAACTATGCCGGGTTATCTTGTGAGAGTTTGCTTAGATGCAATGGTAAGCTGGTCCCAAATATGAATTTTGCCTTGGCTTTTTCTTTGGAACCATATCCCGCTCTTATGATAATTCCACCAGTAGCACAAGTGACAGTCTTGTGGTTACATCGTTTGTGGGCTATGTTCGTTACCGCAGGAGTACTGTTTTTGTCTGTTAAACTGTATATGAAAAGATATATTCTGGTTTCTGTTGCTATGACTATACTGGTTTTTTTGCAAATCATTTTTGGTATAAGTAACATAATTTTTCATTTACCTAAGTTTGTTGCCGTTTCCCATACGGTTTGTGCAGCAATGTTGTTGGCTTCATTGTTGATAGCCAATTATCTAATTTTTTACTCTAGCCGTGATGTGAGTAATTAACTTTATGGTATCTACCGAACTACCTGTGGGTGCTGGCGTTTGGACTAGGCTTACTTCATTTTGGAAATTGACGAAGCCAAACGTCTTATTTTTGATAGTGTTTTGCGCTGCCATAGGTATGTTTTTATCTATCCCAGCAGGTTCCTCAATACATTGGCTCAAGGTAGTAGAGGCAGTCTTGGGAATATGGCTGGTTGCCGCTGCAGCAGCAGTTATAAATTGCTTGGTTGAGTATAAGATTGATGCGCTTATGAAGCGTACTCGTAATAGACCACTACCTAAGTCTCTCTTGAATCCCATCGAAGCAATGGTATTCTCAATAATAGTTGGTCTATTGGGGGCGGCAGTTCTTCACTTTTTTGTGAACGATTTGACCCTCATCCTAACCTTATTAACATTCATAGGATACGCTTTTTTATACACCATAATTTTGAAGCCAATTACTCCGCAGAATATAGTTATAGGAGGAGCTTCAGGTTCCATGCCCCCCGTATTGGGTTGGGCCGCTATGTCCGGTAGTTTGACTGTTCATCCATGGATTCTATTCCTGATTATTTTTTTGTGGACACCGCCCCATTTCTGGTCATTATCTTTGTACCGTAGAGAAGAATATGCAACTGTAGGTTTTCCGATGCTGCCAGTTACTCACGGTGTAGAAGGAACACTAAGAAGCATAGTGCTTTACGTAGTTTTGTTAACGGCTGCTTCGTTTTTACCATGCTTAGTTGCCCTGTCAGGAGAGTTTTACTTCTTCGGTGCAGTTATCTTAGGCTCCTACTTTATAAAGATTACTTTATCTCTATGGAAGGACTATTCTGATCATAAGGCACGGTCAGTCTTTTTTTACTCTATCTTGTATCTATTTTTGCTTTTTTTATTTATGTTATTAGATCATTATTGGCTATTCTATTGGACTAGAATGTGAGAATTAATATGGGTAATCGGAAGATTATTTTATTTACTATTGTAATGCCGCTGTTACTGAGTGCTTGTTCTTTCGGCGGTGACAGAGATGTTCACGCTTCTAATGTGTCACGTAAAGCGGAATTTAATTCAGTTGATGTGACTGGGGCTAATTTTGCAAAAGAACTTTCTTTGCGCTCTGTGCGTACAGGAAATATGGTTCATTTATCCGATTATCTGGGAAAAGTTCTTATTGTATATTTTGGTTTTACCGGTTGTCAGTCAGAATGCCCAGTTGCTATGTCAGAGTGGAAGGCAGTGTTTCATGCCTTGGGTAAAGATTCATCTCAGTTGCAGCTTCTGTTTGTTACGGTAGACCCAGAGCGCGATAGCCCCAGTGTCTTGAAGAAATATATTACCTCCTTTGGAGAAAGTAATTTCGATGCTTTGTATGGCTCACTGCCAGAGATACACAAGGTCGCAAAGGAGTTTCATATTTATTTTGACAGTATGCCTATGAGGAAAAAAGAGCTAACTAATACTAATCACAGGATGATGAGCCACAACAACCACAATATGATGGTAATGCCGCGAACCATAGACCATACCGCAGTGAGCTACGTGTACGACAAAAAGCTCGGGCTCAGGTTGCTTGTAAAAAATGGACAAATAGCACCAGATAAAATCATAGGGGATATAAGAAAAATTTTGGCAGGACTCTAAAAAGTGCGAAGCGGCTACGCTGCGCTTTCCAGGTAGCTGCGCATTTTGCTTAACGATCTAGACTCGATTTGCCTGACCCTCTCAGCTGACAATCCAAGCTCATTGGCTATGGATTGCAAAGTGGCAGGCTTTCCTTCCTTAAGCCATCTGGCAGTAATTATGTATCTGGCTCTGTCATCATCCAAGCTACGCAAAGCCTCCTCTATCTTGGAGGTTCTGCCAACAACAGATCTAGATGACTCAAGACGCTCACAGGGTCCCTCACGCTCGTCCCTTATAACGTCAGCCCAACACACAGATTGTCCGCCACCATCATTGGATAACTCCTGGTCTAAGGATAGGTCCGGACAGCTCATGCGAGAATCAGCCTCGATTACCTCCGACTTTTTTACCCCCAAAACTCTAGCTATCTCCTCAGCTTCATCCTGGGTCACAGGAGACAAAGACTTCTTAAATTTTTTCAAGTTGAAAAAAAGCTTACGCTGAGCTTTAGTAGTAGCAACCTTAACCAAGCGCCAATTTTTTATCACATAGTTGTTGATAAAGGCTTTTATCCAGTAAGTGGCGAAGGTCACTAAGCGAACCCCTCTATCAGGATCAAATCGCTTAACAGCATGCATCAAACCGATCGAACCCTCCTGAATTAAATCAGCCTGAGGCAAGGAGTATCCAGAATACTCCTTAGATATGGACACAACAAGACGTAAATGAGAAAGTATCAATCTCTGCGCAGATTGCAAATCGTTGTTTAGACGGAGGCTGTATGCACACTCACGCTCTTCTTCCTCCGACAGCAGAGGGTAGTTCATAACCCTTTTTATGTATCCGCGTATATCGCTAGATATATATGTGGAATCTACAAGAGAAAGACCTAAGTCCATACTATACCCCCTACCTCGTCACGTACCGATACAATAACAATAATGACTCAAAGCAACCGAAGATTATATCATCTATATTGTTTACATACAGTGGTACTTTTTCCTACGTGTTTACCTTAGTATTAGGTACATAATTAGAATTATGTTAGCCGAAAGTGATAAATTTAAAACAATCATCGGCACTACTTTGGACCTAATTTTAACAGGAGACTGTTTTTCTGCATCCAATAATAAGTACCCATGCAGTAACCTGGGTAGCTGTGGTACGAGCTTAGCCCACTTTATTCCCTCTTTCCTTATATTTTTACACAAAGCCCTTAGCCCTACTTGCTCTGACATCCATTTTTCTAAGTACGGCTTTCCGGTCTTCCACAAGTCTAAATTAGGATCCAACTCTCGTCCTAATCCTTCTATATTAAATAATGTTTTTTGCAAAAGTAGAAGTTGCGGCTGAATTGTTACATTGAATTCCCTAGAAGTATGAAACAGTCGCGCTAAAAGTTTTCCAAACGAAATATCCTTAATCGGTCGATCAAATATCGGCTCACAAACAGTACGTATGGCTGTTTCAAAAAGATCTACCCGAGTATTCGGAGGAGCCCATCCAGCTTCTATGTGAGCCATCGCTACACGCTTGTAATCACGGTTCAAAAAAGCAATAAAATTCTCAGCTAAATAATTTTTGTCAATATCAGAAAGAGTGCCAACTATTCCAAAATCAACTGACGCATACTTTCCATCGTGGAGAACAAAAATATTTCCCGGATGCATATCAGCATGAAAAAAACCGTCCCGAAAAACCTGCGTGAAGAAAATTTCTACCCCCGTAATGGCTAGTTTTCTAATATCTATGCCCTGTTTTACTAAAGAAGTTTTGTTTCCTATTGGAATTCCATCTACCCAATCCATTACAATTATGGAAGACGTGCAATAAGACCAATATATTTTTGGCACAAACAATTTACGTGAGTTGTAAAACAAGCGGTGAAATTGTACTGCATTTGCAGCTTCATTCATTAGGTCCGTCTCATTGTTAATTGCTCTGGCAAACTCATCTACTAGTTCATGCATCCTCAGGCGCTTACTATCCTTGTAAAAAATATTAACAAGGGTCGCAAGAGAGCGTAATAACCTAATGTCGTTATCAACCCTTTTCCTTATCCCAGGACGAATAATTTTTACTGCGACCTCTGTGCCGTCCATAAGACTTGCTTTGTGCACTTGTGCAATGGAAGCACTTGCAACTGCAGTAAAAGAAAAATTGGAAAAAATGCTACCTACAGTTTCTTCAAATTCACATGCCAGTGTTTTTTTTACTTCTTCCTCTGAAAAGGGAGGCACCTTATCCTGAAGTAAAGATAATTCCCTAATGATTTCGTCATTGAGCATGTCCCTTCGTGTTGATATAAGCTGGCCAAACTTGATAAATATTGGTCCTAGAATGATTAGGGCCTTACGTAACCTTTCTCCATATGGCTCTGCATGAGATTTAGTATAAGAAAAGAAAGATAACCACCTTCTTTTAGATGCAGACTTGTACTGCATTGCTTTCTTGGACCGCGTTCCTGCAAGAATTTCAAAAACTCCAAATTTGTAAAATACCCAAATTACACGAACTATCCTGAATAGAGCCATCATGAGGATGACCGTCTTATTTTATCTAATAGCTTGTCTAGCCTGGCATCTATGTCATCTATCTTGTCTGATAACAGACGCGCCCTATCCAATGTTTCTTGCCAAACATTTTCTGGTACTCCATGACGTGTTCCATAGCCAACAATCGTATCAACAAGATTTCTGGCAAAATAAGAACCCTCATCAGCTATTACTGATATTACCTTCATCACGATACTCGATGCTGTCGGACCAATTTTGTCGTACAGTTGTTCCTCTAGCGGAATTGAGATGTTTTTTGCAACAAAGTGAATATCTTGAGCAAGGAATGTTTCTCCCTCAATAACAATTTTGCGACTAAAGTTTTCTGCATCTGTGGAAAGCTCAAAAAATATTTTATCCGGTATGATAATTTTTAGGTTGTATTTTTTTTCTTGAGGATAAGCAATTAACTGACCATGTACTATTTTGTACTGCCATGACTGTGCTTTCCATGATAATTTTATGATCTTGTTGTCGTGTCTATGCAGATAAGAGCGCAGAGCCTTGTCTTTACGAAGACTTGCATTAATTGTTTCTACAACCAGGCGCTCGACTATGGAAATAAGTATCATGGCTAATTTTAAAGACAATATCTATTTTATGCCTACATGTATTGCCACAATACCACCCATAAGGTTATGGTAGCAAACGTTACTGAATCCAGCGTTATGAATCATGTTCGTTAGCTCTTCTTGTGATGGATGCATACGTATGGATTCAACAAGATATTGATAGCTATGTCGATCGTGAGCTATTTTTTCCCCTAGAAAAGGAATGATTTTCCAGGAGTAAAAATCGTATATAGGCTTAATGAGAGACTTAGGTGTAGAAAATTCTAGAATAATAATTCTGCCGCCGCGTACTAGCACCCTACGAGATTCCCTGAAAAAAAGGTCCTTGTTCGACATATTTCTAACACCAAAGCCGCAACTTACTACGTCAAAATAACGATCTTTGAATGGCAACTGTTCTCCATCACACTGTACCAACGGTATAAGCTTACCATTGTCAGTAAGGCGAGCCTTCGCAGTATCCAACATACTTCTGTTTATGTCTGTAGCAATTACATTAGACGATCTCTGAGACCAGAGTAAAGCTAGGTCACCACTTCCTGATGCTACGTCAAGTATTTTTGCTTTTGGTGGATGGACGTTGCCCATACAAACTGCTATTCTTTTCCATAAGCGGTGTATGCCTAATGACATTACGTCGTTCATAAGGTCATACTTTGGCGAGACGCTTTGAAAAACTCTTCTTACCTCTTCTGTCTTTTCTTCTTTTGTAACTTCCCTGAAGCCGAAGTAGTGCTTCTCACCCATTTTACGTTGTATCCTAAGGTCTACCAATTGCCAAGGATAGCCACCACTGTGGGTTTTATCAAGTGGCGAAGTGAGCTTTATCAGTTGTGGAGGTTGCTGTGATTCTATTGTTGATTTTTGTATATATTTCCATAGTTATGTCCGTAAGTATTTGGGCTTCTAGACGCGTGAAAAATCTAGCTGATTACATGCATGCTAGCGGCAAGTACAATTTACCAACCGCAGTTGCTACAACTTTTGCTTCATGGTTTGGTGCCTCATCAATGCTAGCTGCCCCTGCGGTTTTTATTTCTACTGGCACATCGGGTGTTATCGCCGATCCATATGCATCTACAGCTTGTTGTGTTTTTTTAGCAATGAGTGTTGCACGGCTTATTTTTCGTTCCAAAGTATACACGATAGGGGATTTGTACCGTGAGAGGTACAATACCACCGTGGAAGCTATGAGTTCTTTTGTCATTGTCATATCTTACTTGGGTTGGATTGCAGGGGTAATAACATCTATGGGTTTAGTTTTAGATGTTTTGTCCGGTAGAAATATGGGGATTCCTTTAGCTAATACACTTTCTGCTGCCATGATTTGTCTTTATGCCATTCGTGGTGGTATGTGGTCGCTGGCACTGGCTGATTGTTTGCAATTTGTCGTTATAATCTCTGGGTTGTTGTTCTTGTTATTCAACTTTTCCCACCAGGTAGGAGGATTAGGCGTTCTTATTGGCCATGCCTTGGATCAGGGTAAATACGTTTTTTTCCCAGATCACTCACCGTCTAAATTGCTTCTTCAGTTGTCTGATTTTATAGGCCTTTTTATAGGACTCATTCCTCAGCAAGACCTGTTTCAACGTATCGCTGCATGTAGTAACGAAAAGATAGCCTCCAGATCTTTTGGGATTATGGGGATAATTTATGTGCTAATGTCTAATGTTCCCATGTTGATTGCTTTCTCAGCAACACTTTTGGCGCCCGGAATAATATCCCACTACATGAAACTTGATAGCCAATTGATATTGCCGGAATTTATATTGTCACAAACTTCTATAGTGTTCCAAGCAGCGTTTTTTGGAGCTTTGTTCGCCGGATTGTTAAGTGGAGGAGGTACCGCTCTTCTTGCTCCTGCTACTACTATCTCTAAAAATGTTTTTTGTAGGCTAAGGCCAGATCTTACTGATAGCCAAGTCCTGTTTATTTCTAGGTCCTGCATTTTTTTGTTAGCCACGCTTCAGCTCTTTGTTACTCTTATGGATAAAAAGTCAATCTACAGTATCATAGTTGATTCCTATAGTGTTACATCTGTTGCTGCAGCTGTACCACTGCTTGCTGCTTTCTTCTGGAAGAAAGCTAATAGCCAGGGCTCGTTTTTCTCTGTTGCTCTGGGATTATTATCCTGGATAATTGCGAAGTTCTTTTTTGCTGATTTGGAAATGCCCTCTACTCTTATAGGAGTATTAGTTGCTATACTGTCCATAGTTGTAGGGTCTAACTTACCACCACTTAAGTTATTGGGGGTTCTTGTTAGGGACGGAGCCTAATTTTTCTTGGTAATCCTTCCACAGATCGTCACGGTTTGTTATGAGCCACTGTATGTACTCCCAGGAAAATATGCCGTTATGGTATCCGTCACTAAATATTATCCGTATAGCATAATTTCCCACCAGCTCTACGCTGGTTACCTGAACGTTTTTTTTGTTAGGTATAAAGTTGAATTTGCCGGTTATTGGGTTTCTTATTTCCGCTGATGGGGCATGTGTACGCAGGAACTCAAATGACAAGTGATAGGTGTTATTAGTGTATGACAACTCTATTTCTTTTTTATTGGGGTCAATTGATATTTTTTCTGGTGGTTCCGTGTGGTGGGTCATATGATGGACTCCACTTTTGAATTAATGGTCATGTTATCAGGATTGTATTCCATGAAGCGACTTTTTGTACTAGTTTCATTGCTTAATTTGTCTTTACTTTTTTCCGGTTGTTTCTGGGATAAGGATAGTACTGAATCTCTCAAGAAACCAATTATTGTAAAAATTGGTCAAGTTTCCCCCCTTACTGGAGGTGTGGCTCACTTGGGTAAAGATTGTGAAGACGGAGTGGCCCTGGCTGTACATGAGTTGAATCAACAAAATAGAACTTTGAACGGGCGCAAGTTGAAGTTTGAGTTAGTATCACTAAATGATATGGATGATCCTCGCCAAGCAACCGAAGCTGCTCAGCGCATAGTGGATTCTGGTGCCGTTTCCATCATTGGACACCTAAACTCTGGCGCAACATTACCTGCTTCATCAATATATGCTCGCCACAATATTACTCAGATTACAGTGTCTTCCAATATTAGATACACTAGGCAGGGATTTAAGACGGCATTTCGTATTATGGCTGCTGATTACCAGCAGGGTAAGGCAGTGTCATCATTTGCAGTTAAGGATTTGCACCTTAAGCGCATAGTGGTAATTGATGATCAAACTGCCTACGGCCAGGGTTTAGCTGATGTTTTTGTAAAAATTGCTAAAGAAAGCTCACCTAAGGGTGCCGTACTGAGCAGGTACTATGTTGACTCTTACACCACTGATTTTGGAGCTTTGTTGGCTAAGATTAAGTTGCTTCATCCCGATGCTGTTTTTTTCGGTGGAACTAATGCACAAAGCACTCCGTTGTTGAGGCAAATGCGCCAGCTGGGACTATCAATTCCTTTTATTACTGGGGATATGTCTTGTATGGACTCTTTTATTGAGCAGGTAAAAAAAGTAGCAGCACCATTTTATTGCTCTACCAATGGCTATGACTTGTCAAAATTGCCTGGTGCCGCAGGCTTTATAAAACGTTTCAAGAGCTTTACCGGCCATGAACCATTTTTGTATTCCCCATATACTTATGATGCTACAATGTTAGTTGCCGACGCTATTAGGTCTTTGCAGACTCTTAATTCAGAAAAAATAGCAGCATACTTACATGATAAAAAAAGGAAACCGTATCACGGAGTGACTGGAGATATTTATTTTGACTCTGATGGTAATAGGGAAAACGTGGGAGTTTCCATTTACACTTTATGTGGTAGCAAAATATGTCTTCGCAGCACAGTTTTTTCTTAGGAGGTACTATATTATGGTACTACCTTTCCTGGATTTAGTATGTTTCGGGGATCGAATGCTTTTTTTATGAAACGCATCATCGAGTTGTGGGAGGTGCTACGTAGCTTTTCCACATCTGTGACTTTAGTTTGCCCTACCCCGTGTTCTGCCGCTATGCTTCCCTGATATTGTTGTACTATCCTATGCAGGCCTTCCTTTATTTTTTCTTCTTCTTGTACATAACCCACGTTTAGGTGTAGGCTACCGTCGCCTATGTGACCAAAAACAAAAAGAGACGCGTGTCTGTATTGCTCTACTAATTTTTGGACATCACCATAGAACTGTACCCACGACGATAATGGTAGCGATATGTCGTTTCTCATTATTTTATTTTGGTACTTTTTTTCTGCTAAGGGAATGCTATTACGTATTTTCCATGCTTGGCTGCGGCCCTCGCTGGTGAGGTTAATAGAGTAGGATTTTCCTACAAACCTATCTAGGGCGCTTTTTAGAATGTCGTGATATACAAATTTTTGAGAGTCATGGTGTATGCCGATGTCAACTATCATGTACCAGTTAGATGTAATTACGTCTAGTTTGTATTGTTCGTATATGTCATTAACTAATTCCCAGCATTTATGAGAAAATATCTCAGCAGCCTCAATGTTTCGTTCCAAATGTCTTCTAAGGTCGTGTATAAGTTTTATGGCAGAGCTTAGATCAGGCAATCCTATTACTGCGCTTATGTAATCAGATGGCATGTATCTTAGCTTCAATACCGCAGCTGTTATTATTCCTAAAGTACCTTCTGATCCTATGAAAATGTTTTTTATGTCATACCCATCATTATTTTTTCTAAGTTTTCTTAAATCTGAATACAGTTCACTGTTTCCCAGTACGACTTCTATACCCAGCACATTGTCCCTGGTCATGCCGTTTTGTATTACGCAACATCCCCCAGCATTAGTAGCTAGGTTGCCTCCTATAGTACATTGATCAGATGATGCGAGAGAAACTGGAAAGTAAAGCCGATCTTGCTTTACAAGGTTTTGAACCTTATCCAAAGTGCAGCCACTTTCAAGTGTTAATGTTTGTCCTACTGGGTCGTAGTCCAGGATTTTGTTGAGCTGACGAAGAGAAAGAACTATATTTAATCCTTTTGTGAAGTTTGGTATGCAGCCACCGCACCCACCAGTATTTCCTCCTTGCGGAGTAATAGCTATATTCTGTTCCAAGCATAGCTTTACCACACTCTGTATATCAGGTACCTTTTGCGGTTCCACTATTGCTAAAGTTTGCCCTGTTATTTGTCCCCTCCAGTCGGTCAGGTAATCTGAGGATTTATGCTTATCGGTAATTACTGTTCCCGTGCTTCCAAGTATTGATCTAAGTTTATTTATAATTTCATCCGGGTTCATTTTGATCGTTTTCAAGGATAATTAAAGTGAGCGAGGTAATCATACAGTAAGCAGTAGTTATTTTTATAGATACTATAATTTGTGGTATTATCTTGCTTCATACACTATATATTGTGTATATCATGTTAATTACATGTGGGTAAGTACTGTATTGACGTGCTTATTAGTTTATTTTCTTAAGAGTATTTGTTTTGTCTGGTTGTGTTTGAGCGTGGTGGGGAGACATTAGCATGCAAATTTTGGAAACAGGAGTGACTGGGTTGGTGCGAGATGGTGCGGTAAGTACCTGTAGAGATTTATATTCGGTTATCCGCAGGAATGGTTCTATCGTTCCATTTGATTCTCGCAAAATAGCTGCAGCCATGACAAAGGCTTTTGTTTCTGTTGAGGGTCCACAAAGCGCTACTTCAGAAAGGACTCGTGATCTTGTTAACCAAATGACAGATCAGGTTTTTTCAGTTGTTACATCTCGATTACCTGATGGGGGATCAATACATATAGAGTCGATTCAGGATCAAGTAGAGTTAGTGTTAATGCAAAATGGGCAATACGATGTTGTTCGCGCATACATATTGTATCGTGAAAAACACAAACAGGAACGTAGGCGAGGCACACAGAGTGATACAGACCCAGTAGAGAAAGTAGTTCACATGACCCTTAACGATGGTCGTCGTGTGCCTATAGACAGAAAAGAACTAGTACTCAAAGTAACTGCATCATGTAGCGGCTTGTCTTGTGTTGATCCTGAGAGGATAGTAGATGAGACCTATCGTAATTTCTATGAAGGTATTACCGAGGACGAAGTAGCAAAGTCCTTAATTTTAGCTGCTAGGGTTTTAATTGAGAAGGACCCAGATTACTCTTTTTTAGCTGCTAGACTTTTGCTTTCTTCAATTCGTAGGGAAGTGTTCGGGGAGGATGTTTCCCACGAAGACATGAGTCATAGATACGTAGAATATTTCCCTAAGTATATTAATGACGCATTTTCAATGGGGTTATTGGATCAGCGCATGGCTGACTTTGATCAATGTGAATTAGCTGGGGCCATAGATTTTAATCGTGATATGTTGTTTCAATACTTAGGATTGCAGATTTTATACGATCGCTATTTTTTGCATCGTTATAATAGTCGTATTGAATTACCTCAGATTTTCTTTATGCGTGTTGCTATGGGACTATCTTTGGCTGAAGACAAGACTGTAAGGACTAAGAAAGCCATAGAGTTTTACAATGTGCTTTCTACGTTCAGATTTATGAGCTCAACTCCAACTTTATTTAATTCAGGCACTCGTTGTCCTCAATTGTCTTCATGCTTTATATCCACGGTTCCTGATGATTTGGCTTCCATATACGAAGCTATTAAGGAAAACGCTCTGCTATCAAAATTTTCTGGTGGTCTGGGTAACGATTGGACTTCTGTTCGTGCATTGGGAAGTTACATTAGAGGCACGAATGGCCATTCTCAAGGTGTAGTGCCATTTCTTAAGGTTGCTAATGATACCGCTGTTGCTGTTAATCAGGGCGGTAAGCGTAAGGGTGCACTGTGTTCATATTTGGAGCTATGGCACCTTGATATAGAGGAATTTTTAGAATTAAGGAAAAATACTGGTGATGAACGCAGACGTACTCATGATATGAATACTGCTGCGTGGATTCCAGATCTATTTATGAATCGTGTCTTGTTGGACCAGAATTGGACGTTATTTTCTCCATCAGATGTACCGGATCTCCATGAATTATTTGGACCGGAATTTGAAAAGGCCTATTTGGCCTATGAGGAGATGTTTAACGATGGACGAATTAAACTGGGACGAGTAGTTTCTGCATCTCAACTGTGGCGCAAGATGCTTACTATGCTGTTTGAAACAGGGCATCCCTGGATTACCTTCAAGGATCCATGCAATATTAGGTCCCCTCAGCAACATGTTGGGGTTGTAAGATCATCTAATTTGTGTACAGAGATTACTCTTAATACTTCCGAAAATGAAATTGCTGTTTGTAATTTAGGATCAGTTAATCTTGTTGCACATATGGTTAATGATCAGATTACCGGCAAGTATGTTCTTGATTTACCCTCTTTGCAGAAGACCGTAAGAACAGCTATACGAATGCTTGATAATGTTCTTGACATAAATTATTACTCAGTTTCAAAAGCAGCGGAATCAAATCGTCGTCATAGGCCCATAGGAGTTGGGTTGATGGGATTTCAAGATGTTTTGTATATGATGAGAATCCCGTATTCTTCGAATGAGGCCGTTGCCTTTTCAGACTATGCTCAGGAACTCATTTCTTATTATGCTATCTCAGGATCAGTGGAGCTTGCAAAAGAGAGGGGAGCCTACCAGACATTTAATGGTTCTTTGTGGGATAAGGGTATACTACCTATAGATTCTCTAAAGTTACTACAGAAGATTCGTGGACCAGAGTACTTTGAATGTGATACCAGCCAGACATTGGATTGGGATTACCTGCGTCAGGAGATAAAGAAGTATGGTATGAGAAATTCTAATTGCATGGCTATTGCTCCTACAGCTACCATTTCTAGCATTGTAGGAGTTTCTGCTTCAATAGAACCGACATACCAGAATTTGTTTGTTAAATCTAATCTTTCTGGCGAGTTTACTGTTATTAACTCCTACCTTGTTAACGATTTGAAGGATCTTGGACTATGGGATGAATCCATGGTTTCTGATCTGAAGTACTTTGATGGATCTATAGCGAGAATTGAGAGGATTCCTGTGGAGTTGAGGGATCTTTATGCTACAGCCTTTGAAATTGATCCTGAATGGCTTGTTGAGTGTGGTGCTCGTCGTATGAAATGGATTGATCAGTCACAGTCTTTGAATATTTATGTTGCTTATGCGTCAGGAAAGAAATTAGATCAGATATATAAGTTAATTTGGAAGCGAGGTATGAAAACCTCTTACTACCTGAGAACTTTGGGAGCTACTCATGCTGAGAAGTCCACTACTGATATTGGTCAGTTGAATGCGGTTCCCGTGGTATCAGCAGTTAGAGCTTGTTTTTTAGATGACCCGACATGTGAGGCATGTCAGTAGTAATTAAAAGGGATGAGATATGTCAACTCTGACTAAAGATGAAGTGGATCCAGCTCTAGGACGGCGTGTGCGGGCTGCTGATAAAAGGATTATTAATGGCGAAACTGATGTTAACCAGTTAGTTCCCTTGAAGTATAAGTGGGCATGGGACAAGTATCAGTCTGCGTGTGCTAACCATTGGATGCCCAATGAAATAGGTATGTCTCGTGATATTGAGCTTTGGAAGAACCCTAAAGGACTTACTGACGATGAGCGTCTTATTGTAGAGCGTAATCTTGGATTTTTTGTCACAGCTGATTCATTGGCTGCGAACAATATAGTTTTGGGTACATATCGCCATATTACCGCTCCTGAATGCAGGCAATTTCTGTTAAGGCAAGCTTTTGAGGAGGCTATTCATACCCATGCTTATCAGTATATTGTGGAATCATTAGGCTTGGATGAAGGTCAAACTTTTAATGCCTATCATGAGATACCATCTATTCGTGACAAGGACGAGTTTTTAATCCCGTTTATTGACGTGCTGACGGACCCAAATTTTAAAACGGGTACATTTACTAATGATCAAGCCTTGCTAAGGTCCATCGTAGTATTTGCGTGTATTATGGAGGGATTGTTCTTTTACGTTGGTTTTGTCCAGATATTGGCTCTTGGGCGTCAAAATAAAATGACTGGTGCTGCTGAGCAATACCAATACATTATGCGAGACGAGTCCATGCATTGCAATTTTGGTATTGATTTAATTAATCAAATAAAAATAGAAAATCCGGAACTTTGGACTGCAGCCTTCAAAAAAGAACTAGTCGGATTAATGACTAAAGCAGTGGAATTAGAGTATCGATATGCTGTTGATACTATGCCAAGAGGCGTTTTGGGTTTGAATGCTGACATGTTCAGTGCGTATCTGCGATTTATTGCCAACCGTCGTATGGTTCAGATAGGCCTAGAACCCTTGTTTGCTGGTCAAGAAAATCCATTCCCATGGATGAGTGAGATGATGGATTTGAAGAAGGAGAAGAATTTTTTTGAGACCCGTGTAACTGAGTATCAGTCTGGTGGTACTCTCAGTTGGGATTAGAATTTCAAATTTGTTTTGCATAAGTGTCTCACTAACGATACGTTTATGGCATATTGACGTTTAAAAAATTGACAAGAACAAGTTTTTCTAGTTAATTACACTTTTGTTGTTGAACGTTGCAACTATAAAGCATGCTTTTTTTATAAGAATCTGTTCATTTTGCGTTTTGGTAATGAATTTATTGCTTACTTTTTGTAATGGAATTTTTTCTTTCCTTTAAGAAACAATAAATGTTTGGTGGTATGAGCTTTTTCTAGTCGTTGGGGATTTTGGGTACCCCTCCTTGCCTTCTGATTTTTATGATGCAACTGTGGAGGTAGTTTATGGTGGGTTTGAGTAGGTCTTCCTCTAAGTCCAAGGCATTTTTGGGGGTAAGTGGGAAGTCCACCGCTAAAAAAGAGGCTAAAAAAATGAAATCTAAAGTCGTTAAGAAGGTTGTTGATAGTGCTAAGTCGGCTTCTTCTGCAGATAAAAAAACTTCTGCCAGAAAGGTCGTTTCTAGGAGGTCTACCGTTAAGAAGTCGGCAGACCATAAGGCAGTTGTTAAGAAATTAACAGCTTCTGCAGGTAAGCGGTTGGCTTCTGTTGCTAAGAGGTCTGCTAAAGGTACGACTGCTAAGAAGCCTGCTTCTTCTAGGAAGTCTGCTGTCAAGAAGGTAACTGCGGTTAAGAGGTCTGTTGCTGCTAGGGGTTCTACTGCAGCTAAGAAGTCCACTGCAGCTAAGAAATCTACTGCAGCCAAGAAGTCTACTGCAGCTAAGAGATCTACTGCAGCTAAGAAGTCTACTGCAGCTAAGAGATCTACTGTAGCCAAGAAATCTACTGCAGCTAAGAAGTCTACTGCTGCTAAGAGATCTACTGCAGCTAAAAGATCTTCTACAGCTAAGAGGTCTACTGCTGCTAAGAGGTCTACTGCTGCTAAAAGGTCTGTTGCTGGTAAGACTGCATCTTCTGTAGCTAAAGCTAAGCGTGTAGTTAAGAAGTCTTCTGCTCGTAAGACTTCTGCTAAGTCTGCATCTGGCGTTTCGTCTGCATCTTCTCGCAAGGTGGGTGGAGCTGGTAAGTCTGCTGCTAGCAAGAGAAGAACGACCTCTAAGTCTTCCTCTCTTTCCTCGGTAGCTGCTAAGCGCAAGGTTAAGTCTAGGTCTTCTGCTGCTAAGAAGTCTGCTGTTGGTGCTAGAAAGACAACAGCTAAAGCAGCTGTTAAGAAAACCTATGCCAGGAAGGCTGCTGGTAAGAAAGCTACAGTTAAGAGAACTGCTTCTAGTAAAACCTCTGCTGGTAGAAAGTCCACGACCAAGTCGAGTACTAGGTCTGCTGGATCTGCTTCTAAGACGTCTGCTTCTAGAGGGTCGTCTGCGAAGTCATCAGTGAAGGGTGGTGCTAAGGGTTCTCGTAAGGTTGCTAAGAGTGAACACAAGGAAGCTTCTGCTTTAAATAGCAAGGCTTCTAATAGCAAGACTTCTGACTATTCTGCTTTGTCTCCTCAAAGTTCTTGGCCATTTCCTACATCTGATCGTCCTGCTAGTTGATGATGGCCTAGAATTGTCTTTAAAGTTAGGGGGGCTTTTTGCTCCCCTTGCTTTTATTCCAATTGCGATATTTTCCTTGCTCTGATTTTTAAATAGTCATAACCTTTTCCAATATTTTCTTTTGAGAACGATGAATTTATGTATTCCATATCTAACTTATCTGATTTTTCACTCCTGAGGTCTTCCCTATTTATAGGGGGTAATTGGGTTGATACTAATGAACAGTTAACTGTAGAGGACCCATCTACAGGTAAAGTTGTAGGCCGTGTTTCCTGTGCTACAGACCACCAAATATCAATGGCTATCCAATCTGCTTGCGATGCTTTTGAATTATGGAGTAGAGAGACCGCTGTTGTTCGCTCACAAATCATGATGGACTGGGCACGGCTTATTCTTGAAAATGCAGATGATCTGGTACGTATAGTTATTGCAGAGACAGGTAAAACTGTAAATGATGCAGTTGGTGAAATAAAATATGCCGCTTCCTTTGTGCAATGGTTTGCAGAAGAGGCCAAGCGAGTATATGGAGACTGGATACCATCTCCACAAAAGGATCGACGCTATCTGGTTATAAAGCAGCCAATAGGAGTTTGCGCAGCTGTTACACCGTTTAATTTGCCTTCCGCAATGGTTACAAGGAAGCTAGCACCAGCCTTGTGTGTTGGATGCACTGTTGTACTTAAACCAGCTGAAAAAACACCACTTTCAGCACTGGCATTGGCACATTTGGCAGATAAGGCGGGTTTTCCTGCTGGGTCTATAAATATTCTTACTGGGGACCCTGTTGCTATTACTGATGTGTTATGTAATGACCACAGAGTAGTTCATTTAAGCTTTACCGGTTCAACTGCTGTAGGCAAGATGTTAGCCGAGAAAAGCTCTCAAACCCTTAAGAAGCTTTCCATGGAATTGGGAGGAAATGCATCCTTCATAGTTTTATCTGATGCTATTCTTGAAAAATCAGTTGAACATCTTATAGAGGCAAAGCTGCGTTTTGCAGGGCAAATTTGTATTGCACCAAATCGCGTTTACTTGCAGGATCTGGTATACGAGTCTTTCGTGAACATATTAATGGTTCATCTTGATAGAAAACGCATATCCCCTGGGTTAGATCCATCTTCCGGGATTTGTTCCATGATTGATGAGAAAGCTGTGAGTAAGGTTGAGGGAATTTTGGAGGATGCTGTTTCAAAGGGTGCACGTATTTTGCGTGGAGGTAGAAGACTAAAGGATGTGGGTCCATATTTTTTTGAACCCACAGTTTTGGAAAATGTTGATTTGTCTATGCGTATTGCACATGAGGAGATTTTTGGTCCAGTTATAGTCTTGTACCGCTTCAAGGAAGATGATGAAGTTGTTAAGGAAGCTAATAATACCCACTATGGTTTAGTCAACTACGTTTGTACTGAAAACATTAGGCGATTTATGCATTTTGCCGAGAGATTAGAGTCTGGCATGGTAGTTTTTAACTGTGGTATATACTCGAATCCCTACGCTCCATTTGGGGGTATTAAGTCGTCGGGATTTGGTAGAGAGGGGTCTAAATACGGGACTGATAGTTATCTAAATGTTAAGTTAGTGTGCCTGGGCGGTGTGTAATTCAGGAAAAGATATGACCAGTAATATGAAGAGGGTTGTTTTTGCTTCAGCCATGGGCTCTGTTTTTGAGTGCTATGATTTCTGGGTGTACGTTATGATGTTACCCATCCTAGGTCCACTTTTTTTCCCAGGTGGGGATTCGGTTGTACAAACAGTTCTTTCCCTTTCTGCTATGGCAACTACGGCTATTTCTCGTCCAATAGGTGGTTTGATCTTTGGCTATATTGGAGATTTTTGGGGGCGTAAGACATGTTTTTTGCTTACCCTTATGTTGATGGGAATCTCTGCGTTTGGCATGGGGCTTTTGCCTACGTACTCTACGGTAGGTGTAAATGCTCCCATTATGCTAGTGATGCTGCGTGTAATTCAGGGTATTGCTCTAGGAGGGGAGTTTTCCGGTGCCTCAATTTATGTTGCTGAGCATGTGCGCTTCGAGCGGCGTGGATTTTTTTCAGCTATGGTCATGTTGCCCTACGGAGTTGGTGTAGCTTTTACTGCGCTAGTTATATTTTCCCTACGTGTGTTTATTGGTGAAGAAGATTTTTTGTCATGGGGGTGGAGAGTACCATTCTTGCTATCGCTTTTTGTATTCTTGATTTCCTTATCTGTACGTTTAAGTATTAGTGAGTCACCTGTTTTTGAAGATATGGTTCGTAGCCGTAGCCTATCTTCATCTCCCATCAGAGACAGTTTTTTGGATAAGGATAATTTAAGAGTTATTTTCTTCGCATTTATATGCATTATGTTAGGAGAAAGCGGTATCAATCAGATTGATTACGTAATGTTTCTATTTTTGGTAAACGTGCTTAAAGTTGATATGTCAGTTGTCAATCAGATTCTTATGTGCGTATATCTATTACATATTCCAGTTTTGATATGCGTTGGCTATTTGTCAGATAAATTTGGTCGAAAGACCATTTTACTTGTTGCCTTTTTCCTGGCTACAGCTTTGTATATCCCTGGTTTCGATTATCTTGTTAAGGTTAGTTACCCCGTATATGCCAACGCTATCGTTGAAAATCCAATTGTTATTCACTACAGACCCACTACTAATTGCGAATTTGGTGTGTGGGAGCACTTTTTGTTATCTACCAACGAAGCTTCTCTATCTTTGACAAGTTGTCAAGAGACTGTACGGTGGTTGGGGGATAGTGTTATCAATTTTTCCCGTGATGGGTTGGCTGACAGAGAGTATATTTCTGTTGGTAAACAGTTAATAGGGTTAGGTAATAGAACTGCACTAATTAATGCCCTAACTAGAGCTGGGTATATGCAAAGAGGAAGTAGTGCTGGCATGAGTCTTTGGAAGATGGTTTTGTGTGCGTTTCTAATAATGATTCCAGTTTCTATGGTATTTGGTACCTGTGGTGCGGCCTTGATAGATCTATTTCCTCCTAGGATAAGACATACCTCTATGTCATTTGTGTATAACATGGGGCATGGATTGTTGGGAGGGCTGGTACCTGTAATTATTATGTACAGTGTTTTTTACTTTGGTTCCATCTACTCTATAATGTATTACACAACCTTAGTAGCATTTTTGAGCTTGATGTTCGGCCTGTTCTTTTACCCCAAGCGCTGCTATCGCTAAGCTAATTTCACAAGCATTTATATCACTATCCTTACTTTATGTATTTCCCAGTGATGCTGTTTTCTGTTTTTGCTATTTGCTCCGGTGTTCCGGATGCTATTATTTCTCCGCCCTCATTTCCGCCGCCAGGACCTAGGTCTACTACCCAGTCGGAGGCTTTTATTACGTCTATATTGTGCTCAATTACCACCACCGTATTGTCTTTGTCCCTAAGATGAAGAAGTATGTCAATTAGCTTATGTGTGTCGCAAAAGTGTAACCCTGTAGTTGGCTCGTCTAATATGTATATGGTTTTACCTGTTTGTACACGCGACATTTCTTGCGCAAGTTTAAGTTTTTGTGCCTCACCTCCCGATAGAGTTCGTGCTGATTGGCCAAGGGTCATGTATCCAAGTCCTACTTCCTGTATTGTTGATATTTTTTTCTGTAATGTAGGATAGGATTCCAGGAATATAGCTGCTTCATCAACGGTCATGTTTAAAATATCAGTGATATTTTTGCCCTTGTAGTATATTTCTAATGTTTCTCGGCTAAACCTTTTGCCTTTACATACGTCACATGTTACGTACATATTGGGTAAGAACAGCATTTCAACTTTTATTTGTCCATCTCCGGCACAGTGCTCACAACGTCCACCCTTATTGTTAAATGAAAACCTACTGGAAGTGTATGCTCTCTGACGAGCTAGTGGAGTAGCAGCTAGCAACTCGCGTATAATTGGTAATATTCCGATGTAAGAGGCTAAGTTTGATCTGGGAGAACGCCCGATCGGAGATTGATCTATATTAATTATTTTGTCTATAAAGGATGCACCAATGATAGCATTGTACGCCATTGGCTCAGGAGATTTTACTTTAATCTCGCGCGCTAGGGCAGGGTAGAGAGTATCATTTACAAGTGTAGACTTTCCAGAACCAGAAAGGCCAGTGATACAAACGAATAGTCCCAAAGGAATATGCAGATCCACATTTTTGAGATTGTTACCCGATGCTCCCTGCAAAATTATCTTTCTCTTTGGTCGAGGCCTCTTCCGTATGCTGGGACAAGGTATTTTGATAGTTCGATTTAAGTACTGACCCGTAATTGATGAAGAGGATAAAATATCCTTCAGCGATCCCTCAGCTACAATCCTTCCACCGTTAATTCCAGCAAGTGGGCCAACGTCAATGATATGATCAGCGGAGCGGATAGTATCCTCATCATGTTCGATTACAACTACGGAGTTTCCCATGTCCCTGAGTCTAAATAGAGTTTTGAGAAGACGTTCATTGTCTTTTTGATGCAGCCCTATAGATGGCTCATCTAACACATACAAAACTCCAGTTAAGCCAGAACCAATTTGTGATGCTAGACGTATTCTTTGAGCTTCTCCCCCAGATAGAGAATCTGTTGACCTTTCTAAGGTTAAGTATCCAAGACCAACATCTAGCAAAAATATAATACGCTCTTGTATTTCGTATATTATTTTTTGTGCAACTTCCTTTCTATACCCAGGTATAGATAACCCTGAAAACCACTTATAGTTATCATATATGGACATCTTCATGACTTCGTGTATTGAAAGTTGGTTTATTTTTACTGTTTTTGCATGGTTGTTTATTCTGTCACCGTTACAATATGAACAAGCACATGTGACACGATATTTTTGCAACTCCTCTTTCTCACGAGGGAATGGTTTTTGTTGATAGCGTTGCGTTAGGAATTGTAAAAGACCATCGTATGGTATTTTTGTATCTTCTTTATCTATATTGCCATGTAGCAGAATGTTGCGCACATCTTGCGATATATTTTGAAAGCTGTGTTCGCGCGGAAATCCACATTGTTCCGCAATCCTAATCATTTTTTCCATCTGCTCAGGGTAAGACTTAGAAATGAGTGGAATGGCACCGCTGCTAATTGACAGCTGAGGATGAGCAACTATCTTATCTACGGACCAGTCACTTTGCTTTCCCAGACCTCGGCATTTTGGGCACGCACCATGGGGGCTATTAAATGAGAATAGCGATGGGTCCGGTGAAGGTAAGGTATATTCACATAAAGGGCAACGATACTTAGTAGAGTAATTTAGGTATAAGTCTTCATCAGGATAAAAGCAGCAAACTTTTTCTGATACAACTTTAAGAGCTGTTTCTATAGAGTCAGTTAATCTTTCTCTAGAATCACTGCTAACTACAATACGATCGATAACTACGGAAGGGGAAGACTTACACTCCTTTAATGAGTTTATGTCCTCTTCGTTATATAAAATTCCATCGATAATAAATCGAATAAAACCCTTTTGGATGAGTTTTTTCAGGGTTTCATGCAAAGATAACCCTGGAAATACTACATTTGGGGCTAGGATAAACAGTTTTTTGCCAACATGATCTTGCAGAATAATGTCAACAATTTGTGTCAGAGAATGCGAATTCAAATCTAACTTATGTACTGGACACTGGGCAGTTCCTACACGTGCATAAAGTAATCGTAAATAGTCGCATATTTCAGTTGCAGTTCCAACCGTAGATCTAGGATTGCTATTGGATGTTCGCTGTTCAATTGCAATTGCCGGGACCAAACCTGATATACTTTTTACATCAGGTTTGTCCATTACTCCCAGAAAATACCTAGCATAAGCAGAAAGTGACTCTACATACCTACGTTGACCCTCCGCAAATAGAGTGTCAAAGGCTAAGGAAGACTTTCCAGAACCAGAAGGTCCTGTTATGACAACAAGCTTGTTTTTGGGGACAACGACATCAATGTTTTTAAGATTATGTGTTCGTGCTCCCTGTATGAATATTTCATCATGGATAGAATGTGCCATTGAAGTTTAGTTAGAACGGAATATCGTCATCAAGACCAGCAAATTGTGCTACATCACTAGTATTGCTACTAGATGTGCTTACATCATTTACGGAGGTATTGTTACTACCGCTGTCCTGCGATTTGCTGCTCAGCATATTCATTTCTGATGCTATGATTTCAGTAGTGTATCGATCTTGACCACTTTGATCTTGCCATTTACGCGTTTGCAGCCTGCCCTCAACGTAAATCATTTTGCCCTTTTTTAAGTATTCCCCAGCAATTTCAGCAAGACGACCAAAAAATATTATCCTGTGCCATTCTGTTTGTTCCTTTTTCTCGCCAGTATTTTTATCCTTCCACGATGAGCTAGTAGCCAGGCGAACGTTCGCAACTGGATCCCCACTGTTCGTAAATCTCACCTCCGGTTCTGCTGCCAGATGACCTATTAACATAACTTTGTTCATTGATGCCATAACATTACCCTCTATGATTTTGTTTATTACATGTAGGCAATTTTAACCAAACTGCCCAGAAGAATACGAGGGACAGAATGGCATTTACTATGAATATTGCTCCTTTGTTATTAACGTAATGGAGCATTATCCCAGATAGCAAACTTCCCATGAAAATCCCCACGAACTGTGCCGTACTGCTAATTCCCATACTAGTACCCCTAATCTCCTTAGGAGCTATGCGAGCCACCGTAGCTGGTATAGAAGCCTCAAGCAAATTGAATCCAGAGAAGAAAATAGCCATGCTTGCCATAAACAGTAGCTTACTGTGAACAGTAAAAAATAGACACCCTTGCCCTATGCTCATCAAAATAAATCCGATAATTAATGCCAAATTGTTATGCTTTTTCTCTGAGAGTGCCACAATAATAGACATTATAACAAACGATATAATCATAACCGATCCATATACACTACCTTGTCTAGGAAGATCATATCCCAAATTAGCAAGTACAGAGGGGAATACCAACCAGCATGCTGATAAAACAGCATTGGTTGCTAAGTTTGCAGTAGCAATTAACCAGGTACCCTTTATAGATCCAAACTTTACAATGGAAGCTCTAAAATTAACCTGGGTAGCTAATTTATCTCGTGGCGGCTCAGATGGAAGGAACATAGTCGTTACCAACATCGATATTAGAGCAAGTGCCATTATTAGCAAAAATATGTTCCTTGTGCCAGCATAGTGAGCTATTACAGGAGAAATAGAAAGACACAAAACAAGGGTTATACCTATAAGCACGCCCAGAATGGCTGAGGCTTTGGTGAGGTTTTCAGGGCGCGTGTAGTCAGCCATAAGGGCTGTTAGCACAGAAGAGTAAGCGCAAAGGCCCTGAAAGAACCTAGCCACGGTAAGTTGAGTGATTGAATGTGCCTCAAAACAGCCGTAAGTAGCTACTGTAAAAACAGATAGGCATCCAATTATCACATTTTTGCGTCCTACCCTATCTGAGAGCCACCCCAGTGGCAATTGCATTACAGATTGGCCAAATCCAAATATTCCAAGTGCTAACCCTATCCATATAACATTGTCGGACGCAAGGAGTGATCTTGAGTATGGCTCAAATAAAGGGAGAATTAGGAAATTTCCGGACAATCGCAGTACGTATAACAACGATAGGAAGAGTAAAGATCTTTTCTCGGAATTTGAGAATCCCATTTGTGACGCCTCTAAATTAAAATTGGGTGTAAATATTGGTACATAAGCAAAGCAATTCTTACGTATGTAGGTACATACTGGTCTTTTCTGGATACTAAAAATTTTGTGCTATGATTACCTTTCGACTATATACATTAGGAAGATATGACTGAAGGCGGCGATTTACCCCCACATCATGGTCTTCTCCGCGGGTTGCTGTGGTTTTTGGTATCTCGGGTGGCCAATTCCTTTAATACTCAAGATGCACGTTGCTTCATTGTACGGTTGGTTCGTTTTTTCTCTGATCGTAACACTATTGGTCTAGACGATGCTCTATTTGTTGAAAGGGCGTTACATGTTTCAGACATGACCGTCAGCGACATAGTAGTTCCACGGGCTCAGATGCAGTTCATAGACATATCATGGACCAACGAGCAGATTTTGTCAGTTATTTTGGATACTGGACATTCTCGTTTTCCTGTTTTCGATGGTAAAAAGGATACAATTTTTGGTATCTTTTTGGCCAAGGACTTTATTCGTAGCCTGTCAGATGAGGATTTTAAGCTACACAACCATGTGCGTCCCGTAGTTTTTGTTCCAGAATCTAAACCCCTCAACATGCTGTTGCGCGATTTTAGGTCCAAGCGTTATCACATGGCTATAGTCGTGGACGAGTATGGAAGTGTGAGTGGTTTGGTGACAATCGAGGATGTGCTTGAAATGATTGTTGGCGATATAGAGGATGAGTTTGATTCCTATGAGCCCGGAGATGAGGTAGTTAGTGATGATGATGGTAGTTGGCGCGTTAAAGCCTCAGTTGAGATTTCCGTACTAAATGAGGCTCTAGGTTCAGATTTTCCCGACGATTGTTTCGACACAGTTGGGGGGTTGATCTTACATCACGCAGGTAGGGTTTTGCAGAGAGGTGAGTCTGTGTGTGTGAACAACTGGATGTTCTCTGTGATTCAGTCAGATGCTAGAAAGATTTATTCTATAAGGGTTGAGCGTGTTCCCTAAAAGGGTAACTAATATTAGCCAATCCATGACCTTTAATTGCACTCTTTCATGCATTGCTGGTTGTGTGTATGTTGCTAGTTTTTACCCTAAATTTTGTTTTTGGTGGCTTACTCCCATATGCATTTTTGTACTGTACTTCTCCCTCGTTCGTTCTTCTTCCATCAAATCATCTCTAGTAATATTTTTTGTTTTCTGTGCGCTAGTTATGTTATCTGCCTCCTTCTGGATAGCATCAGCCATACATAATTTTACCGGTGCTTCTTATTGGCCGTTACTTGTTTTAGTATGGATTTTTTTCAGTTTTGTATTGGCTTTGTTCTTACCTGGAATTGCGGTAAGCCATATTTTAGATCATACACCGCTAGCTTTTGCTGCGACTTTTTCTATCAGTGAGTACCTTCGCTCTCGCTATGCTGTTGGTGGTACTTGGTTTTCTTTTGGATACTCGCAGACCTACCCTAGCCCTCTGGGCATGTGGGCACCCGTTGTAGGTATGAATGGCATAAATTTTATTGTTATCTTCTTCTCTGCTACTTTGTACCATGTCATCTTTAACACGGAAGGTCGTATAAAACGAGTTATTATTTTTTTAGTGTTTGCAGGGCTATCTTATTACATAAAAAATATCAACTGGACACACCCCATATCAGGTCTATCTCATAATGTTATATTGGTTCAGCCCAATTTTCCTGTACTTTCAGCAGGTAAGTATTCACTCTCCTTAGATAAAGTAATACATAGATATAAATTGCTTATGGATAATTACACTTCAGCAGATTGGGTGGTTTTTCCAGAAGCAGGCATACCAGTTACATTGATAGGGAAGGGGGACACATTTTGGCCTCGTTTTATGAAGGAAGTTTTTCATAAATTCAAGCACAAGCCATATTTGATTTCAGGGTTGCATAGGTTGGATGATAAAGGAAATTTATATAACTCTATGGTTTTGGTTAACCCAGAGGGAGTTGTTGAAGGAGTTTATGACAAGGTTTTCTTACTTCCGCTGGGAGAATATCAGTGGCCATGGGTACGCTTTTTTTTGCGATTACATACGGGCAGTGGCATAAGTAACTATTCTGAGGGCTATGCTGATCAGCCTACATTAAATTTAGGGCATGAGAGCATTGCTGGTAATATTTGCTATGAGAATGCATTTTCTGAATATGTTCGTAATAGAGGAGAGCTAGCTACTATACTATTGTCCATAAGCAATGATGCTTGGTTCGGACGTTCTGTTGCACCTCATGTGCATTTTCAAGTAGGTCAAATGAGATCGATGGAAAATGGGAGGCCTACCTTGTCTGTTAGCAATTCTGGTCCAACCGGATACATAGGTGCAAATGGTGATGCAGAACTTTTGCCTATGTTTCAATCCGAGGTCCTTAAACTTAAAGTTGTTGGATACAAGGGACAGACACCATTCCAGAAATTTCATGGAGACTTGGGAGTATTGGTAGGATCTATCTTAAGTCTGTTGATATTATTGCTGCAAAAAATCCACATTAAGTATCAAATTTTTTCCTTCTTCACTAGACGTTGAAACTTTTCTGATAGGGCCAGTGCTTTTTCTTTAGAGCTGTCGCTATCTGGACAGGGGGAGTGATATATAATCCGCACACTTCCCTGAGAAACAGCCAAGTAGAATCTTTCGTTTTCTATGTCAACAGCCACAACCCTTTCTCTTGGCCCCACAGAAACGCCGCCAATTACGCGTACTGGTAGTTTAGGATTAGCTCGCATAGGTTGCCACCGTAAAAGAAAAAGCCGTAGCATCATTATTATTGCTATTACAACAACAAATGAAAATGCAAAGTGACCTAGCATTGACCAGTCTTGATTAGTAGTATCAAATGTTTGCTCTGTACTCCAGGCTGGTATTGATACAAACGTAAAACCTATAACGGGGTACGTGCGTCCTAAAATATAACTAATCATGGTTCCTGCTCCCTCATCTGACGTTATAATACTAAGTGATTATGTAGTTTTGTGGCAATTGAAGGTACCGATGCTTGTGTGGGTATTAATGTTTTGTGGGGAGGCGTCGGGTGATACTAATCGGTTCTGTTGGCCACAACCATCTAGACCATATTTTTTTAAGTTTTCATGGCTAAGTATATTTTTGTTACTGGAGGGGTTGTATCTTCGTTGGGTAAAGGAATTACGGCAGCCTCATTAGGATCTCTACTGCGGTTACGTGGCTTGTCAGTTGCCAACATGAAGATGGATCCGTACATCAATGTTGATCCTGGGACAATGGATCCCTTCCAACATGGGGAAGTTTTTGTTACTGCGGATGGCGCAGAAACCGATCTAGATTTGGGACATTATGAACGTTTTACCGGCGTAAAAATGAGCCGAAGTAATAATTTTACTACCGGCTGTATTTACGAATCTGTCATACGTAAAGAGCGGGCAGGGCAGTATTTGGGGCAAACTGTCCAAGTAATCCCACATATTACTGATGAAATAAAAGCCTTCATCAAGGTTGTTGCTAAAGGCTGCGATATTATTGTTGTAGAAGTTGGTGGAACGGTTGGAGATATAGAATCCCTTCCATTCCTAGAAGCAATACGTCAAATGAGCTTGGAGGGTAGGGCTCATGATTTTTTCTTTGTGCATCTAACTTTGGTTCCTATGTTGTCTATTGGTGAGATGAAGACAAAGCCAACACAACATTCTGTGCGTCAACTGAGGGAAATAGGTATACAGCTCCATGCGCTAGTTACCCGTTCTGCTAAACCAGTTCCGGAAGATCAGCGTAAAAAAATGGCCTTGTTTTGTAATTTGCCGCAAGATTCTGTTATTTCTGCTTACGACGTAGATTCTATTTACCATGTTCCTTTAGTATTACATGATCAGGGACTAGATGATTTAATTTGTAGGCACATGCAACTTTCAATGAACCCTCCGGATTTATCTTCATGGAATAATATTTTGCAACGAATGAGTAACAATTCTCGACAAGTAGTAAGTTTAGTCCTTGTGGGTAAATACGTAGACTGCCACGAATCATATACTTCTTTGCGTGAAGCTTTGGTGCATGCTGGCTTACACACTGGATGTCACGTGGCTATTTCGTATGCTGATTCTGAGGATTTAGAGAGTGGGTCGGGTGATGATTTGGCGTTAGCGGATGCTATCCTAGTTCCTGGTGGTTTTGGTTCCAGAGGAATAGAAGGGAAGATTTTAGCCATCAAATATGCAAGGGAACGCAAGATTCCATTTCTTGGAATTTGTTTAGGGATGCAATTAACATTAGTTGAGTATGCCCGCAATGTCTGTAATCTAAAAGGGGCCCATAGTGTAGAATTTTCTTCCTCTACTCCTTACCCCATAACCAGAATATTAAATAATGAGGATGTTATAGGGGAAGAGCCCAAAATTGGTGGAACCATGCGACTAGGGGAACAAATAATTATTTTGCGCCAAAATTCCATGATCGCGCGTGCTTATGGATCCAGAGAGATTTTGGAGAGACATAGGCACCGCTACGTAGTAGAAGAGACTAGTCTAGCTGTTTTAGAAAAAGCTGGTATGCTGGTAAGTGGACATTCCCCAGAAGGTATATGCGAAGTAGTTGAGTTAACTACTCATCCCTGGTTTGTGGCATGTCAGTTTCATCCGGAATTTACTTCCTCACCGTTCTCAGGCCACCCTGTATTTATGAATTTTATTAGGGCGGCGCAAGAGTTTTCAAGTTTTAAGCAAGGAAAGCTAAATAGAGAGGAATGTTATGTCCCACAAGATTGCTGATGTAAGGGCTCGTCAGATACTAGACTCTCGTGGGAATCCTACAGTTGAAGCTGATGTGGTATTGAGTTCTGGAATTGAAGGTCGTGCGAGTGTTCCTTCTGGTGCTTCAACTGGTGTTTTTGAAGTTCATGAGTGGCGTGACAATGATGTGGACTACTATAGGGGAAAGAGTGTTGAAGGAGCTGTTGATCATATCAAAGGTGAGATTCGTAACGTATTGTTAGGTGTGGATTCGATTAATCAAGTTCATATTGATAACTTGCTGATAGATCTTGATAGCTCTGAGGGAAAGTCTAGGCTTGGAGCTAATTCCTTGTTAGCTGTGTCTCTAGCTGTGTCTCGAGCTGCTGCGAAGGCTAGTAATTTATCTTTAGTTAGGTACATAGGTGGTTGTGGTTTGATGAGATTGCCAGTACCGTTGATGAATATAATAAATGGAGGTGTTCACGCTGATAATGGGTTGCCTTTTCAGGAGATGATGATTGTTCCGATATGTGGTCAGAGTTTTAGTGAGGCTTTGCATTGTGGAGTTTTAGTTTTTCATTCGCTAAGGGAAAAGTTACATGAGATTGGACTTTCTTGCACAGTTGGTGATGAAGGTGGTTTTGCTCCGCACCTAAGTGGTATTGAGCAGGGCTTAGAGTTACTGGTAGATGCCATTTATTTGGCTGGTTTTGATCCTGGCGAGGATGTATGTATTGCTTTAGATTGTGCTAGTAGTCAGTTTTATTCAGATGGGTACTACAAGATTTTTAACGAATTTATGAATTCGGATGATTTTTCGTCCTATTTGGATAATTTATGCAGTTGTTTTCCGATAGTGTCTATAGAAGATGGCATGGCAGAAGATGATTGGAGTGGTTGGCAATTATTGACCAAGCGTTTGGGAGATAGGGTGCAGTTGGTAGGAGATGATCTTTTTGTGACTCAGTCTTCATTTTTACGTAAGGGAGTTGAGACTAAGTCTGCTAATGCTATTTTAATTAAGCCTAACCAGGTTGGGACATTAACAGAGACGTTTGAGACATTTTTTCTGGCAAGTAGGTCTGGTTACGGTACAGTAATCTCGCATCGTTCTGGAGAAACCAGTGACAGCTTCATTGCTGACTTGTCAGTTGCTTGGAGTGCCGGTCAAATCAAGACCGGAGCTCCGTGTCGTTCCGACCGCACTTCCAAATACAACCAACTCATTCGTATAGAAGAGGAACTAGGTAGGGGTTGCTACTTTTCTGGTAAGGACATGTTTAAAGATCTGGACGTGAGCGAGGGTGATTGATAAATACGCGGCATTATGCAAAAAACATTACATATATCCCTTTAGCGGTACCCAAACGCTACGCTGGTTAGCAAGAATACATCTGCAGGCCACCCACGGCGCGTGCACTTGGTTTTTTTAGACTCGGCCACTTCTCCTTTATATCCTTATTTTTTCGTTTCTTACTCTTGTCTTGACATTTGGCTTCATTTTAGATGTAAAGTATCCTTGAAATACTCCTTAGCATGAGGAGTAAATACACAAGCGATTCCCAAAAAACCTAATCTTTTCATAAATGTTCTGATCTGTTTTTTTATTTTCACACCAATGATGATTGACAAGGAAGCAAACACCGATCGGGGGGGGGGCATCGTACCTAGCTGTACTAAAGATGAAAAATATCATTTATATGAATTCTCTACTTTTATAGCACTAGATAAGTAGTATACTAGGATATCAATAATACAGTGATGAAGGTACTAATTAAACACCTTAATAGAGTCATATTGCTTTAAATTTGCGGATTATTTTGTTATACCGTTGCTACACGTATGATAGGCTCTTTCTACTTATAGATAACAAAAAATGTGTTGATTCTTAGAGCTAATAAAATCCATTCAAAATGTTATTTATTTTCTTGGGTACTGTGTATGAGATCAAGGGCTAGAGTAAGTCCCGTTTGCATTACCCCGCTTTGTTAGTGTAAATGGTATGCTCGATTATACAATTTGCTGAAGTGTAGTTATTCATGGGCAATTTATATCCGTGCGTAACTTTGTCTAAGGTAAAAGCCACATGAAATTTGGACTACTTTTTGTACAGTTAGATATGATTTGCTATTTTTTTTATTTTAACCATCCAATTAGAAGCACGACGTATTATTATGCAATAAACTTTAGTGGTCCATATTTATTATTTTTATGACGACATTTCTCCGTCTGTATCAGGATGATAGATGGTGTCTTATGGTCTCTGAAAATGAAAGATATTTTATTCAGTAACTTAATAAATTGATATTATACATTGTGTAGTAAGAGCTTTAGTGATTTTTTGCATTTTTTTGTTGCCTGAAATAGAAAAGCAAGTGAAATTTATTTTTAGTGTATGGTTGGCAAGTTAAAGTGTTTTTTCTTAATTGAAGTATTTTAGTGACAACTAATCTTTAGTTCTATAAAACATTTTAACCATTTCGGGGGAGGGGGCGATATTTGGCCGTGGTGCGGAGGTAGTATCTCTGACTCTAGAGATATTGGTGTAGTGACGTATTCATTAGCTATCTATTAGTTGCTGCATTATCTATGGTAGAACCAATACCGTAAGTTTGTATGTACGTCATGTCTTTTCAGAAAATAACAGGCCAATCTGTATAGAATAGCAATTGGATTGAAGATCCGCATTATGTAAAACTAACGCATTCATAAGAAAGGGGGGGCGTAAATCTGTATGGATGGCTTTTTACCAAAACTAAATATACAAATAATCAATCTTAGAATTGAATTGCTACGTACGCTAAAATATTGATCTCGTATATGATAAAAAAGCCAATACCAATAGACAGATGTTTGGTGGATAGGACATGCATTGTTGAACCATGTAAACCGCATCTTGTTGAACACCATTTATCAACTAAATACATGAAAATCATCAATGACCTACCTCTCAAACATCAAACACTGGAAACAGTTCCTCCCTGTCTGGTCACTCAGACTAACAGAAATACCTACACCACCGAGTTACAAACGGGCTTACTAGCTCCAGGTGAACACTAAGAGGGCTAGCAAAGTAATGTTCCGGAATAAATTACTCACGGGTATTAAGACACGCGCGAATAATCGCAAGTTGTTTCTTAAAGTCAGACATTTCATTTCTTCTATCTCTTTTATTTTTTATCTTTTTTCATAGACGATCTGGCAGCTTGTAGAAGAAGAGCAGAGAATATTACTGCGGAGAGCACAAACACAGCCGACGTAACTGTATCAATCCAACTTATTTTACCTGCGGATGCATTTTCTTGTCCGGTGATTGCTGATTTCGCAGCATCACTAAGTGAAAACAGCAATAACACGACAGGTGTTCCTGCCACAATAGCAAATGAGAGAAATGTACACAATAATTCTGCGCAAGTATATCTACGCAATTCAGCGCGCAAACTAAGTTTGACCTCTCTTCTTCCACCGCGACCATAGCGAGAACCCCGTGGTCCAGTACATTCCACTGCTCTTAAACCCGATGATGATCTCCCTCCTTCTTTTTTACCGCCATCCTTTCCCTCATTAGCAGCGAGCAATTGTCCTTTACCTCTCAAAGATTTTGCCGATCTCCGGCGTTCGTTATGCCACACATCAGTTCTTTTCCCCCGACTTTTCCCCCCGTGTCCCACCTTTGGTCTTGCACCCAATGCACCAGATGATCCAGAGCCACTAGGACCTGTTAATGGTGCACCTGACCCACAGCCACCGGCTCTACTACTCTCTGATCTTTCGCTTTTTTCAGTATCTTGACCGATCGCTCCAAGTGGAGGTCCACTTTCACCGGCATCAGATTCGTCAGTTTCTGAACTACCATCACTGCCTGAAGCACCGTATATTCTTTTATCAGACATAGCACCACTCCCACCCATTTATTGTTTTATTGTTAATGTGACACCTCCACATCCCCCATTAAGGGTCAAAGCATCAAAAGACAGGTGCAGCTCCTGTTTCTCCAAACCTATCTGAGTTACTCCACAAAGGGGAGGCGACACCCACCACCACTGTTACTACTCCCACTGATCTTTGAGTTGTAAACACTGAAGTACCTTGAGTTTTTTTATGAGATACACAACCACCCCTTGCCTATCATCTTTAGCGTTATTTTCCACTTAAATGCACATATTATAGCGAGGATTAGTATCTATCCTTGCCGCAAGACGCCACCATACTTGAGCCAAGAGTATGTGGTAAAAGGTATGGTTTCTATTAACTTTTTAACTTTAAGGTTAAACTATATCTATAGTTAGTGAAACATATATTATATTTATTAATGAATGCTGCCATGCAAGTACTAACAGTTACAGAATGTGTGTGTTCCTGTTTGACTTGATAGAAGAATAAGCAGATGTTTGTCCACTATAGATATGATTTGTTTTGTACCGTCATAAAAATTTTTAAATGCACCCGAAGAATTGTGATAGATGTGAATGTGATAATATTATGAAAATATCATCTAAAAATAGTTAGGCATTTGAATTTGATTTGATTATATGACTCAGGGCTAGGTATTATAATTTTGTGATACATCACAATTAAATCAGGTTGCGTAGAGATACTAGAGTTAAGAGTATATCTGGCTTTAAGAGTGAGAATGGTTGATTTTGTTACGCGAACTTTATTTTTTGCTAGATAGGATTGTCCTTTGGATAGTAAATACATCTAGAAGTACTAATTCTTAGTTCTTATGTATTCGTTATATTACTAATAGTAACTATAGCCAACTATACTTGCCGATTTATCATTGTGCTCGGAGGCGGGTTTTTGTCTGTCTTGTTTAGAGATTCTGCTGGCCTTAGATTAGGGTTTTAACCTGCTCTATACCACCTTTTTTCTTATATTTTGTGTTCTGTTGCGCTTGCTCCTAGTTTATTACAATCTTATGTGATTTGCTAAAGGATAAATAACGAACCAGGCTCTTCATCACGCTTACTCTGAATATTATTATAATGGCATAAGTATTCTTATCCTTCATAATATATGATTTACTGATTTTTTTAATCATCCCATCAAAAGAAAAACATATTATTCCGCAATGAATTTTAGTAACCCATGTTTATTCTTTTTATGATGATATACTTCCATTATCTTTTTGCAGGATGATAGACAATATCTCACTATTTCTAAAATTAGAAAATTATTTTTGACAACTTGGTTATTTATACATTGATTAATAAGTAACAAACACAGGTTTTTTATGTGATTACACACATAATGTTAAAAGCAATAGTATGACATAATGAAACTACCTATTTTTTCGGTGTTGCATAGATCTATTATGGGCGAATTGTATTGAGATTTATATTTTTTACTATTAACAGTTACTTAATGAAAGAGTATTAATTTATTATAGAGACAGGATATATAAAATTTTACTTTATCTTGTTGTTGTAATAGGATTTACAGCATTAATAGAGACCCTAAGAGTCATGTATAAAGGTATTTTGAGATATTGCTTCAGTACGTAGTAAGAATTTTAGTTATTTATTTATATGAAGTAAAAAGCTTGAAATTATTTTAGTACGAAGTTGATAGTGAAAATGAAGGTTTTTTTGCTCCGTTAGAGCATGACCCACTGATTTGGGTTGCGCTAAGATTTTATGAACCAGAGATGTAATTCTACTGAATATTTCTAGGGTGAGTGTTTTTAGTCATAGGACGGTGATTTATTCTAATTCTGGAAGTTCAAGTGACGGTTTTATTGCTGATTTTACAGTTCTTAGGATTTTAGTCATGTGCTTGTCAAACTAATACGGAATAATATGTTGTGATGGTACTTCAAAAACGCGGTCATCCAATTCGTATTAAGGGGGAGGGCACAGTGTTGTAGTTTGCCACCACCTTGCGCCTGTACACAGATTACATTCATACACAGCAAACAAAATTACTACACCAACAGTGCTTTTTTAGCAATTAATGAACGCACGCACTCTACAGTAGAGTGTCATCTTATTTTTTAGATCTCTTGTTCTTACTTGATAATCACCTTCTTTGTGATACAGCAGATTCACTTACTTTGTCATTTTTCCTATGAGGGGCTTTAGTGGTTAATGAACCATTATACTTTCCTCTTTAGGTGTGGAAGATGGGGAAGTCAATGCCCCCCACTATGAATTTATGAAGATTGGAGTGTTTGGCAATTATTGACCAAGCGTTTGGGAGATAGGGTACATTGGTGGGATATGATCTTTTTGTGACTCAGTCTTTGTTTTTACGTAAGGGAGTTGGGATTAAGTATGCTAATGCTATTTTAATTAAGCCTAACCAAGTTGGGACAT
>NZ_FKII01000041.1 GCF_900078745.1 Candidatus Ichthyocystis sparus | reverse complement strand
TGGTTGTACGAGTTAGCAAGGTTTGGCTGTTTTTTTGTTTGTAATCTGAGCAATTTCAGTTCATCGCAGTGTTCCTTGTGCTCAGATGATGATTGCGCTTGGTGAGGAAACAGATTCGTTTTGCGTTAAGGTGCTACATATAGGGTTGTATGCTAGGTGACGGATGGGTCGTGAGGTCATGGTTTATGTGCTTAGCCCAAGTAGTTTTTGAGGGGAGATGGGGGATAGTTGGATGTGGACAAATTGTACTAAGCCATTACATGTGATTTAGTATTAGTCTGGCTAGTAGTGTTTTTTCCCCCTTTATCATTGTCGTGGGGGTTGCCGCCTTCAGCTATGTGGAGACACTGGAGGGCGGTAGCATGTGGCTTTGGCTGTTGCGTTGGTTTTATTCTGAGACCGTTCCTGTTTCTGTGCTCTTATGTGATGTAGGTATGTGAGTTTGTTGTGTAATGTTAAGTTAATAAAATAAGTAAGAATATATAAGAGTAACAAATCCAAGCTATAAAAAGAAAAGAGGAGGGTGTATTGTATCCTGTATCCGTGGTTGGCACTGCTGCTTCTAGTGATGTTCCAGATGATGAGGATAATGGCGTTAGCAGTGAAGGTAAAGATGAGGAGGTCGTTGCACAGAGTGCTATTCTTGGAGGTGGTTTGCAGCAAGCTGAGGCTGCTGCTTTAACCTCTGCTATTGTTGTGGGTAAGGGGGTGAGTACCAATAGTAAAGGTAAAGCTCCTGCCAAGAGGCGTGGTACTGCTGTTGTTTCAACTGCTTCTACTGTTGTGAGAGTGAGTGCCAGAAGTAATAAAGGTAAGGCTCCTGTCAAAGGGCGTGGTATTGCTTCTGTTTTGACTACTTCTACTGCTGTGGGGGTGAGCGCTAAGAGTAAAGGTAAAGCTCCTGCCAAAAAGCGTGGTATTGCTGCTGCTGTTTCTGGTTGTACTGTCGATCCGGATGTTTTGAGCGCGTTGGGTGTTGTTCTGTCTCCTGATGGTGTTCAGATAATTGCAGGTCT
>NZ_FKII01000040.1 GCF_900078745.1 Candidatus Ichthyocystis sparus | reverse complement strand
CTGGCAGCAGCATCACTACCAATAGGAACCTCAAGAGTCCTACTCCCACTAAATAATCCCTGCATAATAAATAACTTCTTAGGAGGTACTCTAAAATAACTACTACTAGCTGCCGTGGAAGGTTCTTTAATAGCGGAAGTAGAAACAGAAGAAGCTACAGGTAACTTTGAAGATGAAGATCCTAGCTCAGATGAAGACCCCGAGTCAGATGAAGATGATTCATCTCCTGAAACTGTGATATATTTGTAGGAAATTGAAAGTGCTGCCATAGGAACGTCAATAATATTGAGGACCCTAATTGGCTCTCCCAACCTTAGAAAGTCCACTACTTAAAGCAATTGATATGTAATTTCCAATCGACTTCGCTAAAGACCTCATGAAAGACGCACGAACGTCACAAAAAAAATCACAAACCAGTTTTCTACTATCATGGCGTAACTCTACACCCAGCAAATAAACACATTGAATATATGAAGGAACAGAAACTGTACCAGAAGAAGATCGATCACTAGAATCCCTAATAGGAGGCAACAGATTCAATTTGGAAGGCTTTATAGTAGTAGGTAGAGTCTCATCACAATGAGCAGAAGGCATCCAAACGGGAGCACGAACAATACCTGTCTCATCAAAAGTAGTAAAGGAAACATGAAGACGGACAGGAATGAGAACATTATCGCTACCAGTATGTCTTCCTGCTGCAACTGGACCAGAAGAAGATCCATCACTAGAATCTTTAACAGAAGTCAACGGATTAAATTCGCAAAGTGCACCAGAATCCCCTCCTAGTGAAGACGAGGATCCTAATTGTGATTCAGATCGAGAACAAACACTAAGTAACAATTCAGCACGGGACTGAGGTGGTAGTGTAAGATCTGGAGCAGTAATAACTCCCGATGCTGTACGTTTAATCGTACCTTTACTTATTTCTTTCGCTACAGTGGAACCTGCTAACATTATAGATAATGCTACTTGAGGAATACCGGCAGTGTCTAGGACACTAACAAAATCTTTGCAACCAACATCATTCCATCCCCCTCTTCCAGAGAAACA
>NZ_FKII01000039.1 GCF_900078745.1 Candidatus Ichthyocystis sparus | reverse complement strand
ATCATGAAGTAGCCTAGAAATTAGTTTATAACTATCAGGATGAAACTTAAGGCCCAGAAAATCTACATACTGAGTGGACAACACCTCCCTAACAGTAGTACAAACAATCCCTGTCTCAGAGTAAGTGTAAACATGAACAGGAACATTACTGCTACTCGCGTATCTTCCTTCTGTTCCTTCTGTAGTAGGAGCAGAAGAAGATCCATCTCCTGATGCTTTACACTTATCAACATCCTTACTATTTGTATTTGTTCTGGAACATCGTGCTTTCAAATTAGATGTTGAAGACGATGCTATTAAGGGAATACCAGCAATGTCGAGAACATCAATAAAATCTTTACAATTAACAGCATCTAAACACTCCCCTCCTAGAGCACCAGAAATGCCACCAAATACTTCACGCCAAATAGAGCTAAAAATACACTCTGCCCTACCGCGGATAGCGGAATCTAGTCCCGATAAAAAACTCAGCAACCTATCTCCAGTTAACGTCTCTACACCACCGTCAGGAGAATCGGACAATACTTTAATGTTAGGAAGAGAAGGTATAAAATCAGGTATATGATCGCCATAGTACTTAGAAAAACATCTGTGCACAAAATTATCCCTACACAGTACCTTATAAGTACTACACCAAATAATTCTCCCGGTCGTCGTAAGTTCATCACTCAGGTTTGATGGAAGTTGTTCGCTTAACTTACTCTTGTAAGGAACTCCAGCTGATTCAACAGCTCTCGAAATGAGATCACTAATTATTTGAGCACTTGTGATGATATAGGAGAAGCTTCTACTTCCAGATTTAGTACTGTTTCTTCTCCAGCCATTATTGCTGATCAGGATGTTTCTGATTTGCTGGGAGTTAAGTTACATCCTGATAGTGCTCAAATAATTAGTGATCTCATTTCGAGAGCTGTTGAATCAGCTGGAGTTCCTTACAAGAGTAAGTTAAGCGAACAACTTCCATCAAACCTGAGTGATGAACTTACGACGACCGGGAGAATTA
>NZ_FKII01000038.1 GCF_900078745.1 Candidatus Ichthyocystis sparus | reverse complement strand
ATGCTGAGCACCGCTCTGATTTCATACGTTCTCTTTCTAAAATTCAAGTATTATCGGATGACAAAGGTAATTTGCTAAATTTTTTGTTGGAGTTGGACCGTGCTATACGTAGAGAGATGGAATCTATTTTTAACTCTTGTTGGAGTGAAGTTTCTGTTTCTCTGGAAGAGGAGTCATTGAGTTCTATTAGTTGTAGAAATTTTGTTAAAGTCCTTGATGTTGCTGGTATTCCCGCATTAGTGTCATCATCTACAAGGGTAGAGTCCTCTACAAAGGAAAGAGGTAGTAAAGGTAAGAGAGTAGCATCAGTAACTAGTGTCGTAGACCTTACGCATTCTTCTCCTCCAAGTTCTCAATCATTACCATCTCAATCTAGTTCACAAGTGGGTTCTTCGTTGCCATCAGGAGAGACTTCTGGCGTACCCCATGAATTGACTCTGTTGTCTTTTTCTGTTGGAGATTCTATGGGTGAGTCTTCTTCTGCTCCGATTGCAGCAAAAAGACATAAGGGTAGCGATAGTGTTCCTGTTCCTACTCATGCTGAGGCAGGTACTGTTTGTACCACTGCTCTTGGTGTGACGCCTGTTTCTACTGAGCCGAGTACTCCAACTTCTTCTTCGGTTTCGATCTCTTCCTCTGGTGCTTCATTGTCTGTTCAATGTGTTGATTTGCTGGGTGTTAGGTTACATCCTGATAGTGCTAAACTAATTTATGGTATCTTTTTTGTTCTTCGTGGATCTGTCAAAAGATGCTACTCGAATGTACTGGGCCATCTCTTAAGTACTGTGAGTAGTGAACTTTCTGCTGTTGGGCGGGCTGTTTGGTGCAGAACTTATGGGGAACTGCATTCACTTAGTTTTATGGCCAGGTGTCTTTGTCTCTATCATTCCAAGTACCGTCCTGATTTTATACGCTCTCTTGCTGGTATTAGAGTATTGTCAAGTTCCTCTGATCGTAATCTAGTGCCATTAAGTGGAGGTGAGTTACTAAGTTTTTTATCGAAGCTGGATTGTGCTATTCGCGATGAAGTGGAGTCTATATTTAGCTTGGAGTGGGATAGAGTAGCTGATTCAGTCTTTGCCGAACTAGAAGATGGATCATTGGGTGATGTTGGTTGTG
>NZ_FKII01000037.1 GCF_900078745.1 Candidatus Ichthyocystis sparus | reverse complement strand
GTCCTCTAGAAGAGGACTCATTGAGTGATATTAGTTTTGTAGATTTTACCAATGTCTTAGATATTGCTGGTGTTCCATCAATAGTAATGTCTTCAGCACCGTCTTTAAAAATACATGCAAGTACTAAAAGGTATAAGAAGTATAATAAGGTACTCTCAGGAGAAATTGATGTTGTAGATCTTACGCATTCTTCACCTCCCAGTCCTCAGTCATTACTATCTCAGTCTGAGTCGCAATTAGGATCTTCGTTGCCATCAGGGGATGGTGTACCTGATGAATCTACTCATTATGAAGCAGAAGTTATTCATGGTAATGTTGGGGTAGTACAGCCTATTAAATGTGTTGATTTGCTGGGTGTTAAATTACATCCTGCTAGTGCTAAACTAGTTTATAAGCTATTTTCTAATCTCCGTGAAGCTGCCAGAACGTCTTATTCGAAGTCGATACTTAATTACCTCTTGGAAGCTGTGGATAATAGTGAACTTTCCGCGGTTGGGCGAGCTATTTGGTGCAAGATGTATAGAGAACTGCACCTGTGTAGTTTTGTATCTAGGTGTCTTTCTATCTATCATTACAAGTACCGTCCTGATTTTGTACGTGCACTTTCTAATATTCGGTTATTGTCAAGCTCCTCTGATAGGCTAGTGCGATTAAGTGGAGCTGGTTTATTAGGTTTTTTATCGAAACTAGATTATGCTATTCGTGAGGCAGTGGAGTCTATATTTAACGCGGGCTGGGATGAGGTAGCTAATAGAGTTTTTGCTGAACTAGAAGATGAATTACTAGGTGATATTTGTTGTGAAGATGTTATTAATGTCCTTAATGTTACTGGTATTCCTGCAGTGGCATTTTCAGCTTTCCAAAGACGTACGATAGATCAAAGAAATGCATTAGAAAGTAGTAGTAGAGTTACAAATGAGGGTGTGGCTTCAGGAAGTGGTGATGCAGTTTTTGTGCATTCTTCTTCCAGTCCACAACCTCAGTCTGAACTATTATCTCAGCCTGAACCAGAATTACTATCTCAACCTGAACTGTTAGCTCAATCTGAGCCTGGATTATTATCTCAACCTG
>NZ_FKII01000036.1 GCF_900078745.1 Candidatus Ichthyocystis sparus | reverse complement strand
GAGACCGTGGAAGAGAGGCAACCGAACGACTAGCAAGATCAATAGCACAACTTCCCGATTGCGTACCGTCTGCACATTTACTACTGTCTCCTAGTGCCTTGCTTTCACTTATCACACATCTCTTAGGCTTGGGTTTGGGTTTGGGTTTGGGTTTGGGTTTGGGTTTGGGTTTGGGCAGAGCTTGTTGAAGAGAGGTGTCCAAAGAACAAGCACCACTTCCTGATTCCTTACTCTTACTTATTAAACGTTTTTTGGAAACAGACTCAGTACCCTCCTCCGTACATTTACTACCACTTCCTGATTTCTTTCTCCTATCCATCGCACGCTTTTTTTCATATTCTTGATAAGTTGAAAATACTACTACGGGAGCACTAACAGCATCGAAAATATTAATAAAATCTTCACAATCAGCACCACTCAATGATCTATCTTCTAGTCCAGCAAAAACTGAATCAGCTATGCTATCCCACTTCAAGTTAAATGCAGACTCCGCGTACCCGCGAACAGAGCAATCCAGCTTAGACAGAAAACTTAGTAACACTTCTCCACTTAGTGGCACTAGTCTACAATCAGAGGAACTAGAAAATACTCTAATACCAGCAAGAGAACGTATAAAATCAGGGCGGTACTTGGAATGATACAGACAAAGAAACCTAGCCATAAAACCAAGTAAATGCAGTTCCTTATAGGTTCTGCACCAAATAACAGCCTGCCCAACCATCGAAAGTCCATTACTCACGGACCTTAATAGGCTACCCAGTACCATCGAGCAAGACGTTTTGGCAGATTTACGAATGACAAAAAAGAGATCGTGAATTGGTTTAGCACTATCAGGATGTAACCTAACACCAAGCAAATCAACATATTGTTCAGAAGCAACTGCAGAAGCAGTTGAAGTACTCGCTTGAGATGGTAATGACTGAGGGTTTGGAAGAGAAGAATGCGTAAGGTCTACAACACTAGTTACTGGTGCTACACCCTCACCTTTACTGGCTTTTTTCCTTATATAGGCCTCTACCTTTGTTGATAACGCCATTGCGAGAATGCCAGCAACGTCAA
>NZ_FKII01000035.1 GCF_900078745.1 Candidatus Ichthyocystis sparus | reverse complement strand
TATTAACTTCTATCATTATGTAGGTACTTGTCTATATTAATTTATCTGGCATCTAGTACCTTGTAGGTACTTAAATTTATCTTGTTATTTTTGATATAAATACAGGACACTCATTGTTTGCAAGTAGTGACTTTTGCCTTTGTACATGGGAATTACTACTTTTGCCTTTGTACATGGGAATTACTACTTTTGGATGTGAATTTCATGAATTGAGATACATAAGTGATGACGTAGGGTTTTGCTTCTGGTCCTGTTTTTGGTGTTATGTGCGTTTGGTTGCATTTACGTATGGTTACTCTCCACTTCTCTCTTCTGTGATTTTGGTGAGTGATTGATAATAGGGTGTTAAGGTATGATAAACGTAAATGACGATCAAACAGGTTGTTGAATTTTAATTTTGTTAATGCCGTTACAGTAAAAAATACAATAGCGGAATTTATCCGTATCCGTATAGAAATAAGAACTAGCTCACAACAAATAAAATCATTTAAAACTAGTATCACAAATTACTCATTTCTTTTCCTCTTACGTCCTCTTCTCTGCACACTACTATGAGGAGAGGAAGATGGCCCTCCTCTACCACCTCTCATATACCCGCTAGATTCACCAGCAGGTGGAGGTGACAGCCCTCGATTCAGCAATGCTGCCAATCTCAATCCCACATCCTCAGAAGAAGTATCGCTAGCAGTAGCCACTAGCGGAACATTACCAACATCCACAGATGCAGAAGAAGATCTAGCAGCAACACCGCTACTCGTAGGTATCTCAAAAGACCCCTCAACTAATTTCATAATAGATTTTTTCTTAGGTCCGTGAAGATAACTGGAAGAACTACTACTAGCCACCGTGGAAGATTTACTGATAGCAGCAGAAACAGAAGAAGGGGCAGCAATCGGCACTACTAACTGCTCAGATGATGACGAAGGAGTTGACTCACCTACTAAAACTCTCGACTCAGAAGCAATAACTTCTGTAGCTAGTCCAACAATTGCTCTACCCAATACAGATGACTCCGTAGAAGAAGAGGAAACATCTGCATCTAATCC
>NZ_FKII01000034.1 GCF_900078745.1 Candidatus Ichthyocystis sparus | reverse complement strand
CTACAAAATAGCAAATTTTTATAATGAGAAGTAAAAATCATGGAGGGAAATACAAAAGATAACGCAAAATTGTAAATAGCAGATTTTCTTCAAATCCATCTGAGCATACAGATGCGGCGTGCACGCTGCATGAGCTAATCTGCCCCCTTTTATAAACATAATGCTTTGACAATAATAGAAAAAGCGAACCTTGATGGAATCACATTCCGCCTTGAATAATCTAACACTTCATATACATGCAACTATCCAATTATAGCAAATACAAAGTATACTATTCATTCTAGGATCACGTAACTGGAAGATAAGAAACAAGATCTCTGTATTCATCAGGCTCTCTATCCAATACAGACCCACATGAAAACCCATCAAAAAAATCGTACCATTTTCCATATACTTCATCAATATAAAGTTGTCGCATAACACAAGAGGATATTAATAAAAACAACAAAGATCTAACAGTTCCATGCACATTACAAACTATCACCGACTTTAATCATTACACTTACTTTCACTGTTAGTATTAAATGATCTTATATGATTGTCGTTTGTATGGGAATTTTTGTAGGTAGTTTTTTTATCGTTTTCTTTATGCTGGGTTTTGCAATTTTTTTACTGTTGTATATCAATGTCAGTAATTTTTAGGTGTACCGTGTACCAATGAATGAAAAAGATTTTTTGTTATTCATGTAAAACTACGTCAATACCATCATCATACTTTCATAGATGACACTCTCTGTTCAGTATAAACATTTTTTAATGTTGCTTAATTAGGATATTTCATATGTACTATAATTAGCTGCTCTTTTTTTGTCAGTAAGTTTTTGTTGAAGCAATAGGACATGTATTATTATGTATGTGTCAGAGGTTGTATGCAGATCCTGTAGAACAAATTGCAAACTTTTTGAAATCATTTACCGTTAAATCAGTTTTCACAAATTACTCGTTCACTACTCATTCCTTTTTCTTTTACGTCCACTACCTCTATCACCTTTCATAGACCCACTTGATTCACCGGCAGGAGGTGGTGAAAGGTGGCAACCCTCGATTCAGCAATGCTGCCAATCTCACTCCCACATCCGTCTCATCAGCAGCAGTACCGGCAGCAGCAGCTACCAGCAGCGGAACACTACCAATATCCACAGATGCAGAAGAGGAAGGTCTGGCAGCAGCATCACTACCAATAGGAACCTCAAGAGTCCTACTCCCACTAAATAATCCCTGCATAATAAATAACTTCTTAGGAGGTACTCTAAAATAACTACTACTAGCTGCCGTGGAAGGTTCTT
>NZ_FKII01000033.1 GCF_900078745.1 Candidatus Ichthyocystis sparus | reverse complement strand
ACTCTAACAGGTCTACCAGAACTATCCGAAGCCACTAATACATTAACTAATTCATCTTTAGGTATTAATTTAAGTAGTGAAATATAAGATTTAACTACCTCAGGAAAATCATTCTCCAGTGCTACAAATAATCCAGATACACCATCTGATCGTCTAGATGCCACAAGATCTAACAACATATTATTAAAATATCCAGTAGAAATATCATCCTTAAACATCATCAATTTTTCCAATAATTTTCCAAAAGTATCTACAGCCACATGATGTCCATTTTTCATAGCTACAAATAATCCTGGAATACTATCATCACAACTTTTGCACATTAGCAAATCAAATACCATACCAACCAATGTGGTATCTTCTATGAATCCTTTTAGACTAAGAAGTCTATCTAACAATGAGATAAAAGAAAGTACAGCATTGCTATTTCCTTCTTGCAAAGCCATAAATAATCCATCAACGCCATTGCTAGCTCTAGCCTTTAACAATTTAAAAATCAATCTTGCAAATTTATCATCTGGTACAGTACCCTTTAGAGCTAATAAAACCTTGTCTAATAATTCTCCAAAAGTATCTACGGTTTTATGGTGTCCTTTATACATAGCCATAAACAAACCAGAAACATTATCACTATCCCTTTTACAGGTCAGTAAATCAAAAGTCATGTCGACCAACGCATCACTTTCTATGTGGCCTTTCATACCAATAAGTTTATCTAACAATGAGCCAAAAGCATTTACCGTATCAGTATATCCTTTTTGAAAAGCCATAAACAATCCATCAATATCCTTACTAGTCCTAGCTTTCAATAAGTTAAAAATCATGTTTGAAAGTTTGTCGTTGGATATACAATCTTTCATTAACATTAATCTATCAATTAATAAACCAAAAGCAAAAACGGAATGAGAATATCCTCTACGTAGAGCTATTAACAAAGGGCTTTCATCATAAGAAGGTGTGCAATATGAAATTAAATTATTAATAAATTCAGATAATTTATCGTCTGATACAGTACCTCTTAGTAGTACTAAAACTTTATCCAATAATATTGAGTAAGCT
>NZ_FKII01000032.1 GCF_900078745.1 Candidatus Ichthyocystis sparus | reverse complement strand
ATCATGAAGTAGCCTAGAAATTAGTTTATAACTATCAGGATGAAACTTAAGGCCCAGAAAATCTACATACTGAGTGGACAACACCTCCCTAACAGTAGTACAAACAATCCCTGTCTCAGAGTAAGTGTAAACATGAACAGGAACATTACTGCTACTCGCGTATCTTCCTTCTGTTCCTTCTGTAGTAGGAGCAGAAGAAGATCCATCTCCTGATGCTTTACACTTATCAACATCCTTACTATTTGTATTTGTTCTGGAACATCGTGCTTTCAAATTAGATGTTGAAGACGATGCTATTAAGGGAATACCAGCAATGTCGAGAACATCAATAAAATCTTTACAATTAACAGCATCTAAACACTCCCCTCCTAGAGCACCAGAAATGCCACCAAATACTTCACGCCAAATAGAGCTAAAAATACACTCTGCCCTACCGCGGATAGCGGAATCTAGTCCCGATAAAAAACTCAGCAACCTATCTCCAGTTAACGTCTCTACACCACCGTCAGGAGAATCGGACAATACTTTAATGTTAGGAAGAGAAGGTATAAAATCAGGTATATGATCGCCATAGTACTTAGAAAAACATCTGTGCACAAAATTATCCCTACACAGTACCTTATAAGTACTACACCAAATAATTCTCCCGGTCGTCGTAAGTTCATCACTCAGGTTTGCAGCAAGTTGAGGCCTCTACTGTTACTACTTTAGCCACCACTGTGGGTGGTGGGTTGAGCACTTGTGATGATATAGGAGAAGCTTCTACTTCCAGATTTAGTACTGTTTCTTCTCCAGCCATTATTGCTGATCAGGATGTTTCTGATTTGCTGGGAGTTAAGTTACATCCTGATAGTGCTCAAATAATTAGTGATCTCATTTCGAGAGCTGTTGAATCAGCTGGAGTTCCTTACAAGAGTAAGTTAAGCGAACAACTTCCATCAAACCTGAGTGATGAACTTACGACGACCGGGAGAATTATTTGGTGTAGTACTTATAAGGTACTGTGTAGGGATAATTTTGTGCACAGATGTTTTTCTAAGTACTATGGCGATCATATACCTGATTT
>NZ_FKII01000031.1 GCF_900078745.1 Candidatus Ichthyocystis sparus | reverse complement strand
TGCACGTTTATTAAGTTAAATAATTAGCAATTAATTCATTATATATTAATGCTTCATTTGTATAATTAATTGTTATATGTTGGGTGTAAATGTTTGTTTTTTTAAATTATATACAAGATATCATGTCAAGTTGGTAGTGTTCTTTGTACGTACGGACTGCCACTTGTTTTGTGTGTGAGTGACTTTTCTTGGATTTGTATACGTATACAATAGTGGCGGTGCTTTGCTGCTGGTCCTGTTTTTGGTGTTTTGTGCATTTCTTTGAGGGACTGTACCCATTTCTCTTCTGTAGCTTTTATGCAATGTTGGTGTGTGAGTTGATAGTAAAAATAATAAATGAATAATAATAGCAACAAATAGAGGATTTGTTATGTATCCTGTACCTGTGACTGGTGGTGCTGCTACTTTTAGTGGTCCTTCAGAGAGTGATGATGATGGTAAAGGATGCGCTGTACAGAGTGATGTTTCTAGTGTTGGTTTGCAGCAAGTTGAGGCCTCTACTGTTACTACTTTAGCCACCACTGTGGGTGGTGGGTTGAGCACTTGTGATGATATAGGAGAAGCTTCTACTTCCAGATTTAGTACTGTTTCTTCTCCAGCCATTATTGCTGATCAGGATGTTTCTGATTTGCTGGGAGTTAAGTTACATCCTGATAGTGCTCAAATAATTAGTGATCTCATTTCGAGAGCTGTTGAATCAGCTGGAGTTCCTTACAAGAGTAAGTTAAGCGAACAACTTCCATCAAACCTGAGTGATGAACTTACGACGACCGGGAGAATTATTTGGTGTAGTACTTATAAGGTACTGTGTAGGGATAATTTTGTGCACAGATGTTTTTCTAAGTACTATGGCGATCATATACCTGATTTTATACCTTCTCTTCCTAACATTAAAGTATTGTCCGATTCTCCTGACGGTGGTGTAGAGACGTTAACTGGAGATAGGTTGCTGAGTTTTTTATCGGGACTAGATTCCGCTATCCGCGGTAGGGCAGAGTGTATTTTTAGCTCTATTTGGCGTGAAGTATTTGGTGGCATTTCTGGTGCTCTAGGAGGGGAGTGTTTAGATGCTGTTAATTGTAAAGATTTTATTGATGTTCTCGACATTGCTGGTATTCCCTTAATAGCATCGTCTTCAACATCTAATTTGAAAGCACGATGTTCCAGAACAAATACAAATAGTAAGGATGTTGATAAGTGTAAAGCATCAGGAGATGGATCTTCTTCTGCTCCTACTACAGAAGGAACAGAAGGAAGATACGCGAGTAGCAGTAATGTTCCTGTTCATGTTTACACTTACTCTGAGACAGGGATTGTTTGTACTACTGTTAGGGAGGTGTTGTCCACTCAGTATGTAGATTTTCTGGGCCTTAAGTTTCATCCTGATAGTTATAAACTAATTTCTAGGCTACTTCATGAT
>NZ_FKII01000030.1 GCF_900078745.1 Candidatus Ichthyocystis sparus | reverse complement strand
CTTCACCCGTATCTTTATCTGAGCCTGCACCTCTATTCTTACCTTCATCTGAGTCGAGATCAGTTTCTGATATTTCCTCTGCTTCCCTGTCTACTGAGGAAGTTGGATTTAGATCGGCTACTATTGTTGCTCCTCCTGCATTTTGGGGGTTGGAAGGTGAATCACTTTCTCCCCCTTCTTCACTTTCTATTTTACCCGCATCTTCATCTTCACCTTCATTATTTTCATCTACATCTGAATCAGGATGTGATGCTGATGTCTCCTCTTGTTCTCCAGAGTCACCTGAATTGACTAGAGAAGTTGCTGGACCAGCTACGGAGAGTGCTGTTTCTGCGTTGGGGGTTTCTTTGGGAGAATCACATTCTGTGACTTCATGTGAGCAGCCAATGGTGGCGTTAACTACTGCCTCTTCTTCTGTTTCTGCTTCTGCTACAGGAGGGGAATCAGGTCGGTCTATCAGAGGAGGTAGTAGAGGTAGGTCGTCTTCTTCACATCGGGGTAGTACTCAGAGAGGAAGAGGACGTAAAAGAAGAAGGGAGTAGTAATTATGAGAATTGATTCTACTTCTTACTGCTAGTATCACATGATTCTATAAGTTTTGTTGTATGTAGTGGGTATTTTTTGTGCGATAAAGATTGTTATTTGTGTTTATATGCTTGGATATTGGACGTGTTTTTTGCTCATATATCAATCTTCTTCTAGAATTATTTTACTTATAGAGATAGATTTATAGAGATAGATGTTGATAGTGTATATGTGACTACTACTCCCTACTTTTGTGGCATTACCTAGGCAATTGTTGGTTATTTATTATGTGTGGGTGTTTGTTTTCTTAAGTTATATTCAATACTATGGCTGATGAGATGTGCTTTTTGCCTTCGTATCTGGGATTGCCCCTTTTAGGGATGTGAGTGTTGTTTCATGAATTGAGGCACAAGAGTAGTGATGTATTACTCTTGCTGTTTGTGATGTTGTGCGCGTTTCGTTGTGTGACTGTGCTTGCCTCTTTCTTGTGATGTTGGTGTGTAAGATGATGATAAGAATTTAAAATAATAAATATAACCAATAAGCATAGAGGTTGTTATGTATCCTGTAGATGCGACCAGTGCTGCCGCTTTTAGTGATGTTGCAGATAACGGTGGCGATAATGTTGATAATAAAGTGTGCGTCGTACAGGTTAGTGGTACTTCTGATAGTGGTTTGCAGCAGATTGAGGTTCCTGCTGCTGTTTCATCTACAACTACTTCAAATGCTGCTACTGTTCGTAAGGGGGTGAGCGCTAGGGGCAAGGCTCCTGCCAGAAAATCCGCTGCCGCTTCAACCTTTACTCCCGATCCTGGTGTTTTTGATTCACTGGGCGTTGAGTTACATCCCGATAGTGCTCAAACAGTTACTGTTCTCCTTTCTGAAGTTGATATACTAGCTAAATGTATCTACGATGGTGTTATAAGCAAACAACTTCCATTAGGCATTGTTGACAAACTAACTGTGACTGGGCAGGCTGTTTGGTATGGTACTTATAGGGTGCTGTGTGAGTTTGGTTTTGTACACAGATGCCTTCGTGAGTATCATGCTAAGCACAGACCTGGTTTTATACGTTCTCTTTCTGACATTAAAGTGTTATCTAATTCCTCTGGCAGTGATGTGGAGATGTTAAGTGGAGATG
>NZ_FKII01000029.1 GCF_900078745.1 Candidatus Ichthyocystis sparus | reverse complement strand
CGTACAAAATCAGGACGGTACTTGTAATGGTAGATACACATACACTTGGCTATAAAACTAGATAGATGCAATTCTCTGTAGATCCTACACCAAATAGCTCTCCCAATCGTGGAAAGTTCACCATTCATAGCCGTTGATAGGTAATTATATGTAGAATGCGAATAAGATAGTCTTACAGATTTACAAAAACCATAAAAGAGCCCACAAATTAGCTCAGCACTACCAATATGCAACTTAACACCTAGCAAATCAACGTATTGAATGGACGGTACTCCAGTAGTAGAACAAACAATTCCTGCCTCAGCATGAGTAGAAACAGGAATAGAAACACTACTGCTATCCGCTTGTTTGCCTTTCACAATCAAATCAGAAGAAAATCCATCTCCCGATGTTGTACTCTTATCAACATATTCACCACTCGTATTTGTTCCAGAATATCGTGTTTTCAAATATGACATCAAATATGGTTCCATTGATAAAATAACGGAAAGACTTCTGCTACTAGCGTATACCCCTTCTGCAATCGAACTAGAAAAAGATCCATCTCCTGATACTGTAGGCTTGTCAGTACCTTTAGCACTTGCATGTGTTCCGTGATATCGTGATTTCAAATTACACATTGAAGATGATGCTATTGAGGGAATACCAGCAATGTCTAGGACATTGGCAAAATCTTTATAACTAACAGCATCCAAAGACTCACCTTCCAGAGCACTAGAAACTCTATCAACTGCTTCACGCCAATTAGAGTTAAAAACATGCTCCGCCCTCTTACGGATAGCAGAATCTAGTCCCAATAAAAAATTCAGCAACGTATCTCCAGTCAACTTCTCTACATCACCGACAGAAGAACTAGACAATACTTTAATGTCAGGAAGAGAATGTATAAAACCAGGTCTGTGCTTAGAATGATACTCACAAAAACATTTATGCACAAAATTAACTTCACACAGTACCTTATAAGTACCGTACCAAATAGCACGTCCGGTCTCCGTAAGTTTATCTATGGTGTTTGGTGGAAGTTGTCTGTTTATCACTCTCTTGTAAAAAACTCCAGCTATTGCATCAAATTTAGAAAGGAGATCACCAATTATTTTAGCACTGCCAGGATGTAAACTAACTCCCAGTGAATCACAAATATGCTGATCAGCAATAATGGCTGGAGAAGAAACAGCAGCAGTACTGGATTTGGATACTGTACCTATCCGTCCTTTTAAATCTGAAAGAGCTGCTCTTGATAACTTACCTTTTACCTTACATCTCTTTAAA
>NZ_FKII01000028.1 GCF_900078745.1 Candidatus Ichthyocystis sparus | reverse complement strand
AAAAGAACCGACAGAGGGAGTTGGCACAGCAATATACCCATCAACAGGCGAAGAAGATTCGACACCAGGTAGTGCTACAGAAGTAGAGATAACACCAGACTGATCAGAAACAGTTGGCATAGATAAACCTTCAGCTAATGGTAACAAAAAGGAAGAAATATCAGAAGCTACTAACAACTCAGACGCAGGTACAGACAAAGGTTCAGGTGCAGACAAAGGTGCAAACGCAGAAACAGAGGAGGGGGATACAGCAACAACACTATCAGACGCAGATGAGGATGCTCCATCTTCTAAAGCTCTCAAATCAGAAGCGTCACCTTCCAGAGTCGAGACTGAAACATCAGCACTAATTCTCGAAAAACACTCACCAGACAAAGATACCAATTGCATCTCGTGCTGAGATTGAGGCCCAGACTCAGAAAGAGATGAAGATAAGGGTAAGGGTGCAAATGAAATAGAGGGTTGAAATGAAGGAGCAGGAGATACTTCACCTACTAAAGGTCCAAAATCAGAATAATTTGAAATAGGATCGTCAGAAGTAGAAACAGCAACAATATCAGGTAAATTAGCAGGTTGATCTCTACAAGAAAGCAATTTAACAAATCTACGAGAAGGTTGATTACGCTTCCCCTCAAATAGCAACAAAGATCTTAAGTGTGTCTCAGATTGATGTGATAATTCAGACCGAAGTCGCGCAGAAGAGATAACCGAGGAATGAGTAAGAGTAGCAGTACTGCAAGCATCTGCACATTTACTACTACCTTCTGATGTCTTGCTTTCACTTATCATACGTCTTTGAGTAATAGTCTCAGTAACAACAGGCAAATAAGGCCCTGTACCTTCAGATAATAACTCAGGTTCAGATTGAGATAATAATTCAGATTGAAGTTGCGAACTGGAAGAAGGACTCACAAAACCTGTGGTAGCACTTACTGAAGCCGTACCATCACTTGTAACTTTACTACCACTTCCTGATCTTTTGCTTTTCTTACTTATCGTATGTCTTTGTGGAACAGGCTCAATAACAATAGACGAAGAAGATCCAGTACCTTCAGATAATAACTCAGTTTCGGGTTGAGATAATAATTCAGACTGAAGTTGCAAACTGGAAGAAGGACTCACAAGACCTGTGGTAGCACTTACTAAAGTAGCACCACCACTTGCAACTTCACTACCACCATTTCCTGATACCTTCCTTTTACCTGTTTTAAGTTGTCTTTGGGGAGCTGAAAATGCCGATGCAGGAATACCAGCAATATCGAGGACACTAATAACATCTTCACAACTAACACCACTCAATGATCCATCTTCTAGTTTAGCAAAAACTCTATCAGCTACTACATCCCACTGAGACTCAAATACAGACTGCACTACATTAAAAGCAGCACAATCTAGTTTCGACAAAAAATCTAATAAAACACCTCCACTTAATGGAACCAGCTCACAATCAGAGGTACTTGATAAAACCCTTATATCAGGAAGTGCGCGTATAAAATCAGGACGGTACTTGTAATGATATATACACAGACACCTAGACATAAAACTAGATAGATGCAATTCTCTATAGATCCTGCACCAAATAGCTCTCCCAATCGTAGAAAG
>NZ_FKII01000027.1 GCF_900078745.1 Candidatus Ichthyocystis sparus | reverse complement strand
TCGTAAGCCTCTTCGCAAGTCTTTGAGTGCGTTTTTTCTCATGGATTTGATGAATTGAAAATGCCGCCAAGGGGATACCAGCAACATCAAGGACTCCAATAAAATCTTCACAACTAACATCATTCAATAATCCATCTTCTGGTTCGGCAAAAACTGTACTAGTTGTTTCATTCCATAACGAATCAAACATATACTCCACTGTCTTACGAACAGCGCAATCTAGCTCTGATAAAAAACCTAGTAACTTATCACCACTTAATGACACTAACTTACAATCATAGGAACCCGATAATACCTGAACACCATCAAGAGCACGCACAAATCTAGGACGGTACCTAGCATGATACATACAAATGGACCTATACATAAATCTATATAGGTGCTGTTCCCTGTAGGTTTTGCACCAAATAGCCTTCCCAACCACTGAAAGTTCACCACCCAAAGTGGATAAGATATGGTCTCGCATCGAATACGAGAAGGACATTCTAAAAGATTTATTAATGTCATAAAGAAGCTTAAAAACTAATTTAGCATCATCATGATGTAACTTAACACCCAGCAAATCAACATATTGATTATAAGAAGATTCATAATCATGATCTATAATGAAAGAAGGCCTAATTAATTCAGAAGATGTACCTGGAGAATCACCTAATAGCAAAGAAGATCCTATTTGTGACTCAGACTGATAATGGGCACGAGGTGACAAACCAGGGTTAGACTGAAGTGATAATGATTGAGAACTGGAAGTCAAAGAAGACGTAATGCCTGTAACACTAGTTTTTGATGTCGTACATTTACCAACTCCTTTATTTCCTTCATGTTTTGAGTTGGTTCCCATAATCACTGATAATGCCAACGTAGGGATGCCAGCAATGTCTAGGACATTGATGAGATCTTTGCAACTAATAGTATCCAATGAATCTTCTTCCAGAGTTACAGAAGCTTCACTCCAATAAAAATTAAAAATAGACCCCACTCTACTACGTACAGCACAATCCAGCCTCGATAAAAAATCTAATAACCTACCTCCAGCTAACGGCACTACATTATCATGGTCAGGAGAATCAGATAATACTCGAATGCTAGGAAGAGCACGTATAAAAACAGGTCGATGCTTAGCATGGTATTCACAAAGGCACCTAAATACAAAACTATCTTCACACATTACCCTATAGGTCAAGTACCAAATAGCTCGCCCAATCACAGTGAGTTTGCCACTCACTTCTGACGGAAGTTGTCTGGCTACCATACTCCTGTAAGTACGTCTAGAAAATACATCCACTTTAAAAAAGAGATCTTCAATTACTCGAACACTCTCAGGAGATAGCGTAACACCCAGTGAACTCAAAACATCTGAATCAATAGTAAAATCTGAAGAAGAAACATCAATAGAAGCGCCACATTTAGTAACAGGAGATTTACCTTTACTACTAGTACTCACCCTCTTACCTGTTGTAGTAGTAGCAAT
>NZ_FKII01000026.1 GCF_900078745.1 Candidatus Ichthyocystis sparus | reverse complement strand
AATAATAAGTGTGGTGTAGTAAGCAAGAGTATGAAATAAAAATATAATTAGTATGATAATAAGAAGGTCGAGACTATGAGACCTAGGGCCGGTGTTTAAATTTAAAGATCTAAATGTTGTTCTTCAGAGTATAATTTGGGTGACAGTAATGGTTATGCAGCAGGTGGTTCAGAATTGGAAAACAACCTTTTTGGACTATGGATCGACAATTAGACTATTTGGCTCTTCGTTTTTTGGCTTCATTTAAAAAATGTTTCATAACACCACACGCCAACAGCGTGCTGCCACTATTGTGTTAATAAGATATTACAAACCAAGAATTAGTTATATAAGTGTAGATAAAGAACTGTACATTACCTTGCAATTGCACTTACCGCTTAATTATTTTCTCATAAAAGCGAAGCTGTGAATTGTATAACGTACATGTTACATATGGTTTATATTACATGTCTTGCTGCTCGCATTGTTACAGTAATGTAAAAATAACGTATATTGTTATGGTTCATGCAATACATTGAACATCGAATGTGTTAGATCTTTCTCAACTAATAGTTGTTAGTTCAATAAGAAATTCCGTATGCTTAGCACAACTAGTGCGATCATCATCTATAATGAGAGGCCCGTTCGGATAATCGTACTCATCATATTTTATTTTTCAGCACTCGCGCTCCTTACAGGAATATCCTTAGCATAATCCACTTCAACTGACGATCAAAAACCAATAACAATGAATCTGAAACTATTACTGTAATACCAATATTACAATAAATGCCGACGTATCCATTTTAATTCAATTATCAAAGAATCGTTATATAAATCACACAAAAAATAAACTCTTAAAATTTTAAAAAAAAATTGATACACCATCATACATCACACCCGCATTATCATCATCATGTAGTACTTTATCGCATGTCCCATGCACACACACATCAATGTGTCACAAACAAAATACCGTACGCAAATTAAGTGTATATATAGTCTCATCTACATCTATTAATACAATACTGTATGCTAATTATACTTACATAAATAAAAAATTTTATTATTTTGTTATATCTAAATTTTTGGCTTGAGGTTAGTTAATTAACAAAACATATCTTGGTTCGTATGTCTACATATGCATATGTATAATGTGTATGTGTGTTTAAAAATTTTCTAAGCCAAAATATGGGATTAATTGTGAATTAATTAATGTTTAGTTGTTGATTTTTATGCGATAATGCCCCCTGTGTGTTGTGAACGAGGAACAAGACTAGAATAAGTAACAGCACGATGATACGGGCACGTAAGTGCGGCTCACAAAAAAATACAATAAGGGGGTAAGGTTATGAGATCAGAAGCTGGTTCTTCAAGGTCTGAATGTTCATCAGAAGATGAAGGCAGCTCTGAAGTAAATAATTCAAGACTGGAGGAAGAAGGCCGTACTCAGAATCAGAGGTTAACATCCTCCCATGGTCGTTCGCCTTCACTATTTTCTGTTTCAGCAGCGGTGCTATCTGCATTGGCATTGATGGACGAAGTTTCTGCGGTAACTGGCAACAACACTACATCTCCTACTAGCAATGCCACATCAATTTCTCTCAGTGTCATCACTACACCCCCCTCTGTGAGTCATGAAAACACTGCAATGACTATTGCATCTACAGTATTGTGGAGTCTTATACTTTTAGTATTTATTTTTGTTGTAGTAGGATTTTTAATTCTGAGAGAATACAGAACAAGAGCAGGGCTAGAAGATGCTCAACAACAAGGAGATGTTGAGCAACCAGAAAATGTTCTGGGAGGTGTTATTGATCTGGAAGGAGCTCCTAATGGTAATGCTTTAATGGGGGGTCGTGATCCCGATGATCCCCGAGGTGAAATAATGGAACTTCATGAACCAGGATGGGGATGGGGATGGGGACATGTTCCAATGCAAGTGTTTCCTATGATTATGATGGGTGCTCCTCAAATAGGAGAAGGAGGGGCGGATGAAGAGGGGGAAGAGGAAGCAGAAGATGCTGTGTAAATAGTCCATTGGAAAAAAAGTTCCAGGTAACGTGTTACAAGCACATGGATTTTATAAGTGCTAATGCTTTAACGATGTTCGTAGACAATTATCTGCATATCTGCCTGTTGGAGATTTTACTAAGTACCAGTCGAGCACCACAGAAAAAATACGTAAATGATAATAGCTACGCAATTTGATAAATAGCACCATTTCTCTTTACTGTGATAGAATCAGCTTGTTGCTGTTTCAGGCAAACAATATCTGCAACCTTTATACTGTAACCGTAATCAATG
>NZ_FKII01000025.1 GCF_900078745.1 Candidatus Ichthyocystis sparus | reverse complement strand
CTGGCAGCAGCATCACTACCAATAGGAACCTCAAGAGTCCTACTCCCACTAAATAATCCCTGCATAATAAATAACTTCTTAGGAGGTACTCTAAAATAACTACTACTAGCTGCCGTGGAAGGTTCTTCAATAGCGGAAGTAGAAACAGAAGAAGCTACAGGTAACTTTGAAGATGAAGATCCTAGCTCAGATGAAGACCCCGAGTCAGATGAAGATGATTCATCTCCTGAAACTGCGAAATCAGAAACAACATCTTCCACAGTCGAGACTAAAACATCCACACCAACATTAGAAGAAGAACATTCAGAAACATTTGATACAGCAACAGGATCAATACAAGAAAACAATCTAACAAATCTAGAAGGATTAGAATCACCCTTCAACAGCAACAGGGGTCCTAATCGCTTCTCAGATTGAGAACAAGACCCAGAAGTAGACGGAGATATGGGTGCGAACGAAATCGAAGGAGGAGACAAAAGCTCAGAAGATGATTCATCTGCTAAAACTCCAAACCCACAATAATAATCACTATCATCAGTAATACTCGAAGAAGACTCGTCAGAAGTAGAACCACCTCCTAAAGCCGTACCTTTACTTGTAATTTCAGTACCACTTACCTTACAACACCTTCTACCTCTTATATATTTGTAGGAAATTGAAAGTGCTGCCATAGGAACGTCAACAATATTGAGGACCCTAATAAAATCTTCACGAATAACATCACTCAATGATTCATCTTCTAGTCCAGAACAAGCTTTAGCAGCTTCCATATCCCACTTTGAGCTAAATATAGTCTCCGCTAGATCACGAACGACACGGTCTAGTCTCGATAAAAAATCCACTAAATTACATCCACTTGACGGCACCACTACATGTTCAGCAATAGCACGTATAAAAGTAGGACGGTACCTGGAATGGTATACACAAAAACACCTAGACACAAAACTATATAGATGCAGTTCCCTATAAGTTTTGAACCAAATGGCTCTCCCAACCTTAGAAAGTCCACTACTTAAAGCAATTGATATGTAATTTCCAATCGATTTCGCTAAAGACCTCATGAAAGACGCACAAACGTCACAAAAAAGATCACAAACCAGTTTTATACTATCAGGATGTAACTCTACACCCAGCAAATAAACACATTGAATATATGAAGGAACAGAAACTGTACCAGAAGAAGATCGATCACTAGAATCCCTAATAGGAGGCAACAGATTCAATTTGGAAGGCTTTATAGTAGTAGGTAGAGTCTCATCACAATGAGCAGAAGGCATCCAAACGGGAGCACGAACAATACCTGTCTCATCAAAAGTAGTAAAGGAAACATGAAGACGGACAGGAATGAGAACATTATCGCTACCAGTATGTCTTCCTGCTGCAACTGGACCAGAAGAAGATCCATCACTAGAATCTTTAACAGAAGTCAACGGATTAAATTCGCAAAGTGCACCAGAATCCCCTCCTAGTGAAGACGAGGATCCTACTTGTTTCTTTCGCTACAGTGGAACCTGCTAACATTATAGATAATGCTACTTGAGGAATACCGGCAGTGTCTAGGACACTAACAAAATCTTTGCAACCAACATCATTCCATCCCCCTCTTCCAGAGAAACA
>NZ_FKII01000024.1 GCF_900078745.1 Candidatus Ichthyocystis sparus | reverse complement strand
GAGATGTGCGTGGTGTTCCAGCTATGTTTACAGCGCATGATGGTGTTATTGATGAATATTACAAGTTGTTGTTACGACTGCCGATAGATGTGTTTTCAGAAGTACATGCAAAATTAACTAAAGTTACGAGGCGCAGAGAGTATTTAGATATTGCTAATAGAGGTGGAAGTTTTGAAATTACTAGGTATGAAGTTTTTCTAAATAGGCTTACAGATCATAAAAATGATCAGTCTGGTGCGTCATGTGATCCTAGAGATTGCCTGGTTATGTAGGATCAGATGAAGCTCTAAGTTATTACAATAACATTTTTGTCCTATGTGCCTTGAAAAGTCGGTCTCAACAATTTAGTTACGGAGCAGAATTTTAATCTGGACCATATTTTGTGAGGACCCATTTAAGATTAGTGGCTTTTCTTATTCTGCTTTTTTCTTCGAAATTACACTTCTAGTGTACCATCCCTTATAATCGATGTGCTTGTAATGTATATCCTAGCGTTAATTTAATGCTCGTTATCTACGTAGCAATGGTTAATAATTTTTTATTCCTGCTTATTACGTATTTTTTATGCTTCCATTGTTATAGGGATATTACTATAATTATTAATATACTGCATCTATTCCCCATATTAGATCTTGTTTCTCTATATGTCATAAGATATGTGTCTATAGGCACTGTAATTATAAACTATATTGAAAATTATTAGTCGCAATGATGTAAGTATACCTCTAAAAAATAATAATAACGGAGAACAAGTATGGCTATTTCTTCCAATTCACCAGCTAGGGTGAGTGCATTTTCAGGGGAGGAGATGCCACCCGGTGATATTAGTAGTTGTAGATATTTTTGGAAGCGCTACTTTAATAGAAAGTATTATTACTGAAGACATTGCTAAAATGTATAAAAGCATGATAGATAGGTCCTGTGGCAGGCATATTGTGGCTTGTCGTAAGTTCGGTGATTTTTTGTGTGGTATCGCCAAAGATACTAGTCTTCACGAACAGAGGTTGTTTTTATTAAGCAGCAGTAGTCACGTAATGTCTGTTAGACTTTTACATAAAAAATCTAGTAAAAATTTACGAAGTAAGTATGTAGTTTGGCTTTTTGATCCTAATCTTATGCACCTTATAAAGCTTGGGTTGAACAATTTGTCTACAGAGTTATTTTTAACCTAATGTTTTTTGAGTGACTGTTACTGGTAGGTTGATTTTTTCTTTGGCACATTTTTGCAAATCCATGTTACATGCAAAGAGCAATTATAGAATCAACTGTAGACATGTCAGATATTTTGTACCGTGCGTAATAAATAATTTGGGTGAGCGTTTCTTGCGCTGCTTTTTTTCTTCTAATTTGGTACTTAAATTGTGCTTGCTTTAATATAACTACATTATATTCTGTAACTAATAATACATATAATCGTGTTAAACATATCCTATAGTCATAAATGACTAATAATTTTTTATTCCACATTTTTTGTACTTACATTCTTATAGGGATATCACTATGATCACCAATATATTGCTTTTATCAAGTAGTATAGAGAATAGTGATAATTTGATAAATATTTGATTATAGTGATAGTAATTTTTACTCGATGTTTTCCCCAATTCTCACATTTCTCTGTTGAAGCCTGTTTTTTTATCTTAGTAAAGGTTTATAAGTATCACATTAATCACAAATAGTATGATAAAGTTTATGCAATAATTGTGTTATAAATTGGTAACCATAGTATTAGTGTATTCCTAGAATAATAATAGTGGAGAACAAGGGTGGATATTTCTTCCAATTCATCGGTTAGGGTGAGTGCATTTTCTGGGGAAGAGATGCTACCCGATGATAAAAGTATTCCCTACATATCAAAGCTGTCTCTTCAGCAAGAAGAAATAAACTTAAATTGCGAAATAAATGTTGATGGCGTTAATATTGATTGTACTCGTCTGTCAGCTT
>NZ_FKII01000023.1 GCF_900078745.1 Candidatus Ichthyocystis sparus | reverse complement strand
TAGGCCGTGGAAGAGAGGCAACCGAACGACTAGCAAGATCAATAGCACAACTTCCCGATTGCGTACCGTCTGCACATTTACTACTGTCTCCTAGTGCCTTGCTTTCACTTATCACACATCTCTTAGGTTTGGGTTTGGGTTTGGGTTTGGGTTTGGGTTTGGGTTTGGGTTTGGGTTTGGGCAGAGCTTGTTGAAGAGAGGTGTCCAAAGAACAAGCACCACTTCCTGATTTCTTGCTCTTACTTATTAAACGTTTTTTGGAAACAGACTCAGTACCCTCCTCCGTACATTTACTACCATTTCCTGATTTCTTTCTCTTATACATCACACGCTTTTTTTCATATTCTTGATAAATTGAAAATACTACTACGGGAGCACTAACAGCATCGAAAATATTAATAAAATCTTCACAATTAGCACCACTCAACGATATATCTTCTAGTCCAGCAAAAATTGAATCAGCTATGCTATCCCACCTCAAGTTAAATATAGACTCCGCGTCCTCGCGAACAGCACAATCCAGATTAGACAGAAAACTTAGTAACACTTCTCCACTTAGTGGCACTGGCCTACAATCAGAGGAACTCGAAAATACTCTAATACCAGCAAGAGAACGTATAAAATCAGGGCGGTACTTGGAATGATAGAGACAAAGAAACCTAGCCATAAAACCAAGTAAATGCAGTTCCTTATAGGTTCTGCACCAAATAACAGCCTGCCCAACCATCGAAAGTCCATTACTCACGGACCTTAATAGGTTACCCAGTACCATCGAGCAAGACGTTTTGGCAGATTTACGAATGACAAAAAAGAGACCGTAAATTAGTTTAGCATTATCAGGATGTAACCTAACACCAAGCAAATCAACATATTGAACGGGTAATGAAACACTAGAGGAAGAGATCGAAACTTCAGAAGTAACTGCAGAAGCAGTTGAAGCACTCGCTTCAGTAGAAACAGGCAGCACCCCAACATCAGTAGTACAAATGGTCCCTGCCTCAGCATGAGTAGAAACAGGAACACTATCGCTACTCTTATGTCTTTTTGCTACAATCGTATCAGAAGAAGATTCGCCCATAGGACCCCCAACAGAAACAGACAACATGGTCAATTCATGGGATGCACTAGAAGCCTCTACTAATGGTAACGAAGAACTAGATTGAGATGGTAATGACTGAGGGTTTGGAAGGGAAGAATGCGTAAGGTCTACAACACCAATTACTGGTGCTACACCATCACCTTTACTACCTTTTTTCCTTATATAGGCCTCTAACTTTGTTGATAACGCCATTGCGAGAATGCCAGCAATGTCAAGGACTCTAACAAAATCTCTACAACTAATAGCACTCAAGGACTCATCTTCCAGAGAAACAGAAACTTTACTCCAACAAGAGCTAAAAACAGACTCCATCTCTCTACGGATAGCACAATCTAGCCCCAATAAAAAATCTAGCAAATCACCTTCGGCATCCAACAATACTTGAATTTTAGAAATAGAACGTACGAAATCAGGGCGGTGCTCAGTATGGTACTCACCAAAACACCTGGACACAAAACCAACTTCACACGTTTCCTTGTAGGTCCTGTACCAAATAGCTCTTTCAGTCACTGAAAGCTTGTCACTTATTTCTTGTGGGAGCTGTTTGCTTACCATGTCTTCATAAATGCTCCTGGCAAGTGCACCAACTTTAGAAAAGAGAGC
>NZ_FKII01000022.1 GCF_900078745.1 Candidatus Ichthyocystis sparus | reverse complement strand
GAGATGCTACCCGATGATAAAAGTATTCCCTACATATCAAAGCTGTCTCTTCAGCAAGAAGAAATAAACTTAAATTGCGAAATAAATGTTGATGGCGTTAATATTGATTGTACTCGTCTGTCAGCTTTATATCTTCGTAAAGCTGTTGATTGTCATGTCAGAAATAAAAAATTAGTAGTTGGAGATATTTTTGGAAGTGCTGCTTTAATAGAAAGTATTATTCCTAAAGATATTCATCCGATATATAAAAATATGGTAGATAGTTCGTGTGGCAGGCATATTGTGGCTTGTCGTAAGTTCGGTGATTTTTTGTGTGGTATTGCTAAAGATACTGGTATCTGTGAACAGAGATTGTTTTTATTAAGCAGCAGTAGTCACGTAATGGCTGTTAGACTCTTACATAAAAAATCTTGTAAAACTTTACTAAGTAGGTACGTAGTTTGGTTTTTTGATCCTAATATAACTAATGTTATTGTACGTGTTGCAGTTAATGATCCTAATGATTTTTTGGACGAATCTAGATTTTCTTTACAAAATTTTGTTGATTGTTCTCTTTACGGAAAATATTTTAAAACACTTACTGCTCAACCTGAAGAATGTGAGTGTCTTATATATGAATATTGCGAACTTAAAGGTACTAACAAAAGTTTCTTGACACTTCAAACTTTATCCCAATACGGAGTCTCTCCATGCATGGTGTTTCATTTGATGTCAGAGGGCAGTGCAAATGATGTGATGGGGTTAGTTAATATAGTATCATTATTAAATCCTGGTAGTGACTTTAGAAAAGATATTTTTTGTGGAAAGAGTAGTGCAGGAATTCCTGCACTTTACGCAGCTTTAGGATTAGGTAATCACGAAAATATAGATGCTTATGGTTTATTATTGGATACTATGTCTAGTGATGAAATGATTAAATTTCTTCCAGAATTGTTGCGATCTGAGGATATGGAAGGTACTCCAGGTCTTTTCCTTGCTTTAAGGGAAGGTCATACAAAATCGGTTGCTGCTTATGGTAGGTTGCTAGATAGATTATTCAGTATGTCAGACAAAATTCCTGTGTATAACATTGCCAGTATACTTTTTAACTTGCTTGTGGCTAGAAGAAGAGATGATGGCTTACCGGGACTGTTTATAGCCCTTCAGGAAAATCGTTATGAAGCAGTCAGTGAATTTTGTTTATTACTGGATAAATTATTGTCTATTCGTGACGAGATTTCAGTATTTGAGCTTTGTGACATGATTTATGATTTGCTAATGTCTAAAAGAAGTGATGGTGTTCCAGGTCTACAAATTGCACTTTTTTGGGATAGTTATGAATCTGTGCGAGTTTTTGGTGAACTGTTACTAAGATTTACCCATTTTAATAATTCTAGCTATTTTGGAAATGTTACCAGAATGGTTTTTAAATTATTAATGGCGGAATCTTTAAATTATAAACCTGGACTATGTTTGGCCTTATCTGAAAACAATAGTAATTCCGTTGCTGCTTACGGTGTGTTATTGGAAAGGTTTGCTCTTTTTAGAGGTGGTGTGTCTGATTGTGAGTTTTATAATATGTTCCACGAATTATTGATGGCAAGATCTGGAGGCATACCTGGATTGTTTATGGCATTGCAGAATGGTTGTGAAGATTCCATTAAAGCTTTTGCTAAATTGGTAAATCAACTTATGTCATTAATCGCTCAAATGCCTCGTGATGTGTTATTAATTACGCTCCACGAGTTATTTATGTCAAGTAATGATGATGGTGTATCAGGATTATTTATGGCTTTGAAGCAGGGACATGGAGGTTCTGTAATTGCTTTTTCTGAGCTACTAGAACAATTATTTATGTTGGAGGGTGGAGTTATTTCCATAGAGGAGATTTTTAGTCTTTTTTCTGACATATTAGCTGCTAAGAATGATTTGGGTAGACCTGGATTAAATGCAGCATTGATTAATGGCGAAGAATGTTCTGTTCGTGCCTTTGGTACATTATTAGATAAGTTTGATTTTTTTAAGGGTAAAATTTCTGAAAATGAAATTCTTAATACTATGGATGAGCTAATAATGTCCAGAGATTCTGATGGTTGTCCCGGGTTGTTTTCTGCCTTACGAGATAACCGTACCAATGTTGTTGTTGGCTATTTTTTATTGGTGAGTAAACTTCCTAGAAGTCGTTGGGCCAATCTTTTGATTGCTAGAGATGTGCGTGGTGTTCCAGCTATGTTTACAGCGCATGATGGTGTTATTGATGAATATTACAAGTTGTTGTTACGACTGCCGATAGATGTGTTTTCAGAAGTACATGCAAAATTAACTAAAGTTAC
>NZ_FKII01000021.1 GCF_900078745.1 Candidatus Ichthyocystis sparus | reverse complement strand
AGAGAAGAATGCGTAAGGTCTACAACACTAGTTACTGGTGCTACACCCTCACCTTTACTGGCTTTTTTCCTTATATAGGCCTCTACCTTTGTTGATAACGCCATTGCGAGAATGCCAGCAACGTCAAGGACTCTAACAAAATCTCCACAACTAATAGCACTCAAGGACTCATCTTCCAGAGAAACAGAAACTTTACTCCAACAAGAGCTAAAAACAGACTCTATCTCTCTACGGATAGCACAATCCAGCCCCAATAAAAAATCTAGCAAATTACCTTTGGTATCCGATAATACTTGAATTTTAGAAATAGAACGTACGAAACCAGGGCGGTGCTCAGTATGGTACTCACCAAAACACCTGGACACAAAACCAACCCCACACGTTTCCTTGTAGATCCTGTACCAAATAGCTCTTTCAGTCACCGAAAGCTTGTCACTTATTTCTTGTGGGAGCTGTTTGCTTACCATGTCTTCATAAATACTCCTGGCAAGTGCACCAACTTTAGAAAAGAGAGCTTTAATCATCAGAGCACACTCAGGAAGTACCATAGCACATAGCGAAGCACAATCCAGATCAACGGCGGATTTTTGAGCAGAAAACCTTCCACTACCCCTAGTACTCACCTTCTTACCTGCGGTAGCAGTAGTAGTTGAAGTAGTAACGGTTGAAGAAGAACCTGGCTCCGTAACCTCAACCGCACATTCACTACCACCTCCCAACTTCTCCATTTTACTTATCTCACGGTCTCGTCTTTTTCTTATCGCGTCACATCTTTGAGAAACTGAAAATGCTACTACAGGAACACCAACAATACCAAGGATTCTAGTAAAATTTTCGCAACTAACAGTGCTCATTGATCCATCTTCTAGTTCAGAAAAAACTTTACCAGTTGCTCTATCCCATCCCGAGTTAAATATAGATTCCATCTCCCCACGAATAGCACAATCTAGTCTCGACAAAAAACCTAATAACCCGACTCCACTTAATGTCACTAGCTTACGATCAGAGGGACTTGACAATACTCTAATACTCCCAAGAGCACGTATAAAATTAGTATAATGCCTGCAGTGATACACACAAACTAACCTAGACATAAATTTAAGTAGATGCAGCTTCCTATAGGTTTTGAACCAAATAGCTTTCTCAAGGGCCGAAAGCTCGCTAATCATTATAGTTGAAATGTAATCTATTATCGATCTTGAGAAAGACATTTTGGCAGAAGAACGAACTTCGCGAAAGAGGCCACAAATTAATTCAGCACTGTCAGGATGTAATTTAACACCTATCAAATCAACACATTTAACAGATTCGGAAGGTACACTATAAGAATCTCCTAATGACAATGAAGGGCCCAATTGTGAACCAGATTGAGAACTCGTACGTTCAGGATGGGACTGAGGTGGCAATAATTTAGAACCAGAAGGGGGAGTGTGTGTAAGATCTGTAACACTAATTCCTGATGCCGAACACTCGCCTGTGCCTTTACTTATTGCACGGCGGCCTTTACCTCCTGTAACTGCCGATGATGCTAGCGGAGGAACACCGGCAACTTCGAGAACATCGATAAAATCTTTACAACTAACAGAATTCAAGGACCCTTCTTCCAGAGTAACAGAAACTTCACTCCAATGAGAGTCAAAAACAGACTTCACCTTATTATGGACAGCACAATCTAGCCTCGATAAAAAATCTGACAACCTATCTCTAGGTAATGGCACTACATTACCTTCAGGAAAATCAGAGAGTACTCGAATATCAGGAAGAGCACGTATGAAACCAGGGCGGTACTCGTGATGGTACTCGCCAAAGCATCTGGATACAAAACCATCTTCACACATTAATCTATAGGTAAAGTACCAAATAGCTCGCTCAGTCACAGTAAGTCTGTCACTCACATTTGATGGAAGTTGTTTGCCTATCATACTCTTGTAGGTACGTCTAGAAAATACATCCACTTTAGAAAAGAGATCTTTAATTATTAGAGCACTCTCAGGAGATAACGCAATACCCAGCAAACCCGAAACGTCAGAATCAGCAACAGTGGCTGATTTTTGAGCAGAAAAACTTCCTCCTATACCACCACTACCAACTTCTTTGCCTATAGTAGTAGCTGAAGAAGAAACAGCAACAGAAGTGCCATGCTTTTGGGAA
>NZ_FKII01000020.1 GCF_900078745.1 Candidatus Ichthyocystis sparus | reverse complement strand
TCCTGGTATAAGGGTTTTATCAAGTACCTCTGATTGTGAGCTGGTTACATTAAGTGGAGGTGTTTTATTAGATTTTTTGTCGAAACTAGATTGTGCTGCTTTTAATGTAGTGCAGCCTGTATTTGAGTCTCAGTGGGATGTAGTGGCTGATAGAGTTTTTGCTAAACTAGAAGATGGATCATTGAGTGATGTTAGTTGTGAAGATGTTATTAGTGTCCTCGATATTGCTGGTATTCCTGCATCGGCATTTTCAGCTCTCCAAAGACAAATTAGGACAGCTAGAGGGAAGGCATCAGGAAATAGTAGTAGTAAAGTTGCAAGTGGTGGTGCTACTTTGGTAAGTGCTACCACAGGTCTTGTGAGTCCTTCTTCTAGTTCGCAGCTTCAGTCTGAATTATTATCTCAATCTGGACCTGAGTTATTATCTGAAGGTACAGGGCCTTATTTGCCTATTGTTACTAAGACTATTACTCAAAGACGTGTGATAAGTGAAAGCAAGATATCAGGTGATAGTAGTAAGTGTGCTGAGAGTACGGGGTCAGGAAGTCGTGCTGTTGATTTTATTCGCCATTTGGCCGCCTCTCTTCCACGAATTAAGTTTCAGCATGAATTATCTTCTCAGCCTCCTGTTACTGAGACTGTTTCTCAAAGACGTGTGATAAGTAAAGGCAAGACATCAGAAGGTAGTAGTAAATGTGCGGATGCTTGCAGTACTACTCTTACTCATTCCTCGGTTATCTCTTCTGCGCGACTTCGGTCTGAATTACCACCTCAATCTGAGACACAGTTAAGATCTTTGTCGCCATTTGGACCTTTAGTAGGTGAAGTATCTCCTGCTCCTTCATTTCAATCCTCTATTTCATTTGCACCCTTACCCTTATCTTCATCTCTATCTACTTCTGAGTCTGGGCCTCAATCTCAGCACGAGATGCAATTGGTATCTTTGTCTGGTGAGTGTTTTTCTAGAATTAGTGCTGATGTTTCAGTCTCTACTCTGGAAGGTGATGCTTCTGATTTGAGAGCTTTAGAAGATGGAGCATCCTCATCTGCGTCTGATAGTGTTGTTGCTGTACCCCCCTCCTCTGTTTCTGCGTTTGCACCTTTGTCTGTAACTGAACCTTTGTCTGCACCTGCGTCTGAGTTGTTAGTAGCTTCTGATATTTCTTCCCCTTTGTTACCATTAGCTGAAGTTTTATCTATGCCAACTGTTTCTGATCAGTCTGGTGTTATCTCTACTTCTGTAGCACTACCTGGTGTCGAATCTTCTTCGCCTGTTGATGGGTATATTGCTGTGCCAACTCCCTCTGTCGGTTCTTTTTTGGATATTAGTGGTGATGTTTTGGTCTCGACCGCGGAAGGTGTTGCTTCTGATTTGGGGGAACGTGAGTTACCTGCATCTGAGATGGTAGCAGCTTTTGATATTTCCCCCTCTTTGTCACCATCAGCTGAAGTTTTGGATGCAATTGGTGTGGCTTCTTCTGCATTTATGCATGCGGGGGATGATTCACTTTCTCCTCCCTCTTCACCTTCGATTTTACCTCCCTCTTCACCTTCGATTTTACCTTCATCTTCATCTTTGTCTTCTTCATCTTCATCCTCTTCATCTTTATCTTTATGTGTATCGGGATTAGATGCTGATGTTTCTTCTTCTTCTACGGAGTCATCTCTTTCATCTTCATCTTTATCTTTATATGTATCAGGATTAGATGCAGATGTTTCCTCTTCTTCTACGGAGTCATCTGTATTGGGTAGAGCAATTGTTGGACTAGCTACAGAAGTTATTGCTTCTGAGTCGAGAGTTTTAGTAGGTGA
>NZ_FKII01000019.1 GCF_900078745.1 Candidatus Ichthyocystis sparus | reverse complement strand
CTTTCTACGATTGGGAGAGCTATTTGGTGCAGGATCTATAGAGAATTGCATCTATCTAGTTTTATGTCTAGGTGTCTGTGTATATATCATTACAAGTACCGTCCTGATTTTATACGCGCACTTCCTGGTATAAGGGTTTTATCAAGTACCTCTGATTGTGAGCTGGTTACATTAAGTGGAGGTGTTTTATTAGATTTTTTGTCGAAACTAGATTGTGCTGCTTTTAATGTAGTGCAGCCTGTATTTGAGTCTCAGTGGGATGTAGTGGCTGATAGAGTTTTTGCTAAACTAGAAGATGGATCATTGAGTGATGTTAGTTGTGAAGATGTTATTAGTGTCCTCGATATTGCTGGTATTCCTGCATCGGCATTTTCAGCTCTCCAAAGACAAATTAGGACAGCTAGAGGGAAGGCATCAGGAAATAGTAGTAGTAAAGTTGCAAGTGGTGGTGCTACTTTGGTAAGTGCTACCACAGGTCTTGTGAGTCCTTCTTCTAGTTCGCAGCTTCAGTCTGAATTATTATCTCAATCTGGACCTGAGTTATTATCTGAAGGTACAGGGCCTTATTTGCCTATTGTTACTAAGACTATTACTCAAAGACGTGTGATAAGTGAAAGCAAGATATCAGGTGATAGTAGTAAGTGTGCTGAGAGTACGGGGTCAGGAAGTCGTGCTGTTGATTTTATTCGCCATTTGGCCGCCTCTCTTCCACGAATTAAGTTTCAGCATGAATTATCTTCTCAGCCTCCTGTTACTGAGACTGTTTCTCAAAGACGTGTGATAAGTAAAGGCAAGACATCAGAAGGTAGTAGTAAATGTGCGGATGCTTGCAGTACTACTCTTACTCATTCCTCGGTTATCTCTTCTGCGCGACTTCGGTCTGAATTACCACCTCAATCTGAGACACAGTTAAGATCTTTGTCGCCATTTGGACCTTTAGTAGGTGAAGTATCTCCTGCTCCTTCATTTCAATCCTCTATTTCATTTGCACCCTTACCCTTATCTTCATCTCTATCTACTTCTGAGTCTGGGCCTCAATCTCAGCACGAGATGCAATTGGTATCTTTGTCTGGTGAGTGTTTTTCTAGAATTAGTGCTGATGTTTCAGTCTCTACTCTGGAAGGTGATGCTTCTGATTTGAGAGCTTTAGAAGATGGAGCATCCTCATCTGCGTCTGATAGTGTTGTTGCTGTACCCCCCTCCTCTGTTTCTGCGTTTGCACCTTTGTCTGTAACTGAACCTTTGTCTGCACCTGCGTCTGAGTTGTTAGTAGCTTCTGATATTTCTTCCCCTTTGTTACCATTAGCTGAAGTTTTATCTATGCCAACTGTTTCTGATCAGTCTGGTGTTATCTCTACTTCTGTAGCACTACCTGGTGTCGAATCTTCTTCGCCTGTTGATGGGTATATTGCTGTGCCAACTCCCTCTGTCGGTTCTTTTTTGGATATTAGTGGTGATGTTTTGGTCTCGACCGCGGAAGGTGTTGCTTCTGATTTGGGGGAACGTGAGTTACCTGCATCTGAGATGGTAGCAGCTTTTGATATTTCCCCCTCTTTGTCACCATCAGCTGAAGTTTTGGATGCAATTGGTGTGGCTTCTTCTGCATTTATGCATGCGGGGGATGATTCACTTTCTCCTCCCTCTTCACCTTCGATTTTACCTCCCTCTTCACCTTCGATTTTACCTTCATCTTCATCTTTGTCTTCTTCATCTTCATCCTCTTCATCTTTATCTTTATGTGTATCGGGATTAGATGCTGATGTTTCTTCTTCTTCTACGGAGTCATCTCTTTCATCTTCATCTTTATCTTTATATGTATCAGGATTAGATGCAGATGTTTCCTCTTCTTCTACGGAGTCATCTGTATTGGGTAGAGCAATTGTTGGACTAGCTACAGAAGTTATTGCTTCTGAGTCGAGAGTTTTAGTAGGTGA
>NZ_FKII01000018.1 GCF_900078745.1 Candidatus Ichthyocystis sparus | reverse complement strand
TCACCTACTAAAACTCTCGACTCAGAAGCAATAACTTCTGTAGCTAGTCCAACAATTGCTCTACCCAATACAGATGACTCCGTAGAAGAAGAGGAAACATCTGCATCTAATCCTGATACATATAAAGATAAAGATGAAGATGAAAGAGATGACTCCGTAGAAGAAGAAGAAACATCAGCATCTAATCCCGATACACATAAAGATAAAGATGAAGAGGATGAAGATGAAGAAGACAAAGATGAAGATGAAGGTAAAATCGAAGGTGAAGAGGGAGGTAAAATCGAAGGTGAAGAGGGAGGAGAAAGTGAATCATCCCCCGCATGCATAAATGCAGAAGAAGCCACACCAATTGCATCCAAAACTTCAGCTGATGGTGACAAAGAGGGGGAAATATCAAAAGCTGCTACCATCTCAGATGCAGGTAACTCACGTTCCCCCAAATCAGAAGCAACACCTTCCGCGGTCGAGACCAAAACATCACCACTAATATCCAAAAAAGAACCGACAGAGGGAGTTGGCACAGCAATATACCCATCAACAGGCGAAGAAGATTCGACACCAGGTAGTGCTACAGAAGTAGAGATAACACCAGACTGATCAGAAACAGTTGGCATAGATAAACCTTCAGCTAATGGTAACAAAAAGGAAGAAATATCAGAAGCTACTAACAACTCAGACGCAGGTGCAGACAAAGGTTCAGTTACAGACAAAGGTGCAAACGCAGAAACAGAGGAGGGGGGTACAGCAACAACACTATCAGACGCAGATGAGGATGCTCCATCTTCTAAAGCTCTCAAATCAGAAGCATCACCTTCCAGAGTAGAGACTGAAACATCAGCACTAATTCTAGAAAAACACTCACCAGACAAAGATACCAATTGCATCTCGTGCTGAGATTGAGGCCCAGACTCAGAAGTAGATAGAGATGAAGATAAGGGTAAGGGTGCAAATGAAATAGAGGATTGAAATGAAGGAGCAGGAGATACTTCACCTACTAAAGGTCCAAATGGCGACAAAGATCTTAACTGTGTCTCAGATTGAGGTGGTAATTCAGACCGAAGTCGCGCAGAAGAGATAACCGAGGAATGAGTAAGAGTAGTACTGCAAGCATCCGCACATTTACTACTACCTTCTGATGTCTTGCCTTTACTTATCACACGTCTTTGAGAAACAGTCTCAGTAACAGGAGGCTGAGAAGATAATTCATGCTGAAACTTAATTCGTGGAAGAGAGGCGGCCAAATGGCGAATAAAATCAACAGCACGACTTCCTGACCCCGTACTCTCAGCACACTTACTACTATCACCTGATATCTTGCTTTCACTTATCACACGTCTTTGAGTAATAGTCTTAGTAACAATAGGCAAATAAGGCCCTGTACCTTCAGATAATAACTCAGGTCCAGATTGAGATAATAATTCAGACTGAAGCTGCGAACTAGAAGAAGGACTCACAAGACCTGTGGTAGCACTTACCAAAGTAGCACCACCACTTGCAACTTTACTACTACTATTTCCTGATGCCTTCCCTCTAGCTGTCCTAATTTGTCTTTGGAGAGCTGAAAATGCCGATGCAGGAATACCAGCAATATCGAGGACACTAATAACATCTTCACAACTAACATCACTCAATGATCCATCTTCTAGTTTAGCAAAAACTCTATCAGCCACTACATCCCACTGAGACTCAAATACAGGCTGCACTACATTAAAAGCAGCACAATCTAGTTTCGACAAAAAATCTAATAAAACACCTCCACTTAATGTAACCAGCTCACAATCAGAGGTACTTGATAAAACCCTTATACCAGGATGTGCGAGTAGCAGAAGTAGTGTTTCTGTTGTTTTCCCAATGGAACCATCTTTAATGTCGCATTTGAAAACACGATATTCAGGAACAAATACAAGTGATGAATATGTTGATAAGAGTACA
>NZ_FKII01000017.1 GCF_900078745.1 Candidatus Ichthyocystis sparus | reverse complement strand
GATTTTTTATCGAAACTAGATTGTTCTATTAGTGATCAAGCTGAGTCTGTATTTAACTCAGAGTGGGATGAAGAAGCTAAGGGAATCCTTGTTGCACTAGAAGATGGGTCATTAGCTGATGTTAATTGCGAAGATCTTGTTAATGTCCTTGATGTTGCTGGCATTCCTAAAGTAGCATCCCTGATTTCTACAAAATATGAAAGGTATCAAAAATTTTTGATAAATAAAAGCAAGACATCAGGAATTGATAGTAAATGTAAGGCTGATGGTACTAAGTCTGCTCCCAAAAAATCAAGAATTGGTAGTAAACGTAAGGCTAGTGGTACTAATTCTGCTCCCAAAGAGCCAGAAATAGATCTTAATTTTTATGGCATCCATTTTCGAAAAATTTTGCCCAAGCCTAATCCTGGAGCTTCTGATCAACGTGATAGTGTATCTGCTACTGGTAATGTCTCTAACGTTGTAGAATCACCTGTAGACACTGGGTCCTCTTTGCCTATTATTTTGCTTCTCCCTCTTCCTCAATCACAACCTCAGCCTGAATTTTCTTTACCTCTTGCTAGTGTATCTGTGACTGATACTGTCACAGCTGCAGCTGGAGGTACTGGATATTCAGTGCCTATCGTTACCGAGTCTGTAGCTGTTTCTGATCAACCTTCCAGTGTATCTGTGACTGATACCGTCACCGCTGCATTGCCATTACATGGAGTTACTGGATCTTCAGTGCCTGTCGTTACTGAGTCTGCTTCTGCGTCAACTGTTTTGGGCGAATCTTCTTCGATTATTAGTGGAGGTGTTGTAGCCTCGACTGGGGATATTGTTAATTCTGCTTTGGGAATTTTAGAAGATGAATTATCTGTTGGACCTTCATCTTCATTTTCGCTTGCGCCCTTGCCTTTGTCTTCACCTCCGTCTGATTTGATTAGGGTAGGTGACGATATTTCATCTTTCTCTTCATCGAGCATAGGAGATGCAGCTAGGTCAGCTGAGATTAGTGTTGCTCCTGTATTTTTGAGCTTGGAAGATGAATCGCTTGCGTCTCCTCCTCATTCAATTTCTATTTTACCCGTATCTTCGTCTTCATCTTCATTATCTTCATCTTTGCCTTTATCTCCGTCTGAATCAGTATTAGATGCAGATGTTTCCTCTTCCTCTTCCCCTTCTTCCTCTCCCTCTTCCACTTCAGAGTCACCTGTATCTACTAGATCAGGAGTAGATGCAGATGTTTCCTCTTCCTCTTCAGAGTCGCCTTTATCTACTAGAGAAGTTATTGAATTAGCTACGGAAGGTAACGTTTCTGCGTTGGGGACTTTAGGTGAATTGCATTCTGTGACTTCATGTGAGCAGCCAATAGTGCCAACTACTGTTTCTTCTTCTGTTTCTGTTGCTATTAAGGAATTTACAACGGTAACTAGCAGTAGTTATCCTCGCGGACCTAAGAAATCATTTATGATTCGTTCAATTAGCGAGTCTTTTGAGGTACCTATGGGTGGTGGCAATGCTGTTGCTGGACCTTCTTCTGCACCAGTGGATGTTAGTGCTCCACTTATGGCTGTTACTGGTGTTGCTGCTGAAGAGCATGATGTGGGAGCTAGATTGGCAGCATTGCTGAATCAAGGTCTTCCGCCTTCGCCATTACCTGCAGGTGAACCAAGTGGGTCTATGAGAGGAGGTAGAGGTAGAAGAGGTAGAGGTAGAAGAGGCAGAGGTAGGTCGTCTTCCTTACGTTAGCTTGATGTGCAAAGTTTTTGTATTATAAAGAGGTCGTTCTTTGTACTTGAATGATTGGACTCATATTTTGCTCATGTTAGTTTAGGTTTTTATAGGTAGTTATATATTTTTATTTTACCTTTCTTCTTATTCAATAGATATTTTATCCTTTATTGGAAACTATACTTAGCAATAACTTTTTATGCCAATACATTAATCTGTGTTTTTATCTTTATTTTTTTATGCCAGATTTTGCAATTTTTGTACTACATTACATTAATAATATCAGCATTTTTTGGGACCAGTAACAAGAGAGTGTTTTTTTTTATTTGGAAGTGACTATGTATACTTCTATTGTATTATTATGGTATGTTCTGGATACTTATGCGGCTTTTGATATATAATAGTAGCGTACATATTTTTTTATAGATATCAATTTAGTATTGTGATTTGTACTGTCTCTGCCGTCGTGGTATCACCTATGTATATGTACTAAATCTTCTTTGCCTCTTGTTGCTTAGTTTGCTACTGTGTCGACCGTTTCTGATCAACACTGTTGGTGTATTCATGACTGATGCTGTTTCTACTCTTGTAGTATTACCTGGTGGTACTGAGTTTTCCTT
>NZ_FKII01000016.1 GCF_900078745.1 Candidatus Ichthyocystis sparus | reverse complement strand
GTATACCATCTGCATTATTTGCTGATAAAGAGACTTTGGAAAGTTATTTTGAAGTAATATCTAACTTACCAACTAAGATTATATATTCTTTATATTCACGACTCAATGAAATAAGAAGATCAATTAGATATACACCGTTAAGTAATAGTTACATTGACGGGAAGTATAAAATTTTGTTGGCGAAGGTTAAAGAGCTTGCCGCAAACTCCAAACAAAACTAACTGTAGTAGTATAGGTTTATTCTGCATTGATTTCAAAGCGGTAAATAATAAGATCTACAAAGACATTTATCTATAAATATTATATAAAACATGATTAAATATAAAGTTTTGTGAATGATCTTATTGCTATATAACTGAAACTATCTCTGCAAAATAGAAAATCCCCTCTACCCAAAGCTATAGTTAATGAAGTTGAAATAATATTTCCACTTAGATATCTATGGGTAGTATAGATACTACTAAACAAAATAAATAGATAGTGTGTAGTATGGGGGTTGGGTTTTAATTTATTGGCTTGATTCCCAATACAAAGTAATTTAATTAAATGGGGCAAAAATATACTTTTTCTGGGTTATAAATGTCGCATTTGTGTGTATAACTATACTCAACTGTGATTGAGTATTTTTAATAAAAAAACAACTTATGTACATTATGTACACTTTAGTAAAGGGTGACGAAAAAATACTAGTCTCCAAAAGGAGTATCACCTCTGTAGACTTGCTCTATAGACCCCATCTGCAATGGGGTAGTCTTGTTAAGCTTTACTAGTGTAGTGGGGTCGTGTTATGGATTTTAGTTGTAACAGTCACGTTCATATATCTCCTTATTCGATGGAAGAAATACCATCTAATGAAAAGAATTCTCCTTATATATCTAAAAAAAATGTTGAAAGTTTATTAGATTTAAATTGCAAAGTTAAGATTGGTGAAGAGACTATTGTTTGTTCTCATTTGGCTTCGTTGTTTACTTTGAAGAGCATTAATTGTTATAGAAATAATGAAAAAATGAGAATTAGCGAACTGTTTTCAGATGAAAATTCAGTAAAAAGAGCAGTTCCAGATAATTTTAGAGAAATTTATAGAGATATGATAGAAAATTCATGTGGCAGGCATATTGTAGCTTGCGATAGGTTTGGTAAATTTTTACATGAAATAGCCTCTAACACAGCTTCTGGAGAGCAAAGATTTTTTATATTAGACAGTTGTAGTCATGTAATGTCTTTTAGGATCACCCATAAAACTAGGAAAATGGTAGAATCTCCGATAGGTACAATAGATAGTTGGGTGGTACATTTTTTTGATCCTAATATAACAAATGCTGTATCACGTAGCGAAGTTTTAAAGTGTGAAGAATTTTTAGATCCAAGTAGATTTTCTTTAAGAATGTTTATCTATAAAAATAATTATAGAGGGTATTTTGAAAAAAAAGAATCAGAACTAATAGAAAATGAGTGTGCAATATATGAACAGTCTGCCATAGAAAATAAAAATAAAAGTTTTTGTTTTTCAACTTTAGAAACACTATCTCAAGATGGAATTTCTGGTTGTATGATATATCATATGATGTACAGTAACATCAGTACATTGGATATTAGAGGAGTACTAAAATCTAAATTGTTTTCAACGTTGGGCGCTGATATTAGAAGGGAGGTATTTCTTGCTAAAAGCTCCTCAGGTATTTCTGTGCTTCAGTTGATGATGGAACAAAATAAGCCTAACTCTATAATATCGTATAATGATCTTTTAGAAGAACTTTCTTGTGATGAGCAAGTAAATTTGTTACCTGAGATTTTACATGCTAAATCATCTTTGTGTGCTCCACCTTTATTTATGGCAATGCAATTTGGATATGCTGAATGTGTGTATAATTTTGGTTTATTGCTTGGTAGATTAATTAATATAAGAGATAGAATACCTATAGATAATCTTTCTGAAATATTATTTAATATTTTGCTTGCAAAGCGTAAAGATAACTTGTCTGCTCTTTCTATGTCTGTATTAAGGAATAAATTTAATGCCATTTTAGCTTTTGGTAGTCTTTTGGATAATATTTTTATGCT
>NZ_FKII01000015.1 GCF_900078745.1 Candidatus Ichthyocystis sparus | reverse complement strand
AAAAGAACCGACAGAGGGAGTTGGCACAGCAATATACCCATCAACAGGCGAAGAAGATTCGACACCAGGTAGTGCTACAGAAGTAGAGATAACACCAGACTGATCAGAAACAGTTGGCATAGATAAAACTTCAGCTAATGGTAACAAAGGGGAAGAAATATCAGAAGCTACTAACAACTCAGACGCAGGTGCAGACAAAGGTGCAAACGCAGAAACAGAGGAGGAAGATACAGCAACAACACTATCAGACGCAGATGAGGATGCTCCATCTTCTAAAGCTCTCAAATCAGAAGCGTCACCTTCCAGAGTCGATACTGAAACATCAGCACTAATTCTCGAAAAACACTCACCAGACAAAGATACCAATTGCATCTCGTGCTGAGATTGAGGCCCAGACTCAGAAGTAGATAGAGATGAAGATAAGGGTAAGGGTGCAAATGAAATAGAGGGTTGAAATGAAGGAGCAGGAGATACTTCACCTACTAAAGGTCCAAAATCAGAACAATTTGAAGTAGGATCGTCAGAAGTAGAAACAGCAACAATATCAGATAAATTAGCAGGTTGATCTCTATAAGAAAGCAATTTAACAAATCTACGAGAAGGTTGATTACGCTTCCCCTCATCAAATAGCAACAAAGATCTTAACTGTGTCTCAGATTGATGTGATAATTCAGACCGAAGTCGCGCAGAAGAGATAACCGAGGAATGAGTAAGAGTAGCAGTACTGCAAGCATCTGCACATTTACTACTACCTTCTGATGTCTTGCCTTTACTTATCACACGTCTTTGAGTAATAGTCTCAGTAACAACAGGCAAATAAGGCCCTGTACCTTCAGATAATAACTCAGGTTCAGATTGAGATAATAATTCAGACTGAAATTGCGAACTGGGAGAAGGACTAACAAGACCTGTGGTAGCACTTACTGAAGCCGTACCATCACTTATAATTTTACTACCACTTCCTGATCTTTTGCTTTTTTTACTTATCGTATGTCTTCTTTGTGGAACAGGCTCAATAACAATAGACGAAGAAGATCCAGTACCTTCAGATAATAACTTAGTTTCTGGTTGAGATAATAATTCAGACTGAAGTTGCAAACTGGAAGAAGGACTCACAAGACCTGTGGTAGCACTTACTGAAGTCGCACCACCACTGGCAACTTTACCACTACTATTTCCTGATACCTTCTCTTTACCTGTCCTAATTTTTCTTTGTAGAGCTGAAAATGCCGATGCAGGAATATCAGCAGTATCGAGGACACTAATAACATCTTCACAACTAACATCACTCAATGATCCGTCTTCTAGTCTAGCAAAAACTTTGCCAGCTACTACATCCCACTGAGATTCAAATACAGACTGCACTACATTAAAAGCAGCACAATCTAGTTTCGACAAAAAATCTAATAAAACACCTCCATTTAATGGAACCAGCTCACAATCAGAGGTACTTGATAAAACCCTTATACTAGGAAGTGTGCGTATAAAATCAGGACGGTACTTGTAATGATATATACATAGACACCTAGACATAAAACTAGATAGATGCAATTCTCTATAGATCTTGCACCAAATAGCTCTCCCTATCGTAGAAAGTTCACTATTCATAGCCGTTGAGAGGTAATTATACATAGAACGAGAATAAGACAGTCTTGCAGATTCACGAAGATCACGAAAGAGCCTACAAATTAGCTCAGCACTACCAAGATGCAACTTAACACCTAGCAAATCAGCATATTGAATGGGCGGTACTCCAACAGTAGCACAAACAATTCCTGTCTCCGCATGAGTATAAACAGGAATAGAAACACTACTGCTACCCGCGTGTCCACCTTCTACAATATAACCCAAAGAAGATCCATCTCCTGATGTTGTACTCTTATCAACATATTCACCACTTGTATTTGTTCCTGAATATCGTGTTTTCAAATACGACATTAAAGATGGTTCCATTAGGGAAACAGCGGAAACATTACTTCTGCTACCTGCACATCCTGATTTCAAATTCCATATTAAAGATGATGCTATTGAGGGAATACCAGCAATATCTAGGACATCGGTAAAATCTTTACAATTAACAGCATCCAAAGACTCACCTTCTAGAGCACTAGGAACTCTATCAGCCACTTCAAACCAATTAGAGTTAAAAACACGCTCTGCCCTCTTACGGATAGCAGAATCTAGTCTCAATAAAAAATTCAGCAACGCATCTCCAGTCAACCTCTCTACATCACCGACAGAAGAACTAGACAATACTTTAATGTCAGGAAGAGAACGTATAAAACCAGGTCTGTGCTTAGAATGATACTCACGAAAACATTTATGCACAAAATTAACTTCACACAGTACCTTATAAGTACCGTACCAAATAGCATGTCCGGTCGCCGTAAGTTTATCCCTGGCGTTTGATGGAAGTTGTCTGTCTATCATACGTTTGTAAGAACCTCCAGCTAGTACATCAAATTTAGAAAGGAGATCGCTAATTATTTTGACACTATCAGGATGTAAACTAACTCCCAGTAAAGCGCAAATATCCTGATCAGCATTAATGTCTGGAGAAGAAACATCAGCAGTACTGGATTTGGATGCGGTACCTACCCGTCCTTTTAAACCTGAAGGAGCTGCTCCTGACAACTTCCCTTTTAACTTACGTTTTTTTAAATCTGAAAGAGCTGCTCTTGATAACTTCCCTTTTAACTTACGTTTTTTTAAATCTGAAAGAGCTGCTCTTGATAACTTCCCTTTTGACCTACGTCTTTTTGAACCTGAAAGTGCTACTACGGGAACAGCAGCAACATCGATAACATTAATAACATCCTCACAACAAACACGACTCAACGATCCGTCTTC
>NZ_FKII01000014.1 GCF_900078745.1 Candidatus Ichthyocystis sparus | reverse complement strand
AATTAACATCAGCTAATGACCCATCTTCTAGTGCAACAAGGATTCCCTTAGCTTCTTCATCCCACTCTGAGTTAAATACAGACTCAGCTTGATCACTAATAGAACAATCTAGTTTCGATAAAAAATCCAGCAATACATCTCCACTTAATGGTACTAGGCTACGATCATGGGAACTTGACAATACTCTAACATCAGCAAGAGAATGTATAAAATCAGGACGGTACCTGGAATGATACAAACAAAGACACTTAGCCATAAAATTAAGCAAATGCAGTTCCCTATAGGTTCTGCACCAAACAGCCTTCCCAACCACAGAAAGTTCACTACTCATAGCCCTTAGGAGGCAATTCAGTATAATAAAGCAAGATTTTTTAGCAGATAAACGAACAGCAAAAAAGAGATCGTAAATTGGCTTAGCACTATCAGGATGTAACTTAACACCCAGCAAATCAACGCATTGCTGAGATGGTGATAATTGAGAACTGGGAGAAGAAGAATCCGTAGGATCTACAACACCAGTTACTGGCACTACGCCCTTAACTTTACTACCTCCTCCCTTTACGTAGGATCCTACGTTTGCCGATAACGCCACTTCGGGAACGCCAGCAACGTCAAGGACTCTAACAAAATCTCTACAACTAATAGCATCCAAGGACTCCTCTTCCAGAGAAACAGAAACTTCACTCCAACAAGAGCTAAAAATATACTCCGCCTCTCTACGAATAGCACAATCCAGCTCCAATAAAAAACCTAGCAAACCAACTTCAGAATCCGACAATAATTTAATTTTAGAAAGAGAACGTACAAAACCAGGGCGGTGCTTATCATGGTACTCACCAAGGCACTTAAACACTAAATTAGCCTCACACATTTTCATGTAGGTCCGGTACCAAATAGCCCTTTCAGTCACAGAAAGCTTGACACTTGTTTCTGCTGGGAGCTGTTTACTTATTACATCCCCATAAATACTTCTAGCAAGCGCACCAACTTCAGAAAAGAGATCCTCAATCATTGGGGCACACTCAGGGAGTACCATAGCACAGATTGAAGCGCAATACGGAGAAGCAGCAGCAGGCTTTTGAGCAGAAAACCATTCTCTATCACTTTCAGCATCCACCTCCTTACCTCTATCGGCAGCAGCAGTTGACGCAATAGTAGCTGAAGAAGAACTTGACTGCGCCTCAGATTGAAGATGCAAATTAGGTTGTGGTTCCAATAGAGATGATAACTCAATCTCAGGTTGTGAAGAAGAGATAGCAGAAATCGCACGTTTTTTAGCTCTATTTGCTGTATTATCTCTTTGAGATACAGCAGTAGCGGCTGAAGAAGAAACAACGGTATAAGTAGTACCGGGTTTTTGAGCAGGAACGCCACCTACGCTCCTAGCATCAACCTCCCTATCTGTAGTAGTGAGAGCAGTTGAAGTAGTTGCCATAACAGGCAAAGAAGACTCTGTACCTCCAGGTGGTATTACAGCTGTAGAGACAGCACCAACCGCAGATAAACCACCGGGATGAATAGAAGTACCAAAAACTTCGGCAGAGGCTTCACCTACAGTCCTAGTACTCACCCTCTCGCCTGTAGCAATAACAGCAATGTTCGAAGTAGGAAAAGAAGAAAACTCAACTTGCTGCAAACCACCGCCCTGTACAATACCACCTTCACCATTACTACCATCCACACTCTCTGTAGCACCACTAGAAGCAGTGGCACCACTGGTTACAGATGACACAGGATACATAACAAGTCTCTTTATATTTATTATTTGTTATTTACTATTTTTAGTATCAACTCTATTTTCATCGCCAACTCACACGCAAACGTTACAGGTGATCACAACAATGCCACATAATACAAGCGGGTACAGTAACGAAAATCTCACAACACTAAGGTATAAAAATAGGGGCAAAGTAGCATACTATCACTCTTGTAAACCAAATTTTAGTATCTCAATTAATTAAATAACTCACACAAAAACAAGCAAAGACAAAGGCAAAGAGAAGTAAAAACGCCCCTCCTGTTACCGATGGTAGCTTGTATATAACTTAAAAAAAACAAATATTTACACACAATAAATAACAATTAATCGCATAAATAAAGTATTAATATATAGCTCATCAACTGTAATTATTTAACTTAACAAAAATAAATTAACAGAACACGAGTAATAGATTGTTATCAAACATCAACAAATATCTTATGTTAAGCAAAATAAGTTTGAGTAATATAAACAAACATGATAATACATAACAGTTAATAAATATATCACGTAGTACAAATATATCACGTACATACACTATAACTTATGTGGAACATATCTAACATAAGACCAAAACTAGTATAAATATTTTAAAACATTAACTGCAACATTTAAAATATAGATCAACGTTACGTGTC
>NZ_FKII01000013.1 GCF_900078745.1 Candidatus Ichthyocystis sparus | reverse complement strand
ATTAAATTTACTATTGGGGCTAAGGATTCAGGAAGTAGTATTATTGATCTTACTCATTCTTCGGCCGTTTCTATTTCGCAACTTAAGTCTGAGCTATCATCTCGATCTGAATTATTACCTAAGGCAAATCTTCAATCTGAAACACACTCGGGATCTTTGTTGCTATTAGGGGGAGATTCTGGTCAGTCTTCTACTAGATTTGTTAAATCGTCTTATGAAAATAAATCTGCTGATTTATCTGTGGCTGATATTGTCTCCACTGTTGTAGCATCACCTGAGGTTACCGAATCCTCTTTGCCTCCTCCTACTATTGATATTGATCCGGTTCCTCGAAGAAGTGCATCACATGGAAGCATTACAAGTGGAAGCGAGACATCAGGAAGTAGTGGTAAATGTGCATATGGTACGGATTTAGTGAGTAGTACAGCTGGTCTTACTCATTCTTCGGATGGTATCTCTCTTCCACAACTTCGGTCTCAGCCTGAATTGTCTTCTCAGCCTAATTTTGGATCTTCTTTGTCTCTTAGTGCTGAGACTGTTGTTGTGTCAACTGTTTCTGATCAACATGATAGCGTATCTGTGAATGATACTGTCTCTACTGTTGTAGAATTGCCTGGAGGTACTGTATTTTCTTCGTCTATCGTTACTGATTCTATGGCTGTGTCAACTTTTTATGGCGATTCTTCTTTGACCACTGGTGGTGATGTTTTGGCCTCAACTGTGGATGTTGCTGCTTCTGATTTTGGAGTTTTAGAAGGTGAATCTCCTATTGAAACTCCATCTTCGTTTTCGCCTGCACCTTTGCTTTCACCTCCATCTGGGTTGGGAGTAGCCGATGATGTTTTATCTTTTTCTCCTTCATACATAGAAGATGAGGTAAGGTTGACCGCTTTTGGTGCTGCTCCTGCGTTTTGGGGATTGGGAGATGAATTACTTTCTCCTCCTTCTTCACCTTCTATTTTACCCTCGTCTTCATCTTCATCTTCATGTTTATCTTCATCTCCATCTGAATCAGGATTAGACGCTGATGTTTCCTCGTTCTCCTCATAGTCACCTGTATTGATTGGAGAAGTTGTATTAATTATGGAAGGTGTTGTTTCTGCGTCGGGGGCTTTGTGGTATGCGAATCAACCATTTCATCCTCATCTGAGCAGCTAATAGTGCCAACCCATTACCGCTTCTTCTGTTTCTACTGCTACTATCAGAGAATTTTTCATATTGGTTAGTGTTATTTTTTTAGTTATTTCGCGAACCTAAGAAATTATATATTATGCAATTTAGGGGTTCTTTTGGAGTGTCTACGACTAGTGATGTCGCCGCTGAATCGTTCTTCCTCTTCGGTATCTATTAGTAATAGTGACGTTGCTTGACCTTCCTTTGTATGCAGTGGTTTGTTTTTTTATATGCTATGTTTAGTACTGTGCATTGTGTTTTTTCATATGATCAATGATTAAGTAGAATTTGTTTTTTTGTAGCTAATAGTTAATCATGTATCCAAAGTTAATTATGCAGTAGTTAGGGAGAAGGAAGATTTGTGAAACTAAAAAAAATTTCATGTCATTTACGAAGCACATGGTTATTCATTAGTGATCTTTTATTTTATATGCAATTTATGTTAATTTAACGAAATAATCATCCATAGCAAAATTTTATGCCAGGAGATAAGCTGAATGTTTATGTTTCACATGATACATGATTGTCAAATTTGTATGCTCTTTGTACCTGTATTACAAGTAACTTGGGACGATACTTGTCTTTTTTATTGAATTGATGGAATCCATATTTTAAGTGTTGCAGGTAATGTTTTAAAACATTCGTACGAGTGATGCTCTTTTATATGATAATTGTTCCACATAAGTTCCAGTGTATATGCATGTTGTATTTGAGCCATACTGGTTTTTGATTAACTGCCATGTGTTATCCTGGTGTACACTTATTTATGTTACTTGAGTTCATTTTGCTGTTACTCTTTGATTTTTTTCTTTGTACATGGGAATTGCTACTTTTGGGTATGTGGGTATTATTCTATGAATTGAGTTACAATAGTAATGATTTTTGTGTCTATGCTTATTCGTTATTTTGTGTGCGTTTCGTTATGCGACTGCGCTTACTTCTTTCCTGTAATGTCGGTGCGTTGATTAATGGTTAGATGTTAAATTAAGGAATAACAAAAATAATATGAGCGATGAGCTATTGTTGCGCAATTAATGCGTATTTATTATCTATTAATGTGTTGTTTATTAATACTTTATTTGTGCAATTAATTATTATTTTTTGTATGTAAATGTTTGTTTTTTTTAATTTATATACAAGCTACCATTGCTACCTGGAGGTGTCTTTGGTTTTGTCTGCTTGTGTTCATTAGTTGAAATACAAGAATTTGAGGTCCATGAGTGATAATGTACGACTCTGCCTCCGATTGTGCCCCTTCCTTATTATGCTCCTTGCCTATTTGTGGTGTTGTATGCGTATGCACTTATTTATTGGATTTTACTCATTTTGCTTCTTTCTGTGTTGTTGTGTGTGAGTTGATATTAAAAATATTAAATGACAGATAATAAATATAAAGAGAGCTTGTTATGTATCCTGTATCATCTGTAGCCAGTAGTGCTGCTTCTAGTGGTGCCCCAGATAATGAGGATGATAGCGGTAACAATGAGGGTGCTGTACAACAGGGTGGTAATTTGCAGCAAGCTGAGGTTTTTCCTTCTCCTTCTATTACTTCAACCATTGCTACCACTGTTGGTAAGGGTGGAGGCAAGTCTTCTTCCCAAAAGCATGGCACTTCTGTTGCTGTTTCTTCTTCA
>NZ_FKII01000012.1 GCF_900078745.1 Candidatus Ichthyocystis sparus | reverse complement strand
AAACTACCTATTGTTTTGGCATTGTATAGATCTAGTTGATAGCTCTGATGGAAAATCTAGGCTTGAGCTAATACCTTGTTAGCTGTGTCTAGGGTTGCTGCAAAGGTTAGTAATTTATCCTTAGTTAAGTACATAGGTGGTTGTAGTTTGATGAGGTTACCGGTACCATTCTGATCGCCATAACCCCAAGGGGGGGGAGGGCCATTTCCTCCACCGCGGCAGACTCACTATATTCTGAGTTACTGCTACTATCCGAGATACCGCGTGTCAACCTACCAGACATAAAGACCGTTTTATAAATAACAAAAACTCGTTATTTATTAGTGCCAACACCACACTTAAAGTTTCATTTTCTTGAGTACTATAAAGGGGGGATAGGAGGTTTTTTCCTATTGCCATAAACATATGGATTAAGGTTTAGATTAATTCCTGTTATTTTATATTTTGTATTAGCCCAATATGCTCGTATTTTTTTAGCACTTTGCTAATTGGACACCATATCAACATGGCAGAAATGCATCACCTTTACATATCAATGATAATTAGCATGTCTAATTTACCTAATTTGCTTAAGTGTACTTATTCATAAGCAATTTATATCTGTGAATCGCGTTGCCTAATGTAAAAGGCACATGAAATTTGGCTTTTTTGCACAGTTAGTGATTAAGGTAGTTTTACTCCGCACACTGAGTGTGTGTTGATCAAGGTTCAGACATGTTGATAGATGCCATCTATTTGGCTGATTTTGATTCTGGTAAAGATTACATGGCCGAGGTTGATCGGAGCAGATGGCAATTGTAGCTTGAGTACTATAATATCGAAGTCATGATGCACTACATGGCTCTCCACATAACAACATATCCAACATAACACATAACACATAATACATACTTTATTCGTATACATTTCGGCAGCTGAGAATAAATTTTACCGTAGAGTGCAATCTAAAACATTTCACTGACTTACCAGCCCTCTTTGTAAATACAACTGAGATAATTGGTTCTGCGATTCAATCCACGTATAGGAGGCTATACAAATAGATGATGATTATAGTAGATGGCGAAAGAAGCAAACACTAGCAGCAGTTGCAAGCACAACCCTAATATAAACATCCAGCACGGCCCGTTAATAGATAGAGTATGTGTTATACTCGCCTAGGCATAAAAAAGTCGTGCGTGATTACTATTTCAATCCTATTGGGTTGTTGCGTTTAAACTCTGGCTGTTCCCAAGACCATTAGTACTGTAATCTGAAGTGCTAGTAACCAACTCATATTCATCTTATTGGTAGGTGTGCTATAAAGGTACCTACAGTCAACATTTACCTCAGGCCCGTCTTAATTTTATACCCCGATATGGGACTAGAAGGATTTATCATAATTACTATTACTTTAATCAGATTGAAAGATTGTTTATTTTAAGTGCCGTATATTGTTTTGTTAGGCATGAATTTCTCTTCATTCTTATTCGAATTCATATATGCGAAAAATTTTTGTTTTCTTTTATTTTAGTGAAATTTTGCATTGAGGTGTTTTGGTTTTTTTATGCTTTAAGGTAAAGGTTACATGAAATTGTACTTTCTTGTACAGTTGGTGATGAAGGTGGTTTTGCTCCGCACTTAAGTGGTATTGAGCAGGGATTAGTATTGACAGATGCCATTTATTTGGCTGGTTTTGTTCAGATGGGTACTATAAGATTTTTAACGAATTTATGAATTTGGATGATTTTTCGTCCTATTCGGATAATTTGTGCAGTTATGCAGTTGTTTTCCAATAGTGTCTACAGAAGATGGCATGGAGGAAGATGATTGGAGTGGTTGGCAATTGACCAAGCGTTTGGGAGATACGGTACAGTTGGGAGGAGATGATCTTTTTGTGACTCAGTCTTTATTTTTACGTAAGGGAGTTGAGACTAAGTATGCTAACGCTATTTTAATTAAGCCCAACCCTAACCAAGTTGGGATGTTAACAGAGACGTTTGAGACATTTTTTTGGCAAGTAGGTCTGTATGGCACAGTAATTTCACATCGTTCTGGATAAACCAGTGACAGTTTCATTTCTGATTTATTTGTCAGTTGCTTGGATTGCCGGTCAAACTAAGACAGGGGGGTGCTATGTTATTCATATAGAAGAGAAATTGGGTAGAGATTTATAGGTACATGACACAGCGTTCATATTTGTAGTAAGTACCTCCAACAATTACTCCATTCATTACCAAATCAACTTCAAATGTGCTGCTATTGGCTTTACTGTTTTCTAGGTTTACCATACCTACTAAACATAAATATAAGCAATTTAATTATTATCATTGCACATAACGGAATGGAAGCAGCTAACGATCTTCCAACGGACTGTTTGTACGATTTAACTGCTTGAGTAACTTCTTGGCTCGTACTTCCAGTTTCAGTGGTTGATGAATCATAAAGTAAAACCAGTATAACTGGCATAGTTAATAAAAGGAGTACAACAGAATCCTTGAGGCTAAGATCCGTACTTCTACGTCTACTGGTACCTTTAGTACTGCAAGAACAATCATTGCCTGGTCCACGCCTACGCCTAGGACCGATACCTTGAGTCCTTCCTACTATTACAAATCTGTCTTCAGAAGTTGACGATGTGGTACTTCCAGTATTACCTTCAGCGGTAGCAGCTATTTTTTGTCCATAACCTTTTAAATTCTTTGCTGATCTTCGATTGAGGTTGTGCCATACATTACTTCTTCCTCTGCTTGATTTTCTCCCTCTCTCCACCTCTTTTGGCCTAGCACCCAATTCCTGACATGAACCGGAGCCGCTGGTAGTTGTTAATGATCTACCCGATGACTGTTGTCCATTAGAACTTACAGGACTTTCTTTTCCTGATTTTTTATCTTCACCTTGAGTGCTTTGATAGACTGTTTCGGGGAGAGATCCACTTTCATCACTACTACTAGTATTATCGCTTTCCGAAGTTGAAGCACCACCACCTGAAGCACCGTGTACTCTTCTACTAGACATAGAATTATCCTCTATTGGCCTATTATTTTTATGCTGGTTATGCACCCTTACATACATTTTTCTAACTTTAGTATTGTCGAAATCATGATATATGCCCGCCCAGGTTATCGGTAAGAGAATAATGTTACTGCTAACTTTTTGGCTTTTATTATGTTAAATAATAAGTAAAGTGGTTTATGTATAGCGATATCCATAGTAGTGCAAGTACTAGCTTATAGGTGATAAAATCCTATACATAACTATAGCTGTATGGACTGCATGCAATATATTACAAAGCAGGGTAGGTAGATAGTTTTACGTTTATTACGCGTTATCCATATAATTTAACAATACAATTAAAATCAAT
>NZ_FKII01000011.1 GCF_900078745.1 Candidatus Ichthyocystis sparus | reverse complement strand
TGTTTATTTTTTCAGTAAATAATGATCAATTGATGCGCTATGCATTAATACTTTTTTTATATCCATACAATTAATTGCTATTTGTTGAATGTGAATGTTTGTTTTTTTAAGTTGTATCAAGCTACCATCGCGGCCGAGAGTTGTGTCTCGATTTTGGATTTGTCTATGTGGACTTTTTGAGTTTGTGTGAGGGTTATTTCATTTATTGAGAGCAGAGGTAATACTGAGTCTGTTGTTGCGTTAGCTGTCTCTATTGTAACCTCATCCGAGAATAATAAATATTCTTTGCCTCCCACTACTGAGCCTGTTCCGCAAATTGTTGTGTCGACTATTTCTGATCAACCTGGTAGCGTATTTGTGACTGATACTACTGGTGGTGATGTTTTAGTCTCAACTTTGGAAGGTGTTGCTTCTGATTTGGAAGTTTTCAAAGATGAGTTATCTGTTGTTGAACCTTCATCTTCGTTTTTTCCTGCTCCTTTGCTTTTATCTGCACATCTATCTTTACCTCCATCTGAGTTGGGAGTAGCTGCTGATGATTTCTCTTCTCCTCCTTCTTCACCTTCGATTTTACCGGCATTTTCATCTTCATGTTTATCTTCATATTTATCTGAATCAGGTTTAGATGCCGACGTTTCCTCATATTCTATAGTAACATCTATTGATTAGGGAAGTTTGATTAACTGAGGAAGGCATTGTTTCTGAGTAGGAGTGAGAATTTTCTACGGCAGCTTAGTAGTAGTTCTTCTAGTTATTTTTATGGATCACCAGGAAATCATTTATTGTGCAATTTTTATGGGCATTTCGATGTGCCTACGAGAGTAGTGATGGTGTCTCTTCTGGACCTTTTTATGCGCCTGTGGATTAAGCAGTAATTAGGGATACTTATGAAATTAAAAATAAATTTCATGTCATTTACGAAGAACATTGTTCTTAATTTGTGAGTTTTTGTTTTATAAGTAATTTATTCTAATTTAACTAAATATCATTCGTAACAAAATTGTATACCAAGAGATATACTTATACTGCATGTCATACATGATCGTTAAGTTTTTATGGTTTTTGCACCAAATGTAGGTACTGTGTGACATTTAATGTAGGCTGGTTTTTTTCTTTTTTTATTGAATTAATGGAATCTGTGCTTTAAGTAACACAGGCTATATTTTAAAATACCCATGCTAGTTTTGATTTTTGAGACACGATAGATTGTTCCATATAAGTTGTGCAGGCACGTGGCTTATTTGTTGTATTTTGTATTGGTTGGCTTTCATCTGATACTTTGTAGGTACTTAATTTATCGTGTTATTTTTTACACAAATACAGGGCACTCATTGCTTGCAATCAGTGATTTTTGCCTTTGCACATTAAAATTAATACCTTTGGATGTGGGTTTATTTCATGAATTGAGATACAAAAGTGATGATGTAGAGTTTTGCTTCTGGTCCTGTTTGTGGTGTTATGCGCGTTTATTTGCGGTTACTGTGGCCATTACTACTTCTCTCTTCTGTGATTTTTGCTAGTGGTTGACGGTAGGGTGTTAAAATATGATAAACGTAAGTGATGGTCAAATAGGTTGTTAAATTTTAACTTTATTAATGCACGTTTAACGTTTATCAAGTTAAATAATTATTAATTAATTCGTTATATATTAATGCTGCATTTGTATAATTAATTGTTATATTATCGGTATAAATATTTATTTGCTTTTTTTAAGTTATATACAAGATAGCATGTCATGTTAGTAGCGTTTTATGTCTTTGTGCATGTGAACTGCCACTTTTTGTATAATTTTGTATGTGAGTGCCGTTTCTTGGATTTGTATACAATGGTGATGGTGCTTTGCTTTTGATCCTGTTCGTGGTGTTTTGTGAGTTTCTTTGAGGGACTGTACCCATTCCTCTTCTGTAGCTTTTATGCAATGTTGGTGTGTGAGTTGGTAGTAAAAATAATAAATGAATAATAATAGCAACAAATAGAGGATTTGTTATGTATCCCTTACCTGTGACTGGTGTTGCTGCTACTTTTAGTGGTCCCTCAGAGAGTGATGGTGATGGTAAAGGGTGCGTTGTACAGAGTGATGTTTCTAGTGTTGGTTTGCAGCAAGTTGAGGCTTCTGCTGTTACTATTTCGGCCACCACTGTGGGTGGTGGGTTGAGCACTTGTGATGATATAGACAAAGCTTCTACCTCCAGATCTGGTACTGCTGCTGTTTCTTCTCCAGCCATTATTGCTGATCAGGATGTTTCTGATTTGCTGGGAGTTAAGCTACATCCTGATAGTGCTCAAATAATTAGTGATCTCATTTCGAGAGCTGTTGAATCAGCTGGAGTTCCTTACAAGAGTAAGTTAAGCGAACAACTTCCATCAAACGCGAGTGATAAACTTACGGAGACCGGGAGAATTATTTGGTGTAGTACTTATAAGGTACTGTGTAGGGATAATTTTGTGCACAGATGTTTTTCTAAGTACTATGGCGATCATATACCTGATTTTATACCTTCTCTCCCTAACAGTAGTACAAACAATCCCTGTCTCAGAGTAAGTGGAAACATGAACAGGAACACTACTGCTACTCGCGTATCTTCTTTCTGTTCCTTCTGTAGTAGGAGCAGAAGAAGATCCATCTCCTGATGCTTGACACTTATCAACATCCTCACTATTTGTCTTTGTTCTGGAACATCGTGCTTTCAAATTCGATGTTGAAGACAATGCTATTAAGGGAATACCAGCAATGTCGAGAACAGCAATAAAATCTTCACAACTAACAGCATCCAAAGACTCCCCTTCTAGAGCAACAGAAATGCCACCAAATACTTCACGCCAAATAGAGCTAAAAATACACTCTGCCCTACCGCGGATAGCAGAATCCAGTCTCGACAAAAAACTCAGCAAACTATCTCCAGTTAACGTCTCTACACCACCGCCAGGAGAATCGGACAATACTTTAATGTTAGGAAGAGAAGGTATAAAATCAGGTATATGATCGCCATAGTACTTAGAAAAACATCTGTGCACAAAATTATCCCTACACAGTACCTTATAAGTACTACACCAAATAATTCTCCCGGTC
>NZ_FKII01000010.1 GCF_900078745.1 Candidatus Ichthyocystis sparus | reverse complement strand
TGCACGTTTATTAAGTTAAATAATTAGCAATTAATTCATTATATATTAATGCTTCATTTGTATAATTAATTGTTATATGTTGGGTGTAAATGTTTGTTTTTTTAAATTATATACAAGATATCATGTCGAGTTGGTAGTGTTCTTTGTACGTACGGACTGCCACTTGTTTTGTATGTGAGTGACGTTTCTTGGGTTTGTATACAATAGTGGTGATGCTTTGCTGCTGGTCCTGTTTTTGGTGTTTTGTGCATTTCTTTGAGGGACTGTACCCATTTCTCTTCTGTAGCTTTTACGCAATGTTGGTGTGTGAGTTGATAGTAAAAATAATAAATGAATAATAATAGAAATAAACAGAGGGTTTGTTATGTATCCTGTACCTGTGACTGGTAGCGCTGCTACTTTTAGTGGTCCATCAGAGAGTGATAGTGATGGCAAAGGGTGCATTGTACAAAGTGATGTTTCTAGTGTTGGTTTGCAGCAAGTTGAGGCTTCTACTGTTACTACTTCAACCACCATTGTAGTTGGTGGGTTGAGTACTTGTGATGATATAGGAGAAGCTTCTACTTCCAGATTTGGTACTGTTTCTTCTCCAGCCATTATTGCTGATCAGGATGTTTCTGATTTGCTGGGAGTTAAGTTACATCCTGACAGTGCTCAAATAATTAGTGATCTCCTTTTGAGAGCTGGTGAATTAGCTGGAGTTCCTTACAAGAGTAAGTTAGGCGAACAACTTCCATCAAACGTGAGTGATAAACTTACGACGACCGAGAGAATTATTTGGTGTAATACTTATAAGGTACTGTGTAGGGATAATTTTGTGCGCAGATGTTTTTCTAATTACTATGGCAAGCACATACCTGATTTTATACGTTCTCTTCCTAACATTAAAGTATTGTCCAATTCTCCTGGCGGTGGTGTAGAGACGTTAACTGGAGATATTTTGCTGAGTTTTTTGTCGAGACTGGATTCTGCTATCCGCGATAGGGCGGAGCGTATTTTTAGCTCTAGTTGGGGTGAAGTATTTGGCGGCATTTCTGGTACTCTAGAAGGGGAGCTTTTGGATGCTGTTAGTTGTGAAGATTTTATCGCTGTTCTCGATACTGCTGGTATTCCCTTAATAGCATCGTCTTCAATATCGCATTTGAAAGCACGATGTTCCAGAACAAAGACAAATAGTAAAGATGTTGATAAGTGTAAAGCATCAGGAGATGGATCTTCTTCTGCTCCTACTACAGAAGGAAGATACGCGAGTAGCGGTAGTGTTCCTGCTCATGTTTATACTCACTCCGATACAGGAATTGTTTGTGCTACTGTTGTTGATGTGCAGTCCATTAGATATGTAGATTTTCTGGGCTTTAAGTTGCATCCTGATAGTTATAAACTAATTTCTAGGCTATTTCATGATGTTTGTGTATCTGCGCAAATGTCTTATTCGTGTTCTATGGATAATTACCTCGTAACGGCTATGAATAGTGAAATATCTAAGGTTGGGACAGCTATTTGGTGCAGGGTGTATAGAGAATTACATCTATCTAGTTTTATAGCTAGGTGTATGTGTGTCTACCATTACAAGTACCGCCCTGATTTTATACGTGCACTTCCTAGTATTAGAGTATTATCAAGTTCCTCTGATTCTAAACCAGTTCCACTAAGTGGAGGTAGTTTATTAGGTTTTTTGTCGAAGCTAGATTGTGATGTTACCGGGAGAGTGGAGAATATATTTAAATCTCGATGGGATAAAGTACTTAGCGACGTTTTGGCTGAACTAGGAGATGGATCATTGAGTCGTATTTGTTGTGAAGATGTTATTAATGTTCTCGATGTTGCTGGTGTTCCTGTAGTAGTACTTTCAGGTTCAAAAAGATGTAAGTTAAAAGGGAAGTTATCAAGAGCAGCTCTTTCAGATTTAAAAAGATGCAAGTTAAAAGGGAAGTTGTCAGGAGCAGCTCCTTCAGATTTAAAAGGACGGGTAGGTACCGCATCCAAATCCAGTACTGCTGCTGTTTCTTATCCAGCCATTAATGCTGATCAGAATGTTTGTGATTTACTGGGAGTTAAGCTACATCCTGATAGTGCTCAAATGATTAGTGATCTCATTTTGAGAGCTGTTGAATCAGCTGGAGTTCCTTACAAGAGTAAGTTAAGCGAACAACTTCCATCAAACGCGAGTGATAAGCTTACGGCGACCGGGCTGATTATTTGGTGTAGTACTTATAAGGTACTGTGTAGGGATAATTTTGTGCACAGATGTTTTTCTAAGTACTATGGCGAGCACATGCCTGATTTTATATCTTCTCTGCCTAACATTAAAGTATTGTCCGACTCTCCTGGCGGTGGTGTAGAGACGTTAACTGGAGATAGGTTGCTGAGTTTTTTATCGGGACTAGATTCCGCTATCCGCGGTAGGGCAGAGTGTATTTTTAGCTCTATTTGGCGTGAAGTATTTGGTGGCATTTCTGGTGCTCTAGAAGGGGAGTATTTAGATGCTGTTAATTGTAAAGATTTTATTGATGTTCTCGACATTGCTGGTATTCCCTTAATAGCATCGTCTTCAGCATCGTATTTGAAAGCACGATGTTCCAGAACAAAGACAAATAGTAAGGATGTTGATAAGTGTAAAGCATCAGCAGATGGATCTTCTTCTGCTCCTACTACAGAAGGAACAGAAGGAAGATACGCGAGTAGCAGTAATGTTCCTGTTCCTGTTCATGTTTACACTTACTCTGAGACAGGGATTGTTTGTACTACTGTTAGGGAGGTGTTGTCCACTCAGTATGTAGATTTTCTGGGCTTTAAGTTGCACCATGATAGTTATAAACTAATTTCTAGGCTATTTCATGATGTTTGTGCATCTGCGCAAATGTCTTATTCGTGTTCTATGAATAATTACCTCTTAACGGTCATGAATAGTGGAATCTCTAAGGTTGGGGCAGCTATTTGGTGCAGGATGTATAGAGAATTGCATCTATCTAGTTTTATAGCCAAGTGTCAGTGTATCTACCATTACAAGTACCGTCCTGATTTTATACGTGAACTTCCTAGTATTAGAGTATTATCAAGTTCCTCTGATTCTAAGCCAGTTCCACTAAGTGGAGGTAGTTTATTAGGTTTTTTGTCTAAGCTAGATTGTGATGTTACCGAGAGAGTGGAGAATATATTTAAATCTCGATGGGATAAAGTATTTAGCGACGTTTTGGCTGAACTAGAAGACGGATCATTGAGTCGTGTTTGTTGTGGGGATATTATTGATACTCTCGGTGTTGCTGGTGTTCCTGCAGTAGCACTTTCAGGTTTAAAAAGACGTAGGTTAAAGGGGAAGTTATCAAAAGCAGCTCTTTTAGATTTAAAAAGATGTAAGTTAAAAGGGAAGTTGTCAGGAGCAGCTCCTTCAGATTTAAAAGTACTGGTAGGTACCGCATCCAAATCCAGTACTGCTGCTGTTTCTTCTCCAGCCATTGTTGCTGATCAGGATATTTGCGCTTTACTTGGAGTTAGTTTACATCCTGATAGTGGCAAAATGATTAGCGATCTCCTTTCTAAATTTGATGTACTAGCTGGAGGTTCTTACAAGCGTCTGATAGACAGACAACTTCCATCAAACGCCAGGGATAAACTTACGGCGACCGGACATGCTATTTGGTACGGTACTTATAATGTACTGTGTGAAGTTAATTTTGTGCATAAATGTTTTCGTGAGTATCATTCTAAGCACAGACCTGGTTTTATACGTTCTCTTCCTGACATTAAAGTATTGTCTAGTTCTTCTGTCGGTGATGTAGAGAAGTTGACTGGAGATGCGTTGCTGAATTTTTTATTGAGACTAGATTCTGCTATCCGTAAGAGGGCAGAGCGTGTTTTTAACTCTAATTGGTTTGAAGTGGCTGATAGAGTTTCTAGTGCTCTAGAAGGTGAATCTTTGGATGCTGTTAATTGTAAAGATTTTACCGATGTCCTAGATATTGCTGGTATTCCCTCAATAGCATCATCTTTAATATGGAATTTGAAACCAGGATGTGCGAGTAGCAGAAGTAGTGTTTCTGTTGTTTTCCCAATGGAACCATCTTTAATGTCGCATTTGAAAACACGATATTCAGGAACAAATACAAGTGATGAATATGTTGATAAGAGTACA
>NZ_FKII01000009.1 GCF_900078745.1 Candidatus Ichthyocystis sparus | reverse complement strand
CTTTATATGTATCAGGATTAGATGCAGATGTTTCCTCTTCTTCTACGGAGTCATCTGTATTGGGTAGAGCAATTGTTGGACTAGCTACAGAAGTTATTGCTTCTGAGTCGAGAGTTTTAGTAGGTGAATCAACTCCTTCGTCATCATCTGAGCAGTTAGTAGTGCCGATTGCTGCCCCTTCTTCTGTTTCTGCTGCTATTAGTAAGTCTTTCATGGCAGCTAGTAGTAGTTCTTCTAGGTACCCTCATGGACCTAAGAAAGCATTTATTATGCAATCAGTTAAGGAGCATTTTGAGGTGCCTATGAGTAGTGGGATATCTGCTGGACCTTCCCCTTCTACACCTGTGGATATTGGTAATGTTCCGCTAGTGGCTGCTGTTACCGATACTGCTGCTGATGATGTGGGAGCGAGATTGGCAGCATTGCTGAATCGAGGCCTGCCACCTTCACCACCACCTGCTGGTGAATCTAGTGGGTCTAGAGGTGGTATAGGAGGGTTATCTTCTTCACATCGCGGTGGTGCTCAAAGATCGAGAGGACGTAAAAGGAAAAGGAAAAGTTAATTGCTAAGAATTGGTCTTACTCTCTTATCATTAGCATCACATAATTTTATGAGTTTGTTGTGAGCGAGTTTTTATTTTTATACGATAAATCCCCCTATTGTGCTTTTTCATGTTAGATATAGAGGCCATGTATTTTTGATTATACTTATTTGGATTCTTATAGATAGAGACAGAGACAGTTTTTTCATCTTTGTTCAATAAGCATTATAAATAACACAACTTCAGTGGCCACACTATATTGTGGTTAACAAATTTTTTACACCAATGCATCAATTTATATTCTCATCGAGTTTATAATTTGTTCACTAAATTACTGCCACTTAATGGGCTATTTTTTAATAGCGCTAACATATTAAGTTTTTTATGTTTTTTCTTGTATACAGTGTGTGATTTATATAACAGAATCCGAAAGTCAGATTTTTCATCTCAGCACTACAACTTTGTAATACGGGGTGTATTGAAAAAATTAATGCTTAGTAGTAATTGTATCCACTTCAATATTCGTGCATGATACATTTGTTATACGATCAATGGCCAAATATGTAATATTTGTTTTTTTGTTAAGACGTACTGATACTATCTGCTGTGAATTAATTAAAATAAAGAGTATCATTGAATCTTTAGTAATTTATTAATTACCATTTGTTGAATGTAAATTAAGCTATCTCGCGGACGAGTGTCGTGTTTTGATTTTGGCTTTGTCTACGTGGATTTCTTGTGTTTGTGGTGTTGGGTGATTGTGTGCGTTTGGTTGTTGAACTGTACTCACTTCTCTTATTCATGTAATGTTGATTTGTGAGTTGATACTAAAAATAGTAGATTACAAACAATAAATAAAACATAAATAAGGTCTGTTATGTATCCTGTGTTATCTGTAACTAGTAGTCCTACTGCCTCTAGTGGTGCCCAGGATAGCGAGTATGATGGTGGCAACAAAGGTGGTACTTTGCAAGGTAGTGATTTGCAGCAAGTCGAGGTTACTGCTTCAACTACTACTGTAGTTAATGGGGTGAGTACTAGTAGTAAGGGCAAAAGTAAAGTTTCTGCCAAAAAACTTGTTGCTTCTATTGCTGTTTCTTCTCCAGCTACTACAGGTAAGGGAGTGTACTCTAGGAGTGGTAGGGGAAGGATTTCTGCTCGAAAATCGGCTGCTGTTGTTGATTCGTATGTTTTCTTCGGTTCGCTGGGTGTTGTATTGTCTCCTGAGATTGCTCGAAAAATTGAAGATCTCTTTTGCAAAATGGGTGTGTTTGCTAGACGTACTTACAAGAATATGGTAGCCAAACAACTCCCGTCAGGCGTGAGTGATAAACTTACTCCTACTGGACGAGCTATTTGGTACTTTACCTATAGGGTGATGTGCGAGGGTAGTTTTGTATCCAGATGTATTGGTGAATACCATTGTAAGTACCGCCACAATTTTATACGTTCTCTATCTAATATTCGAGTATTGTCTAATTCTTCTGGCAGTGATGTAGTGCCATTAACTGGAAATATGTTGTTAGATTTTTTATCGAGGCTAGATTGTGCTATCAATGATGAGGTGAAGTCTGTTTTTGACTCTTGTTGGAGTAAAGTTTGTGTTACTTTGGAAGAAGAGTCATTGACTGCTGTTAGTTGTAAAGATTTTGTTGATGTCCTAAAGATTGCTGATATTCCTCCGTTAGCATCATCGGCGATGTTAGAAGCTACGAAACTTGCAAGAAGAAAAAGTACTGCAATAAGTAAAGACGCTGTCAAGTGTACGGCATCATCGGGAATTAGTGTTGCTGATCTTACGCACTCTTCCCCTTCTGGTTCTCAATCATTATCATCCCAGTATTGTCCTGAACGTACTAATTCTCAATCTGGTTCACAATTGGGCCCTTCGTTGTCATTAGGAGAGTCTTCTGTTGGAGACTCTGGTGGTGGGTCTTCCTCTGCTCCAGTTGCAGCAAAGATACATAAGGGCAGCAGCAGCGGTATTTCTATTCCTGTTTATGCTCGTGATGAGGCTAGGGTTATTAGTTTTACAATTCCCTCCTCCTCTTGTATTTCACTACCTATTCAGTGTTTTGATTTGCTAGGTGTTGAGTTACATCAAGATAGTGCTAAATTAATTGATAAGCTCTTTCACGAAGTTCGTAAATTTGCCAACAAATCTTTCTCGCATTCGACGATCAACTACATCTCAACGATAGTGACTAGCGAACTTTCGTCGCTTGAGAAAGTTATTTGGTTCAAAACTTATAAGGAACTGCATCTATCTAAATTTATGTGTAAGTTCATTTGTATGTATCATTATAAGCATCATCCTAATCTTATACGTTCTCTTGATAGTATTCTAGTGTCGTCAAGTTCCTCTGATAGTGGACCAGTGCCGTTGAGTGGAGCTGAGTTGCTAGATTTTTTATCGAATCTAGATTGTGCTATTCGTAAGGAAGTGGAGTATATATTTAACTTGAAATGGACTGAAGAAACTAATCCAGTTTTTGCTGAACTAGAAGATGGATCATTGGGCGATGTTAGTTGTGGAAATTTTATTAATGTTCTAGATGTTGTTGGTGTTCCTGTAGTAGCATTTTCAGTGGCTCAAAGACGCGAATATCTAAGATTTGTTGTAAGTAAAAGAAAGTGGTTAGGACGTGGTAGTGAATGTGAGGTCTCTGGTACAGAGTCAAGATCTTTATTGCTGCTAAAGGGGGATTGTGATCAATCTTCTTCTAGATTTGTTAAATTGCTTCTTTATAAAGATCAACCTGGTAGTGTGTCTGCAACTAGTGCTGTCTCTACA
>NZ_FKII01000008.1 GCF_900078745.1 Candidatus Ichthyocystis sparus | reverse complement strand
TATAACTATAATCGCCTATAAGTAGACTGCAGACATAGAACCAATTAGCTCACTTAGGAAAAGTTACACACATATGTAAATTGCTTACTAATAACCACACTTCAGCAGATTGGGTAAATTGGGTATGTATTTACATTCAAAGGAAAGAGTAATACATTTTGTTTGTGTTGACGTCACATTTAATTAGCAACAAATATGAACATTTTGGGGCAATAGTCAAAAGCCCCCATCAGTCCCCTCTACAAATACTAAAGAAAATGAAATTTTGAAAGGTATTAGCACTAGGAACTAACACATTTTTGTTATTTGTTATTATTTTTATTTATATTTATAAGACATATTAAGTTTATAAAAAAATCCTAATGTAGCAATGTGTCGGAATATGTTTGCGTAATCCTAAAAAGCAAGGTGATGATTTTGCTAAGATTACTACGACATTTAACTAGTACTTCTACTCCTCTGTTGTATCGTAGACACCATTAAGTGCAGATTATAGATTATATTATACTTACTACTTATTTGACATCGTAATGATAACAATTTGATATAAATAATATTTTTTCATCTTTACCATGCCCGCAGAGTAAGTGCTTTTTGCCGGATGTGTGGTGCCTTGTGGGTCATTGACGCCGAAATAGAAGAGCACAACAAAATAGAAAAGCAACAGCAGGGATTATTTTTATGTCTGATAGGATAACGCTTGGAGTTTATGATAGTAGCAGCGGTGGTTCAGAAGATGGTGAAACTACTGGTGCTGGTAGGGACGGCTCTCCCCTTGGGGCAGCCGCTCAAGATGAGGGTGAGGATAGCAAATCAGGGTGTGGTAGTGGGCCCGGCAGAGGCTCTTTGGCATCCCCAGGCCGTGGTGAACCACTGAAATTAGGCGCAAGACCCAAAGAGAGATCAGCTAAAGGAGTGGGAAAGGATGGGGAACGAAAGGGCAAGTTTTCTGAGGAAGGTAATGTGTGGCATAAAAGGGACAGAAGGTCAGCGAAACATCATAGAGGTAGGGGGCAAGAACTTGCTGCTGAGAGAACTGCTAAGCTTACTGCCGGGGCAAAAGGTAGAGGTAGAAGCAAAGGGGGAGCAGACATGTCGGGTTTAATAGCAGTAAGACATGTTGCTACGGAGGCACGAAGTGGTCGTGGTCGAGTTGGGAAAAGAACTACCTTCTTAGCTAATATGCGTGATGATTTTAGGAGATATGGTGTTGGAGGTTCGTTATTCATTATTTTTTTCTTTCTCGCTTTTATGCTGGGACCAGCTATTGCGTTGGTAATATTTGCACTTGATAATATTGCAAAATCAGCGAATTCAGACAGGGAAGGTAAATCTGGAAATGGATCATTAAAGAGGCTCTTAGGTTATATTGTTCTTGTTGGGTCGCTTGCATATCTATTAATTGTAGTGAAGATTATGACAAATATACCTAATCTTAGATTAGGGGAAAAAGACAAAAGTAAGAAGAAATAGAAAGGTATGAGTGTGTGTCTTGAGTGGCGCCAGATCTACTTTTAAATGGTAGCTATGATGGTGGTGGTGATGAAAAGTCAAGCCTCACCTCAGCTCAGCCGCAGCGTAAAGTAGGAGAATGATAAAGGTACAATTTCTGGGTGGTTGTGTAGAGTTAGGCGGAACGTAACCAATTATCTTGTGTTATTTTTATTTCATGCGTTGAGTGCAAGACCTAAAGCGACACACAGAGAGGCCGAAAGTAAAAATCCGGCAGGAACAATTAGCATGGTCCTACCCTAAAATTAGCAATAGCTTTTAAAGCATCTATAACTAGATAACTAGATACTGGGTTCTTCGCCGATTCTGAATTTAGCAGCACCGCCACAGATACTGAAACATTAGCAATAAGAGCATTAACGATGTGTGTTACAAATTTAGCAGCTCTGTGCAGCGTGAAAACGATAATAGGTTCTTGCGTGACGTTGGTGCACGGAGTGTTATGCAAAGCTCTATGGCTAATTCTTTAGTAGTAGTAAAATTATTCGTATTCATGTCCAGCTCTTTGACTGTATAAACATGTCCTTCCCAGAAAAACAGCAACCCCTACCCAATTCCTTTTCTATACAAACGAGTGATTGTGTTTTTGGAAGTGCGATCGGAATACGTGGCTCCAGTCTTGATTTGACCAGCACTACAAGCAACTGACAAATCAGCAATGAAAATGTCGCTGGTTTCTCCATGACGATGCAAAATTACTGTACCGTAGCCAAACCTACTCGCCAAAAAAAATGTCTCAAACGTCTCTGTTAATGTTCCAACTTAGTTAGGCTTAATTAAGATAGCATTAGTACACTCAGTTCTAATGCCATTACGCAAAAATAAAAAGATCATCTCCTACCAACTGTACCCTATTTACCAAACATTTGGTCAATAAATGCCAACCGCTCCAATAATCTTCCGCCATACCATCTTCTAGCCACTATTGGAAAACAACTGCATAAATTATCCAAATAGAACAAAAATCATCCGAATTTATAAATTTGTTAAAAATCTTGTAGTACCCATCTGAATAAAACTGACTACTAGTACAATCTAAAGCAATACACATATCCTAGCCAAGATCAAAAGCAGCAAAATAAATGGCATCTGCCAATAACTCTAAACCTGATCAATACCACTTAGGTGTGGAGCAAAACCACCTTCATCACCGACTGTGCAAAAAAATCCAATTTCCAATTTCATTTAGCTTTTCCCTTAGCGAATGGAAAATTAAAACACCGCAATGCAAAACTTCACCAAAATACAAGAACAAAATAAAAATTTTTCATCGGCATAGTATATAAAAGTCTACCATTTGACTGTAATAAAAGTACCTTTAGACTGTCTTCTTCGGAATTGTGCCAAATTGCTACCGTGCTATCGTAATAGGTCTTGCTCGCTAGCAGAAATATTTAAAACACGTTTCTGTCAATATCCTAATCTCCCAATTCAATTTGATTTATCTTGGGTGAATTGTCATTGGAAGATGTAACAAGACGTCCTGTTCTGCATGCCGTCCCTACCAAATATACTCTATCTCCCAAATTTCTAATCAACTATTGCCATACACTCCTATCATCTTTGTCCATGCCATCTTCAGTAGATATATATTATTGGAAAACAATTGCTTAAATTATCCAAACAATGCTTAATGAATGGCTCTTTTGTGGTATTTGTATGTTTTGTTATCTCCTTATGCAAATGTATAAAAGAATAGCTTGGTTAAACTCACGAAGATGACAGACAGAGAGACAGAATAAAACACATATAACTAGAAAAACTGGTAACGAACAAATCATTTTATTGGCCGTGAGGAAGATAGGTCAGTATAAAGTTCTAAATTACACTTTAAGGCAAAATGTATTCTCAATTGTTAAAGCATAAATGAACAGGCATGTTGGATATTGTCTATGTTGCTATTCGTAAAATCCACGTAGAGTACTACAGCCATCAACACACTGGCTGACATGTTTGCTAGTTTCAAATACCTGGTCATTAGTTGCTAGACGCTCCTATCAACCTCAGTCATGTAATCTTTCCCAGAATAAAAACCAGACCATCAGATAGCATCTATCAACAGATCTAAACCTTGATTAACATTATTTATATGTGGAGCAAAACTACCTCATCAATAACTGTACAAAAAAACCAAATTTCATGTAGATCCTAAATTAGTTGGAAAAGATATGCACTAATTAAAATAAATTGCCTATGGAATAACTATGCTTCATCACATCGGGTAAATTGGGCGCGCCATTTATGTCAATAGGGGGAGTATACGCATTTGGGTTGTGTCAGCATGGCATCTAATCTAGCAAAGTACAAACGCACATTGAATTGCATGAAATACTAAAACAACAGACCTTACTCTAAGAATCGGTTCGCATTAGAGCAACAGGGAAAAAACTCTCCTCCATTTTTCTCACAGCACCCAAGAAAATCGAAATTTTAAGCTAATTTTATTAGCACTGGGAGCTAATACATCTCTTTGTTATTTATGGCATAGAAGAAGACTATCGTAGAAAGATAAAAATTATCTTTCCCAATGCAGTAGTATAACTAATAACCCAAAAATCTGTGCAATCAATCTTAAAAGCAATATTATTTTACTACGGTACTTGATCAGTACTCTCACTATTATATTGTGGATATAACCATATACAAACTATCTATACTTATTACTTATTCATTACTCATTACTATAACAATAAAAAATTCATATAAATAATATTTCTTCATCTTTACTTTAGCACAATCAGGCGCTAGTGCTTACACTGATCTATGTTTGCTTACGTCGGTCATCATCGGTGTTTAAAGTAGAGTATCAGAGTGTATCAGAGTAAAAAAGTAAAAGAACAGCAATAGAGGGAATAGAGGGGTAAATATGTCTGATAGGATAACACGCGATGTTTCAGGTAGTAGCAGCGATTCAGAAGCTAGTGGTGAACCTGCTAATGTTGGGGAAGGTCATTCTCCCCTTGGAGCTGTCGGTCAGGATAGGGATGTAAGGAGTACTGAATCAGGATGTGGTAGGTCCAGCAGGAGCTCTTTGACGTCCCCAGGCCATGATGAATCACGGGGATTAGGTGCAAGACCCAGAAGAAAAACGGAGGGGAAAGAAGGAAAGGGAAGTAAACGTCATCATCATCATGCTGGGAAGGGTGTCGAATGGAATAAAAAAGACAGAAGAGCGGCGAGAGTTCATAGAGGTGAGGGGCAAAAACTTGCTGCTGAGAGGGCTGCTGAGGCTGCCGCTGAAGAAGCTGCTAGGAACGCTAGGGATGCTGCTGAAGGAAGAGGTAGGGATAAAAGAGATGACGGTTCGGGCTTAATAGCAACAAGAACAAAAGGTCCACGAACCCACCACCACCATGGTCATCATCATCACGGCAGGAGAACTGAACCAAAACATGGTACCATCGACAGTCGTATGGGTAGGTTTGGTAGGTTATGTTCCTTTTTAGCAACTTCTGTTACAGTAGGAGGACCGCTTGCAGCGTTAGCATGTTTGGTTAGTATTCTTAGTAGCAATACTGCAGGACCAGTAAATAACACTCAGGAAAGCGCGTCTGCGAGTGGCCCAGTTGGAGAAGTTAATTCTCGTCGTCAGGTTGCATTTATGGTTGTCTATATACTTCTCTCGATGTTCGTTCTTGCTGTGTCATGTGCTCATAGATTCTCAAACAAAGACAGAAAACGCAAGAAATAGAGGTGGTGATTAGCTTTTTTTAAAAGCTTAATGGTATACGTAGTGTATTAATACCCGTAGGTAGTTTGACTTGTTTTAGGGTGGAGTACAGTGGGTATGACATGTGTTCCCCTAACATGGTTTCCCTAGCCCTTATGTTTTTCGAAATCGGCGAAATCTTTCCAAGTGCCAGAAACGGCTTCTGGGTGCTGATTACGACGGAGGAAAAGGTGCTGATAGTAACGGAAGAGAACTGTCAAATTCGGGAACAACGAAAACACATGGCCCACAGTCATATGGTCGCAGTATCACGGTGGTGTAAGGGCTGGGTTTCGCGGTAGCAACAATTGTAGGTTTAGTTGTAATTTATCTGATTTATGTGTTTTCCCCTCGCTTTCCCTTCTAAAGGTAATTTCAGCGATGCTATCACCATTTAGCGGTACAGAATCAGGAAGTTCTTGCCGCGATAAAGCATTTTCAAATGAATCAACCATGGGGAATCGTTTTTTGGTATGTAAATCTTTAAACAAAAATAAAAAAAATAAGGCAAGGGAAATGGCTGACTTTATGTAGCACATACGACAAAAAGCTTATGAATGTACGTACGTATGTTGATTCCTGTTTATTCTTAAACGTTGTTGTTTTGCTGGCCTAAATACCTAAATAATGTTTAACAAGAACTGCTAGATTGATAGACCTGCTATATCTTAGTATGATTCAGCGATGTACGTGGCTTGTTCGCCTATAACATTGTGGAAGACCGCTGTTCCGTAGCAAACCTACTAGCTCAAAAAATGTTTCAAAAGTTTCTGTTAATGTCTCAGCTTAATTTGTCTTGAGTAAGATATTATTGGTAGAGTAAATTTTTTACTTAAAAACAAAGATCGGTTCACGAAAATATAATCTCCTACTAACTGTTCTACTACCAAAATCTCGATCGATGATTACAATCCACTCCAATCATCCTAGGCAATACCACCTTCCATAGATACTACTTGAAAACAATTGCACAAATTATCCAAATAGGATAAAAAATCACCCAAATTCATAAACTCATTAAAAATATTGTAGTACCCATCTGAATAAAATTTGCCACTAACTTAATCTAAAACAATACACAACATCCTACCTAGGATCAAAATCAACACAAATAATTTTTTGTCTTCATTAGTGCTAATTGTGACTCTTATAATCATATTCGCTTCAAGTAGAAACAAAGAATGTGAGAGGAAGAGATTGTATAGGGTCAGTGTGCCCTTAATCAGCCGCAGCCACAGCTTCAATAATTGATCGCAAAACTAAAAGCAGAACACAGGAGAGACAAAGGAAAACTTAATGACAAAAGAGATAGTAATGTACGGCATACAATTACCCCAAAGCTGGAAAATATCCGGAATGTCATAGAGATTTTCTAGCCACTGATGCTGATAAAGGAAAAGAGGGCGGTAAAAATGTAAGAGATTTTCCAGTACTGGTGGTTTTGGGAGCAGCGATAGGTTGGGTTCAACACCAAATAGGGTGGAAATAGCAATCATGTACAGCTTATATGCCCAAGTAGAGGTAGAATATCCCCTATTCGTCATGGGAACAGGATAAGCGTTCATGTTAAGTTTGTTATTACAACTGACGCGGGTGTCCATTTCTTTCACCATCTAAAATTATCTGCTTGTATAACTATAATCGCCCATAAGTGAACTGCAGACGTCGAACCAATTAGCTCACTTAGGAAAAATTACACACACGTGTAAATTGCTTACTAATAACCACACTTCAGAAGATTGGGTAAATTGGGTATGGATTTACATTTAAAGGAAAGAGTAATGCATTTTGTTTGTGTTGACCTCACATTTAATTAACAACAAATATGAACATTTTAGGGCAATAGTCAAAAGACCCCATCAATCCCCTCTACAAGTTACTAAAGAAAATGTGAAATTTTGAACGCACTAAGAACTAACACATTTTCGTTATTATATTTATGAAATATATTAAGTTTATCAAAAAATCCCCTAATGTAGAGATGTGCCGGAATAGATTTGTGTAATACTAAAAAGCAAGGTGATTTTGCTAAGATTGACACGACATTTAACTAGTACTTCCACTCCTATGCTGTACCATAGACTCCATTAAAGTACAGGTTATATATATTTATTACTTATTTGACATCGTGATGATAAAAATTTGATATAAATAAATATTTTTCATCTTTACCCCTCCCGGGAGGTAGGTGCTTTCTGCATGATGTGCGGTGCCTTGTCGGTCATCGGCGCCGCCGTTGTCGCAAAAGTAAAAGCACAAAGTAAAAAAACAATAACAGGGGTTTATTTTTATGTCTGATAGGGTGGCGAGTGGGGTTTCGGATAGTGGTAGCAGTGATTCAGAAAATAATGAAACTGCTGGTGTTGGGAGGGGTAGCTCTCCCCTTGGGACCACCGGTCAAGATAAGGATGGAAGTAGCAAATCGGAAGGTGGTAGTAGTCCCAGCAGAGGCTCTTTGGCATCCCCAGGCCGTGAACCACTGGAATTAGGCGCAAGACCCAAAGAGGGATCAGATAAAAGAGGGGAAAAGGGAGGGAAGGGAGGTAAACGTACTGGGAAAGGTATCGAATGGAATAAAAAAGACAGAAGGAGAGCAAAATTTTATAGAGGCAGGGGGCAAGAATTTGCTGCTGAGAGAGCTGCTAAGACTGCTGCTGAAGAGGCTGCTAGGGCTGCTAAGGATGCTGCCGAAGGAAGAGGTGGGGATAAAAGAGATGACGGGTCGGGCTTAATAGTACTAAGAGCAGAAGGCCCGCGAACCCACCACCATGGTCACCATAGTCATAGGAGAACTAAACCAGAACGTGGTGACATCGACCCTGATATGGGTAGGTTTGGTAATTTGTTTGGTGGTTTATACCTTCTTCTATTTATTGTTACTTTGCTAGGAGCACCAATCGCAGCATTGGTGTGTTTGCTTGATATGGCTAGTGATGCGGCTGAAACACAAGGAGATGCACCTCCTACTACTGGGCCAGTTCTGAGAAGTGGTTATTATCGTGCGGTTGCAATAGCGGTCATGTATCTAATTTTATTGACATGCGTTATTGCTTTAACGTGTGCTGCTTCTGGATCTTCAAGCAAAAATAAAAAACGCAAAAAATAGAGTAGGTAATCAACTTTTTTTAAAAGCTTACGAGTGTGTGTGCGTATCTTGATAATCATGGGTGGCCCATCATAGGATGGGATGCATGTAGGAGTGCATCCCCCTTAATAAAATCAGCAAAATCTTCTAAAGGTCAGAGATTGTTATTAGTGCTGCTGGAGGAAGAGGTGCCGATGAAGGCAGAAAATGGCTATTAAATTTAAGAATGGTAAGAACGCTTTTGTTCCATACGTTTGGAATGTGGTGGCGTCTTGTTTGTGTGAGGGCTAGAAATGGGTGATTATGCTCTCCGGGACGTGTGCGTGAATAGTAAACATAGTAAAAAGGGGAGGTTGCGTGTTTAATAGAAAAATACAGGAAGTACAAAATACTTCGGGTGGTAGCAATCCGTAAACCAGTGAAAGTAGCCATGAATATGAAGTCACCGCCTCTTGGAGGAGTGGGTCGATAGATCTGAGAAAATGGAAGATGTTGCGTCTCCTATTTTAATACGTAAACCTATAAGAGAGGAAATGGTGCTGATGACGGTGACACTTCAATTCCCGGTTATGGTATATCGGGAAAGCATTAGAAGAAGAAGAATTGGCAGAGACTATCTAACAGCAGGGTGATGGTGAGGTGTCCCTTGCGAGGGGAAGCTGCTTCCTGCGGAGGCTAAGTGTCCGTCCGTCGATGGACCGGCTTCCATTGTGCTGTTGCAGGGTGTTTGCTTCTTCTGTCGCCTATAATTGTCGTGTAATCGACTGTACGCAAACTGGAGCGGAGAATCAGTAGGCTCGATTGAATTGTGTGATACAAAGAGACAACAATTCGCTGCTTAACGATTTTATCGTGATGTTTGTACGTTTTATTGTTGCTTGGTGAAATTCATGAAGAGCACAGATGGCAGCACGCTAGGAGGCAATAAGGTGTGTAGGTAAGGAATGGGTAATAAGTAAAGTTATGTGGGTAATTTATATTGATGAAACAATTAGGAGAACAGCCCTCATAGGATTATGTGTGGCCGCTTTCCTGTGCTAATTACCAACCTCTACTTGTTAAATAAAAATTATTACTATTGCAAAAATGTTTCAAACATTTATGTTTGCATCTAAACTTGATTTGAGCTGGTAACGAATAATTATTGGACGCAAGTGGGATATGTCGTTAGAGTGTTTTAAACTACACTCTAAGGTGGGATGTATTCTCAATTAGAGAGTAATATATGAACAAAGTAGATGTGTGAAAGCTACATTAACTGTTGCTATGCAGTATACAACATATAGTGTCATGTATTTGGCATTATAATACTCGACATACTGGTTGCAATATTTGTTAATCCCAAATGCCTGTTCATAAATTGCTAGCTGCTCCGATCAACCTCGGTCATGTCATCTTTTACAAAATTAAAAACAGACAAATACATAGCATCTACAATAAATCTAAGCTTTGATCAACATTACTTATACGTGGAACAAAATTACCTTCATCACTAACCGTACAAAAAGCCAAATTTCATGTAGCTTTTTCCTTAGAAAAATCTATGCATAAATAAATTTCCTATGGATGACTACATTTCAGCAGATTGGATAAATTATGCATGACATTTGCCTTCACAGGGAAGGATGATGTTTTTGGGTGCGCTGACATGACACCTAATTAGCAAAGTACAAACGCATACCGGACTGTCAAAAATACTAAAACAACAGATCTTACTCCAAGCATTGATACCATGTTTCGGACAACAGAAAAAATTCTCCCCCATCTTTCCTACAGTACCAGAGAAGAAAATGAAATTTTAAACTAATTTAATTGTCACTACGGACTAACACGTTTTTGTCATTTATGAGATAGAAGAAGACTATCATGAAAAATTACCTTTTCTAATGTGATAACATAACGAATGAAATCTGCTTAATCCTAAAAAGCAACATCAACATGACTATATTATTACGGTGTTAAATTAGTACTTCCACTACTCCACTATTTGTACTGCATATATCCATACATGCAATACAAACTATCTAATTACTAATTACTAATTACTTATCACTCTAATAACAAAAAAGTTCATATAAATAATACTTTTTCATCTTTAGCATATTCCGCTGGTGCTCCTCCTGAGTCTGCTTCCTTGTAAGTAAACCATCATTGTAAGTGATCATCGGTCTCAAAGTGGAAAAGTAGAAAAACTGGCAGCAACAACTAGCAGCAGCTGAAGTAAAAGAACAACAATAATGTAATGGGGGAATGTATGTCTGATAGGATAACGCGCAGTGTTTCGGGTAGTAGCAGTGATTCAGAAGCTGGTGAATCTAGTGACGATGTTAGTGGACACGACTCTTCTCTTGGAGCGACCGGTCAGGACAGGGATGGGAGAAGTGGAGAATCAGGAAGTGGTGGTAGGTCCAGCAGCTCTTTGACATCCCCAGGTCATGTTGAATCACGGGAATTGGGTGCAAAACCCAGAAAAAAAACAGAGGGAAGAGAAGGAAAGGGAAGTAAACATACTGGGAAGGGTGTTGTATGGGATAAAAAAGACAGAAAGGGGGCAAAATTTTATAGAGGTAAGGGACAGATGCTTGCTGCTGAAAGAGCCGCTAGGGATGCTGCTGAAGGAGCTGCTAAGGCTGCTAAGGCTGCTGCTGAGGGAAAAGGTAAAGAAGATGGATCTGGTTTAGTGGCACTAAGAGCAGTGGGTCCGCGGACCAAGCATCATCACGGTAGGAAAACCGATTCACATCATGGTGGTACTACCGCCGGCCGTAATGTGCTTGGCAAAGCATTTTCTGGGTTCATAATTTCTGTTGCGATGCTATTGGGACCGCTTTCTGCATTGCTGTCTTTGATTAGTCTTCTCAGTAGTGATACTTCAGTAAACAATACTCAAGAAAGGACATCTTCAGATGTTACTAAGACAGCTTCTGGGGGGGGTTATTCTCCTCAGACTGTATTTATGGTTGCATATCTGTTTATCTCAATATGTGTTATTGCCTTCCTAGTGTGTACGCGTGGATCATCAAACAAAGATAAAAAACACAAAAGATAGGAAGTATAACTTTTAAAAATTTACGAATGTGCGTGTATATCTTAAAATTACACAATAGTAGCTGCTTATTGTAGTATAGAGCTCATATGGGCAAACGCCTCTGTAGAGAGGCAGAGTCTTCCAAGGGTCAGAGTCGGCTTTGCGGCCGCTTGGTACAATGCTGAGGGATAACAAGTAAATAGCACCATCAGTAAATCTAAACCTTGCTCAACATTACTTGTGTGTGAAACAGAATTTCACGTAGCTTTTACCTAGTTATAGCTACGCATAAATATAAATAAATTGCTTACATATGTCTATAATTCGTCAGATGTGTGAAACAGAATTTCACGTAGCTTTTACCTAGTTATAGCTACGCATAAATATAAATAAATTGCTTACATATGTCTATAATTCGTCAGATTAGATAAATTTGGAATGCTGTCTACATTCACAGTAATGAGTAAAATGATGAGTTCTGGCTACTTTGGCGTGACGTATAGTTATCAAAACACAAACGCATATTGATGTGTATAAAAATACTAAAACAACAGACACTACTCTAGGGTTTCGGACAATAGGAAAAAACTCCTCTCTACCTTTCCCACAGTACCCAATAAAACCGAAATTTTAAACTAATTTTATTAGCACTAAGAGCTAATACGTCTTTGTTATTTATGAGATAGACGAAGGCTATCGTAAATATAAAAAATCATCTTTCCTAATGCAGTAGTATGATGAACAATTCAAAAATCTGCTCAATCTTAAAAGCAATATTATTTTACTACGATTATACTACGGTACTTGATCAGTACCTTCTACTATATTGCATTGTGGATACAACCATACACAACTACCTATACTTATTACTTACTCGTTACTATAACAATAAAAAATTCATATAAATAATATTTATTCATCTTTACTTTAGCAGAATCAGGTGCTAGAGCTTATGCCGATCTACGTTTACTTACGTCGATCATCATCGGTGTTTAAAGTAAAGTATCAGACAGAGTAAAAAAGTAAAAGAACAGCAATATCAATATAGGAATGCATTGTATGTCTGATAGGATACCACGCGATGTTTCAGGTAGTAGCAGCGATTCAGAAGCTAGTAGTGGTCCTGCTGATGTTGGTGGGGGTCATGCTTCCCTTGGAGCTGTCGGTCAGGATAGGGATGTAAGGAGTAGCTAATCAGGAGGTGGTAGTGTAGGTCCAGCAAAGGATCTTTAACGTCCCCAGGCCATGATGAATCACGGGAATTAGGTGCAAAACCCAGAAAAAAAACGGAGGGAAAAGAAGGAAAGGGAAGTAGACATCATACTGGGAAGGGCATCGAATGGAATGAAAAAGACAGAAGATCGGCTAAAATACATAAAGGTAAGGGTCAAGAACTTGCTGCTGAGAAAGCTGCTAAGACTGCCGCTGAAGAAGCTGCTAAGGCTGCTAAAAATGCTGCTGCAGGAAAAGGTAAAGAAGATAAAGGCAAAGAAGATGACGGGTTGGGCTTAATAGTAGTAAGAGCAGAAGGTCCGCGAACCCATCACCATGGTCATCATCATCACGCTAGGAGAGCTGAACCAAAGCATAGTAGCATCGACCATCATATGGGTAGGTTTGGTAGGTTATTTTCCTTTTTAGCAACTTCTGTTACGGTAGGAGGGCCGATTGCAGCGTTAGTATCTTTAATTAGTGTTCTTAGTAGCAGTAATACCGCAGGACCAGTAAATAACTCTCAGGAAAGTGCGTCTGCAAGTAGCCCAGTCCTGGGAGGAGGTAGCTCTCGTCAGGTTGTATTTATGGTTGTGTATCTGCTTCTCTCAATGTGCCTTCTTGCCATGTGGTGTGCTCATAGATTTTCAAGCAAGGGTAAAAAACGCAAGAAATAGAGGTGGTGATTAACTTTTGAAAGCTTAAGAGTATAGGTACGTGTATTAATACCCGTAGGTGGTTTGACTTGTTCTAGGGTGGAGCACAGTGAGTATGGCATGTGTTCTCCTAACATGGCTTCCCTAGCCCTTATGTTTTTCGAAATCGGCGAAATCTTTCCAAGTGCCAGAAACGGCTTCTGGGTGCTAATTACGACGGAGAAAAAGGTGCTGATAGTAGCGGAAGAGAACTGTCAAATTCGGGAACAATGAAAACACATGGCCCACAGTCATATGGTCGCAGTATCACGGTGGTGTAAGGGCTGGGTTGCGCGGTAGCAACAATTGTAGGTTTAGTTGTAATTTATCTGATTTATGTGTTTTCCCCTCGCTTTCCCTTCTAAAGGTAATTTCAGCGATGCTATCACCATTTAGCGGTACAGAATCAGGAAGTTCTTGCCGCGATAAAGAATTTTCAAATGAATCAACAATGAGGAATCGTTTTTGGGTATGTAAATCTTTAAACAAAAATAAAAAAAATAAGGCAAGGGAAATGGCTGACTTTATGTAGCACATACGACAAAAAGCTTATGAATGTACGTACGTATGTTGGTTCCTGTTTATTCTGAAACGTTGTTGTTTTGCTGGCCTAAATAATGTTTAACAAGAACTGCTAGATTGATAGACCTGCTACGTCTTAGTATGATTCAGCGATGTACGTGGCTTGTTTTCCTATAACATTATGAGAAATCGCTGTTCCGTAGCAAACCTACTAGCTCAAAAAATGTTTCAAAAGTTTCTGTTAATGTCTCAGCTTAATTTGTCTTGAGTAAGATATCATTGGTAGAGTAAATTTTTTACTTAAAAACAAAGATCGGTTCACGAAAATATAATCTCCTACTAACTGCTCTACTACCAAAATATCGATCGATGATTACAATCCACTCCAATCACCCTAGGCAATACCACCTTCCATAGATACTACTTGAAAACAATTTCACAAATTATCCAAATAGGATAAAAAATCACCCAAATTCATAAACTCATTAAAAATATTGTAGTACCCATCTGAATAAAATTTGCTACTAGCTCAATCTAAAACAATACACAGCATCCTCACCAGAATCAAAATCATCACAAATAATTTTTTGTCCTCATTAGTGCTAATTGTGACTCTTATAATCATATTCGCTTCAAGTAGAAACAAAGAATATAAGAGGAGAGACCGTATAGGGTAAATGTGCCCTTAATCAGCCGCAGCCCCAGCTTCAATAATTGGGTGCAAAACTAAAAGCAGAACACAGGAGAGACAAAGAAAAACTTAACGACAAAGTCAGAAAATTTTCGAAATGTCATAGACATTTTCTAGCTACTGATGCTGATGAATGAAAAGAGGGCGATAAAAATGTAAGAGATTTTCCAGTACTGGTGGTTTTGGGAGCAGCAATAGGTCGGGTACAACGCCAAATAGGCTGGAAATAGCAATCATGTACAGTATATGCCCAAGTATAGGTAGAATATCCCCTATTCTACTATGGGAACAGAATAAGCGTTCATGTTAAGTTTGTTATTACAACTGCCGCGGGTGTCTGTTTCTTTCACCATCTACAATTATCTGCTTGTATATAACTATAATCGCCTATAAGTAGACTGCAGACATAGAACCAATTAGCTCACTTAGGAAAAGTTACACACATATGTAAATTGCTTACTAATAACCACACTTCAGCAGATTGGGTAAATTGGGTATGGATTTATATTCAAAGGAAAGAGTAATGCATTTTGTTTGTGTTGACGTCACATTTAATTAGCAACAAATATGAACATTTTAGGGCAATAGTCAAAAGCCCCCATCAATCCCCTCTACAAATACTAAAGAAAATGAAATTTTGAAAGGTATTAGCACTAAGAACTAACACATCTTTGTTATTTGTTATTATTTATATTTATAAGATATATGAAGTCCATCAAAAAATCCTAATGTAGCGATTATCGGAATACATATATGCCTAAATGATCAATACTAAAAAGCAATGTGATTTTACTAAGGTTGTTATGGTATTTAATCACTACTTGATTTAACTATTGTATCTTGGATATCCGTACATGCAAACTATCTATCTACATTTACATCCACATTCACTTTTACTACTTATTCATTGATATAGCAATAAAAAGTTCATATAAATAATATCTTTTCATCTTTAGGATGATCAGGCGCGGTGCTTATCACTTCTCACGTGTAGGTCGGTGTTTGCTTCCTTGTCAATCTTTGGTATCAAAACAAAAAGATAAAACAATAATGGAGAACAATAGTGTGTCTGACAAAAGAATATATGGTGCTTCAGGTAGTAATGATATTTCAGAAACTGACGAAGATGATACCTGTGAAAGTGTGTCTACACTTAGAGCGGTAGGCCAAGATGCTGAAGGTAAAGCTGGTGGTCATAGTTCAGCGACATTAACAAGTCCTAGTGGCTATGGATCATCTAGAGAATCGGGTGCAAGACCGAAAGTGGGACACGGGGAAGGTAAGGGAAGGCGTCGGAAGAAAAAAGATGATGTATGGAATAACCCTACCCGAAAATCAGCAAAATCTTTGAAAGGTCAGGGGCAATTTCTTGCTGCTACTGAGGCTTCTGCTAGGGGTAGAGAAGATACCGCCACATCATCATCACACAATACAACAGCAGTAAGAGTAGTAGGAGCAGGATCTAGGGGTAGGCAAGGTCCTGGTAGTTATCATCAACCAAGTAGGGGAAAAAGTGGCGCCAATAATGTTGCTCTTGTACGTCAATTAACTGTGACAATCTCAGTACTTATGATATTTTTTGCAATTTCTGTCTACGATTTATTAACCCTTGAAGATACCGATACACCGTCTGGATTAATAACTGGGCTCGGTAGATCGGTAATCCTAAAACTTTCAGTTACATCTCTTATGAACTTGTTATTGTTACTGTTTTTGGCTGTGCTTGCAGGTGCTATACCGGCTAGAAATAGAACGGCCTGAGGCCAAAAACGTGTTTGTTCTGTAATGGTGTGTGTGGAGGAGAATCTCTACCCAGTGGGGGCATTTTTTGCGATCTTTGCCCCCCTTTCTCACTTCTTACGGGAGTCGGTGCATATCTACCGCCTGTGTTTGATTGTACAAAGGTACTATCAACAGAGCTATCACCAGTCACCAATTTCTCCAGAATTATGAGAAATCACCGTGCGTAACTAGGCCCATTACCCAAAGAAAATGTTTCAAACATCTCTGTTCTCTTACGTAACTTTTACGTAAAAATAAAGATCAGAACAAAGATAACACCTCTTGCTAACTATTCTCTACCATCAATCTCTTGGTCAACGATTGCAAACCACTCCAATCATCCTATGAGGTACCATCTTCTATAGATAATATCGAAAAATAATTGCACAAATTATCCAAATAAGATGAAAAAAATCATCCTGACTCATAAACTCATTAAAAATATTGTAGCACCTATCTGGATAAAACTTATTACTAGCATCATTACACATATCACAACTTTGCGATTTTCCAGGTACATTTAAAAATTATTAAGACAGTACAAAGAGCTCAGTCCTATGCCGAGCTTATAATTATGTATCTTTCTACACACGGTAACAAAGCGTATAGGAATGCGCGCATATTCTATCATTGTTAGCACTTGCATGGTGGTTATTAATAAATCTAATAATTTTACTAAGTATAGATATGATATTATTGGTATTTGAAGTTAAAAAGAGAAAACACTATTTTTACATCATGCTTTTTATGAAAATACGGTAACAAATAGATATTCGTAATACTAAAGAGCAAGATGATTTTACTAAGATTATTAAGATATTTAACTGGTACTTCCACTCCAGCATCGTATCGCAGATACCATTAAGTACAGACCATCTATACTTACTAATTGTCAGCAATTTTTGTTATATTAGTAGGGCCGCTTGTAGCATTAATGTCTTTGCTTAGTATTAGCAGCAATACTTTAGAATCAGTAAATAATACTCAGGAAAGTACACCTGGAACTAAACCTGTCAAAAGTGGTGGTATTAATGTAGTTGCGTTTATGGTTGCGTATCTGCTTGTCTTTGTGTTTGTTATTGCTTTGATATGCATGCATAAACCTTCAAACAAAGGTAGAAGACGCAAAAGATAGAGGAGTGGCTAGCTTTTAGGAGATTACGAATGTACGTGTTTGTCTTGGTCCCTATGTCCATGAATATGTTCTGGGGTGGTAAAGCGCGTGTGTGTAGACATGCTGGTCCTTGGGGGTCCCACGTGGTTTGTCATAGCGATCTGATTTGAGGATTTTAGAGTTGTTCAGCAAAATTGGTAGCTTTTCTTGTTGTGGTCTTACACTGTTCGCTCTGCCTATAGGTATATAATGGGACATATTCTTTTACATTTATATGCATCGACTGTAGGTGATTTTCTTGCGATTCCTGCCCCCTACCCCGCTAGAGAGAAATCCATTATGCGGTGTATTTGGATGCATAAAAGTGCTTCTAGTGGAGCTGTGCCAGCTTCGTTAGTGTGGTACGAAAAACTGTCAATGGCTTATATCACAAATTATTCATTAAAAAATTTTGTTCTGTGGTAACAATCTGAATAAATTCAAACAATGGGCTAAAACACTCCTACGGTATACCCTACAGCAAGTTGCCAATAAGAGCTAACAAGTATTTTATGAGATAGGCGAAGCACATCACGATAAAATAAATTACCTTTCTTAATGTGATAACATAACAAACAGTAAAAAAATCTGCATAATCCCAAAAAGAAATATGATTATACTAGGGTATTTAACTGGTACTTTCACTATTGCATTGCGGATATCCCTATATACAAACTATCTACATTTAGTTATTACTTACTTATCACTCTAACAATAAAAAGTTCATATAAATAATATTTATTCATCTTTAGCATAACTGTGTGCTAGTGCTTCTCCCAGTATGTTTGCTTTCTTGTCAGCATCGTTGATATCAGAGTAAAAAAACAAGCCAAAGTAAAAGAACAACAATGATGGAGGGTAATTGTATGTCTGATAGGGTAGTACGCAATGTAGATAGTGGCAGTAATTCAGGAGCTGGTCGGCCTACTGGTAATGTTGGAGGAGATGACTCTTCCCTTAGAGCGGTCGATCAAGATAGGGATGGGGAAAGTGGCAGATTAGAAAGTGCTGGTAGGTCCAGCAGAGGCTCTTTGGCATCCCCGGGCCATGTTGAATCGCGGGAATTAGGTGCAAAACCCAGAAAAAGAGCAGAGAGAAAAGAAGAAAAGGCAGCTAAGAGTACTGGAAAGGGTGTCGAATGGAATAAAAGAGACAGAAAGGCAGCGAAATTTCATAAAGGTAAAGGACAAAAAATTGCTGCTGAGAGGGCCGCTGAGTCTGCTGACAGGTGTGAAAAAGTTACCACTACCGCTACTACTAGACTCTATCAACCAGTAAGGGTGTTGGGCACAGGCCCCAGAACTAGGCATGGTCCAGGTTGTGATCAACCATCTAGGAAAAAAACTAGCACTGATGTAAATGTTGCCCGTGACTTGTTTTTGATAATGTCAATGTTTGCATTCTTTTTTTCATTTTTTACCTACGATTTATTAGCCTCTGAAAGCTCCGATCTGGCGCGTGGCGCGATAACCGGTCTTAAGAAGACGGCCATCACAAGATTAGTAGCTCTTCTTTTTACGGCCTTGTTGGCGTTACTCGCTATGCTTATAGGCACTCTATCTGGTAGAAGAAATCCTAACAGGTAGAGGTAGAATGATATGAAGCGATTGTGTGCTCGGTGGTAAGTTGTATGTTTATGTTGGTGGGGTGGTTTTTTGTGATTACTGCTGTCACCTGCCTTGTCAGGTAATTTATTACAAGTCGTATCAAATCGTATATAGAATTAAAAAAATTTAGTGTTTATTCTCGTTAATAGATTGTTGCTACCTCAATCTCAGTAAGTACACAAGTACTCTGGTGGAGCAGAAAAACTTTCACTACCACTCCACGCCGAAGCGCCTTTCTACTTCATAGAATAAAAAAAACACCAACTACAATTCAAAAAATCACCGAAATTATTACTACATACCGCAGTAATCTTCGTTTATTAAGTCTAAAAATTCTACTGATGTAAAGCCAGTGACCTTTTGGATAATAATTGGCTGATCTCTAATCCTAACTTGTATGAATATAACGTGAAAATGTAAAAATATATACCCCGCCCGTTATAAAACTTATAGTATATAGCTAGCAAGTAAAATTGTTGCCTTACTGATATCAATGTAATAAACGTACATCGCTCTATTTATATATCCCTTTGCCATAAAAATAATATACTACAAGAGCAAAGAGTAATTTCATGTCTGATTAAAGATTCTTTAGTTAGTGGCACTTCTACTTCATAAAGTGATGGCACTGGCCCAATCATCTTCCGCCATGCCATCTTATGTAGACACTATCGGAAAACAACTGCACAAATTATACAAATAGGACGAAAAATCATCCGAATTCATAAATTCGTTAAAAATCTTGTAGTGCCCATCTGAATAAAACTGACTACTAGCACAATCTAAAGCAATACACACATCCTCGCCAGAATCAAAACCAGTCAAATACAAGAATCTAAGCCTTGCTGAACATCACTTATATGAGGAGCAAAACTACCTTCATCACCAATCATACAAAAAAGCTAAATTTCATGTATATTTTACACTAGGCAAAGCTACGCACAGATATGAATATGAACAAATTTCTTATGGATGACTACATTTCAGCAGATTAAACAAATTAGGCATAACATTCACCTTCACAGGAAAGGATAAACCTAGGATAATAATGAAAAGACTCTTCTCCATCTTTTCCATAGTATCCAAGAGAATGAAATTTTAAACTAACCTTATTGGAACTAAGAGCTAACGAGTTTTTGTTATTTTTATGAGACAGATTAAGCTTATCATGGAGAGGCAAAAAATATTTCCTAATGTAGTAACATAACAAAAAATCCAAGTAATCCTAAAAGTCAAGTAGGTTGAGTTGTCATTTAGTTAGTTGGTTTACGTATTTTACCTCATTTTCCCTTGTAATAGGAGCATCAATTTCAGCGGTAACATCGTCATACAGTTGTAATATACATTGTTTTTATTACATAATTTGTACATAAATCTTCATATAGAATATTATGTATTACAGAACACGGAAACTCTGAGAATAATTTTTTTATCTTTAGTAGAAAGATAGCAATCCCTAACCAATTCCTCTTCTATATGAATAGATTGGCTGTATCTGAAAGAATGGTGCTCCGATCTTGGTTGTCCAAGCACCTAACAAGTCAGCGATGAAACTATCGCTGTGGTTCTCCAGAACGATGCAAAATTACCGCACAGCAACCAGCACCCCCATCAAACTTACCCTATCTCTCAAACTCTTAGTCAACTATTGCCAGATACTCCAATAATCCTCGACCATGCCATATTCTGTAGATTATTATTGGAAAACGACTACTCAAATTGTCCAAACAATGCTTAATGATTCTTGCGGTATCTATATGTTTTGTCATCGCCTATCGCCTATCGCCTTATGCAAATATGTAGGAGCATCGCTTGGTTAAATTCACTAAGATGACATAGAGATAGGAGAGGACGTGTAACTAGAGAACTGGTAACAAATAAATTATCTTATTGGCTTGTAAGGTAGGTAGGTCATTAGAATTTTTTAAATTACACTCTAAGGGAAATGTATTCTCAACTGTCAAGGCATACATGAATAAAGTATGAATGCAGGAACTACATTTCCTATATTGATATGCAAGAGAATCCACGTAGTATTATAGTCTCAACACACTGGCTACCATATTTTCTAATCCCCAAAATACCTGGTTATCAATTACTGGCTGCTCCGATCAACCTAAATCATGTCATCTTTCCCAGAATCAAAACCAGTAAGTAGATAGTATCTACCAATATAAAAGAGACATAAAGGGGGCAAGGTTTTATAAAGGTAAAGAGGGGCAACAACGTGCTGCCAAGATGGTTGCTAAGGCCGATACTGACGGGGGCAATAAATGCGCCTTCACATTAACAATAGCAGTAAGAGTGCAAACAAAGATCCTAGAAGTAGGCGTGGTCCGTGGTATAATCAACCCCTTAGGAAGAAACTGACGCCCCCTCTTATTCTAGTACGAGTAAATTAATTGTAATAATTTGGGCATTTATGTCACTTGTTTCAGTTCTTACTTACGATTTATTACCCTTTAAGACCCCAGTAAATATTCTAGCTCAATAACTGGATTTGGTAGAAGGGGGGTAACTTTTACCATTTTCAGCTTCCTTCTTTACGGCCTCGTTATTGGCTTTAATTATGCTTACAGGTAATATATCAGGTAGAAACAGAACAACCTGAAACAGAGGGAGGACGTCTTTTTATAATCTTTGCTCATCTCTCCCTTACTGCAAGTCAGTATAAACCCGTGGCCTATGTTTGACCGTACAAAAGCATCCTTACTCCGGAATTTCTTCGAGTAATATTCTCACTATATTCGTAACAGTACCACAGTAGTTACGATAATGTCATACCAGCACAAGAACAAAAACAATAAATATGGGTAATTCCATATTTGATAGGAGAATATACGATGCTTCAAGGTGGTGGTGGTTCAGACATTGATAAATCTGATACCAGTGAAGGCGAATCTCATCTTAGAACAATAGCTTTCAGGATAATCCAAGATAATAAAGGTGGCAGAAAACCAGAAAAAAAGTACTGATGGCGGATAAGATCATGGATCAAGGTGCATCCTTAACCAGACACAGCCCCAAATCACCCTTAGGATTAGGTGCAAAATCGAAAGGAGGGTATACAGTAAGAGGAAAAGGAAAACATAACGATAAAAAAGTAGATAATGTACAGCATAACATTATCCGAAAATCGGAAAAATCTTTGCTTTGGAATGTAAGAAACATTTCCCTAGTTGCTGATATCACCTGAAAATGGTAGTGAAAGCAGAATGTACCTGTCGGATTTAAGAGCAGTAAGAATACATGAGAAACCAAGATGTGCTCTCAATAATCACGGCAGGAGATATAGATTACGTAGCAGAACCTACAGTAGATTGAGTAATTGTAGTTGATTTGATTTATGTACTTTGCTAGCTACTTGCCATTACAATAAGAGGGCCAATTTAAGTAGCACTGCCTTCCTTTAATAGTATGCAGAACCAGTAGATTACGAGCAAAGAGGTGCACCCTCAAGCAAATCAATCAAGAAAAATATTATCCTCTGGTTGGGTCAGTTGTGTCTCTATTTTTCTTGATGTGCATCATTAATGTAGTTGTAGGTCTTCAGACAAAGATAAAAAAATAAGAATATAAAAAAGGAATTCTGGTCGCTCTATTTTTTTTAATTTCCAATTGTTCGAATGCGAGCACCAACCCGCGACATATAAAAAACGACCAATTCCGTCCTCATTAATAAAGTTACCACTAACATAATACAGACCAACGCACACATAATCCACATTTATTGAGTAATTATGAGTATAGTAGAGATAGTAAGTCATATCATGTACGAGAAAGCTAAATTTCATGTGGCTCTTCCCTTAGGCAAAGTTACGCACGGATATGAATTGCTTATGGATAATTACACTTCAGTCCAGAAAATTGGATAATTGAACATGCCATTTACACTAACAGAACCGGACGATGCATTTTGGTTTAGTTGATTAACATCTAAATTAGCAAAGTACAAAAATATTAGTGTACTTAGTTTTACAAAATACTAAAGCAACAGGATTTTCTGCGAGCATTGATCCCGTATTTCTGGTGATAGACAAAAATTCTCCTCGAATCCCCTTCCCCTAGTACTCAAGAAAATGAGTAATATTTTGAATGAATTTTACTGGCTCTAAGAATCAACACATTTATGTTATTTATAAGACGGATGAAGCCTATCATGTACATATAAGAGAGGCAAAAAATTACCTTTCCCAATGTACCAACAGCATAACAAAATAAATCTGCGTAACTGAGTAATCCTAAAAAGCAATATGACTTTTCTACGGTTATTTAGTTAGTACTTCCACTGAGTACTTACACTGAGTACTTACACTGCTGTATCATGCTTACCCCTGTACACAAACAGTCTATACTTTACTTACTACTTATCCATTGTTACAACAGTAAAAAGTTCATATAAATAATATTTATTCATCTTTAACACGGCCGGGTATGGGTGTTCCCCCCGTTCGGTGATCGGTGTTTGCTTCCTTGTCGATCATCATTGGTGTAAAAGTAAAAAAACGAGAAACGAGCCAAGGTAAAAAAACAATAATGGAGGGTAGTTGTATGTCTGATAGGATAACTCGAAATGTTTCAGGTAGTGGTGGTGGTAGCAGTGATTCAGAGGATAGTGAGCCTGCTGACGTTGGAGGAGGTGGCTCTCCCCTTGGAGCAATCGGTCAGGACGGTGGTGAGCATGGTAAATCAGGAGGTGATAGTCATGGCAGAGGCTCCTTGCAAGGATATGCCGGCTGTTCTGGACCCGGATACGTGGCATTGGGTGCACAGCCTAAGAAAAGGTCAGGGAAAAAAGAAGAAAAGGGAGGTAGAACTGGGAAAGGTGTTGAATGGCATAAAAAAGACAGAAGGGCGGCTAAAGTTTATAGAGGAAAAGGGCAAAAAATGGCTGCCGATAGGGATGCTAGGCTTGCTGCTGAGGCAGAAGCTAGAGGTGACACAGAAGAAGATCGATCAGGTTTGGTGGCGGTAAGAACACTTGAGTCGGTGGGGGGCATTCGCTCAATTGGTTCCAATAGGTGTGGCCTCTGTGCTTTTTGTTCTGTGCTAGCGGTCCTTGCTTTTGGGGCGCTGGTAATACTTTCGGTGTCAGTATATCGTAAAGAGCAGATGAATGAGCCTTTTTATAAAAAGCATGGAAAATTACATAGTTTCCTTGGTCATGGAGCTCATCAATTATCTGGGAGGGCAATACTTGAGATGTTTACACTTATTGCATTCTTTACTATTTTTGTACTTGTCGGCAACGCTAGAAGAGGGAGAAGAAGATGGTAGGAAAAACCCCCTTGTTTGTGGCACACACGTGGGCTTGTGAATATTCAAGTATCTTTGCTCATAGGTTGTTCTGATATGATCGCAGTTTGGCCGCGTGGCGTTCATCGGGGGCTGGTTTGTAATTCATCACCGCGGTGTGTAATTTGGTGATGTATTTAGCTTTGTTCATCAATTTAGTCCTTGAGGACCGCGGTATAGCGTTTGGCATAGCAATCAGTCCTGCTTGCTTGCAAGGTGGCTTTTATTATTGCGGTCTTGCGGCGCCGTTCACCTTGCTTGCTCTTATAGGTGCTTGACCAGATAACAAATAAAGAGGAAGGGCTGGCGACTGCGGTGTTTTGTAATGGGGCACCTCTTGTATACGCCAGCCATAAGCGGTTTTCCTTCGCTCTATTCCTTGCTAGAGAAATCTATACGGTCCGGTAGTCTGTGCTTAGTAGCCATATTAAAGCGCCCTCCCTAATGGAACTATCCTCACTGCTATAGCAGTGTGGAACGAAGAACTATGGATTATTGATAATTCATGTCACAAATTATCCTTATACATTAGTTAAAAAATTCGTAAACCGTCTGAATAAATTCAGACAAAATACTCCTCCAACCTACTATAGTACTCAAGAAAATGAAGTTTAAATTCTGTTCTTACACTAAGAACTAGAGCTAACACGTTTTTGTCATTCATAAGATAGATTAGACTCATCATCAAGAGAGAAATGAAAAATGAAAAAAATTGTCTTTCCTGATGTAACAATATAACAAAATAAATCTGCAAATCTGTGTAGTCCTAAAAAGCAATGTGATTTTACTGCGTACTGCGGTATTTAATTATACTTCCACTGATGTATTTGTTGGGTGCATCACTGTACACAGATTATCTATATTTACTACCTATTTATTATAACGATGGAAAGTTCATATAAATAATATTTTTTCATCTCTTTACCACAACAAGATGTGGCTGCCTCACACTATCGGTGTTTTCCTACTTGTCAGTAATTGGTGTTAAAGTAAAAAATCCAAGATAAAAAAACGATAATGGAGGATAGTTGCGTGTCCTCTAAGATAATTATAGGCATTCCAGGTAGTAGAGGCAGTGATTCGGAGACTGATGAGCCTGCTGGTGTTGTGGGGTAACTCTTCCCTTGAGACAGCAGCTCAAGATATGGATGGGAGTAGCAAATCAGGGGCTGGTAGTAGGCCCAGCAGAGGCTCTTTAACATCCCCAGATATTAAGACACCTCAGGGGTTTAGATGAAAAACCCAAAGAAAGATCAGAGAAAAAATAAGAAAAGATGAGAAACAAAAAAGTAGACCTTCTGAGAGGAGTGGTGTGTGGCATAGAAAGAACAGAAGGTCAGCAAAACTTCATAAAGTTAGGGGGCAAGAACTTACTGCTGAGAGAACTGCTAAGCCTGATGATGTAACAAAAAATAAAGGTGAAAGCAACGAAATAGACATATCGGGTTTAATAGTAGCAAGACATAAGGTTACGGAAACAAGAAGTGGTCGAGTTGGGAAAAAAAGCTACCTTCGTAGCTAATGTGCGTTATGATTTCAGGAAATATGGTGTTGTAGGTTCGTTGTTCATTATTTTTTTCTTTCTCGTCTTTATGCTCGGACCATCTATTGCGTTGGTGCTATTTGCGCTCGATAATATTGCAAAATCGGGAAATTCAGACGGGGAAGGTGCATCTGAAAATGAATCATTAGAGAGGGGCTTAGGTTATATTGTTCTTGTTGGATCTCTTGTGTATCTGTTAATTTTATTGAAGATTATGACAAAAATGCCTGATCTTAGATTAGGAAAAAACGAGAAAAGTAAGAAGAAATAGGAAGAAGTATGAGTACGTGTCCTGAGTGACTCCAGATTTCATGTAACTTTTCATTCCCCTTAATCAGATTATGCGCAGGTATAAATTGCTTATCAATGAAGGAGGGATGACGCATCTGGGACACTAGCGTGTCCCGATTAGCAGGGCGCGAACAAGTTCTCATGTTCTAGCAAAGGAAAAAGTAAACTTTCCTCCGTCTCACCTACAGCTCAAAGGAAACTCAATTTTACCTGAATTTTGTTGGCACTAAGAACTGATACGTTCTTGTTGTTTGCAAGATATACACAAAGTCTGTCATATATAGGTTGGCGTAAGGAAACTACACTCCTAACGCAATAATATAACAATAACCAAACAAACCCACCTAACCCTAAAGAGGGGGTCTTCTTACTACGGTACCTAGTACCTTCGCTGCTGTCTGTATTACGACGGATATACCTTTATACAAACTATCTATATTGTACTTATTATTAGTTAGTTGTTATAACAACAAAATTCATATGAGTAATATTTTTCCATCTTTACCACGGCTTGTCCCGGGTTCTTTTCGTCCTATTCCTATATTATTCCGTTAAACAGATGGTTGATACCTTGTCGGTTATTGACACCGAAGTTATTGGAGCTGGAGTAAAAAAATAATAATGGAGGATGTTTGCATGTATGACAAGATAACACGAGGTGTTTCATATGATAGCAGTGGTCCAGAAACTGATGGTTCTACTGCTAATGGAGGAGGTAACTCTCCCCTTGGGGAAATAGGTCAAGATAAGGATGGGGATGGCAAATCAGGAAATAGTGGTAAGACCAGCGGAGGCTCTCTGCAGGCTCCCGGCCATTTTGGACCTGAATACGTGGTATTGGGTGCAAAACCCAGAAAAAAGTCAGAGAAAAAGGCAGAGGGGGAACCTACTAAGAGGAGAAAGGGTGTTGAATGGAACAAAAAAGATAGAAAAGCAGCTAGAGTTTATAGAGGTCAAGGACAAAAAATGGCTGCTAGAGCGGCGTCTGAGACAAAAAATCAAGTCAGTAAAGTAGGCGCCCTGCCTAAATCTGATGGTTTGTTAGCGGTAAGAATACCTGAGAAACCGCGAGATCCTCGTGGCCATAGTCGAGCTGTTTGGAGAAAGGTTACCTTATGGGATCATATCAATGCCGATTTTAGAAGGCATGGTATTGTGGGTGCAGTATCAATTATTTTTTTACTTCTCCTTGCTATAATGGGACCACCGATAGTGTTAATCCTATTTGCACTTGATAATATTGCAAAATCAGAAAATTCCAGCCGTGGAAGTGCATCTTCGAATGGATCATTCGTGAGTGGCATGAGTTGTGTTGTTATCATGGGCGCGCTTGCATATCTACTTCTCGCGACAACGTCGCTGATGAGGCTATTTTCTATCCCATGTGAAAACCCATATCAAGGCAAAAAACGAAAAAAATAAAGAGGAATGGCTGAATTAAAAAAATTTCGAGTAAGTAACCATAGGTGTTTTATTATTGTTCTTGCTAAGCAAACAACAATAGGTTCCTAGGTTGCGTATAGAGAAGCTCCAGGGCTG
>NZ_FKII01000007.1 GCF_900078745.1 Candidatus Ichthyocystis sparus | reverse complement strand
TTATTGCTGCTAAAGGGGGATTGTGATCAATCTTCTTCTAGATTTGTTAAATTGCTTCTTTATAAAGATCAACCTGGTAGTGTGTCTGCAACTAGTGCTGTCTCTACAGTTGTAGCACCACCTGAAGGTACGGAATCTTCTTTGCCTGTCACTGAAACTGCTTCAACTACTGTTGCTATTACTACAGGCAAGGGGGTGGTGCATACTAGTAGTAAAATCAAAGCTCTTACCCGGAAATGTGACACTTCTATTGCTATTTCTTCTTCAGCTTTTGCTATTGATTCGGGTGTTTTGGATTCACTGGGTGTTATGTTATCTCCTAGGAGTGTTCGATTGATTGAAGATCTCTTTTCTAAGATGGATGCATCTGCTAGGTGTACTTACAAGAGTATGGTATCCAAGCAACTACCATCAGATGTGAGTGGCAAACTTACTGTTACTGGAAAGGCTATTTGGTACTTGACCTATAAGGTGATGTGTGAAGATAGTTTTGTATTCAAGTGCCTTGGTAAATATCATTATAAGCACCGCCCTAGTTTTATACGCGCTCTTCATAGCATTCAAGTATTGCCTGATTCTCCTGACCATAGTGTAGTGCCATTAGCTGGAGATAGGTTGTTAGATTTTTTATCGAGATTAGATGGTGCTATTAGTAGAAAGGTTAAGTCTATTTTTAACTCTTGTTGGAGTAAAGTTTCCGTTTCTCTGGAAGAGGGGGGGGTGAATGCTGTTAGTTGTAAAGACTTTATCGATGTTATAGACACTGTTGGCATTCCTCAATTGGCATTGTCGGCGATGGTATCAACAACCAACGCAGAACGTGAAAGAAATAAAGGTATTGGTAAATGTACGACATCAGGAATTAGTGTTACAGGCCTTACGCATTCTTTGCCTTCCAGTTCTCAATCATTATCACTTCAGTCTAACCCTGAGTTGTCATCTCGTGCCTATTCTCAACCTGAGTCACAGTTAAGTTCTTCTTTGTCATTAAGGGAGGAGACTCCTGGTACATCTTCTGAAGTAGATTTTGATGATGGATCTTCTTCTAATAAATGTGTTGATTTGCTGGGTGCTAGGTTACATCCTGATAGTGCTAAATTAGTTCTTCAGCTTCTTTGTGACATTGATAAATCTTTCAGGATGTCCTTCTCGTGTTCGATGCGATATTACATCTTAGAGGCTTTGGATAGTGAACTTTCAGTGGTTGAGAAGGCTATCTGGTGCAGAACCTATAGGGAACAGCATTTATATAGATTTATGCATAGGTCCATTTGCATATATCATGCTAAGTATCGTCCTAAATTTATACGTGCTCTTGACGGTTTTCGAGTATTATCAAGTTCCTATGATCATGGGTTAGCTCCATTAATTGGAGGTGAGTTACTAAGTTTTTTATCAGAACTAGATTGCGCTGCTCATAAGAAGGTGGAGTATATATTTGATTCGTTATGGAATGAAATAACTGATACAGTTTTTGCCGAACTAGAAGATGGATCGTTGGGTGATGTTAGTTGTGAAGATTTTATTAGAGTCCTCGATGTTGCTGGTGTTCCTGTAGCAGCATTTTCAATTTATCAAGTACGCAGTAGAAAAAGTGCTCAAGTATGTGTGAAAAGACGTGCGGAAAGATGTGCGATAAGTAAGAGAAAGACATCGAAGAGTAGTAGTAAACGCGGGAGGAATAAGGGGTCGGTGGTTGACACTACTGATCTTACTCATTCTTCGGTTGCCTCTCTTTCGCAACTTCAGTCTCAGCTTGAATCTTCTTTGACTCTTGTTACTGAGTCTGTTGCTATACCAACTGTTTCTGATCAATCTGGTAGTGTATCTGCAGCTGATGCTATCTCTATTTCTGTAGTATTACCTGGTGCTGAATCTCCTTCTGTTACTGAATCTCCTTCTGTTACTGAGTCTGTTGCTATGTTGATCATTAGTGGGGATGTTTTAGTCTCGGTCGCGGAAGGTGGTGCTTCTGATTTGGTAGTTGAAGGTGAATTATCTGTTGAACATTCATCTTCTTTTTCGCCTTTGCCTGCACCTGCACCTGCATCTGATTTGGTAGTAGCTTCTGATATTTCCCCCCCTTTGTCACCATCAGCTAAAGAGTTGGTCGCAGCTGATGTTGTTTCTCCGTTTATGGGGGCAGAGGATGATTCACTTTCTCCTCCCTCCTCATCTTCGATTGAACCTTCATCTTCATCTTTATCTTTATCTTCATCTCCATCTTCGTCAGGATTGGATGCAGATATTTCCTTTTCTTCTTCCTCTCCAGAGTCACCTGTATCGACTGGAGAAGTTGAATTAACTGCGGAAGGTGTTCTTTCTGCGTCGTTGGGAGCTTCAGTAGGTGAATCAACTCCTGTGTCCTCATCTGAGCAGCCAGTAGTCCCAATTCCTGTATCTGCTTCTGTCAGTAAATCTTTCATGGCAGCTAGTAGTAGTTCTTCTAGGTACCCTCATGGACCTAAGAAAGAATTTATTATGCAATCAGTTAAGGAGCAGCCTTTTGAGGTGCCCATGAGTAGTAGGATATCTGATGGACCTTCCCCTCCTACACCTGTGGATATTAGTAATGTTACGCTAGTGGATGTTGTTACCGATACTACTGCTGAGGAGGATATGGGAGCGAGATTGGCAGCATTGTTGAATCGAGGCCTGCCACCTTCACCACTACCTGCTGGTGAATCTAGTGGGTCTAGAGGTGGTAGAGGAGGGTTATCTTCTTCACATCGCGGTGGTGCTCAGAGATCGAGAGGACGTAAAAGGAAAAGGAAAAGTTAATTGCTAAGAATTGGTCTTACTCTCTTATCATTAGCATCACATAATTTTATGAGTTTGTTGTGAGCGAGTTTTTATTTTTATACGATAAATCCCCCTATTGTGTTTTTTCATGTTAGATATAGAGGCCATGTATTTTTGATTATACTTATTCGGATTCTTATAGATAGAGGCAGAGACAGTTTTTTCATCTTTGTTCAATAAGCATTATAAATAACACAACTTCAGTGGCCCGCTATATTGTGGTTAACAAATTTTTTACACCAATGCATCAATTTATATTCTCATCGTATTTATAATTTGTACACTAAATTACTGACACTTAATGGGCTATTTTTTAATAGCGCTAATATATTAAGTTTTTTTATGTTTTTTCTTGTATACAGTGTGATATATATATAACAGAATCCAAAAATCAGGTTTTTCATCTCAGCACTACAACTTTGTAATACGGGGTGTATTGAAAAAATTAATGCTTAGTAGTAATTGTATCCACTTCAATATTCGTGCACGATACATTTGTTATACGATCAATGTCCAAATATGTAATATTTGTTTTTTTATTAAGACGTACTGATACTATCTGCTGTGAATTAATTAAAATAAAGAGTATCATTGAATTTTTAGTAATTTATTAATTACCATTTGTTGAATGTAAATTTTAAGAAGTTATATTAAGCTATCTCGCGGACGGGTGTCGTGTTTTGATTTTGGCTTTGTCTACGTGTATTTCTTGTGTTTGTGTGTGTGAGTTGTTTAATCAATTGAGATACAAGAGTGATGATATACGGCTCTACCTTCGATTATTTCCCTATTTGTGGTGTTGGGTGATTGTGTGCGTTTGGTTGTTGAACTGTACTCACTGCTCTTATTTATGTAATGTTGATTTGTGAGTTGATACTAAAAATAGTAGATTACAAATAATAAATAAAATATAAAGAGGGTCTGTTATGTGTCCTGTGTTATCTGTAACTAGTAGTCCTACTGCCTCTAGTGGTTCCCAGGATAGCGAGGATGATGATGGGAACAACGGTGGTATTTTGCAGGGTAGTGATTTGCAGCAAGTAGAGGTTACTGCTTCAACTACTACTGTAGTTAATGGGGTGAGTGCTAGTAGTAAGGGCAAAAGTAAAGTTTCTGCCAAAAAACTTGTTGCTTCTATTGCTGTTTCTTCTCCAGCTACTACAGGTAAGGGAGTGTACTCTAGGAGTGGTAGGGGAAGGATTTCTGCTCGAAAGTCGGCTGCTGTTGTTGATTCGTATGTTTTCTTCGGTTCGCTGGGTGTTGTATTGTCTCCTGAGATTGCTCGAAAAATTGAAGATCTCTTTTGCAAAATGGGTGTGTTTGCTAGACGTACTTACAAGAATATGGTAGCCAAACAACTCCCGTCAGGCGTGAGTGATAAACTTACTCCTACTGGACGAGCTATTTGGTACTTTACCTATAGGGTGATGTGTGAGGGTAGTTTTGTATCCAGATGTATTGGTGAATACCATTGTAAGTAC
>NZ_FKII01000006.1 GCF_900078745.1 Candidatus Ichthyocystis sparus | reverse complement strand
TCGTTCAGTTAACGAAAGTTTGCCACTCAATATTGGTGAGAGTTGTTTGCTTACAATACTATTGTAAAAATATTCAGCTAATTTATTAACTTTAAAAAGGAGACCTGCAACTACTCGAACACTCCCAGGAGACAGAGTAACGCCAAGTAAAAAGAGGGAACAACAATACCAGCCACTCAATATTGTTTATTTATTGAGTAAGAGGAAAGAAATAAAATACTACCACTACCTATAGAAATATAAATGAATACAAGCAAGAGCACGGCCAACACCCAAGCATGCTGACACAAAGAACGACCTCTATCTCATACAAAAAAAATAACCACCACCTGCAAACAATAGAGGAATAAAATCATGTAATACTATGGTAGGAAATAGAAGCAATTCTCACAATTACTATTCCCTTTTTCTCTTACGCCCTCTTCCTCTCTGAGCACTACCCCGATGCGAGGAAGAAAACCTACCTCTACCGCCACTGCCTTCACATCCTCCCATAGACCCACTTGATTCATCAGCAGGTGGTAGTTCTCGACTCAGCAACGCTGACAATCTCACTCCCACATCCTCTCCCTCAGCAGCAGTACCAGTAGCAGACATCAGCAAACTACTAACACCCACAGATGCAGAAGAAGAAGGTCCAGCAGTGGTATCATTACTTGCAGGCACCTCAGAATGACAATTAGTTAACCCACGCATAATATTCTTAGATCTGAGAAAATAACTAGAAGAACTACCAGCTGCAGTATAAGATTCTCCGATAGCAGTAGTATAGACAGCAGTTGGAACTACTAGCTGCTCACGCGAAATCACAGAATATGATTCATCCAAAACTCCAGGTGCAGAAACAGCACCTTCTCCAGCCAATCCAACAACTTCTCTAATAGGTACAGGTGATTCCGGAGAGAAGGAGGAAAGATCAGCATTACATCCTGATTCAGATGTATATGAAGACAACGAGGGTGAGGACGAAGATATAGGTAAGACCGAAAATGAAGAAGAAGGAGAAAGTGATTCGCCTTCCCCACCACCAAACACAGAACTAACATCAACAACCTCGGTCAATACAACATCTTCCTCAGGAGGTGGAGAAGCAGAGTAAATACCAGAAGCCGCTCTCAACTTCAACTCAGATGGGAATGAAGATACAGGCACAGGTACAGGCACAGGTACAGGCACAAACACAGGCACATGAACAATCACAGTTACAGGCACAGGCACAGGCACAGGTACAAACAACGGAAACAAAGATGAAGGTGCAGATAACTCATTCCCTAAAACTCTCAAATCAGGAGAAGCATCTTCAGTAGTCGATACTAGAACATCCTCACCAATATCCAAAAGAGATTCTCCAGTAACAATTGATGCAGCAACAGGATCGATAAGAAGAGACAAAGAAGATCCAATAACTTTAGATAATAACTCAGGTTCACACTGACCTGATAACTCAGGTTCACACTGACCTGATAACTCAGTCCTATATTGAGTTAATAACTCAGTCTCGGGTCGAGGCAATAATTCAGGCTCAGATTGAGGCAAAAATTCAGGTTCAGGTTGAAGTAATAACTCAGGCTCAGGTCTAGGCAATAATTCAGGCTCAGGTCTAGGCAATAATTCAGGCTCAGATTGAGACAAAAATTCAGGTTCAGGTTGAAGTAATAACTCAGGCTCGGGTCTAGGCAATAATTCAGCAGACTCAGGTTGAGGTAATAACTCAGGCTCAGGTTGAAGTAAAAATTCAGCCTCAGGTTCAGGCTCAAATTGGGGCGGTAATGCAAACTGAAATTGCAAATCAGAAGAAGAGCACACAATATCTGCGTAAGGATCTACCGAGTTCGTGCCATTACATGTAGCTTTACTACTACTTTCCGGTTTCTTGCTTTTATTTCTTGGATACCTTCTGGAAACTGAGAGTGCCACTACAGGAATATCAGCAACATCGAGGACATTAATAATATCTTTACAACAAACATCACTCAATGATTCATCTTCTAGACCAGCAAAAACTCTATTAGCTACCCCATTCCACTCAAAGTCAAATATAGACTCCAACAACCTACGAACAGTACAATCTAGTCTAGATAAAAAACCCAATAAACCACCTCCACTTAATGGCACTAGCGTAGTATCATTGGAACTCGACAATACTCGGATACTGCCGATGGTACGTATAAATTCAGGACGGTACTTGGAATGATATATACAAAGACACCTAGACACGAAACTAACTAAATGCAATTCCCTATAGGTTCTACACCAAATAGCTTTTCCAACCACAGAAAGTTTACTATTCATAATCTCTGATAGGTAATTGGATACCGAACGGGAACGAGACGTTTTGGCAGAATGATTAACGTCATAAAAAAGCTTATGAATTAGTCTAGCGCTATCAGGATGTAATTTAACATCCATCAAATCAACACATTCAACAGACGGTGAAACAGAAGAGGAAGTATCCCGAGTTGTAGAGGAAGATGGATTATCATTCTCAGCAGAAACAGACAACAAGGAAGGTGTACTAACCCCTAATGATCCTCTATTTCTATCAGTACCTTTACTAATTGTGCGCGTTGCATAACATGCTGCCGATAATGCAGCCGCAGGAACACCAGCAACTTCTAGAACATCAGTAACATCTTTACAAGCAACTGAACTCAAGGACCCACCTTCTAGAGCGCTAAGAGTACTATTAACTACTTCACCCCAAGCACAATTAAAAACAGACTCCAATTCAGTACGTACAGCACAATCTAACTTCGATAAAAAATCTAGCAAACCATCTCTGGGCAATGGTACTACATCACCGTCAGAAGAATCAGATAGCACTCTAATTTTAGGAAGAGCACGTACAAAATTAGGACGATGCTTAAAATGGTACTCACGAAGACACCTATATAAAAAATTAGCCTCACACATCATCCTGTAAGTACCGTACCAAATGGCTCGTCCAGTTACTGTAAGTCTATTACTAACATCCGGTGGTAGTTGTTTGCCTACCTTAGACTTGTAAATATGTTTAGCAAATGCACTTACTTTAAAAAGGATATCATTAATCACTTGAGCACTATCAGGATGTAACTTAACGCCCAGTGAATCAAAAACACCAGGACTGACAGTAAAGGTTGAAGCAGCTGTAGATTTTTGGGCAGCATCCTTTCCCCTACCTCTAGTACCCATCCCCTCACCTACAGAAGCAGCTGCATTTGAATTAGCTGCAGACAAAGCAACAACAGAAGAAGCTTCAACCTGCTGCAAACCACCAGCCTGTAAAGTGTCCTCTTTATTAACACCACAACTGCTCTCTGGAACTGCAGATACAGGATACATAACAACCTCTATGTTTAATTTATTGTTTATTATTCATTGTTTATTGAGCCCGTCGTCAGATCATACAACAACATTGCAAGAGAGAAGTAGACATAGTTACAAAACTAAATGCTCACAAAATCACGAACAGTAAGAGTGGTACATCACTACCATCCTTGTAACTCAATTCATAAAACAACACTCACATTCTCTGAAAGCAGTATTTAACACCTACAAAGGTAAAGTAAAAAGACATTGCCAATAAGACACGTAACTCGCATATAACTTAAAAAAACAAGCAACTATTAGTTGCATAAACTAATCACTAATAATGAAACGTACAATGCATTATTTGATCACCACTTAACTATAATTGGTGAAATGTAAAAATAAGATCTACAGCAAAATTCACAACTGTTTTGTGTTAAAAACAGCAATATAAATTTAAGTAACACAGACATAAGCCACCCACACATGCTAACTAAAACAACTAATGTAGAACATGCATATCACATACAATGCCAAAATCTCGTGTGAATATTTTATATAATATTACCTGCAGCGCTTAAAATCTGGATTAACTCAATAAATAAAAGTAACAATCAACATTGCACTTCATAAAATATCATTGTATTTGATACAAAAAAACCACATGAAATTAACTAATATAAGTCACGTGCAATACAAATATATGTTACACCTTCCTGCATATGTTTTGCGACGAGTGATGCTTTCATAACTCAGATAAACAAGAATAAGAATCACAAACTCCAATTACAGTATTCACATCTAACTTCTAACAATTGAGCAGCATTAAAAAAATTCAAAAGTTAGATACACAACTGCCGCCACTTATTAGGAGATGTATCGCCAAATAAAGCAAATACTTAAAACTATAACTGCACCCAGAAATTTACCTTTTATACATTAATTTAGTACCACTTTATATTTTATATTATGAGTATAATTTCACAAGTATAACTTTTTCATAACGTGCAAATTATGAATAAGAAAAAATATCAATCAATATATTTATATAAATAAATGATTAAATAAATTAACTACTAAGGATTGCAATTGTTAATATTTATTGAATAAGAAATGTGTAAAAATACGAACTACACCTGAGCATTCAATAGACACAAAAAAGAAGAGTCAGAGACGAATGTAACCCATCTCCTAAATCTCTCAACACATAAACAGCATCAACCGCTGTCAATCTAACTTCTCTAGCCAATGGCGGTGTAGGAAAGAAGGAGACATCGGCATTTGCTCCAACTCAAGCGAAGTTGAAAACAAATATTCAGTTATAAGTACAAGAAAAAATGAGGGTGCAGACAATTCATACCCTAAAACTTCCAAACTAGAAACAGTATCATCAGCAGCTAAGACTAGTAAGACGTCACTAGCAGCCAAAAGAGGCACCTAAGATCCAGCACCTTCGAGCAATGACTCAGGTCCAGGTTGAGACGATAATCAAGATTGAAGCTACAAACTTGAAGAAGAACCAACAGGACCTGTGTCGCCATCTTCTTAAGTAGTTACCTTCACTTGTAATTTTACTACTATTTTCTGATATCTTTCTTTTACCTACCCTGCGTCTTTGGAAATATTAAAATGCCACAGTAGTAATACCAACAACATCGATGACATTAACAAAATCTCCACAACAAACATCAATCAATGATACATCTTCTGGTTCAGAAAAAACTTTACCAGCTACTTTATCCCACTGAGATTTAAATACAGACTTCGCTTCATCAAGAACAGCAAAATCTAGTTTCTATGAAAAACCCAATAAACTACCTCCACTCAATGGAACTAACTTACAATCAGAGGAACTTGGCAACACTATAACACTAGAAAGTAAAAGTATAAAATCAGGACGATACTTGCAATGGCAGATACAAAAAAACCTAGACATAGAACTATATAGATGCAATTCCCTGTAGCCGTTAAGAGGTAGTCCTAGATCATCTAAAAAACATTACCACCACTATCAATCTAACTTCTCCAGCCAATGATGTTGCAGGAAAGGAGGAAATATCGGCACCTGCTCCCACTCAAATGAAGGCAAAGATGAAGATGCAGATAATTCATCCCCTGAAACTTCCAAATTAGGAACAGTATCATCAGCAGTTGGCACTAAAACAGCATCACTAACAGTCAATAAAGATTCACTAGAGACATTTGACTCAGAAACAGACCTGGTAACAAAAGGCAAAGAGGACCCAGTACCTTCAGGTGATCCTACAAAAGTAGGACCAGTACCAGCGGTAGACACGCTACCAGATTGATCTATATAAGAAAACAATGCAACAAATCTAGGAGATTGATCACTACTCTCCTCTAATAGCAACAAGGATCCTAATTGCGTCTTAGATTGGGAATGGGGGCCAGAAGTAGATGGATATGAAGATGCGGGTGTAGGTAATGAAATCGAAGGTGAATGTGAGGTAGCAGTAGTTGATCCACCTACTAAAGCTACAAACTCAGAACAAGCACTATCTCCAGTCGAGACTAAAGCATCATCAATAATATTCGAAGAAGATTCATCAGAAGAAGAACCATAATCCTCCTCTAATGGTTCATGATCTGTAATATCACTTCCTGAATCAGTGCCTACAGCTGTAATCTTACTACTACTTACTGATGTCTTACTTTTATTCATCATATATTTTCGGAAAACCGAAAACGACGCTACAGGAACATCAGCAACACCGAGGACTCTAATGAGATCTTTACAACTAACATCATTCAATAATCCACATGCTAATTCAGAACAAGCTTTACCAGTTTCCACAGCCCACCTAGAGTTAAATACGGACCACACTAGATCACGAATAGCACAATCTAGTTTCGATAAAAAATCTACTAAGTTAACTCCATTTAATGACGTTAGC
>NZ_FKII01000005.1:5706-7002 GCF_900078745.1 Candidatus Ichthyocystis sparus | reverse complement strand
ATTTATGAGTTGACTCACCTACTAAAACTCTCGACTCAGAAGCAATAACTTCTGTAGCTAGTCCAACAATTGCTCTACCCAATACAGATGACTCCGTAGAAGAAGAGGAAACATCTGCATCTAATCCCGATGCACATAAAGATAAAGATGAAGATGAAGAAGACAAAGATGAAGATAAAGGTAAAATCGAAGGTGAAGAGGGAGGAGAAAGTGAATCATCCCCCGCCCCCATCAATGCAGAAGCAACACCTTCCGCGGTCGGGACCAAAACATCATCACTAATGCTCAAAAAAGAACCGACAGAGAGAGTTGGCACAGCAACAGACAAAGAAGATTCGACACTAGGTAGTGCTATAGAAGTAGAAATAATATCAGTCACAGATACACTACCAGACTGATCAGAAACAGTTGGCATAGCTAAACTTTCAGCTAATGGTGACAAAGAGGGGGAAATGTCAGAAGCTACTAACAACTCAGACGCAGGTGCAGGTGCAGGTGCAGACACAGAGGGGGAGGAAGATACAGCAACAACACTACCACTAGTAGATGCCTCTAAATATTCCATAACTAACTGCGTAACAAAGGCAGAGTGAAAATCTTCATATAGTCCTGATGCAGATCCTGATTCAGACGAAGATGCAGATCCTGATTCAGACGAAGATGCAGATCCTGATTCAGACGAAGATGATCCATCTTCTAAAACTCTCAAATCAGAAGCATCACTTTCCAGAGTAGAAACTGAACCATCAGCACTAATTCTAGAAAAACGCTCACCAGACAAAGATCCCAATTGCATCTCATATTGAGATTGAGGCTCAGGCTCAGAAGCAGATGGAGATAATGGTGCAAATGAAATCGAAGGTGGGGATGAAGGCGCAGGAGACAATTCACCTACTAAAGCTCCAAAATCAGAATAATTCGAAGGAGGACCATCAGAAGTAGAAGCAATATCATATAAATTAGCAGATCGATCTCTATAAGAAAGCGATTTAACAAATCTAGGAGAAAGACGATCATACTTCCCCTCCAATAGCAATAAAGATCTTAACTGTGTCTCAGATTGAGATGATAATTCAGACCGAAGTTGCGTAGAAGAAATAACCGGAGAATTAGTAAGCGCAGCAGTACTACTCACCGACTCCGTACCCTCAGCACATTTACTACTACCTCCTGATATATTGCCTTCACTTATCAGACGTCTTCGAGGAACAGTATCAACAGGAGACAAAGAAGATTCAGGCTGAGAAGATAATTCATGCTGAAACTTAAGTCGTGGAAGAGAGACAACCAAACGAC
>NZ_FKII01000005.1:0-5606 GCF_900078745.1 Candidatus Ichthyocystis sparus | reverse complement strand
CAGATGATGACGAAGGAGTTGACTCACCTACTAAAACTCTCGACTCAGAAGCAATAACTTCTGTAGCTAGTCCAACAATTGCTCTACCCAATACAGATGACTCCGTAGAAGAAGAGGAAACATCTGCATCTAATCCCGATGCACATAAAGATAAAGATGAAGATGAAGAAGACAAAGATGAAGATAAAGGTAAAATCGAAGGTGAAGAGGGAGGAGAAAGTGAATCATCCCCCGCCCCCATCAATGCAGAAGCAACACCTTCCGCGGTCGGGACCAAAACATCATCACTAATGCTCAAAAAAGAACCGACAGAGAGAGTTGGCACAGCAACAGACAAAGAAGATTCGACACTAGGTAGTGCTATAGAAGTAGAAATAATATCAGTCACAGATACACTACCAGACTGATCAGAAACAGTTGGCATAGCTAAACTTTCAGCTAATGGTGACAAAGAGGGGGAAATGTCAGAAGCTACTAACAACTCAGACGCAGGTGCAGGTGCAGGTGCAGACACAGAGGGGGAGGAAGATACAGCAACAACACTACCACTAGTAGATGCCTCTAAATATTCCATAACTAACTGCGTAACAAAGGCAGAGTGAAAATCTTCATATAGTCCTGATGCAGATCCTGATTCAGACGAAGATGCAGATCCTGATTCAGACGAAGATGCAGATCCTGATTCAGACGAAGATGATCCATCTTCTAAAACTCTCAAATCAGAAGCATCACTTTCCAGAGTAGAAACTGAACCATCAGCACTAATTCTAGAAAAACGCTCACCAGACAAAGATCCCAATTGCATCTCATATTGAGATTGAGGCTCAGGCTCAGAAGCAGATGGAGATAATGGTGCAAATGAAATCGAAGGTGGGGATGAAGGCGCAGGAGACAATTCACCTACTAAAGCTCCAAAATCAGAATAATTCGAAGGAGGACCATCAGAAGTAGAAGCAATATCATATAAATTAGCAGATCGATCTCTATAAGAAAGCGATTTAACAAATCTAGGAGAAAGACGATCATACTTCCCCTCCAATAGCAATAAAGATCTTAACTGTGTCTCAGATTGAGATGATAATTCAGACCGAAGTTGCGTAGAAGAAATAACCGGAGAATTAGTAAGCGCAGCAGTACTACTCACCGACTCCGTACCCTCAGCACATTTACTACTACCTCCTGATATATTGCCTTCACTTATCAGACGTCTTCGAGGAACAGTATCAACAGGAGACAAAGAAGATTCAGGCTGAGAAGATAATTCATGCTGAAACTTAAGTCGTGGAAGAGAGACAACCAAACGACGAGTAAGATCAATAGCACTACTTCCTGATTCCGTACCCTCAGCACATTTACTACTATCCCCTGATATCTTGCTTTCACTTATCACACATCTTTGAGGAACAGTATCAACAGGAGACAAAGAAGATTCAGGCTGAGAAGATAATTCATGCTGAAACTTAAGTCGTGGAAGAGAGACAACCAAACGACTAGTAAGATCAATAGCACTACTTCCTGATTCCGTACCCTCAGCACATTTACTACTATCTCCTGATATATTGCTTTCACTTATCACACATCTTTGAATAACAGTCTCAGTAACAGGAGGTAAAGAAGAACCTGCACCGTCGGGTGATGCTACAACAATACCACCTCCCAAAGTAGTACCTTCACCAGTAGCTTCACTACCACTTCCTGATATTTTGCTTTCACTTATCGCACGTGTTTGTGGAACAGACCCGGTAATAGAAGGCAAAGAAGATTTAGTACCATCAGGTGATACTACAACAACACCACCTCCTGAAGAAACAGCATCACTCGTAACATTAATACCACTTCCTAACGTCTTTCTCTTACATATAACACGTACAACACGTACTTGTGGAACAGTCTCAGTAACGATAGGCAAAGATGACTCAGCATTATCAGGCGATGCTGCAACAATACCACTTCCTGAAACAATATCATCACTTGTAGCCTTACCACTACTTCCTGATCCTGATGTTTCATTTTTACTTATCGAACGTATCACACGTGTTTGTGGAACAGACCCGGTAATAGGAGGCAAAGAAGATTTAGTACCATCAGGTGATAATACAACACCACCACCTCCTGAAGCAGCAGCATTCGTAATATTAATACCACTTCCTGATGCTTTACTTTTACTTATCACACGTATAATACGTACTTGTGGAGCGGTTTCAGCAACAACAGGCGAAGAAGACCCGGCATTATCAGGAGATACTGCAACAATACCACTTCCTGAAACAATACCCTCACCTGCAGCCTTATCACCACTTCCTGATGATTTGCTTTTACTTATCACACGTATCACACGTATTTGTGGAACAGAACCGGCAATGGGAGGCAAAGAAGATACAGTACCACCAGGTGATACTACAACAACATCACTTCCTGGTGTTTTGCTTTTACTTATCACACGTATCACACGTGTTTGTGGAATAGATTCAGTAACAATAGGCAAAGAAGATACAGTACCTTCAGGTAATGAATCAGGTTCAGGTTGAGATGGCAATTCAGACTGAAGTTGCAAACTGGAAGAAGAACTCATAGGATCAGCGGTAACACCTCCTGAAGTCGTACCCTTATCTGCAGTTTTATTGCCACTTTCTGATATCTTACCTTCATCTGTTGTACTTATCCGTATTTTTAAATCTGAAAGAGCTTCTTTTGATAACTTCTCTTTTACCTTACGTCTTTTTGAATCTGAAAGCGCTACTACAGGAACACCAGCAACATCGAGAACATTAATAACATCCTCACAACGAATACCACTCAACGATCCATCTTCTAGTTCAGCAAAAACGTCTCTAGCTACTTTATCCCACCTAGATTTAAATATATACTTCACTCTCACGGTAACAGCACAATCTATTTTCGACAAAAAAACTAATAAACTACCTCCACTTAATGGAACTGGCTTACAATCAGAGGAACTTGATAGTACTCTAATATAAGGAAGTGCACGTATAAAATCAGGACGGTACTTGTAATGGTATATACACAGACACCTAGCTATAAAACTAGATAGATGCAATTCTCTATACATCCTGCACCAAATAGCTAGCCCAACCCTAGAGAGCCCACTATTCATAGCCGTTAAGAGGTAATTATCCATAGAACAAGAATAAGACATGCGCGCAGATTCACAAACATCATGAAATAGCCTGGAAATTAGTTCATCACTATCAGGGTGCAACTTAAAGCCCAGCAAATCTACATATAGAATGGGCGACACCTCCCCAACAGTAGCACAAACAATTCCTGTATCGGAGTGAGTAGAAACATGAGCAGGAACACCACTGCCACTCGCGTATCTTCCTTCTGTAGTAGGAGCAGAAGAAGATCCATCCCCTGATGCTTTACACTTATCAACATCCTTACTATTTGTCTTTGTTTTGGAATATCGTGCTTTCAAATGCGATGTTGAAGACGATGCTACTAAGGGAATACCAGCAATGTCGAGAACAACAGTAAAATCTTCACAACTAATAGCATCCAAAGACTCCCCTTCTAGAGCACCAGAAATGCCGCAAAATACTTCATCCCAAATAGAGATAAAAATACGCTCCGCTCTACTGCGGATAACGGAATCTAGTCTCGATAAAAAACTAAGCAACCTATCCCCAGTTAACGTCTCTACACCACCGCCAGGAGAGTCGGACAATACTTTAATGTTAGGAAGAGAATGTATGAAACCAGGCATATGCTCGCCATAGTACTTAAAAAAACATCTGCGCACAAAAGTAGCCCTACACAGCACCTTATAAGTATTACACCAAATAATCCGCCCGGTCGTCGTAAGTTTATCTCTCACGTTTGATGGAAGTTGTTCGCTTAACCTACCCTTGTAAGGAACTCCAGCTAGTTCAACAGCTCTCAAAAGAAGATCACTAATTATTTGGGCACTATCAGGATGTAACTTAACTCCCAGCAAATCAGAAACATCCTGATCAGCAATAATGGCTGGAGAAGAAACAGCAGCAATACCAGATCTGGAGGTAGAAGCTTTGCCTATATCATCACAAGTACTCAACCCACCACCCACAGTGGTGGGTGAAATAGTAACAGTAGAGGCCTCAACTTGCCGCAAACCAACACTAGAAACATCACTCTGTACAACGCACCCTTTACCATCACCATCACTCTCTGAAGGATCACTAAAAGTAGCAGCGCTACCAGTCACAGGTACAGGATACATAAAAAAACCCTCTGTTTATTGCTATTATTATTCATTTATTATTTTTACTATCAACTCACACACCAACATTACGTAAAAGCTACAGAAGAGAAATGGGTACAGTCCCTCAAAGAAATGCACAAAACACCAAAAACAGGACCAGCAGCAAAGCATCACCACTATTGTATACGTATACAAATCCAAGAAACGTCACTCACACACAAAACAAGTGGCAGTCCGTACGTACAAAGAACACTACCAACATGACATGATATCTTGTATATAACTTAAAAAAACAAACATTTACACCCAACACATAACAATTAATTATACAAGTTAAGCATTAATATATAACTAATTAATTGCTAATTATTTAACTTAATAAACGTGCATCAATAAAATTAAAATTCAACAACCTATTTGATCGTCATTTACGCCACAGAAGAGAAGTGGAATGGCCACGTAAATGCAACTAAACGCACATAACATCACAAACAAGATCAGAAGCAAAACCTTACGTCATCACTTCTGTATCTCAATTCATGAAATTCACATCCAAAAGTAGCAATTCTCATGTTAATAGAAATTAATCGACATTCGTTTCAATGCTTTTATGTTTGATACAAAAAATTATATATAACTTAACAAGTATTTGTCATGTGCAACATAAATATCTAGTACAGATTACAGATTCTTGTATACGAATTTTATGATTGATTAATGCCGTTACAGTAAAAAATACAAGAGCGTAATTTATCCGTATAGAAATAGCTCACAAAGCTCACAACAAATAAAATCATGTAAAACTAATAGTAGGAGGAGATAAGATCAATTACCACAAATTACTCATTTCTTTTCCTTTTACGTCCTCTTCTCTGCACACCACCCTGAAGTGAGGAAGACAACCCTCCTCTACCACCTCTCATATACCCACTAGATTCACCAGCAGGTGGTGGTGAAGGTGGCAGGCCTCGATTCAGCAATGCTGCCAATCTCGCTCCCACATCATCAGCAGCAGTATCGGTAACAGCAGCCACTAGCGGAACATTACCAATATCCACAGGTGTAGAAGGGGAAGGTCCAGCAGATATCCCACTACTCATAGGCACCTCAAAATGCTCCTTAACTGATTGCATAATAAATGCTTTCTTAGGTCCATGAGGGTACCTAGAAGAACTACTACTAGCTGCCATGAAAGACTTACTAATAGCAGCAGAAACAGAAGAAGGGGCAGCAATCGGCACTACTAACTGCTCAGATGATGACGAAGGAGTTGATTCACCTACTAAAACTCTCGACTCAGAAGCAATAACTTCTGTAGCTAGTCCAACAATTGCTCTACCCAATACAGATGACTCCGTAGAAGAAGAGGAAACATCTGCATCTAATCCTGATACATATAAAG
>NZ_FKII01000004.1 GCF_900078745.1 Candidatus Ichthyocystis sparus | reverse complement strand
AAAAAAATAAAGAGGAATGGCTGAATTAAAAAAATTTCGAGTAAGTAACCATAGGTGTTTTATTATTGTTCTTGCTAAGCAAACAACAATAGGTTCCTAGGTTGCGTATAGAGAAGCTCCAGGGCTGTTTTTTTATTTTTGGCAGAGAGTTATTAGTGTTCACATCCATCTCTTTGATTGCATAAACGTGTCCTTCCCAGAAAAATAGCAACCCCTAACCAGTTCCTCTTCTATACGAATGAGTTGGTTGTATTTGGAAGTGCGGTCGGAACGACATGGCACTCCAGTCTTGATTTGACCACATCACTCCAAGCAACTGACAAATCGGCAATGAGGCTGTCGCTGGTTTCTCCAGAACGATGCGAAATTACTGTACCGCGTAACCAGACCTACTTGCCAAAAAAAATGTCTCAAACGTCTCTCTCTGTTAATGTCCCAACTTGGTTAGGCTTAATTAAAATAGCATTAGCAGACTTAGTCTCAACCCCCCTACGTAAGAATGAAGACTGAGTCACAAAAAGACCATCTCCCACCAACTGTACCCTATCTCCCAAACGATTGGTCAATATTGCCAACCACTCCAATCATCTTCCGCCATGCCATCTTCTAAGATACTATTGGAAAACAACTGCATAAATTATCCAAATAGGACGAAAAATCATCAGAATTCATAAATTCGTTAAAAATCTTGTAGTACCCATCTGAATAAAACTGACTACTAGCACAATCTAAAGCAATACACACATCATTGCAAGGATCAAAACCAGCCAAATAAATGGCATCTGCCAGTACTCTAAGCCCTCCTCAATACCACTTAGGTGCGGAGCAAAATCACCTTCATCACCAACTGTGCAAGAAAGTCCAATCTCATGTAACTTTTCCCTTGATGAACAAAGAAACTAAAACATCGCATTTACGACGGTTGTTGCGAATGCTTTTTGTCAGATATTTGATACCTTGCCAGTCATTGGCATCAAAGTAAAAAAACAATAACAGAATAACAGGAATAATTATATGTCCTGTAGGATAGCACGCAGCGTTTCAGATAATAGCTAGCGATAGTAAAAGGAATGAACCTGAGTCAAATCTCTGTGTGTGTTCTGTGGTGGATCATAGCCCGATGTATAGGGCACAGCGTAGGATTTTGTGGTCCTTGCCTCTCTCTCTTCTGTCTGTAACCTATTATTTGACTGTGTAAAAGTAACTTTGATAAGACTCTTCCCCAGAATCGTGCAAACTTGCTGTGCCGTAATAAGATATGCTAGCCGAAGTATTTAAACGTTTCTGTTAATATTACAATTCAATTTGATTTAGCTTGAGTGAAAGCTTGAGTGGAGTATCATTGCCAAATTTTACAAAATGTCCTGCTTTTGTACGACGTTACTACTAACTGCACTCCTATCTCCAAAAATTCAACTAGCTATTGCCATCCACTCCAATAATCCTCAGCCATACCATCTTCTGTAGATATTACTCGAAAACAATTGCTCTCAAATTATCCAAAAAATGTTTAATGGTTCCTTTATGTCATTTGCATGTTTTGTTACCTCCTTGTACAAATATGTAGAAGAATCGCTTGGTTAAACCTACAAAAACGACAGGGAGATAGGATAGGACGTATCACTAGTAAACTCTCTGGCAACGAATAAATTATTTTATCAGCCATGAGAGAGATAGGTAAGTAGAATGCTTTAAATTAAACTCTAAGGTGAAAACGTATTCTTAGCTACCAAAGCCTACACCTTAATGAGGTAGGTATGCGTATGCAGAACTATATTGCCTATGTTGCTATTGAGGAATAATCCACGTAGTAGTGGTACTGTAGTTTCAACACACTAGTTGCCATATTTACTAATCCCAAATCAACCTCAGTCGTATCGTCTCTCCCAGAATCAAAATACAAACCACCTATACTTATTACTATTACTTATTCATTACTCATTATTTATTACTCATTACTATAACAATAAAAAATTCATATAAATAATATTTCTTCACCCTTACTTTATCACAATCAGGTGCCAGTGCTTCTGCTGCTGGTCTATGTTTGCTTACGTCAGTCATCGTCAGTAGTCAGTCATCGTCAGTATTTAGAGTAAAGCATCAGAATAAAAAAGTAAAAGAACAACAATAGAGGGGTAGTATGTTATATGTCTGGTAGAGTAACGCGCGATACTTCAGGTAGTAGCAGCGATTCAGAAACTAGTGGTGGGCCTGCTGATGTTGCGGGTGGTCATTCTCCCCTTGGAGCTGTTGGTCAGGATAGGGATGTAAGGAGTAGCGGATCAGGAGGTGGTGGTAGGTCCAGCAGAGGCTCTTTGACGTCCCCAGGCCATACTGAAGAATCACGGGGATTAGGCGCAAAACCCAGAAAAAAAACGGAGGGGAAAGAAGGAAAGGGAGGTAAACATCATACTAGGAAGGGTATCGAATGGAATAAAAAAGACAGGAGGGCGGCGAAAGTTCATAGGGGTGAGGGGCAAAGACTTGCTGCTGAGAGAGCTGCTAGGGCTGCCGCTGAAGAAGCTGCTATGGCCGCTAAGGATGCTGCTGAAGGAAGAGGTGGGAATAAAAAAGATGACGGTTTGGGCTTGATAGTACTAAGAACGAAAGGCCCGCGGACCCGCCACCATGGTCATGGTCATCACAGAAAAAATGAACCAAAACATGGTGATACCGACCATCATATGAGTGGAATTGATAGGTTATGTCTCCTTTTGGGAACTGCTGTTGCAGTAGGAGGATCTCTTGCAACGTTGGTATCTTTGCTTAGTAGTATTCTTAGTAGTGATACTGCAGGGCCGCCAGTGAATGGCACTCGAGAAGGTGCTTCTGCAGCAAGTGGCTCAGTTTGGAAAGATTATCATGATAATGTTGATCTTGCGTTTATGGTTATACATCTGCTTTTCTCGATGTTAGTTCTTGCTGTGTGGTATGCTTATAAATTTTCAGACAGAGGTAAAAACCGCAAAAAATAGAGGGGGAATGATTAACTTTTAAAAAATTAAAATCGTACGTTACGTGTATTAATATCCATAGTTAGCTTGTGGCTTCTGGGATGGAGCAGGATGAGCATGTATGCGTTCTCCCCTAACATGGTTTCCCTGGCCCTTCATATATATAAAATCGGCAAAATCTTTCTAAGTACCAGGAGCGGCTTCTGGGTACTGGTTACGCCGGAGGAAAAGGTGCCGATAAAAGCGGAATAGAGCTGTCAGATTTAAGAACAATGAACACCATGTCCCACAGCCCCATATGATAGTCATATCACAGCAGTATAAGGGCTGAGTTGCGCGATGGCAACAGTTATAGGTTTAGTTGTCATTTATTTGATTTATGTGTTTTCCCCTCGCTCCCCTTCTAAAGATAGAAGAAATTTCAGCAATGATATCGCCATTTAGCGGTAAAGAATCAGGAAGTTCTTGCCGCGATAAAGCATTTTCAAATGAATCAACTATGAGGGATCATTTTTTGGTATGTAAATCTTTCAACAAAAATAAAAAAAGCAAATAAGGTAAGGGAAATGGCTGACTTTATGTAGCACATACAACAAAAAGCTTATGATGTACGTACGTATGTTGGTTCCTGTTTATTCTGAAATGTTGTTGTTTTGCTGTAATGTTTAACAAGAACTGCTAGATCAAAGAATGAGTTGGTTGTGTTTGGAAGTGCGATCGGAACGACATGGCACTCCAGTCTTGATTGGACCAGCACTCCAAGCAACTGACAAATCAGCAATGAAGCTGTCACTGGTTTCTCCAGAGCGATGCGGAATTACTGTACCGTGCCAGACCTACTTGCTAAAAAAATGTCTCAAATGTCTCTGTTAATGTCCCAACCTGGTTAGTCTTAATTAAAATAACATTAGCAAACTTAGTCCCAACTCCCTTACGTAAAAATAAAGACTGAGTCACAAAAAGATCATCTCCTACCAACTGTACCCTATCTCCCAAACGTTTGGTCAATAATTGCCAACCACTCCAATCTTCATAAATTCGTTAAAAATCTTGTAGTACCCATCTGAATAAAACTGACTACTAGCACAATCTAAAGCAATACACACATCATTGCAAGGATCAAAACCAGCCAAATAAATGGCATCTGCCAGTACTCTAAGCCCTCCTCAATACCACTTAGGTGCGGAGCAAAATCACCTTCATCACCAACTGTGCAAGAAAGTCCAATCTCATGTAACTTTTCCCTTGATGAACAAAGAAACTAAAACATCGCATTTACGACGGTTGTTGCGAGTGCTTTTTGTCAGATATTTGATACCTTGCCAGTCATTGTCATCAAAGTAAAAAAACAATAACAGAATAACAGGAATAATTATATGTCCTGTAGGATAGCACGCAGCGTTTCAGATAGTAGCTAGCGATAGTAAAAGGAACCGACCTGAATCAAATCTCTGTGTGTGTTCTGTAATGGATCATAGCCCGATGTATAGGACACAGCGTAGGATTTTGTGGTCCTTGCCTCTCTCTCTTCTGTCTGTAACCTATTATTTGACTGTGTAAAAGTAACTTTGATAGGACTCTTCCCCAGAATCGTTCAAACTTGCTGTGCCGTAATAAGATATGATAGCCGAAATATTTAAATGTTTCTGTTAATATTCCAATTCAATTTGATTTAGCTTGAGTGGAAGCTTGAGTGGAGTATCGTTGCCAAATTTTACAAAATGTCCTGCTTTTGTACAACGTTCCTACTAACTACACTCCTATCTCCAAAACTCCAACTAACTATTGCCAGCCACTCCAATAATCCTCAGCCATACCGTCTTCTGTAGATATTACTGGAAAACAACTACCAAAATTGTCCAAACAATGCTTAATGGTTCTTTTGTGGTATTTGTGTATTTTGGTATCACCTTATGCAAATATGTAGAAGAATCGATTGGTTAAACCTACAAAGATGACAGAGAGATAGGATAGGACGTATCACTAGGAAACTCTCTGGTAACGAATAAATTATTTTATTGGCCATGAGGGAGATAGGTCAGTATAATGTTTTAAATTAAACTCTAAGGCAAAATGTATTCTCAACTATCAAATCATACATGAATGGGCATGTTGGATATTTCCTATGTTGCTATGCGGAAAATACACGTAGAGCACTACAGCCTCAACACACTGGCTGAAATGTTTGCTAGTTCCAAATACATGGTCATCAGTTGCTAGACGCTCCTATCAACCTCAGTCATGTCATCTTTACAAAAATCAAAAACAGACAAATACATGGCATCTACAATAAACCTAAATCTTGCTCAACATTACTTCATATGGGGAGCAAAACTACCTTCGTCATCAACTGTACAAGAAAGCTAAATTTCATGTGGATTTTCCCTTAAAGCTATGCACAGACATAAATATAAATATTATGGATAACTGCATTTCAGCAGATTGCATAAATTAGGCATGACATTTACCTTCACAAGGAAGGATGATGAATTTTGGCTGCGTTGACATGAAATCTAATTAGCAAAGATTACTCTAAGCCTCATATAATATATTTAGGGCAGTAGAAAAAAACTCTCCTCCATCTTTCCCACAGCAATCAAGAAAAAGAATAATATTTTGAATGGATTTTATTAGCTCCAAGAATCAACACATTTTTGTTATGCTATTTATGAGATAGAAGAAGCCTATCGTACATATGGATGAGGTACCCAATTATCTTTCCCAATGTAGCATTAGTATAACTAACAAAACCGCAACAAATTTGCATAATACTAAAAAGCAATATGAGTATACTACGGTTAATTAGTACCTCCATTACTGTATTATTGATATCAATTTAAACAGTAAAAATTCATATGAATAATATTTTTTCACCTTTAGCATGGTTTGGGCGCGGATGCTTACCTTGATTGGCGATTACTTAATTGTCAATAATCATTTGTGTAAAAATAAAAAAACAAGTCAGGTCATAGTAGAAAAACAATAATGGAGGGTGTTTGTATGTCTGGTAGAATAAGTTTAAGTGCTTCAGGTGGTAGCAGCAGTAGTTCGGAAGCTGATGAACCTGCTGGTGACGGGGGAGATAACTCTTCCCTTGGAGCAGTCGGTCAAGATGGTAGGGAGTGTAGAAAATTAGGGGATGCTGGTCCCGGCGGAAGCTCCTCCCAGGAGCCTAGATATCTGGCGTTGGGTGCAAGGCCCAAAAAAAAATCAGCAAAAAAAGAAGGGGGAGGGTCTAGAGGATCCACTGAGGGGAAGGGTGTTGTATGGGTTAAAAGAGATAGAAGAGCAGCGAGACTTCATAGAGGTAGGGGACAAGAACTTGCTGCTGAGAGGGCTGCTGAGGTAGCTGCTAGGGCTGCTGCTAAATGGAAAGAGAAAGAGAAAGAAGTCGGAGTGGAAGGTGATGGATCGGGTTTGACAGCGCTAAGATATGAGGATACGGAGCAACGAGGTACTCATGGTCGGGTTGGTGGTAGGAAGAAAATTACCCTCATGTCTGACATACGTCATGATTTTAGGCGCTATGGAGTTGGGGTCTCGTTGTTCTTTCTACTTTTAATTGGCGCTTTTTTTCTGGGGCCGCCTATTTTGTTGATTGCGTTTGCACTTAGCAATATACTAGAAAACTCAAAAGACTCTGGCCAGAAGGATGGTAGTGTGTCTGCGTCATTTAGGAGAAAATTTGATTATCTTCTTCTTGTGTTATCGGTTATGTATTTGCTTCTCGTGCTAAAAAGGATTGCGATGATACCTCACAATAAGAATAAAGCCCTGTCTCAACGAGACAAGAGTAAGAGGCAAAAGCGAAGATAGGGATAAAAATGCCTAGAGGCCTAGAGGTTAACCCCTCTAGGTCTAGGTAAACGGGTCCTTACCAGAAAAGTAGCAACCCCCCTACCTAGTTCCTCTTCTGTACGAATGAGTTGGTTGTGTTTGGAGGTGCGGTCGGAACGGCATGGCACTCCAGTCTTGATTGGACCAGCACTCCAAACAACTGACAAATCAAGCTGTCACTGGTTTCTCCAGAACGATGCGGAATTACTGTACCGTACCAGACCTGCTTGCTAAAAAAAAATGCCTCAAACGTCTCTGTTAATGTCCCAACTTGGTTAGGCTTAATTAAAATAGCATTAGCATACTTAATCCCAACTCCCTTACGTAAAAACAAAGACTGAGTCACAAAAAGATCATATCCCACCAATGTACCCTATCTCCCAAACGC
>NZ_FKII01000003.1 GCF_900078745.1 Candidatus Ichthyocystis sparus | reverse complement strand
TGAATGGTGAACTTTCCACGATTGGGAGAGCTATTTGGTGTAGGATCTACAGAGAATTGCATCTATCTAGTTTTATAGCCAAGTGTATGTGTATCTACCATTACAAGTACCGTCCTGATTTTGTACGTACACTTCCTAATGTTAGAGTATTATCAAGTTCCTCTGATTGTAAGCCAGTTCCATTAAGTGGAGGTGTTTTATTAGATTTTTTGTCGAAACTAGATTGTGCTGCTTTTAATGTAGTGGAGTCTGTATTTAAATCTCGGTGGGATGTAGAAGCTGGTAAAGTTTTTTCTCAACTAGAAGGTGGATCATTTAGTGATGTTAGTTATGAAGATGTTATTAGTGTCCTCAATATTGCTGGTATTCCCGTAGTGGCATTTTCATATCCCAAAATACAACCTAAGACAGGTAAAAGTAAGGTATCAGGAAATGGCAGTGGTAAAGTTGCAAGTGGTGTTACGACTTTAGTAAGTGACGCCACAGATTTTGTGTGTTCTTCTTCCAGTTTGCAGCTTCAGTCTGAGTTATTATATCAACCTGAACCTGATTCATTACCTGAAGGTACTAGGTCTTCTTCGTATTCTCCTACTGAGACTGTTACTCAAGGATGTTTGATAAGTGAAAGCAAGACATCAGAAGGTAGTAGTAAATGTGTGGAGGGTATGGAGTCAGTGAGTGGAACGGCTGCTCTTACTCATTCCCCGGTTATTTCTCCTGCGCAACTTCGGTCTGAATTATTATCTCAACCTGAATCATTGCCTAATCCATGTCCTCAATCTGAGACACAGTTAAGATCTTTGTTGCTATTTGATGAGAAACATGATCAGTCTTCTCGTAGATTTGTTAAATTGCTCTCTTGTAGAGATCAACCTACTAATTTATCTGATCCTGAATCATTGCCTAATCCATGTCCTCAATCTGAGACACAGCTTGAGACACATTTAAGATCTTTGTTGCTATTTGATGAGAAACATGATCAGTCTTCTCGTAGATTTGTTAAATTGCTTTCTTATAGAGATCAACCTGCTAATTTATCTGATATTGTTGCTGTTTCTACTTCTGATGAGCCTCCTTCGAATTATTCTTCTGATTTTGGAGCTTTAGTAGGTGAATTATCTCCTGTGGATTTATCTCCACCTTCGATTTTGTTTGCACCATTATCTCCATCTATTTCGGAGCTTGAGCCTGATTCTCGCCCTGAACCTCAATATCAGTATGAGATGCAATTGGTACCTTTGTCTGGCGAGTGTTTTTCGAGTATTAGTGCTCATGGTTCGGTCTCGGCTCTGGAAGGTGATGCTTCTGATTTTGGAGCTTTAGTAGGTGAATTATCTCCTGTGGATTTATCTCCGCCTTCGATTTTATTTGCACCATTATCTCAATCTACTTCTGAGGCTGATACTGGGTATAAATATCAGTATGAAATGCAATTGGGATCTTTGTTTGGCGAGTGTTTTTCGAGTATTAGTACTCATGGTTCAGTTTCGACTCTGGAAGGTGATGCTTCCAATTTGAGGGTTTTAGAAGATGGGTCATCTTCGTCTGAATCAAGATCTGCACCAAAACTATGTGAAGATGTTTACTCCCCTTTTGTCACGCAATTAGTTATGGGACATTTAGAGGAATCTACTGGTGATAGTGTTGTTGCTGGACCTTCTTCCTCTTCTCCTGTGTCTGCGGATATGAGAGGTGGCAGAGGTGGGTCATCCTCCTCACTTCAGGGTGGTGTGCAGAGAAGAGGACGTAAAAGGAAAAGAAATGAGTAATTTGTGATAATTGATCTTATTTCCTCCTACTATTGCTTCACATGATTTTATTTGTTGTGAGCTAGTTCTTATTTTTATACGTATAAACTCCGCTCTTGTGTTTTTTTATTTATGCACGGTACATTTGCATGCTATCGATAGCTAAGTATGCAATATTTGTTTTTTTATTAAGGATTACTAATGCTATCTACTGTAAATTAATTAAAACAAAAAGAACCATTGAATTTTTGGTTAATTATAAAATATAGTCTGATACCGTACATGTAGTAGCACTCGTTTCTTAATTTTTGTGTTTTTTGCTGGAATAGTATTAATCAGTCATAAAATTTGTATACAAGAATCTGTAATCTGTACTAGATATTTATGTTGCACATGACAAATACTTGTTAAGTTTATATAATTTTTTGTATCAAATATAAAAGCATTGAAGCGAATGTCGATTAATTTCTATTATTATGTAGGTACTTGTATATGTTATTTAAATTTATCTGGCTATTTCGTTAATTATGATACAAGAAGTGATGTATGACCCTGCCTACCCTTGGGGTTGTGTGCTTTTGGTTGCATGACTGTTACTACTCCTACCCTGTAATTTTAATGTGTGATTGATTGGTTGATGATAGGTTGTTAAATTATTAATGCACGGTTATTAGGTTAAATAATTAGTAATTAATTCATTATATATTAATGTTGCGTTTGTATAATTAGTTGTTATTTGCTTGGTACAAATATTATTTTAAGTTATATACAAGATGGCACGTCAGGTCAGTAGTGTTTTATATCTTCGCTTTGTGCGTGTGAATTGCCACTTTTTGTATAATTTTGTATGTGAGTGCCGTCTTGTATTTGTATATAATGGTGATGGTGCTTTGCTTTTGATCCTGTTTGTGGTGTTTTGTGCGTTCCTTTGAGGGACTGTACCCATTTCTCTTCTGTAGCTTTTATGCAATGTTGGTGTGTGAGTTGATAGTAAAAATAATAAATGAATAATAATAGCAATAAACAGAGGGTTTGTTATGTATCCTGTACCTGTGACTGGTAGCGCTGCTACTTTTAGTGATCCTTCAGAGAGTGATGGTGATGGTAAAGGGTGCGTTGTACAGAGTGATGTTTCTAGTGTTGGTTTGCAGCAAGTTGAGGCTTCTACTGTTACTACTTCAACCACCACTGTAGTTGGTGGGTTGAGTACTTGTGATGATATAGGCAAAGCTTCTACCTCCAGATCTGGTGACGTTGTTTCTGCTCCAGCCATTATTACTAATCAGGATGTTTGTGATTTACTGGAAGTTAAGTTACATCCTTATAGTGCTAAAATAATCGGCGGTCTTCTTTCGAAAGCTGATAGACTGGCCGGGATTCCTTACAAGAATAGGTTAAGCGAACAACTTCCACCAAGCGTGAGTGATAAACTTACGAATACCGAGCGAATTATTTGGCTTAATACTTATAAGGTACTGTGTAGGGCTAATTTCGTGCACAGATGTTTTTTTAAGTACTATGGCAAGCATATGCCTGGTTTCATACGTTCTCTTCCTAACATTAAAGTATTGTCCGACTCTCCTGGCGGTGGTGTAGAGATGTTAACTGGGGATAGGTTGCTGAGTTTTTTATCGAGACTAGATTCCACTATTCGTGGTAGGGCGGGGCGTATTTTTGGCTCCATTTGGGGTGAAGTATTTGGTGGCATTTATGGTTCTCTAGAAGGGGAGTCTTTGGATGCTGTTAGTTGTGAAGATTTTATCGCTGTTCTCGACACTGCTGGTATTCCCTTGATAGCATCGTCTTCAATATTGTGTTTGAAAGCACGATATTCCAGAACAAAGACAAATAGTAAAGATGTTGGTAAATGTAAAGCACCAGGAGATGGATCTTCTTCTGCTTCTACTACAGAAGGAAGATACGCGAGTGGCAGTGGTGTTCCTGCTCATGTTTCTACTCACTCCGATACAGGAATTGTTTGTGCTACTGTTGGGGAGGTGTCGCCCATTCTATATGTAGATTTGCTGGGCTTTAAGTTGCACCCTGATAGTGATGAACTAATTTCCAGGCTATTTCATGATGTTTGTGAATCTGCGCGCATGTCTTATTCTTGTTCTATGGATAATTACCTCTTAACGGCTATGAATAGTGGGCTCTCTAGGGTTGGGCTAGCTATTTGGTGCAGGATGTATAGAGAATTGCATCTATCTAGTTTTATAGCTAGGTGTCTGTGTATATACCATTACAAGTACCGTCCTGATTTTATACGTGCACTTCCTTATATTAGAGTACTATCAAGTTCCTCTGATTGTAAGCCAGTTCCATTAAGTGGAGGTAGTTTATTAGGTTTTTTGTCGAAAATAGATTGTGCTGTTACCGTGAGAGTGAAGTATATATTTAAATCTAGGTGGGATAAAGTAGCTAGAGACGTTTTTGCTGAACTAGAAGATGGATCATTGAGTGGTGTTCGTTGTGAGGATGTTATTAATGTTCTCGATGTTGCTGGTGTTCCTGTAGTAGCGCTTTCAGATTCAAAAAGGTATAAGCTAAAAGGGAAGTTATCAAGAGCAGCTCTTTCAGATTTAAAAAGACGGATGCGTACAACAGATGAAGGTAAGGTAGTAGCACTTTCAGATTCAAAAAGATGTAAGGCTAAGGGGAAGTTATCAAGAGCGGCTCTTTCAGATTCAAAAAGACGGATACGTACAACAGATAAAGGTAAGATATCAGAAAGTGGCAATAAAACTGCAGATAAGGGTACGACTTCAGGAGGTGTTACCGCTGATCCTATGAGTTCTTCTTCCAGTTTGCAACTTCATTCTGAATTGCCATCTCAACCTGAACCTGATTCGTTACCTGAAGGTACTGTATCTTCTTTGCCTATTGTTACTGAATCTATTCCACAAACACGTGTGATACGTGTAATGAGTAAAAGCAAAACACCAGGAAGTGATGTTGTTGTAGTATCTCCTGGTGGTACTGTATCTTCTTTGCCTCCCATTGCCGGTTCTGTTCCACAAATACGTGTGATACGTGTGATAAGTAAAAGCAAAGCATCAGGAAGTGGTGATAAGGTTACTACAGGTGAGGGTACTGTTTCGGGAAGTGGTATTGTTGCAGTATCTCCTGATAATGCTGGGTCTTCTTCGCCTATTGTTACTGAAACCGCTCCACAAGTACGTATTATACGTGTGATAAGTAAAAGCAAAGCATCAGGAAGTGGTGATAAGGCTACTACAGGTGAGGGTACTGCTTCAGGAAGTGGTATTGTTGCAGTATCTCCTGATAATGCTGGGTCTTCTTCGCCTATCGTTACTGAGACTGTTTCACAAGTACGTATTATACGTGTGATAAGTAAAAGCAGAGCATCAGGAAGTGGTATTAATGTTACGAGTGATGCTGCTTCTTCAGGAGGTGGTGTTGTAGTATCACCTGATGGTACTAAATCTTCTTTGCCTTCTATTACCGGGTCTGTTCCACAAACACGTGTGATAAGTGAAAGCAAGATATCAGGGGATAGTAGTAAATGTTCTGAGGGTACGACGGGGTCAGGAAGTCGTGCTATTGATCTTACTCGTCGTTTGGTCGTCTCTATTCCACGACTTAAGTTTCAGCATGAATTATCTTCTCAGCCTGAATCTTCTTTGTCTCCTGTTGGTACTGTTCCTCAAAGACGTGTGATAACTGAAAGCAAGACATCAGGAGGTAGTAGTAAATGTGTGGAGGGCACGGATTCAGGAAGTAGTGCTATTGAGCTTACTCGTCGTTTGGTCGTCTCTATTCCACGACTTAAGTTGCAGCACGAATTATCTTCCCATCCTGGATCTTCTTTGTCTCCTGTTGGTACTGTTCCTCAAAGACGTGTGATAAGTAAAAGTAAGACATCAGAAGGTAGTAGTAAATGTGCGGAGGGTACGGAGTCAGCAAGTAGTACTGCTGCGCTTACTCATTCCCTGGTTATCTCTCCTACGCAACTTCGGCCTGAATTATCATCTCAATCTGAATCATTACCTAATCCATATCCTCAATCTGAGACACAGTCAAGATCTTTATTGCTATTGGAGGAGAAGTATGATCATCCTTCTCCTAGATTTGTTAAATTGCTTTCTTGTAGAGATCAACCTGCTATACAGTTGAGATCTGTGTTGCTATTGGAGGGGGAGTATGATCAATCTTCTTCTAGATTTGTTAAATCGCTTTCTTATAGAGAGCAACCTGCTAATTTATCTGATATTGTTGCTGTTTCTACTCCTGATGAGCCTCCCTCGAATTATTCTGATTTTGGAGCTTTAGTAGGTGAATTGTCTCCTGCGCCTTCATCTCCGCCTTCGGTTTCATTTGCACCCTTATCTTTATCTCCATCTACTTCTGAGTCTGAGCCTCAATCTCAGTATGAGACTCAATTGGGATCTTTGTTGCCATTAGAGTATGATTCTGAACTACATTCTCCTAAATTTGTTAAATTGTTTTCTTCTTATAAGGATCAACCTGGTAATGTACCTGTTGCTGACACTGTTTCTACTTTTGTAGCATTACCTGAAGGTGATGCTGGGTCTTCTTTGCCTCTTATTACTGATCCTGTTGCTGCACCAAATGTTTCTGGCGAGTATTTTTCTAATATTAGTGATGGTGTCTTAGTATCGACCGCGGAAGGTGCTGCTTCTGATTTGGGAGTTTTAGAAGATGAATTACTTGCACCTGCACCTTTATCTTTACCTCCATCTGAGTCGGTGGTAGCTGCTGATATTTCCTCTGCTTTTATGCCGACAGCATTAGCTGGAGAGTTGTCCGCAGTTGTTGGTGTTGTTTCTGCATTGAGGTGTCCAGAAGGTGAGTTAATTTTACCTCCCCATTCACCTTCTATTGAGCCTTCATCTTCATCTTCATCTTCATGTTTATCTTCATCTCCATCTGAATCAGGATTAGATGCTGATGTTTCCTCTTCCTCTCCGGAGTCACCTGTGTTGACTAGAAAATTTGGATTAACCGCGGAAGTTATTGTTTCTGAGCCGGGAGTTTTAGTAGGTGAACCAACTTCTGCGTCCTCATCTGAGCAGATAAGAGTGCCTATTACTGCCCCTTCTTCTGTTTCTGTTGCTGCTATTGGAGAACCTTCCACGGCAGCTAGTAGTAGTTCTTCTAGTTATTTTCACGAACATAAGAATATTATGCAATTTAAGGAGCCTTTTGAGGTATCTACAACTAATGATGTTGCTGGACCTTCCTCCTCTTCTGTATCCATAAGTAGTATTGGCATTGCTGGACCTTCCTTTTTTGTACCTGCGGATGTTAATGTTCCGCTAGTATCTGCTGCTACCGATGCTGTTGCTGGTGAGTATGCTGCAGTGAGATTGCCAGCATTGCTTAATCGAGATTTGCTACCTGTACCAGTGCCTGCCAGTGAATCAAACAGGTCTACGAGAGGTGGTAGAGGAGGGTTGTCTTCCTCACTCCAGGGTAGTGCGCAGAGAAGAGGACGTAAAAGGAAAAGAAATGAGTAACTTGTGATAATCGATCTTATTTCCTCCTACTATTAGTGTTACATGATTTTGTTTGTTGCGTGCGGGTTTTTATTATTTTTATACGACAAGTTTCCCTCTTGTGTTTTTACATGTTAGATGTAGGCCATGTTTTTTGATCATATTCATTCAGATTATTATTTCTTATAAGACAGGTGGTTTTTTTATTTTTTCCACCTGTATTCAATAATTATTATGACTAATAACCTTCTAGTGGTGCTATATTTGTTTAATAACTTCTTTATACTAATTAACTAGTCCGTATTGTCATCGTATTTATAATACGTGCACTGTTAATTACTGCCGCTACAATTTGATGTATAATTTTTCAATAGCGTTAACACATTAAGTTTTTTTATGTATTTTAGTGTGTCCAGTTTGTGATTGCACACAACAGAATCCGAAAGTACGATTCCTCATCCTAGCACTACAACTTTGTAATACGAAGTGTGTTGAGGAGCACTGATGCTTATTAGTAACTATATCAACTTCAATGTTTACGCGTAATACATTTGTTATGAGATCAATGGTCAAATGTGTAAGATCCGTTTTTTTATGTAGTACGGGTACTATCTACTGTAAATTAATTAAAGCAAAAAGGATTATTGAATTTTTAGTAATTATAAAATATAACATAGTGTAGTAGCGTAGTAGCACTCATTTTTTGAGTTTTTTGCTGTAACATCATTAGTTAATCATAAAATTTGTATACGATAATCTACATTAGATATTTATGTTGCACATGATACATACTTGTTAAGTTTATATAATTTTTGTATCAAACATAAAAGCAAGCATTGAAACGAGTGTTGAATTTCATTAATTGTGATACAAGAGTGGTAATGTATGACTCTGCCTATTTTTGGCGTTGTGTGTTTTTGTTTGTATTACTGTTACTACTTCTATTCTGTAATTTTGATGGATGATAGGATGTTAGAATAATGAATATAGGCGATAGGCAAAGAGGTTATTGTTACGCATTATTAATGTTTATTTTTTCAGTAAATAATGATCAATTGATGCGCTATGCATTAATACTTTTTTTATATCCATACAATTAATTGCTATTTGTTGAATGTGAATGTTTGTTTTTTTAAGTTGTATCAAGCTACCA
>NZ_FKII01000002.1 GCF_900078745.1 Candidatus Ichthyocystis sparus | reverse complement strand
TGAAGAAGACACCCCAACTCTACCACCTCTCATAGACCCACTCGGTTCATCGGCAGGTGGTGGTGAAGGTGGTAACCCTCGATTCAGCAATGCTGCCAATCTCACTCCCACATCCCCAGAATCAGTAGCAGCAGCCACTGGCGGAATGTTAGCAACAACCACAGGTGCAGAAGAGGAGGGACCAGCAATGACATCACCACTCGTCGGGATCTCAAAAGAAGGCCCCTTAGCTAATTGCATAATAAATGCTTTCTTAGGTCCGTAAACATAACTAGAAGAACTACTACTAGCTGCCATGGAAGATTTACTCACAGAAGTAGAAACAGAAGAAGGGACAGTGATCGGCACTATTAGCTGCCCAGATGAGGCGGCAGGAGCTGACTCACATGCTAAAACTTCCGACTCAGAAACAATAACTTCCGAGGTCAATCCAACTTCTCTAGACAACACAAGTGAATCCGTAGAGGAAGAGGAAATATCTGCATCTAATCCTGATCCAGATGGAGATAAAAATGAAGATAAAGATAAAGATGAAGGCGCAATAGAAGGTGAAGAGGGAGGCGAAAGTGATTCATCTTCCAACCACCAAAACGCAGGAGTAACATCAACCGAAGTTGATCTAACTATAGCTTCCCCAGCCAACGGAGAGGCAGAGGAAATATCAGAAGCTGCTCTCGACTCGGGAGGTGAAAAAGGTGCAGGTGAAGACAAAGGCACAAGCGAAGATGAAGGTTCTTCAATAGGCAATTCATCTACATCTATAACAGCAGAAGCACCTTCAGTTGATACTACAACATCCTCACCAACAGTTAAAAAATAACCGTCATAGACATCTGGCACAGAAACAGGCTCAATAACAGGCAAAGAAGATCCAGTATCTCCAGGTGATACTGCAACAGTAGAGACAGTATCAATCACAGATACACCAATAGGTTGATCATAAACAGTTAACTCAGCAACAGATGTAGATGAAGGCAAAGGCACGAGCGAAGATGAAGGTTCTTCAATAGGCAATTCATCTACATCTATAACAGTAGAAGTACCTTCAGTTGATACTACAACATCCTCACCAACAGTTAAAAAATAATCGCCATAGACATCTGGCACAGAAACAGGATCAATAACAGGCAAAGAGGATCCAGTGCCTCCAGGTGATACTGCAACAGTAGAGACAGTATCAACCACAGATACATCACTAGGTTGATTAGAAGCAACAGACTCAGTAGCAAGAGGTAAAGAAGGTCCAGCAGACAAAGGAAGGGGCAGAGAAAATAATCCAGGCTGAGATTGGAGTTGAGGAAGAGAGATAAGCAAAATAATGGGCAAAGAGGATCCAGTACCTCCAGGCGATACTGCAACAGTAGAGACGACAGTATCAGTTACAGATACACTACCGGGTTGAGCAAAAACAGTTGACACGACAACAGGATCAGTACTAGCACTACTTCCTGATGTATTGCTCTTACTTGTCGCACTTTTAGACCTACTACTCTCAAGCTTAAATTTACTACAACCTCCTATATTAACCCCCCCTATACTACAACCTTCTAAATTCTTGCTTTTGTTTATCAAGCATCTTTGATACTTTGCATATTTTTTAGAAATTGAATATGCTACTTCAGGAATGCCGGCAACGTTGAGAACGTCAATAAAATCTTCACAACCAACAGCGCCCAATGATCCATCTTCTAGTTCGGCAAAAACTTTATTGGCCGCTTCGTCCCAATTCAGGTTAAATATGGACCTCAATTCCTCATTAACAGCAAGATCTAGTTTCGATAAAAAATCTAGTATCGCACCTCCACCTAATGGCACTAGCATATGATCAGAGGAACTTGACAGTACTCTAATATCAGCAATGGAATGTATAAAATCAGGACGGTACTTGGAATGATAATAACAAAGGCACTTAGCCATAAAATTAAGTAAATGAAGTTCCCTGTAGGTTCTGCACCAAATAGCCTTCCCAAGTATGGAAAGTTCACTGTCCACAGACTTTAAGAGGCAATTAAGTACAGACAAGCAAGATTTTTGGGCAGATATACGAATCATAAAAAAGAGATTGTAAATCAGTTTGGCACTGTCAGGATGTAACTTAACATCCAACAAATCAACACACTTAACAGACAATGAAACATTGGAGGAAGAAATAGGAATTGTAGAAGCAGTTAGAGTTCTCACTTCAGTAGAAACAGAGGCAGAAATATTATCAGATTGAGATGGTGATAATTGAGAACTGGGAGAAGAAGAACGAGTAAGATCTACAACACTAGTTACTGGTGCTACTACACTCTTACCTCTGCTACCTCCTCTTACGTAGGATTCTACACTTGCCGATAACGCCACTTCTGGAATGCCAGCAACGCTAAGGACTCTAACAAAATCTCTACAACTAATAGCACCCAATGACTCCTCTTTCAGAGAAACAGAAACTTCACTCCAACAAGAGCTAAAAATAGACTCTGCCTCTCTACGAATAGCACAATCCAGCTCCAATAAAAAATCTAGCAAACCAGCTTCAGAATCCGACAATAATTTAATTTTAGAAAGAGAACATACAAAACCAGGGCGATGCTTAGCATGGTACTCACCAAGGCACTTAAACACAAAATTAGCCTCACACATCTTCATGTATGTCCAGTACCAAATAGCCCTTTCAGTCACAGAAAGCTTGCCACTTATTCCTGGTGGAAGCTGTTTACTTATCATATCCCTGTAAATGCTTCTGGCAAATGCACCAACTTTAGAAAAGAGATCCTTAATCATTAGGGCACACTCAGGAAGTACCATAGCACAGATTGAAGCGCAATACGGAGAAGAAGAAGCAGGATTTTGAGCATAAAACCCTCTACTACTTTCAACATCCACCGCCTCACCTGTAGCAGCAGCTGAAGAAGAAACAGCAACAGAAATACCACGTTTTGGGGCAGGAGACTTACCTTTGCCTCTAGTATGCACCGCCACCTTACCTCTACCAGCAGCAGTTGACGCAATAGTAGCTGAAGAAGAACTTGACTGCACCTCAGATTGAAGATGCAAATTAGGTTGTGGTCCAAATCGAGATAATAACTCAGAATCAAGTTGTGAAGAAGAGATAGTCGAAGAATGAGCAGTACTAATAGCACTACTTCCTGACTCTGTAGACTCAATCGCACATCTACTACTACTTTCTGATGTCTTACTTTTTATTGCATGTTTTTTACTCCGATCTGATACATCACGTCCAATTGAAAATTCTACTGCGGAAACACTAGTAGCATCGGTGGCTCTAGAAAAATCTTCACAACTAACATCACCCAATTTTTTCAATCCACGTTTCCGGCCCCGATTTGATATATCGCTTCTAACTGAAAATTCTACTACGGGAACACCAGCAGCACCGGCAGCTCGAGAAAAATCTTCACAACTAACATCACTCAATTTTTTCAACCCACTTTTCAGACTTCGCCTTGATGTATCACTTCTAACTGAAAATTCTACTACGGGGGGAAAACCAACATCACCGGCGGCTCGAGAAAAATCTTCACAACTAACATCACCCAATTTTTTCAATCCACGTTTCCGACTTGATTTTGCTGTATCACCTCTTTTAGATACAGTAGTAGCTGAGGAAGGAAGGACAGTAGAAGTACCAGGTTTTGGGGCAGTAGCCTCACCACTACCACTAGCACTCACCACCATGCCTGTAGTAGTAGGAGTGGTTGAAGTAGTAGCAGGAGAGGACTCAGCTTGCTGCAAGTCAACACCTCGCACAGTGTCCACATTACTAGCTCCATCCTCTGAGGCATCACCAGAAGAGGCAACACTACCGGCTACAGGTACAGGATACATAACAACACCTCTATTTATTATTACTCATCGCTTACATATATTACTTCCTATTTATTACTTTTATTTATCAACTCACACGCCAACATTATAGGAAAGAAGAGAAGTGAGTACAAGCAAACAATCAAGAGAAGTGCACACAAAAACACAGATAGGGACGTAATCAGACCAGAGGCAGAGCCGTACTTTTCAGGCTTGTATATCAAAACAATTACCACAGACAGAACCCACACCTGCTGCGATGGTAGTTTATATTTAACTTAAAGTAAACAAACATTTACATACATCAAGTAACAATTAATTGCATGCTAATAAATAAAGCATACGAAGTATAGCGCATCAATTGGCGGCTTCAATTGACAATTACTTAACTTGACTGAAGTACACTAATGAGTGCTTGTAACAACACGTTTGTTAGCAAACATCAACAAATGTTTTTATGCTAAAAATATAGCAAAATAAATTTAAGTAATATAAATAAATAAATACAAACAGAACAATACAAGGCAGTTAATCATCAGCTAACATACGAGAACGCCATGTAAATATATTATAATTTATATACAATAATCTACAGACATTGTTCACAATATCAGTGCTCGTATAAATGATGGATGTTTTAAACACGATACCAAAAATACATATTCCATCAATTCAATAAAGAAAAACAAAAATTTAATATAAGCAAAGAAGCACGGCCTATATCCAGGCGTAAAGGAAACACGAGGTAGGGGATTTATTATGGAAATAAACTCCTGGACACAACAAACGCATAAAAATATTTATTAATATTGGTAGCAAGAAAAAAATCAATTCTAATAATTAACTCTTCCTTTCACGCCCGCTTCCCCTCCTAGCACTACCACTATGTGAAGAATACCCACCAACTCTACCACCTCTTATAGAACCACTTTGTTCATCGGCAAGCGGTGGTGAGGGCGGCAAACCTCGATTCAACAATGCTGCCAATCTCGCTCCCAAATTACCTTCCCCATCGACAGTATCGGTAGCAGCGGATACTAACGAAACATTATCAACATCCACAGGTACAGAAGAGGAGGTCCCAGCAGTAACATCACTACTCGTAGGTGCCTCAAAAGCCCCCTTAACTGAACGCATCATAAATAACTTCTTAGGTCCGCGATAATAGCTACTACTAGCTACCGTTGGAAATTCCTCAATAGCAGCAGAAACAGAAGAAGGAACAGTAATCGGCACTATTACCTGCTCAGATGAGGAAGCAGAAGTTGACTCACTCACTAAAACTTCCGACTCAGAAACAATAATTTCCGAGGTTAATCCAACTTCTCTAGACAACACCAGTAAGTCTGTAGAGGAAGAGGAAGCATCTGCATCTAATCCTGATACAGCAGCAGAGAAAATATCACTCATAGATACATCACTAGATTGATCAGAAACAACAGTTGGCACATCAACAGACCTAGTAGCAAGAGTCAAAGAAGATCCAGATTGAGGCTGGAGCTGGGAAGATAATTCACCCTGAGACTGAAGTTGTGGAAGAGAGATAGCCGAAGAATGGGCAACGCTAACAGTACCTCTTCCTGATACAGTACCACCAGTACATTTACTACTACTTCCTAACGTCTTTCTTTTACCTATCGCACGTTTACGTCTCACACACCCCCTTTTATCGTATCTTTGAGACACAGTAAGTGCCGCTGGAGGAACACCAACAACATCGAGGACTCTAATAAAATCTTCACTACTAGCAGTACTAAATGATCCCTCTTCTAGTTCAGAAAAAACTGAACCAGCTAATCTATCCCACTCTAAGATAAATATAGACTTCACTTCCTCACGAATAGCACAATCCAGTCCAGATAAAAAATCTAGCAACCTAGCTCCACTTAATGGCACTAGTCTAGGGTCAGTAGCACTTGATAATACTCTAATGCTACCAAGGACGCGTACAAAACTAGGATAATGTTTATAATGATATACACAAAGGAACCTATGCATAAATCTAGATAGATGTAGTTCCCCATAGGTTTTGAACCAAATAGATTTCCCAAGCACAGAAAGCTCACTACTCAATATCTTTACGATGTGATCTAGCATCGACTTCGAGAAAGACATTCTGGCAAACTTACGGATCCCATGAAGGATATTACAAATTAATTCAGCACTATCAGGATGCAATTTAAAACATAGTAAATCAACACAATGAACAGGTAGTGAAACACAAGAGGAGGGGGAAGAAATTGTAGTAGGAGAAGTTAGAGTACTCTCCTCAGAAGAAATAGGCGGTATCCCAACAGCAGAAGTAACAACTCCCGTCTCATTATAAGTAGTAATAGAAGCACCATCACTACTCTTGTGTCTTTTTGCTACAATCGAATCAGAAGAAGAAACACCAATATAATCCTCAACAGAAACTGCATGGCCCTTAAATCTCGCACGTTTTATAGATTCCGACATTGCAGATGATGCTAATTGAGGAATACCGGCAATTTCTAGGACATTGACAAAATCTTTACAACCAACAGCAGCCAAGGATTCTTTTTCCAGAGTAACAGAAACCTCACTCCAATTAGAGTTAAAAATAGACTTCACCCTACCATGGACAGCACAATCTAGTCTCGATAAAAAATCTGACAACCTATCTCCAGTTAATGTAACAACACTACGGTCAGAAGAACCAGACAATACTTTAATGCTAGGAAGAGCATGTATAAAACCAGGGCGATACCTAGAATGGTAGTCACCAATGCACCTGGATACAAAACTATATTCACACATTAACCTATAGGTAAAGTACCAAATAGCTTTACCAGTCACAGTAAGTCTGTTACTCGCATCTGATGTAAGCTGTTTACGAACCATTCTCTTGTAAGTACTTCTAGCAAATACATCTATTTTAGAAAAAAGATCTTCAATTACTGGAGCACTATCAGGTGATAACACAACACCTAGTAAACTCAAAACATCCGAATCAGAAAAATTACCAGAAACAGTTGGCACGACAGCATCCCCAGCAACAAGGGACGAAGAAAATGCAATAACCGCAGGTGATACTGCAGCAGTAGAGAGAGTATCAGTTACAGATACACTACAAGGTTTAGTAGAAACAGTTGACAAAATAACAGACTCAGTACTACCACTACTTCCTGATGTCTTGCTTCTACCTATCACACGCTTCGGGGGAACAGACTTAGTACTAACAACCGTACATTTACTCCCTCTTATTAACTTCTTGCTTTTATTTATCAAACGTCTTTGATACTTTTCATATTTCTGAGAAATTGAATGTGATATTCCAGGAACCCCAGCAACATCGATAATATTGATACAATCTTCACAACTAACATTACTCAACGATCTATCTTCCAGTTCAGCAAAGACTTTATTAGCTACTTCACCCCACTGCGAGTTAAATATAAACCTCAGTTCCTCACTAACAGCACAATCTAGTTTCGATAAAAAACCCAGTAACACACCTCCACTTAATGGCACTAGTCCACCACAGGAACTTGAAAATACTCTAAGATCAGCAAGGGAATGTATAAAATCAGAACGGTACTTACAATGATACAAACAAAGATACCTGGTCATAAAATTAAGTAAAAAAAGTTCCATATAGGTTCTGCACCAAATAGCCTTCCCAACTATCGAAAGTGCGCTACCCATGGTCCTTAAGAGACAATTCAGTATAGTCAAGCAAGATTTTCTGGCAGATATACGAATTATAGAAAAGAGATCGTAAACTAGTTTGGCACTATCAGGATGTAACCTAACGCCCAGCAAATCAACACATTGAACAGATAATGAAACACGAGAGGAAGAGATAGGAATTGTAGAAGCAGTTAGAGTTCTATCTTCAATAGAGGCAGAAACATTACCGCTACCATTATCAGATTGAGATGGTAATAATTGAGTACTGGGAGGAGAAGAATGCGTAAGGTCTATAACACTAGTTACTGATACCGCACCCTTATCTTTACTACCTATTCCCCTTATTTTAGATTCTATATTTGCCGATAACAATAACGAGGGGATGCCAGCAATGTCAAGAACATTAACAAAATCTTTACAACTAATAGCACGAGATAACCCCTCTTCTAAAGGAACGGACATTTCACTCCAACAAGAGTTAAAAACAGACCTCACCTCTCTACAAATAGCACAATCTAGTCCCAATAAAAAATCTAGCAAACTACCTTTGTCATCTGATAATACTTGAATTTTAGAAAGAAAATTCACGAAACCAGGGCGATGCTCAGCATGGTACTCACCAAAACACCTGGACACAAAACTAACCTCGCACGTCGCCTTGTAGTTCCAGTACCAAATAGCTCTTTCAGTCAACGGAAGCTTGTCACTTATTTCTGATGGAAACTGTTTGCGCATCACAGCCTCGTAAATACTTCTAGCTAGTGCATCAACTTTAGAAAAGAGATCTTTAATCATTAGAGCACGCTCAGGAAGTACCATGGCACAGAGTGAATCACAATCAGGGGCAGCAGCAACTGGCTTTTGAGCAGAAATCATTACTATATCTCTTCCAACATCCACCACCTCACCTGTAGCAACAACTGAAGAAAAAACAGCAACAGAAGTACCACGTTTTGGGACAGGAGCCTTACCTTTACCTCCAGCACTCACCATCCCCTTACCTATAGCAGCAGCAGTTGACACAATAGTAGTAGCAGCAGTTGAGACAATATTAGTAGCAATAGTTGAGACAATAGTAGTTGAAGAAGAACTTGACTTAGCATCGGATTGAATATGCAGATTAGGTACTGGTTCATGTTGAGATGATAACTCAAGCTGAAGTTGTGGCGAAGAGATAGCCGAAGAATGAGCAATACCAATAGCACTATTTGCTGATTCCGTAGTCTCAATCGCACATTTACTACTACTACTTTCCGATGTCTCACTTTTTATGACACGTTTTCGACTGCGTTTTGATGTATCATTTTTAATTGAAAATGCTACTATGGGAGCACCAACAGAATCAATGGCTCTAGCAAAATCTTCACAACTAACATCACCCAATTTTTTCATCCTGTGTTTCCTACTTAGTCTTACTGTGTCATATCTTTGAGATGTAGTAATAGAGGTAACAACTGAAGGGGAAACAACAGTAGAAGTACCAGGTTTTTGGGCAATAGCCCCACCTCTACTATTAGCACCCCCCCTATCTGCAATGGTTGAAGTAGTAACAGAAGAAGACTCAATTTGCTTCAAATCAACATCAAGAACAACGCCCACCTTATTAGTACCACTCTCCAAGGCAACACCAGAAGAGGAAACACCACTAGCTACAGGATACATAACAACGCCCCTATTTATTAATTATTATTCATCGCTTATATATTACTTCCTGTTTATTACTTTTATTATCAACTCACACACCAATATTATATGAAATAAAAGAACTGGGTAAAATCAAACAATCAAGAGAAGAGCACACAATACCGCAGATTCAGAAGCAGAGCCGTGCCTTATCAGCATTGTACCTCAAACTATTGAGCCTCGATTAACGAAATAACACAAAAATTACCGAATACAAATCTAGAATCTAGACCTTCCACCGCTACGGTGGTAGTTCGTATTAAACTTAAAAAACAAATATTTACACACAATAAGTAACAATTAATTGCATACTAATAAATAAAGCTTGAGGCGTATGCTACATCAATTGGTAGTATCAATCGGCAATTACTTAACTGAACAAAAGTATAGAGTTCTTGTAACAACACGCTTGTTAGCAAACATCAACAAATGTTTTTTATGTTAAAAATAGCAAAATAAATTTAAGTAATATAAATAAATACAAACATAACAATACACGACGGTTAATCAACAACTAACACACAAGATCAGCGCTCATATAAATGATGAATGTTTTAAATATGCTAACTACAGTACCCAAAACACATATTACATCAATTCAATAAAAAAACAAAAGGTTAATACAAGCAAAGAAGCACGATCTATATCCAAGCATGAGGGAAACACTAGGTAGGTAATTTATCACATGGGAATAAAATCCTGAACACAACAAATGTATAAAACTATGTAATGTTGGCAGCAAGAAGCAAAATCAATTATAACAATTAACTCTTCCTTTTCCTTTTATGCCCACTTACTCTCTGCACATCATTATAATGTAAGGAAGAAGGACTACTTCTAACGCCTATCATATATTCACAATTCACCTGCATGTGGTGGCAAAGGCGAAAGATCTAGATTCATAAACTCTGCCAATCTCGATCTCACATTCTACTACTGGGCGCAGTACCAGTAGCAAGCATCAGTAGACCACTAACATCCACAGATGCAAAAAAGGAAGGTCAAGCAACGGCGGCACTACCCGTAGCATCTTAGGCGCCCTACTAAAATATTCACGCATAATAAATGATTTCTTATGTCAGCTAATAATTGTTACTAGCTACAGTGAAAGATCCTCCAATAGCAGCAGTAGAGGCAGTAATTGGAATTATTAGATGCTTCCCACATGAAGTCACAGAATGGGATTCACCTAAAGCTTACAAAGCATAAACAGCACCTTCCGTAGTTAATACACCAATTTCTTCAATCAATGCCCTAGAACTCCAAAATCAGGAGCAACAACGTCCACAGTCTAGGCTAAAACATCCCTCACTAATAATCGAAGAACACTCACTAGAAACTGTTGATGCAGCAACAGACCGAGTAAGAAAATACAAGGAAAACTCAGTACCACCAGGTAATACTACAAGAGTAGAAACAGCATCAGTCATGAATACACCAACAGTGTTGATCAGAAACGGTCGACACAGTAGCAAACTAAGCAACAAGAGGCAAAGAAGAT
>NZ_FKII01000001.1 GCF_900078745.1 Candidatus Ichthyocystis sparus | reverse complement strand
GGAGGTGATAGTGAGCACAGAGACTCTTTTTCAGATCTCGGTTATGTTAAAACAAGGTTGTTGTGTGAGAGGATCAGAGAAAAACCAGAAAGAAAATAAACCTTTTAATAAGGGTGTTGAATAGAATAAAAGGAACGGAAGGACTGCAAAAATTTATAACGGCGAAGAACAAAGCTGCTGCTGAGGACGAAGAAAATAACGATATTACACACTGCAACGGCAATTATAGTGGTAGGAACAAAATCTAGAGCTAGGCGTGGTCCTGGTAGTAATCAACCTAACAGGAAAAAAACCAACGCTGAGGATAGTGATGCTGGTGCATGTGAAGTAGCTACGGTAATCTCAATATCCACATCAATTGTTGCAGCTTATACTTACTATTTATTGATCCTTGAAAATTCAGATACTGCGCTTGGAGCAGCGATCGGGCTTGAAAAAACGTACCTCACAAGATTAACAGCTGGCGTTTTTGTGATCCTTACCCTCCTCCACTTTATTAGATATATGTGCAAGCTATATCATGCATTTGACTGTGTAAAAGTTACTTAATGAAACTATATCTAGTTTATCCAGAATTATGCAATAATTGCTGTGCCGTAACTATAAATACTAACCAGAAAAATGTTTCAAACGTCTCTACTAATGTCTAAACTTGATTTAGGTTAAACCCAATATCATTGGCATAATGAGCTTCAATATTCTTACACAAAAATGAAAACTAGATAACAAAGATATTACCTCCTACTAACTGTATTCTATCTCCCAACCCTCTAGCCAACCATTACCAGCCACTCCAATCATCCTTAAGCATAACATCTTCTATAGACATTATTGTCAAACGGCTACTCAAACTATACAAATAATGCTTGATGGTTCTTCTATGGTATTTGCGAGGTTTGTTATCAACTTATATAAAATATCTGGAATAATCTCTTGTCTGAATCAATAAATATGACATATACATAGTACGGTATGTATAACTAGAGAACTGGTAATGAATAAATTATTTTATTGGACGTGAGAAAGATAGGAGAGTAGAACGTTTTAAGTTACCCTCTAACGGAAAATATATTCTCAACTATCAAGTCATAGAAACTGTATTGCTATGCAAGATGATCAACGTAGTACTACACAGTTAGCATTATAGCACTCAATACTCATGGTTTCTATGTTTGTTAATCACAAATACTTGGTCGTCAATTGCTAGCTGCTTCAATTAACCTAAGCCATATCGTCTTTCCAAGGATCAAAACCACATAAATAGATAGCATCTAGAAATAGATCTAAACTCTGCTCAACATTACTTATATGTGGAGCAAAACTACCTTCATCACTAACTGTACAAGAAAGCTAAATTTCATGTAGCTTTTACCTTAGATAAGGCTATGTAAATATAAATAAATTGCTTATGGATAACTACACTTCAGTAGATTGAATAAATTCGTCATGACATTTACATTAGCAGTGAAGGATGATGAATTTTGGCTGCATTGACATGGAACCTAATTAGCGAAGTACAAACGCATACTAGACTGTACAAAATACTAAAACAACAATCCTTACTCTAGTCCTTGATCTCATATTTCTGGCAATAGGAAAAAATTCTTCTCCATCTTTTCTACAGTGTCCAAAATGAAATTTTAAAATAATTTAATTGGCACTAAGGGCTAACACGTTTTTACTATTTATGAGATAGATGAGACATATCACAGAGAGATAAAAAATTATCTTCTCTAATGTGGTGGCATGACAAATAACAAAAAAATTTGCGTGGGCATAATCCCGAAAAGCAATATCAAAATATGACTTTACTGCAGTTTTATTTTATTAAGGTACATCAGTACTTTAACTTAACTATTGTACTATGGATATCCCTATACACAAGCTACAAGCTCTCTATTTACTACTTATTCATTACTTTAACAACAAAAAATTCATATAAGTAATATTCTTTCATCTTTAGCATGTACGGGTACGGGTACGGGTGCTTTTCCCAATCGGTGTTTGTTTGTTTCCTTGTTGCGTAAGTAGTTGGTATTAGTATCAAAGTAAAAAACAAATAAATTTAGAAGAGCAAAAAATAAAAATAATACAGGTACATAGAGAAAAAAACAACAATTACGGGGAATAAATTGTATGTCTGATAAAAGAATATATGGTACTTCAGGTAGTGGTAGTAGTAGTTCAGAACCTGATGACCTTGGTGATACCGGTAGAAGTGAATCTCTGCTTGGGGCTGTAGGTCAAGATACTGGAGGTGAAATTGGAAAATCAGGGGATGAAGCCGCCGGTCGTCGTGGGTCGGGTGCTCCATTAACAAGTCCTGGTGGCTCCGGATCATCTCAGGAATTGGGTGCGGGTGCAAGACCGAAAGTAGGACACGGAGTAGGTAAGAAGGGAAAACATCGGAAGAAAAAAGGTGATAAAGGTGATAGTGATATATGGCATAACACTACCCGAAAATCAGCAAAATCTTTGAAAGGTCAAGGGCAGTTTCTTGCCTCTTCTGAAGGAAGAGGTAAAAGTGGAGGCAGGGAAGAAAGTCCAGACCCACTGTCTTTTTTAACATTATTAAGAGCACACGGAGAAGGTCCGCGGTCCACCCGGGCCTACGGTGGCAGAAAAGATAAATCACAACGTAAAATATTCGCTACTCCTACTCGTATGGACCTGGTCTGTTCTGTTTGCATAGGTTTTGCTGTAATATTAGCCCCTTTTACATTATTGCTGGCTTTGCTTGGTTTCTTTAGTAGTAATGATACTGCAGGACCAGTGAGTGATACTCAGGGAAGTGCACCCGGAGATAAACCTGTCATGAAGAAAGACAGTGGTGTTACCACGACTCCAGTTATGCTTTTATATCTATTTTTCTTTATGTGCATCGTTGTTTTGTCATGTAAGCATCCTTTAAAAAAGGGTAGGAAGCACAAAAAATAGAGATTTGGCTTGAGTAGAGGCGTTATATAAGATAGGACAGAGGATGGGTGGAGCCATCGCGCAGAGGTAAAGACTGGGTCGACTGGGGTAACCACCTCCTCCTGCCAACTGTGCGCCTCTCTCACAAACGCTTGATCGATGATTGCCAGCTACTACAGTCATCCTCAGCCATGCCGTCTTATCTTATGTAGATTGGTGTTGGAAAGTTGTCACTTACTTGGTTTGCGTGTTCTTACCTAGCTTTTCACATTATGATAGGAAGGAGAAGAAATTTCAGTAGAATTCAATAGCAATATCATCATTAGGAAGCGCAGGGTCTGGTAATTGTAAGCATGTCTAGCAAATGGATAGGCCGCGAGAGGTCATTGTACTTTGTTTGGGTATTCTATGGTTGTTGCGTGTAAACAAAGAAGGTAAGAAAAATGGCTAACCTCCTTATTAATATTATGTAGCTCACGCTATATATTACAAAAAGCTTGTTAATGTAGGTGTGTCTCTTAACCCCTGTTTATCCTAAAGTATTGTTGTTTAGCTGACCCAAATAATGTTCAAACAAGAACTACTAAATTAGTGGACGTGCTGCGGCTCAACATAATCCAATGTAACATCTTGTTCATCTTCATCTATAACTTTAGTAAAAGAAATCCACATAGACACAGACCTACCCCCACCTTTATGAGTGGGTTTACGTAATACCAGATATTTAATCTGATTACCGTTTTATTGGTCTATTATGTTCTGAGGTGCTATAGTGTTCACATGGTCTAATGTACTTTTACCACAGCTAGCTAGCAACTGATGTATAACTACATCTATGCACCTCAATCAAACATACTCCATCACCCAAAATCCATCAAGTTTAAAACATTATAAAAATAACTATGCTTTATCTAAAAAAATCAATAATTTTTCAGGTGAATATGAGAATTGGTTAACTTATATACAATTAGCTTACTAAGTTATTAGAAATATGGTTTTTTCATTTTCAGATATATTAAGACGCTATCCAGCATACTAATGCATAAAATACGGAGACATATCATCATAAAAATAATAAATACGGACTACTAAAACTTATTGCATAGTAGTATGTTGCGCTTCTAATGGGATGATTAAAATAAAAAAATAGCAAATCATACCTAACTGCACAAAAAGGCCAAATTTCATGCAGCTTTTCCCTTAGGCAAAGTCGCACACAGCACAAACCACGGAACGAATGTAAGTTGCTTATGGATGAATACACTCCAGCAGATTAGGTAATTGGAGGTGCCATTCAAGTTAACAAGATAGGGTAACCCATTTTGGCTGTATTAGAATGAATATCTACTAAATAACAAAGTACAAAAAAATATGAACATTTTAGGGTAATAGTCAAAAACTCCCATCCATCTCCAATACTAAAGTGAAATTTTAAATGATATTGGCACTAATAACTAACCTAACGCGTTTATTATTTACAAAATACATGAAGCCCAAGCAAAAATCCTAATGTAGCAATGTATCATAATAGATATGCGTAATCCCAAAAAGCAATATGATTTTACTACGGTTACTATGATATTTTACTAGTTGGTATCTAACCAGTACCTCTAACTTAACTTATTGTATTGGGATGTCACTATATACAAACTATCCCCTATATACAAACTATCTGTAACTACTAACTATTTACTTATTCGTTACTATAACAATAAAAAGTTCATATGAATAATATCTTTTCATCTTTAGCATAGCCAAGTGTGGGTGCTTCTCCCTATCGGTGTTTGCTTACTTCTCAATCATTGGTACCAAAGTAGAGTAACAGACCAAGGTAGAGAAGAAAGAGAAGATATAGAAAAACAACGATAGAGGGTCGATAGAGGGTTATTGTATGTCTGACAGAAGAATATATGGTGCTTCAGGTGGTGATAGTAGTTCAGAAACTGATGAACCCGTTACAGGTGGGATCAAGTCTCCGCTTGGAGCAGTAGGTCAAGAGGCTGAAGGTAAGGATGGAAAGTCGGAGGGTAAAGCTGGTGGTAGTCGTGGGTCCGGCGCATCATTAACAAGTCCTGGTAGCCTTGGATCATCTAGGGAACTAGGTGTAAAACGAAAAGTAGAACGTGAGGGAGGTAAGGGAAAACATCGGAAGGAAAAAGATGGTATATGGCAAAACCCTACCCGAAAGTCAGCAAAATCTTTTAAAGGTCAGGGGCAAATTCTCGCCGCTGCTGGGGCCACTGCCAGAGGTGAAAAAGGTGTCACTACGTCATCAAACACTACAATTGCACTAAGAGTAGCAAGAGCAGGACCTAGGGGTAGACACGGTCCCGGTAGCGATACCCAACAAAGTAGGAAAAAAACTGACACCGGTGGTTTTTTTAGTGTGTGTGAATTGACTGTAGCGATCTCAGTACTTATGTCGCTTTTTTCTGTTTTTGTTTACGATTTATTAACCCTTGAAGACCACGATGCGTCTGGCACAGTGACCGGACTTGGTATCCAGTCACTCCTAAGATTTTCAGTCCCTTTTTTTACGGCCTCGTTATTGTTTTTAATTATGCTTATAGGTACTCTATCAAGTAGAGATAGGACAACCTGAGGCGGCTGTGTTTGTTTTGTAATGTAATGGTGGTGAAGGGGAACTCGTCGTAGTATTCGAAATAGTGAGGCGTTTTTTGCCTCCTCTCCCTCTTCTTATGGGAATTGGTGCGAGTCTGTCGCTTGTGTGGTATTTGACAGTGCAAAAATGTCCCTAATAGAGCTATAACTGGTCACTAATTTCTCCAGAATTGTAAGTAATAGCTGTACGTACCAGACCTGCTAGCCCCAAAAATGTTTCAAAAGTTTCTGTCAATGCCTCAACTTAATTTGGATTGAGCAAAATATCATTTCTAATAATTTTACTAAGCGATAAAAATAAACGGAATCCTCACCGTAAAACATGTATAGCAATAAACGAAGGGGTTGCGTTTCTGATAAAAAATACAGGGATACGGTACTTCAGGTGATAATGATTCAGAAACCAGTGAAAGTAGTAGCGAGGATGAACCATCTCCTCTTGCTAAAGTAGGTCAAGACGGATCTGGCGAAGTAAGAGATGTTACGATTACTATTTTAACACCTAACTATAGGAGGAAGTGAAATGGCGGCTGATGACGCTTAAACTTCTAGTACTAGTGTCCATGAGACGCTAGAGAAGAAGAATGGGTAGAGCTACCATCGCAAAACGAGGCGATGGGTGCCGTAGCTTGTGGAGTAGAAACTACCCCTCTTGCAGAGGCGAAATACCTTATCTGCCAGCGGGCCAGAGTAAGTGTTTTCATTCATTGCGTCGTTACAACAATTATTGTCGGGTATTTCTTTCTTCTACCTCATATATTCATTGACTGTGTGATTGTATATATGCACACTGGAACACAGCTAACCAGTTAGCTCAATTGGGTTAACACAAAGAGCTAACTATTCTATGTTTAGTGGTTTTCTTTCCTACTCTATGAAAGAAAGTGTGCTCAGTTGTCATTAGACAACAGCTCGTCTTTTGTTATGTGCTATTGTTAATGAATCTGGATAATGTTTTCTTGATATGAATTATGTAGCATTGCAAATTGAGAATGATTAAAAAAACGGAACTTAAGTAAAAAAACTGTTACCGGACATACGTGTATTGTTGTTGATAAAATTGGTACGCTTTTGGCAATATCAGTATCCGTGCTACTTTTTTCTACTAGCTTATAATATACTACCCCTTGAAATCTCCCCCGGCAAGCATTTGACAAAATGTTCTGCTTCTGCAAATCTTTACTCGTTAAATTAGTACCTCTAGTATCTTGTAGATCTGTGATAATTTTTGGGATACAAAAATATAGTCATACGTACAAATTCACGCCCTCCCCCACCTTTCCTTATGAAAGCATGAGGTTTACGTAGTAGTTGATCACTCGATCTAATTGTTGTTCTATATAAATTGGTAAATTGTGTTCTGAAGTGCTATCACGGCAATACAAGTTTACGAAATTAATTTTCATCGCAACTATTGACTAATAATTGATTGATCGTCAATAAAACTGTCATAAATATCTTTAGAATTAGAGATAGATATCCATCTCGCTAACGAGATTGTTACTAGCACAATACGGATTAATGCACACATACTCTAGTTAAAAACACTTTGATTTTCCAGCTGCATAGTAAAAAATTAATTTCACTTATTTTTCTACTTCATAGAATAAAAAGTAACAATTACAGTGCAAAAAATCACTAAAATTATTACTACATACTGCAGCCATATTAAAGTTTAAACCGTTGTAAAAAAATAACTAGGTTTTATCTAAATAAAATCAACAATTTTTCCAGATGATAATTTATTAATTTACACTACCAATTCGTATGTATAAACATTACATATATAGAAAGATATAACACCTCTATTGTAAAACTTATAATATACAATGTAACGTTGTTACCTCACTGGTGTCGCTATAATAAGTGTGCTTCGGTTTCTGATAGTGTTTATATATGCCATTGTCACAAAAATAATTAATATAAGACATTAATTTTATGTCTGATAAAAGAACATATGGTGCCTCAACTTCGAAAAATAATGATACGAGTAGTAGTAATTAAAATAGGTGTCACATTGTGGCAGTAGGTTCTTGGAAGTTGTTTATAATTATTGTAGATAATTAACAAATTGTGGCTCTGCAAGAATTAGGCGCGAGATTAAAAGCCATACACAAAGGAAAAAACAAGATAGCTGGCATAATAACCTTACACTAAAATTAGCGAGAACTTATAATGATCAAGGACTAGGCCCTCACTGCTTTTGAAGGCAGCATGCTACCATAACTACTGGATGTACATCAGCAGTAATAACATTACACTGTGTTATTTATCACAAACAGTGTCCTTTCCAGAAAAACAGCAACCCCTGCCCAATTCCTCTTCTATACTAGTAAGTTAGTTGTATTTGTAAGTACGATCTAAACGACATGGTACGCCGGTCTTAATTTTGCCAACACTCCAAGCAACTGAAAAATCAGCAATAAAACTGTATCTGGTTTCTCCAGAAATATGTGAAATTATCGTACCATAACCAGACCTCTCGCCCAAAAAATGTCTCAAACATATCTTTTAATATCCCAACTTGGCTAGGATTAATTAAAATAGTATTAGAAAAATTATCCTCAATTACCTTACGTAAAAATGAAGACTGAGTCACAAAAATATCATCTCCTACCAACTGTACTCTATCTCCCAAACGCTTGGTCAATAATTGACAACCACTCCTATAGTCTTCGCTATGCTGTTCCCCGCAGACACTATTGAAAAACAACTGCACAAATTATCCAAATAGGATGAAAAATCATCCGAACTCATGTCTTGTAGTACCCATCTGAATAAAACTGACTAATAGCACAATCTAAAGAAACACACACATACTCTTCAGGATCAAAACCAGCCAAATAAATGGCATCTACCAGTAATTCTAAGATTTGCTCAATATAACTTAGGTGTGTAGAAAAACCACCTTCATCACCAACTGTGCAAGAAAGTACGATTTCATGTAGCTTCTCTCTTAGTTAATGAAAAGATAAAACTCCGCAATGCAAAACTTCACTAAAACATAAGAACAAAACAAAAACTTTTCATTGGAAGGTATATATAAATAAATGCAAATAAAAATAACTAGTTGATGTAAACGCATTAGTAAAATCACTTATTTTTAGGATTCTAAATGTACAAAATATCTATGCTTGCCATTTATTTATCATTGTAAAAATAAAAAGTTTATATAGATAATATCTATCCATCTTCACGATGGTTGGTACAAGTGCTTTTTGCCGAATGTTTGAATGTTTAATACCTTGTTAGTCATTGGCGCCAAAGTAAAAAGCAATAACAGAATAACAGGGGATGGTTGTATGACTGATAGGATAACACTCAGCGTTTCAAATAGTAGCAGTGATTCAGAAATTGGTGAGTCTGATACTAATAAAGGAGGTGACACCCCCCTTGGAGCAGTCGATCAAGATAAGGATTGGGACAGTAAATCAGGAGATGCTAATAGGATCAGCAGAAACTCTTTGTCTGCTCCTAAACGTGTTGGATCAATGATGTTGGGTGCAAGGCCCAAAGAAAGAACAGAAATAAAACATCCTGGGAAGGGTGTTGAATGGGTTAAGAGGGACAGAAGGTCAGCGAAACTTCATAAAGGTAAGGGGCAAAAGATTGCTGCCGATAGAGCCGCTAAGGCTGCTGCTAAGGGAGGAGGAGGTGCCACTACATCGCGGACTACAATAGCAGTAAGAGTAGTAGGCACAGGACCTAGGGGTAGGCGTGGTCCCGGTAGTGATCAGCTCCACAGGAAAAAATCTAGCACCGACAGTAGTGCTGCTGGTGTATGTGAAGTAGCTACTGTAATCTCGATATGCACGTCGATTGTTGCAGTCTCTGCTTACGATTTATTAACTCTTGAAAATTCCAATACGGCGCTTGGCGCAGTGACCGGGCTTGGAAGGGCGTACCTCGGAAAATTAACAGCTGGCTTTTTTGTGGTCTTATTAATGCTATTCGCTATGCTTGTAAGTGCTCTATCACATAGGAATAGAAAAACAACCTGAGAAAATGTCTGTATATATTCTATGGCGGAGCATGATGTGATGTACGGGAACAGCATATGGGCTTTATGGCCCTTGCCTTTCTCCTTATGTAGTCTATTGTTTGACTGTACAACAGTAACTTTGATAGGACTCTTCTTCGGAACTGTGCGAACTTGCTGTGCCGTAATCAAACATGCTAGCCGAAATATTTAAAATATGTTTCTGTTAACGTCATAATTTCCTAATTCTCAATTCGGTTTAGCTTGAGTAAATTATCATTGGAAGATGTAACAAGACGTCCTGTTCTACATGCCGTCCCTGCCAACTATATCTCCCAAATTTCTAATCAACTATTGCCATACACTCCTATCATCTTTGTCCATTCCATCTTCCGTAGATATAGATATCATTGGAAAACAATTGCTTAAATTATCCAAACAATGCTTAATGAACGGTTCTTTTGTGGTATTTGTATGTTTTGTTATCTCCTTATGCAAATGTATAGAAGAATAGCTTGGTTAAATTCACGAAGATGACAGACAGAGAGACAGAATAAAACATATAACTAGAAAAACTGGTAACGAACAAATCATTTTATTGGCTGTGAGGAAGATAGGTCAGTATAAAGTTCTAAATTACACTTTAAGGCAAAATGTATTCTCAATTGTTAAAGCATAAATGAACAGGCATGTTGGACAATCTAAAGAAACACACACATACTCTTCAGGATCAAAACCAGCCAAATAAATGGCATCTACCAGTAATTCTAAGATTTGCTCAATATAACTTAGGTGTGTAGAAAAACCACCTTCATCACCAACTGTGCAAGAAAGTACGATTTCATGTAGCTTCTCTCTTAGTTAATGAAAAGATAAAACTCCGCAATGCAAAACTTCACTAAAACATAAGAACAAAACAAAAACTTTTCATTGGAAGGTATATATAAATAAATGCAAATAAAAATAACTAGTTGATGTAAACGCATTAGTAAAATCACTTATTTTTAGGATTCTAAATGTACAAAATATCTATGCTTGCCATTTATTTATCATTGTAAAAATAAAAAGTTTATATAGATAATATCTATCCATCTTCACGATGGTTGGTACAAGTGCTTTTTGCCGAATGTTTGAATGTTTAATACCTTGTTAGTCATTGGCGCCAAAGTAAAAAGCAATAACAGAATAACAGGGGATGGTTGTATGACTGATAGGATAACACTCAGCGTTTCAAATAGTAGCAGTGATTCAGAAATTGGTGAGTCTGATACTAATAAAGGAGGTGACACCCCCCTTGGAGCAGTCGATCAAGATAAGGATTGGGACAGTAAATCAGGAGATGCTAATAGGATCAGCAGAAACTCTTTGTCTGCTCCTAAACGTGTTGGATCAATGATGTTGGGTGCAAGGCCCAAAGAAAGAACAGAAATAAAACATCCTGGGAAGGGTGTTGAATGGGTTAAGAGGGACAGAAGGTCAGCGAAACTTCATAAAGGTAAGGGGCAAAAGATTGCTGCCGATAGAGCCGCTAAGGCTGCTGCTAAGGGAGGAGGAGGTGCCACTACATCGCGGACTACAATAGCAGTAAGAGTAGTAGGCACAGGACCTAGGGGTAGGCGTGGTCCCGGTAGTGATCAGCTCCACAGGAAAAAATCTAGCACCGACAGTAGTGCTGCTGGTGTATGTGAAGTAGCTACTGTAATCTCGATATGCACGTCGATTGTTGCAGTCTCTGCTTACGATTTATTAACTCTTGAAAATTCCAATACGGCGCTTGGCGCAGTGACCGGGCTTGGAAGGGCGTACCTCGGAAAATTAACAGCTGGCTTTTTTGTGGTCTTATTAATGCTATTCGCTATGCTTGTAAGTGCTCTATCACATAGGAATAGAAAAACAACCTGAGAAAATGTCTGTATATATTCTATGGCGGAGCATGATGTGATGTACGGGAACAGCATATGGGCTTTATGGCCCTTGCCTTTCTCCTTATGTAGTCTATTGTTTGACTGTACAACAGTAACTTTGATAGGACTCTTCTTCGGAACTGTGCGAACTTGCTGTGCCGTAATCAAACATGCTAGCCGAAATATTTAAAATATGTTTCTGTTAACGTCATAATTTCCTAATTCTCAATTCGGTTTAGCTTGAGTAAATTATCATTGGAAGATGTAACAAGACGTCCTGTTCTACATGCCGTCCCTGCCAACTATATCTCCCAAATTTCTAATCAACTATTGCCATACACTCCTATCATCTTTGTCCATTCCATCTTCCGTAGATATAGATATCATTGGAAAACAATTGCTTAAATTATCCAAACAATGCTTAATGAACGGTTCTTTTGTGGTATTTGTATGTTTTGTTATCTCCTTATGCAAATGTATAGAAGAATAGCTTGGTTAAATTCACGAAGATGACAGACAGAGAGACAGAATAAAACATATAACTAGAAAAACTGGTAACGAACAAATCATTTTATTGGCTGTGAGGAAGATAGGTCAGTATAAAGTTCTAAATTACACTTTAAGGCAAAATGTATTCTCAATTGTTAAAGCATAAATGAACAGGCATGTTGGATATTGCCTATGTTGCTATGCGTAAAATCCACGTAGTGTACTACAGCCTCAACACACTGGCTGAGATATTCGCTAGTTTCAAATACCTGGCATCAGTTGCTAGAAGCTCCTATCAACCTTAGTCATGTCATCTTTCCCAGAATAAAAACCAGACCATCAGATAGCATCTATCAACAGATCTAAACCTTAATTAACATCATTCATATGTGGAGCAAAACTACCTTCACCACTAACTGTACAAAAAAACCAAATTTAATGTAGATCCTACCTTAGTTAGAAAAGCTATGCACTAATTATAAATAAATTGCCTATGGAATAACTATGCTTAAGCACATTGGGTAAATTGGGCGCGACATCTACATCAATAGGGAAGTGTACGCATTTTGCGTTGTGTTAACATGGCATCTAATCCAGCAAAGTACAAACGCACATTGGATTGCATGAAATACTAAAACAACAGATCCTACTCTAAGACTCGGTTCGTATTAGAGCAATAGGGAAAAAACTCTCCTCCATTTTTCTCACAGTACCCATGAAAATCGAAATTTTAAGCTAATTTTATTAGCACTGGGAGCTAATACATCTCTTTGTTATTTATGGCATAGAAGAAGACTATCGTATAAAGATAAAAAATTATCTTTCCCAATGCAGTAGTATAAAAAATAACCCAAAAACCTGCGCAATCTTAAAAACAATATTATTTTACTACGGTACTTGACCAGTGCTTTCACTATTGCATTGTGGATATAACCATACACAAACTATCTATACTTATTATTTATTCATTACTCATTGCTATACCAGTAAAAAATTCATATAAACAATATTTCTTCATCTTTACATTAGCACAATCAGGTGCTGGTGTTTAGGCTGATCTGTGTTTGCTTCCTTGTCAGTCATCATAGGTATTTAAAGTAGAGTATCAGAGTCAGAGTAAAAAAGTAAAAGAACAGCAATAGAGGGGTATAGTATGTCTGATAGGATAGCACGCGATGTTTCAGGTAGTGGCAGCGATTCAGAAGCTAGTAGTGAGCCTGATGGTGTCGGGGCGGGGGGTCATTCTCCCCTTGGAGCTGTCGGTCAGGATAGGGATGTAAGGAGTACTGAATCAGGAGGTGGTGGTAGCTCCAGCAGGGGCTCTTTGACGTCCCCAGGCCATGATGAATCACGGGGATTAGGTGCAAGACCCAGAAGAAAAACGGAGGGGAAAGAAGGAAAGGGAAGTAAACGTCATCATCATCATGCTGGGAAGGGTGTCGAATGGAATAAAAAAGACAGAAGAGCGGCGAGAGTTCATAGAGGTGAGGGGCAAAAACTTGCTGCTGGGAGGGCTGCTGAGGCTGCCGCTGAAGAAGCTGCTAGGAACGCTAGGGATGCTGCTGAAGGAAGAGGTAGGGATAAAAGAGATGACGGTTCGGGCTTAATAGCAACAAGAGCAGAAGGCCCGCGAACCCACCACCATGGTCATCATCACGGTAAGAGAACTGAACCAAAACATGGTAAAATCGACACTCATACGGGTAGGTTGGGTAAGGTATGTTCATTTTTGGTAACTGCTGTTGCGATAGGGGGACCACTCGCAGCATTGATGTCTTTGCTTAGTATTATTAGTAATTATACTGCAGGGCCGGGCACTCAGGGAAGTACGTCTGCAAGCGATCCAGCTCTGGGAAGAGGTACTGGTCCTCGTCAGGTTTTGCCTATGGTTGTATACCTGCTTCTCTCTATGTGCGTTATTGCTATATCGTGTGCTTATAAATTTTCAAACAAAGATAGAAAACGCAAAAAATAGAGGGGGTGATTAATTTTTAAAAGCTTAGGAGTGTACGTGCGCGTGTTAATACCCGTAGGTAGTTTGACTTTGTTCTAGGGTGTCACAGTGGGTATGACATGCGTTACCCTGACCTAACATGGGGTTTCCCCCAACCCTGATAAAAAATCAGCGCGGTGTCTTTTCTAAGAACTAGGAACGGGCTTCTGGGTACAGTTCCGCCGGAGGGAAAGGTGCAGATAAAAGCGGGAGAAGATTGTCAAATTTAAGAGCAATGGAGACGGCTCACAGCCATATAATCGTCTAATCGTTGTATCAGAGCTGTATAAGGGCCGGGCTTGCGTGGTAGCGGCAGTTGCAGGTTTAGTTGTCATTTATTTGGTTTGTGTGTTTTCTCCCACTTCCCCCTTCTAGAGGTGGAAGCAATTTCAGCAATGATGTCACCATTTAGCGCTATAGAATCAGGGAGTTCTTGCCGCGATGAAGCATTTTCAAATGAATCAACTGTGAAGGATCGTTTTTTGGTATGTAAATCTTTAAACAAAGATAAAAAAGCAAATAAGGTGAGAGAAGTGGCTGACTTTATGTAGCACATAAAACAAAAAGCTTGTGAATGTACATACGTATGTTGATTCCTGTTTATTCTGAAGCGTTGTTGTTTTGCTGGCCTAAATAATGTTTAACAAGAACTGCTATATTGATAGACCTGCTACGTCTTAGTATGATTCAGCGATGTACGTGGCTTGTTTGCCTATAACATTATGAGAAATCGCTGTTCCGTAGCAAACCTACTAGCTCAAAAAATGTTTCAAAAGTTTCTGTTAATGTCTCAGCTTAATTTGTCTTGAGTAAGATATCATTGATAGAGTAAATTTCTTACTTAAAAACAAAGATCGGTTCACGAAAATATAATCTCCTACTAACTGTTCTACTACCAAAATCTCGATCGATGATTACAATCCACTCCAATCACCCTAGGCAATACCACCTTCAGTAGATACTACTTGAAAACAATTGCACAAATTATCCAAATAGGACAAAAAATCATCCAAATTCATAAACTCATTAAAAATATTGTAATGCCCATCTGAATAAAATTGGCTACTAGCTCAATCTAAAACAATACACAGCACTCTCACCAGAATCAAAATCATCACAAATAATTTTTTGTCCTCATTAGTGCTAATTGTGACTCTTATAATCATATTCGCTTCAAGTAGAAACAAAGAATATAAGAGGAGAGATCGTATAGGGTCAGTGCGCCCTTAATCAGCCGCAGCCCCAGCTTCAATAATTGGGTGCAAAACTAAAAGCAGAACACAGGAGAGACAAAGAAAAACTTAACGACAAAAGAGATAATAATGTACGGCATACAATTACCCCAAAGCCGGAAAATTTTCGAAATGTCATAGACATTTTCTAGCTGCTGATGCTGATGAATGAAAAGAGGGCGATAAAAATGTAAGAGATTTTCCAGTACTGGTGGTTTTGGGAGCAGCAATAGGTCGGGTACAACGCCAAATAGGCTGGAAATAGCAATCATGTACAGCTTATATGCCCAAGTATAGGTAGAATATCCCCTATTCTATGGGAACAGAATAAGCGTTCATGTTAAGTTTGTTATTACAACTGCCGCGGGTGTCTGTTTCTTTCACCATCTACAATTATCTGCCTGTATATAACTATAATCGCCTATAAGTAGACTGCAGACATAGAACCAATTAGCTCACTTAGGAAAAGTTACACACATATGTAAATTGCTTACTAATAACCACACTTCAGCAGATTGGGTAAATTGGGTATG